>JBEKGH010000051.1:0-29169 GCA_050012895.1 Occallatibacter sp.
TTTATTGCAGACGCTCTGGCGGGCAGGAACATTGCAGTACGGGGCGACGGCACGCCAATGCGCTCCTATCTTTACGGAGCCGATCTTGCGATCTGGCTATGGACGATGCTGTTGCATGAATCCCTGCCGGGGTCGAATCCACATGTGTTCAATGTCGGGTCTGGAGAGGCAATCAGTATTCACGATCTGGCTCAGGTCGTGGTTGAGGAACTCGACCCTTCGCTGAAGATGGAAGTTGCGAAGGCACCGATCGCCGGTGAGCCGCGTTTGCAGTACGTGCCTGACGTCCACAGTGCCGAAAACTGCCTGGGGCTGCGTCAGACAATCGGACTGCGGGATGCCATCCGGCGCACGGCAGCATGGTATCGCTGAACGTGCGCTGCTACCCAGCCGGGACACGCTTTGCGAGCCTGTGCAGACTTGGGTTCGATGCATAGCCGGTCATGACTTCTACGACAAAATCGAGCATCGGTTTGGTCAGTCCCGGATACACGCCGATCCAGAACACGTTGTTCATCACGAAATCGGAATTCGGCAAGGGGCCAGGGACACGAACTTCACAACCTTCGTAGGCTGGTTGCCGGAGGAGATTGCCGCCGAAGAGCAGTCTCGTGGCGATCTTCTTCGCTTCAAGAGCGCGGACGATGTCTTCGCGCCTAAACGGCGCATCCTCGCGCACTCCGATGGGGAAGCCGAACCACGCGGGATCCGAGCCCGGCGTAGCCTCGGGCAGAATCAGGCAGTCTTCCATCGATTTGAGCTCGGTCGAGAGATACCGGAAGTTCTCCTTGCGGCGTTCGATAAAGATGGGCAGCTTTTCGATCTGAGAGAGCCCTAGCGCCGCCTGCATGTCGGTGGCCTTCAGGTTGTATCCGACGTGCGAGTAGGTGTATTTGTGGTCGTACCCGCAAGGCAGATTGCCCAACTGCCAATCGAAGCGCTTGCCGCAGGTGTTGTCTTTACCGGGTTCGCACCAGCAGTCACGGCCCCAGTCGCGGAACGACTCGATCAGAACCTGCAGATCGGGCCGCTGGGTGAGCACCGCGCCGCCCTCGCCCATGGTGATGTGGTGAGCGGGATAAAAGCTGACAGTTGCGATTTCACCAAAAGTGCCTACGCGGCGTCCCTTCCACGTGGATCCGAGCGCATCGCAGCAATCCTCAATCAGCCATAAGTCGTGCTTCTTTTGAAAGTCCATCACGGCGTCGAGGTCGAAGACATTCCCCAACGTATGCGCGATCATGACAGCCCTGGTCTTTTCGCTGCGCGCAGCTTCGAGCTGGCTCACATCGATCTCGTAGGTCGGCACCGTCACATCCACGAAAACCGGCACCAGACGATTCTGAATGATCGGATTGACTGTCGTAGGAAAACCCGCAGCCACAGTAATCACTTCGTCGCCTGGCTTGAGCCGGCGGTCACCGAGCTTTGGCGAGGTGAGCGCACTGATGGCGAGGAGGTTGGCAGATGATCCGGAGTTGACCAGCGACGCGCAGCGGACTCCAACAAAGCGCGCAAGTCTTCGCTCAAACTCTTCGGCAAAGCGGCCCGTCGTAAACCAGCAATCCAGTGCCGCATCAACCACAGAACTCAGATCGTTGCCGTCAATCACTTTACCCGACACCGGCACAGGCGATTCGCCGGGTTTGAACTCGGCCACTGGGAAGGCTTCAGCAAGATACTCGGTGCATAAATTGAGGATTTGCCGCCGAAGATGTGCTGCTTTATTCGTCATCGCCAATTAGTAACCTCAGCATACACACAATCAGAATCCGGTGGTGTACGCTATTCGAAAGCGAACAAGATCTACAAACGGATCCTGCGGTTGATTTGCCGCAGCGAACGTTAGCCCAAAGGATGCTAAGAAACTGGAATGAAAGCAGTTATTCTGGCAGGCGGGCAGGGAACACGGCTGAGTGAGGAAACCAGCACGCGTCCCAAGCCTATGGTTGAGATCGGCGGAAGGCCGATTCTGTGGCACATTCTAAAAATCTACTCGCAGCACGGCATCAAGGACTTCATCATCTGTTGCGGCTACAAGGGATATCTGATCAAAGAGTACTTCGCTAATTATTTTCTGCACATGTCAGACGTAACCTTCGACCTGCGGGAAAACCACATGCAAGTGCATCAGAGCGTTGCGGAGCCCTGGCATATCACCCTTGTGGACACAGGAGACAACGCAGGCACGGGAGGACGGCTGCGAAAGGTTGCAGCGTATTTGGAAGGAGAACGCGACTTCTGCATGACCTATGGAGACGGAGTCAGCGATCTGAATATCTCCGCATCGATCGATTTTCACAGAAGTCACGGTAAATTGGTGACGGTAACGGCGGTACAGCCCACGGCGCGCTTTGGCGGCTTAAGCATCGTTGGAACAAGCATCAGCGCATTCCGGGAAAAGCCCGAGGGAGAGGGCGGATGGATCAACGGCGGCTTTTTTGTCCTTTCGCCGGAGATCATAAGCGATATTCCCGACGACAGCACGATGCTTGAGCAAGAGCCGATGCAGAAGCTGTCGTCGAGGAATCAGGTACAGGCCTTTTTTCATCATGGTTTCTGGCAGCCGATGGACACACTGCGTGACAAGCAGAGGCTGGAGGAACTTTGGGCCAGCGGGAAGGCGCCGTGGAAGACGTGGTGAATCCGTGGCTCGGACGGCGAGTTCTCCTTACCGGTCACACGGGATTTAAGGGCGGCTGGCTCGCACTCTGGCTTGCCCGCCGGGGAGCTCAGATACGGGGATATGCGCTCGACCCGCCAACGGAACCCAATCTATTCACGGCCGCTTCGGTGGCTACCGTTCTCGATGACATTCGCGGCGATATTCGGGACTACGCCAAGCTGGAATCCTCGATGACGGAGTTTGGTCCGGAGGTGGTTTTTCATCTTGCCGCGCAGCCGATCTTGCGGCGCTCGTATGCGGATCCGCTAGGCACATATTCGACCAACGTCATGGGCACTGCTCACGTGCTGGAGGCGGTTCGAAAGACTCCGAGTGTGCGCGCGGTGGTGTGCGTAACCTCAGATAAGTGTTACCAGAATCAGGAATGGGTTTGGCCTTATCGTGAAACCGACACTCTCGGGGGGTTTGATCCGTACTCCTCCAGCAAAGCATGCAGCGAGATTGTATGCTCGGCCTACCGCAGTTCCTTCTTCAATCTCGATGAGCACCGTATCGCCCTGGCCACCGCGCGTGCAGGAAATGTAATTGGCGGCGGAGATTGGTCGGAGGACCGCCTGATTCCGGATCTGGTCCGTGGATTTCAGGCCGGCCAGCCCGTGCTGATTAGAAATCCAAAGGCGGTTCGGCCATGGCAGCACGTTCTGGAACCGCTCTGCGGATACATGCTGCTGGCGGAGAAACTCCTCGATGCGCCTTCACAGTTTTGCTCCTCGTTCAACTTCGGCCCGAACGACGAGGATGCGTGGCCGGTTGAGCGCATCGCGACAAGACTCGCGGAAATGTG
The DNA here is from genome assembly GCA_050012895.1 of Occallatibacter sp. GTDB lineage: Bacteria > Acidobacteriota > Terriglobia > Terriglobales > Acidobacteriaceae > Telmatobacter. The sequence goes on from JBEKGH010000051.1 coordinate 3,471, forward strand.
GGGCGAGGGAGCCACCTGGGAACGCGATTCCGTTCCAGGCGTGCACGAGCACCACTCGCTGACGCTCGACACGAGCAAAGCCCGACGACAACTTGGCTGGCAGCCGCGCCTGGGGATCGAAGCCAATTTGGAATGGACCGTGAAATGGTACCGCGACTGGCAACAGGGCGCGGATATGAATCAGGCGACCTTGGCGCAGATCGCCGAATTTGAGCAACTCGGTCACTGATCTCGGTGCGCTGATTGCGGTTCCAGGTCGCCGCCGGACAACTTGCAAGTGTTCGCGTGCTGTCTCTCAAAAGGACTGGGTCGCCGTCCACAGCGTAGCGGTACTGCGAGGCAATATGATGACGCCGTCTTCCGATGCCACCAGCCCGACGCTTCTCATCCTGGAGTTCAGCCTGACTGCGTTCACGTTCTTGATTTCTTTCGGCTGGCCGGGAATCGGTCAAAACTTTTTCCGGCGAATGGAACGGTGGTTTGGGCAACTGGCGCGAAGAAGATGGCTGGCGGTTATTTCTGTCGGCCTAAGCGTACTGCTACTGCGCCTGGCCATCCTTCCTCTGTTTCCGGTTCCCCTTCCATTTTGTTCCGACGATTTCAGTTTTCTGTTAGCGGGCGATACTTTTGCTCACGGCAGACTGACCAATCCGACGCCTGCGATGTGGACCCATTTCGAGACCATCCACGTCACCATGAATCCGACGTATCAATCGATGTACTTCCCGGGGCAGGGACTGATTCTTGCCGCCAGCAAAGTCGTTTTGGGTAATTCCTGGATCGGCTTGTTGATCGTGAGCGCGCTGATGTGCGCGGCGCTGTGCTGGATGCTGCAGGCGTGGCTTCCGGCCGGTTGGGCTTTGCTGGGTGGGATGATTGCCGTTCTGCGGCTGGGGGTTTTCAGTTACTGGACGAACACTTATCACGCCGGGGGCTCCCTCGCGGCGCTGGGCGGAGCGCTGATTCTGGGCGCACTGCCGCGGCTGATGAGAACGGCAAGGCTTCGCTATGCAATGCTGATGGGCATTGGCGTCGCGATACTGGTTCTTACCCGGCCGTACGAGGGTGTACTGCTTTGCCTGCCGGTTGGGGTTGTGCTGGGCAACTGGATCTGGAAGGGCAAGAACCGGCCGCGCGTTGCTGCACGGACGCGCCTGGCCGCGGCGACGCTGGTGTTTGGTATTGCCGCTGTGGCCTGGATGGGTTATTACGACTTTCGCGCCTTCGGCAATCCGCTGACTCCGCCGTACACCATCGATCGCAACACTTACGCAATTGCCCCGTATTATGTGTGGCAACACGCACGGCCGGAGCCCAAGTATAGATATGCCGAGATGAGGGCTTTCTATCACGAAGGCGAGCTGAAGTTCTATAACCACATCCATTCCGTGAAGGGGTTTGTGCCGTACACCCTGGAGAAAGTCGGATTTGTAATTCTCTTCTACGCCGGTTTTGCGCTGCTTCCTCCGTTACTTATGGTCCGCCGCATCTTTCTGGATCGGCGCATCCGCTTCCTTGTTGTGTGCGTGCTTGTGCTGGCAGGCGGGATGGTCATCGAGATCTATCTTCTGCCTCACTATGTGGCGCCTTTCACAGCGGCTTTTTATGCCATCGGTTTACAGGCCATGCGGCACATGCGGTTTTGGAAGCCGGAGGGGAGGCCGATGGGATTGGCTTTGCTGCGGCTCACGGTTGTGGTCTGTGCGTTGATGGCCGGAATACGGGTGGTTGCATCGCCTTTGCATTTTGGGCCGAACGAATTCCCGCCGAGCGACTGGAACGAATCCTGGTTTGGCCCGGAGCATTTTGGAACAGAGCGAGCGCAAATCGAAGCCCGGCTCAGCCAGCTTCCTGGGGGGCAATTGGCGATCGTCCGCTACAGCCCGGACCACAACCCAGGGGACGAATGGGTTTACAACCGTGCTGACATCGATGGTTCCAAAGTCGTATGGGCGCAGGATGCGGATGCTGCGGATAATTTAGAGTTGATCCGTTACTACCAAAACCGGAAGGTCTGGCTGGTTGAGCCGGACCTGACACCTGCAAGAGTTTCGCCGTATGCAATACCGGAAAGGGCCGACCATCCCACTCCGTAAGCCGTTCGCGCAAGGAGAGTCTGCTCCCCCACGGCGATTTGCCTGGGTTCTCGAGGGCGCGCCCGACCCGATGCGCTCGCCTTGGCCGGAATCGGGCGCGCTGTTTCTCTACGCGGCGCTGGTTGCCTTCGCAATTCCCTATCATGAACCGTGGGTTGACGAAGCCCAGGCGTGGCAGTTAGCGAGAAGTCTTTCTCTCACATCTCTGTTCAAGACGTACATTCGTTACGAAGGTTCTCCGGGCCTTTGGCATTTCCTGCTGTGGATGATGACTCGCATCCATATCAGCTACGCCGGCCTGCACTGGATTTGCGGAGCGATTGCCACTACGGCAATGTGGCTTCTTCTTTTCAAGTCGCCCTTTCCCCGTTACCTGAAACTCTCGCTGCCGTTCACTTACTTTCTTTTATTTCAGTACGCGATTGTGGCGCGAAACTATGTACTCGCGCCATTACTGTTGCTTCTCGCCGCAATGGCATGGAAGAAAAGTCCAGTCAGGCTGGCCCTGGCGCTGGGGTTACTGGCAAATGTATCGCTCCATGCCGCGGTCATCTCTGGCGGACTCGCTGCCGTTTATGCCATCGAGCAGTTTCGCAATCGGGAGAACGAATCTCTCAACCACCGGCGCAAACTTTTGATTGGTGCGTTGCTCCTTCTGGTTTTCTATGCCTTCGCAATCTGGACAGCATGGCCGCCCCGCGATCTTATCCTTTCCTCGGTCCGCGGGCAATCCAGTATCTACTTTCTGCGAGGGGTTTTTTCGCTGGTGTGGCCGACGTGCCAACCGTGGGTCGTATCCATACCATTCTGGACGGCAATGATCTTGTGGCTCCATGCGCGCCACAAACTCTATTTCCTTTTGCCAGTCGTGCTTTTTGCGGCCTTTTCCGGTGCAGTGTCAGTCACCTGGTGGCACGCCGGCCTCGTGATCCCACTTTTGATTTGCCTGCTTTGGGTTACCTGGCAAGCGCCTGCAACAGTCACCCGCGAGCTTGAGATGGCTGGCCGCATCGCAATGGCGGTCATGATTGCGACCCAAATTCTCTGGTCGGGCTATGCGCTCTTCTACGACCACTACTACGCATACTCCCCCGATCCTGCGGCTGCGAAGTTCTTAAGCCCCTATGTCAGAGAAGGCGCGACCATTGCGGTCACGTATATCAGTGGTCCAAACGATAAGCGCGTGCGCGCTTACCCCGCCGTGGGAATCCTGCCCTATTTCGATCACAATATTTTCGCCAATACTCCTTATCCATTCTGGTGGTGGAGCGATCAGGACCCAACTGAGGATCGGTTCAACGCCTTGTTGCCGTCTCACCCTCGCATCGTGATCGTTGAAGAAACGCATACGAAACCGATTGCACGCCTTAATCTGGACGATCCCAAGTATGTATCTTTACTTAAGGACGGCTACAGGTTTATGAATGTGTTCTGCGGAACCCAACCGCAGCAATTGGAGCCCGGAGAAACCCTCTGCCATGTGGTCTTCGAGTACTCAGGACAGTCTGGCTCTTCGGGTATGCAGGGGCAAAAATAGTCCCGGATGAAGAGGGAGGCGCGGCGAATGGCATGCAACGGTGCAATAATTGTCACCCGTGATTGTCAAGGGTGATAGGGCTTTGGGGGAGTTTCCCTAATTTGTAGCTAACTACATTAGGATGTGGTGGCCAGAGACGGGATTGAACCGCCGACGCCGGCCTTTCGGAGGGCCGCGGGCGACACCACTTCGCTACGCTCAACGGCAGGAGCGCGGCCGGAATTTTATCAATAAAGCAAAAGAGTGGTGGCCAGAGACGGGATTGAACCGCCGACGCCGGCCTTTTCAGGGCCGCGCTCTACCACTGAGCTATCTGGCCTCAGTCGATACGAGAAGTTGCATGAATCTGCGCGGATTCCGGTGCTGCCGGTCAGGCGTTGCCGGGAGAGGTGGGCGTTTCCACTTGCCGTGCGCTCAAAACAACCAGACCTAGTATACCAATCCGGAATGTGCCAGCCAAATCCCGCGGGCTGCCACTGGATTTGCGGCGCTGGAATACACTGGAAGGCAATTATGCGAAGCTGGATTGGATTCTTCTGCCGTATCGGGGGAGCCGCGGTTGCGCTGGCGGCTCTGGCCGGGTGCGGGCCGAGGCCCAACAGTCAAGGCACGTTTACCAAAGCCGAAGCGCGAACCGCGCTGATCTACGAAGCAAATCTGCACCAGGGACCGGAGGCGCTGCGTGCTTTCCTGGTGGATTTTCCCAAGGGCGCGGATCTGCACATGCATCTTTCCGGCGCCGTGTATGCGGAGACTTTGATCCGCGACGCCGCCGAGGACGGAGCGTGCGTGGATACGGTGGCGCTTTCGCTCGCCAAGCCACCCTGCACCGGCAAACTGATTCCGGCAACAAAGTTCACCGGCAACATTGATCGGCAGACGCAATTGCTCTATGACAAGCTGATCGATGCGCTTTCCGTCCGCAGCTTTGTGCCCACCTCCGGATGGAGCGAGCACGACCAGTTCTTCGAGGTCTTTGACCGCACCGGCGGCCTTAAGGATCACAATGGCGAGTGGGTTGACGAAGTGGCGAGCCGCGCCGCGGCGCAGAACGAGCAATACCTTGAGCTGATGGTGACGCCGCCCTTCAGCCACGCCTCGCAAATCGCACGCGATATCGGCTGGAGCCCGGAGTTGGCGCAGGCTGATCCAAAGGCGTTCGCGCAGATCCGTCAGCAGTTGCTGGAGAAGGGATTGCGCGACGAGGTGGCCACGGACCGAGAAGAAGTGCGCGCGGCCGAAGCGCAACGGAAACAACTGGAGCACTGCGGAACGGCGCAGGCGACACCGGCCTGCCGGGTCGAGGTTCGCTACATCTGGCAGGTGCTGCGCGACCTTCCGCCTGAACAGGTTTTCGCGCAAACCCTGTTGGGCTTCGAGACCGCCGAAGACAGCATCGACGCGAAAGATGACACGTGGGTGGGCATCAACTTCGTCCGGCCTGAGGACGACTACGTTGCCATGCGTGACTACACCATGCACATGAAGATGGTCGGCTTCCTGCACTCGCAGTATCCCAACGTGCACATTTCCCTGCACGCAGGCGAACTCGCGCCGGGGCTGGTGCCGCCGGAGGGATTGCGCTTCCACATTCGCCAAGCGGTGGAGCTTGCCCACGCGGAGCGGATCGGCCACGGCGTGGACGTGATGTACGAGGACCGGCCCCGGGACTTGCTGACGGAGATGGTCGACCGGCACGTGATGGTGGAAATCAACCTGAGCTCGAACGAGGGAATATTGGGCGTCGAGGGGGATGCGCATCCGTTTCCTCTGTACCGCTCGGTGCACGTGCCGGTGGCGCTCTCGACCGACGACGAGGGCGTGAGCCGCATCGACCTGACGCATGAATATATGCGCGCGGCGCTGGATTATTACCTGACCTATGCGGACCTGAAGAATCTGGCCCGAACGAGCATGGAGCACGATTTCCTGCCCGGCGCGAGTTTATGGGCCCGGCCGGACGACTTCCGCACGCCGGTGACCGCCTGCAAGGGCCAGGCGCTGGGCGACGAGAAACCGTCGACGGATTGCAAGGCGTTTCTTGACAAGAGCGAGAGAGCCGCGGCGCAATGGGAGTTGGAGCGGCGGTTCAGGGACTTCGAGGCGAAGTTTCAGGGGCCGGGTTTCGACCGCTTGCTGCACAGACAATGAGCGTCGCGTGACAGATCTCAAAAGAAATCATCCGATGGGCGCAACTATTCCCCGGGAGCGCGGTTAGTACAGCTATACCCTTGTCCCGCCCCTGCTCGCGGGACTCGTTTCCCCGCGGTATGGAGGTCCCCCTTGAACGTTCGGCTCCGCGGTCTTTTCTGCTCCTTCGCGTTTGGCTTCATGGTGTTCATCAATGGCTGCGGATCCTCGGCCGGTGGAAACTCCACGCAACAGCAGCAACCCTCAGTCACCGTCTCAGGCGCCAGCCAGGTGCGGGTGGGAAGCACGGCCAGCTTCACCGCGTTGGTCAGCAATCTAGCGAATACCGCAGTGAATTGGCAGGTGAATGGCGTTGTGGGCGGCAGCAGCACGGTGGGCACAATTACCGCCGCGGGCGTGTACACGCCTCCGTCGACGATTCCAGCGAACAACACAGTGAATGTAACCGCCGTGAGCGTGGCGTCGCCGTCAGTTTCCGGCTCCGCACCGGTGAGCATTCTTAACCCGATTGCATCGATCGCAACGGCCGAAGCATCGCCGGCCTCCGGAACCAGCTACACGCTCGAGGTGGACGGCACGAGCTTTGTGAATGGCGCCCAGATCCAGGCGGGCGGGGCCAATGTGGCGACGACGTTCGTGTCTGCGTCTGAACTTGAGGCCACTGTCACCATTCCCAGCGGCACCACGACGCTGAGTGTCAACGTCTCGAATCCGAGCCCCGGCGCGGCGGCTTCGAACGCTGTGAATGCGGCCATTTATTTGACGACCGTGCCCACGGCATCGCGGCTGCTCGATCAGGCCACGTTCGGGCCTTCGCTCGCCACCATCCGGCAGGTGCAGTCGACGGGCGCGGACGCTTGGATCACGCAGCAATTCAACACGCCCGATACGCCGCTTGCGAACATCCCTACGCCTTTGCCCGCGGTGTGCCTGGCTGCGAATACGCCCACCAACTGCGAAGAATCAGAGTGGTGGCAGACGGTGCTGACAGGGCCCGACCAATTGCGGCAGCGAGTGGCATTCGCGCTGAGCGAAATCTTCGTGATCTCGAGCGACACCGACGATGCCGTAACCATTACCTATTACCACAACACGCTGGCGCAGGATGCGTTTACGAATTTCTACACCATCATGCACGACGTATCGGTGTCGCCCGGGATGGGCGCGTACCTGAACATGCTGGACAGCGCCAAGGCTCCTGCGGGCGAAATCCCGAATGAGAATTACCCACGCGAGCTGATGCAGTTGTTCACCCTGGGCCTGGATTTGCTGAATGACGATGGCACTTTGCAGCTCGACGGCAGCGGAAATCCGATTCCCACTTATACGCAGAACCAGGTGCAGGAGTTTGCCGCCGCTTACACCGGCTGGACTTATGCCACGGCCAGCGGCGGCGTACCCAGCAAATTTCCCAACGGCACGGCGAATTACCTGGCGCCGATGGTGGCCGTGGAGAGTGAGCACGATACCTCGTCGAAGACGCTCCTGAATGGCACGGTGTTGCCCGGAGGCCAGACCGCAGAGGAGGACCTGCAGGGCGCGCTGACCAACATCTTCAACCATCCCAATGTGGGGCCGTTCGTGTGCAAGCAGCTCATTCAGCACCTGGTCACCAGCACGCCAAGTCCCGCATACGTGGCGCGTATCTCCGCGGTATTCGCCAACAATGGCAATGGCGTGCGCGGCGACATGCAGGCCGTGATCCGCGCCATTCTGAAAGACACGGAAGCGCGCGCGGGAGATACCGAACCGACTTTCGACGGCGGGCATCTGCGCGAACCCATGCTGTGGATGACGAACTTTCTGCGCGCCGTTGGATTTACCAACACCGATCCGAACAGTTCGTATTTTTCGTTGTCGAATTACTCCAACAACCTGAACCAGCGCCCTTACCGCTCGGGCAGCGTCTTCAACTTCTTCCCCCCGAGCTATGTGGTCCCGGGAACTACGCTGAACGCGCCGGAGTTCGATTTGGAAAATACCGCATCGGCGGTGCTGCGCCTTTCCCTTGCCGATAGCCTGGTAAACAACAAAATTACCAGCTTCACCATCGACCTGAGCGCCACCAGCCCGCTGGGGCAGCTTGCAGCCAGCAGTCCCGGCCAAATGGTGGATATGCTGGGCACGATCTTCATGCACGGGCAGATGCCGACCGACATGCGCACTGAGATTTTGAGCGCCATCAATGGCCTGGGAACGGCGCAACAGGTGCGCGTGGCCACTTTCCTGGTGATCACGTCGTCGCAATACAAGGTCATGCACTAGAAACGGGCGTCGGAGCGAGTCCGATCCCCATAGGAGAGACGCCATGCGAACAAACCGGAGAACCTTCATCAGTTGCGCGAGTCTTGCCGCGGCCGGCAATATTCTGGGCCTGCGTCCGTTTGGAGCGCTCAATGCTCTGGCACAAAGTTCGGGCGGCTACAAGGCGCTGGTGTGCGTGTTTCTGTTTGGCGGCAACGATGCCAACAACACGCTGATTCCGTTTGATGCCTCCGGCTATGGGCAGTACTCTTCTTTGCGCGGCGATCTGGCGCTGGCGCAGAATACGCTGTTGCCCCTGACTCCCGCGCCCAACTTCGCATTGCACCCCAGCCTGCCCGACATTCAAACGCTCTTCAACAGCAGCAATGCAGCTTTCGTCGCCAATGTGGGAACTCTTGTGCAACCGCTTACGCGGGCGCAATACCAGGCCGGGCAGACCGCTCCCACAAACTTGTTTTCGCATCCCGACCAGCAACTGGAATGGCAAAACGCCGCCCAAAGCGCAGCCACTCCCACGGGCTGGGCCGGCCGCATGGCCGATGTGCTCGGAGCCAGCTACAACCAGGGCGCATCCATCCCCATGATTACTTCGGTGGCCGGAGACACGTTGTTCTGCAACGGCAATTCGACCACGCCGGTTTCTGTGTCGCCAGGCAATTTGGGCGAAGCCAATTGCTCGGAAGGCTCGGAATGCACGGCGCGCCAACTTACCGCGCAGGCGCTGCTGACTTTGGACACCGGCATTTCGCTGGTGCAGGCCGACGACTCCATCACCACAAATGCGTACGCGTACGCCAAGACGCTGGCTGACGCGGTGCAGTCCATTACGCCGCTGAAAACAGTCTTCCCGGCGAATAACGGGCTGGGCGCGCAGTTGCAGCAGATTGCCCAGATTATTCAGGTGCGCTCCGCACTCAACGTGCAGCGCCAGATCTTCTTTGCCGGCATCGGCAACTTTGACACGCATGCCGGCCAGCTGGGGCTGCAGAGCTCGTTGCTGGCGGAGATCTCTCCAGCTCTCGCCGCTTTTTATAACGCCACCGTGGAGTTGAACGTGGCCAGCGAGGTGACCACTTTTACCATGTCGGACTTCAGCCGCACCTTCCAGCCGAACTCGAACAACGGCAGCGATCATGCCTGGGGAGCGCACCACATCGTGCTGGGCGGCGCGGTCAAAGGCGGAAAAATCTATGGCGCCTATCCGACTTTGGCGCTGGGCGGCCCCGATGATTCGGACTCGAACGGCCGCTGGGTTCCAACGACGGCCAGTTCGCAGTATGCGGCCACCCTCGCACAGTGGTTTGGCGTGAGCGTGGGCGAACTGCCTGCGGTGCTGCCGTCGATTGGAAACTTCAGCACCAATAATCTCGGATTCGTGTAGAGCTTGGCTTGCCTGTTGATTCGCCAACAAGCTACTGTTCCCGTGCCCCATCCATTTCCGCGTGACCGGGGCCCCCACGAACAGGTCTTCGTTCGTGGGGTGGCTGGGCGGAAATGGGTGGGAAAATGCGCCCAGCCGAATTGCCGAATCAGCGCAGCCCGCTCAAGGTTGCCCAGAGCTCGCGCTGCGGAGTTACACTCTGCGAAATGGACAACGAGCGTATTCGCGAGATCTGTCTCAAGCTGCCGCACGTTTCGGAGACGCTGAACTGGGGACACCACCTGGTCTATTGGGCGGGCGACCGCGACATCGGCGGAAAAATGTTTGCCATGACCGATCTCGACGGCATGGGCACGGGCGTGTTGTGGTTCCATTGCGGAGCCGAGCGATTTCATGAGCTGCTGGAGCGCGAGGGGATTCTTGCGTCGCCACACCTGGCGCGCGCGCATTGGGTGGCCGTGGAGCGCTGGGATGTGTTTCGACCGCGGGAGATTGAAGACGAGTTGCGGCTGGCGCACGGGTTGATCTTCGAGAGGCTCCCCAAAAAAACGAAGGCAGTGCTGGCTCTTCCCGAGAAAGAGCGCGCCAAGGTGATTCGCGAGCGCAAGAAATTGCTCGCCCGACACGCCAAGGCGCCCAGCGCAAAATCGAAACGGAGCTGAATCCCCGCGATTTTTCTTCTTCCCGGCGCGGGTACGCGCTATAGTAGGCCTACCCGAATTTCCCCGTCTAAGCGGTGATTGAAATCATGAGCACCACTGGAATTCCCAGCGCACCCGATGATGTCGTCCGCGTCTTTGTGAGCTATGCGCGCGAGGACCGGAGATGGCTGGACCCGGATTATCGGTACAGCCTGATTCCCTTCCTCATGGAATCGCTGCGCCGGCACAGAGTGGCTTTCTGGTTCGATAAAGAACTCAAGCCCGGCGATGAGTTCAGGCGCTACATCGAATCGGAGATCGATCAATCGCAGATCGCTCTGCTGATCGTAAGCCAGAGCTTCCTGAACTCGGAGTTCATTGAGAACCGGGAGATGCCCCGCATCGCGGAGCGCGCGCGGCTGGGAAAGATGATCGTGGTGCCGGTGCTCGTCGAGCCATGCGACTGGAGCGAGTATCCCTTCCTGGCCGATCGGCAGATGGTTCCCAGCAGCCCGCTGATCGAATACACGGAGAGCGAGCCGCAATGGGCCAAGGTGCGGTATCAGATTCTCGACGGCCTCAAAGCGCAATTAAAGAGGATTCGCGAGGCCCCACAACCTCCCGCCTCCCCTGTTGCGGCGTTGAAGGCTCACGACGCTCCGCCTGAGGAAGATCTGGTCCGCGCCGCTCGGGAAGCCGAAGAGCGGGAGGCCGCGGAGCAAGCCGCATTGCGCGCCGAGCAAGAAGCGGAGCAGATCAAGCAGCAGCGGGAACGCGAAGCGGAGGAATCACAGAGGAGACAGGCGGAGCAGGGGACAGCGGCACCTGCCGCTTTGCGCGCCGAGAGAGAAGCTGAACAGATCACGCGGCAGCGAGAACCTGCTTCTGCGCTAACCGAAGCCGCTTCTGAAGTCAGTGACATCTCCGAGCCCGCTGAAGTTCCTACCGAGGAGGCGGCTACCGGTGCGCCCGAGCCGCGGGAGGAATCGGCACAAGATCAAACGCAGGTTTCCGCGGTGGATCAGAAGAAAGCTCGGAATCCAGGCAAGTGGGTGATTGCCGTCGCTGGAGGGGCGGCTTTGGTGATTGCGATTGTGCTGTTGGTGATTTACATGAGCCGCGAAAAACAATGGACAGCGCGCAGCAGCGGCACCAGATATGCCCTTGATTCGATCTGCGGGACCGACGACGGCCGGGCTCTGTGGGTCGTTGGCGTGAACGGCACAATTCTGAAGTCAGACGACGGCGGCGCAACCTGGGCGGCGCGCAGCAGCGGCACAACAAATAACCTCACTTCAATCCTCTGCCTCTTCGGCGGCCTCAGTCTATGGGCGGTCGGCGACAAAGGCACGATTCTGGAGTCGTACGACTGGGGCACAACCTGGACAGCATACAACAGTGGAACAAAACAAGAGCTCACCTCGTTCTCCAGCGACGGCGGGAGTCTGTGGGCCGGAGGCGGTCAAGGTACGATTCTGGAGTCGGAGAATGGGGGCGGGACCTGGGTGGCGCGCAAAAGCGGAACGACACAAGAGATTCTTTCGATCTTCGCGGCCAGCGACGGCAAACACCTGTGGGCCGGCGCCGGTGAGGGCACGATCCTGGGGTCGGACGACGGGGGCGCAAGCTGGACGGACCGCAACAGCGGCACCGCATCGAGTCTTTACTCGATCTTCGGGACCAGCAACGGCCAGCGTCTTTGGGCCGTCGGTTTTTTGGGCACGATTCTGGAGTCGGATGATGGCGGCACAATCTGGATGCCGCGCAACAGCGGCACGACAAATAGTCTTACCTCGGTATTCGGCACCGCCGACGGCCAGCAACTGTGGGCCGTCGGCGAAAAAGGCATAATTCTGGAGTCCGTCGACGGGGGCGCGAGCTGGAAGAAACGCAACAGCGGCACGTCGGAAGCCCTTCAGTCGGTATCCGGGGCCATCTACGGCCAGCATCTGTGGGCCGTCGGCGAAAACGGCACGATCCTGGAGTCGAGCCGTTAATGATCCGGAAGGATCCCACGCAAGAGGGCGGAACTTTAGCCGCCCCGCCTACGTAGAATAGTTCTGAAGTCAGTCAATGCAGACATTGACTCGCGAGGCAGCGAAGCGATGGTCAAGTTCCTTCTCTTTTGCATTCTTTTGGTCTTGTGCTGGCCCTGGTGCTCTATCCGTTTATCTGGCTTCTGCTGTTGCCGTTCCGCGTGTTGGGCATCGCCGTGGGCGGAGTGCTGGAACTGGTGAAATCCATCATCCTGCTGCCGGCACGGGCGCTGCGGGCGGTCTGAATCTGCGAGACATCTCGACATCCCCTCTGACAATGTTTTAGCGTGGGCCTATGGCGTTCGCTCTGGATCTTGGCGGGAAGGTTGCGCTGGTGACGGGCGGGTCGCGGGGCATTGGCGCGGAGACCGTGCGCCTGTTGCGCGAGGCCGGGGCGCGAGTGGCCTTCAGTTACCGGAAGGCGCGGGCGCAGGCCGAGGCGTTGGCGGCAGAGTGCGGCGGAACAGACAATCGCCTCTGCGTGGCTATCGAACAGGATTTAAGCTCGCCGGCCGACGGGCGCAGGCTCGTGGAAAGCGCTGTGGCTGCGATGGGTCGGCTGGATATTCTGGTGGCCAATCACGGCGTGTGGGAGGCCGAAGATGTGCCCATTACAAGGATGGATGAGGCGCAGTGGCGGCACACGCTCGCGGTTAATTTGGATGCGGTGTTCGGGCTGGTGCAGGCGGCAGTGGGGCAGATGCTTATGCAGGCGCCCGGCGCGGGTCGGGAGACCCGCGTTACAGCCGGTCTGGAGACCGGCGCTACAAGTTCCGGCGCGCGGGGACATATTGTGTTGATCAGCTCTACGGCGGGACAGCGGGGCGAGGCGTACCACGCCGACTACGCCGTGACCAAAGGCGCGTTGATCAGTCTTACCAAGAGCCTGTCGACGGAGCTCGCGTCCAAGGGGATTCGTGTAAATTGCGTCGCTCCGGGGTGGGTGGCTACGGACATGTCGAAATCCACGCTGGCCGATCCGGCGGCGGGCGAGAAGATTGCCGCGGCGATTCCGCTGGGACGCGTGGCAAGCCCGCGAGAGATTGCCGGTCCAATTGTTTTTCTTTGCACGCCGCTGGCTGGATTCATTTCGGGCGAAGTGCTGAATGTGAACGGCGGAGCGGTGCTGGTGGGATAAGAGCAGGGACTAAGGGACTAGGGACTAAGGGACTAGGAAATTGGGAGTGCAAGACGCCCAACAGCTCGAGTTCCAAGGCCGAAAGCTGATGGCTGAGAGCTGCTACGAGGGAAATGATGAGATTCGGGAAAGTGGCAACGATGCTGCTGGCGGCAATGGCGCTGATGGCGCCCAATGCGATGCGTGCGCAGGCGCAGGCGACGGACGACGCGGCGCAGAAAAATGCTCGCCAGGCGCGCGAGGCGCTCGATGCCATGGTGAAGGCGCTGGGCGGGCAGGCGTGGCTCGACATGAAAAATGAGATGCAGCAGGGGCACATTGCCGCGTTCTTCCAGGGCAATCCCGACCTGGGAACCGAGGATCTTTACGAATTTCACGAGTGGCCGGACCGTGACCGCGTCGAAGTGACCAAGCACCGCGACGTGGTGGAGTTTTTTGTGGGCCGGCAGGGATGGGAAGTGACCTACCGCGGCAAGAAACCGCAGGACAAGGACATTGTGGACGACTTTCTGCGGCGACGCGACCACTCTATCGAGTTGGCGATGAGAGTGTGGCTCAAGGATCCGAATACGATTTTGCTCTACGAGGGCGAGCACATGTCCGAGCGGCACCTGGCCCTGCAGGTGACGATGATTTCTCCCCAGAACGATGCCATCACCATTCTCATGGACGAGCAGACGCATCTACCGCTCGCGCGCAGCTTTGAGTGGCGCGATCCCACGTATCACGACAAGAACACGGAGACAGAGGAGTACGACGACTACCACGTGATCGACGGCTTCCCTACCCCGTTTACGGTCACGCGGCTCAAGAATGGCGATACCGTCCGCCAGTTTTATTTAACGCACGTGAGCTTCAACCAGAATCTGCCCGCGGATTTCTGGGATCCGGATGCGGAGGCGCGCAAGGTGAAGAAGTAGCGGCGCCCGGTCAGTTCGCAACCCGATTGGTTCGCGAGTTGATCAGTTCGCGAGATGACCGCCGCAGAGTTTGACGGCCTGCTTCACATTGTTAGCAAAGCGATTCGCGGAACCGATATCGGCGAATGGGAACGCGTTGTAAACGGAGGCTCGCCGTACGATGAGCGCGGTCATTGGTGGTGTGGTCGAGGTGACGACGTTGTTGGCGTGGCCTTGTGCAGCGCTCTCCTGGGTTAGTAATTGGCTCTCCGGCTCGATGAGGACGCTGGTCACGGCGGGCAGAATAAACCAGGCGTCTTTGTCCTTGGTGACGGCGCCGCCCTGCGACACCCTGAAATGGTAGGAGACGCGACATTGGGCCGGGTCGGCGACGACGTTGGTGAATTGCTTGAGGAAGGCCTTTGGCGAGGTGCTGCCGTTGGTCTTGTTCTGGATGTAGGCGGTATAGTTCACGGTTCCGATGCTGCTCAGCTGGTTCTGAAGAGTTCTCATCGTATCTTTCAGCGAGGCCGGGTTGTGCGGGGCAGGCTGAGGCGAAACTCGTGGTGACGGCGCTGCTCCGCCAGGCTCGATTGTGCCAGGGGTGCTCTCAGGCGGTGGCGCTGCCCCGCCAGGCTCGACTGTGCCGGGGGTGCTCTGCGGCGGCAGCGCACTGGGTTGCGGCGAACCTGCCGGGGCCCGACCCGAATTGAAATGCACGCCGACGAAGACTGCAACCAACAGGAGGGCCGCGACGGCGCCTCCGGCCCAGGTCCATGATTGCGCACTCCAGAAGCGGGGCGGGGCGGGCGTCTTTTGCTGCGCGGCTGGAGCTTCGGGAACTCTTCCCGCGGAGCTGAAACCGCCGCTCGCCGGCAATCTCACTTCCTGCGGCATGGGTGGTGGCCCGCCTGGCTCCGGGCGCGCGAGCAGGATCTTGATCGTCCCGGCGAGATTCTTGAGATGGGTCTCGAATGGCGGCGTCAAAGCGTCGAGCCAGTGCACGTTTCCGATGAAGTACTCGAGAGACTTGCCGGGAAGCACGTCCTCCATGCGCAACGGCAGGATGGCGACGCCATGATTGACGGCCCGTTCGATCTCCCTGCGGATCTGCGGCGAGGCATTGGCGTTGGCCGTAAAAACCAGCACCATGATCCGGCATTCTTCGATGGCGTCAATGATGGCTTCGCCATATTCGCGGCTCGCGAGCACGTCGCGCGGAGCGATCCAGCAGCGGATGCCTTCGCTCTCCAGCATGGCGCAGACGGCGTCGGCGGTGGCCTTGTCCTTCGCGGAATGGCTGATGAAGACGTCGTGCGCCATGGATCTGTCCGATCGATTGCGGGGAAGGGGAATCGAGCTAGTGTCCCGAGTCTGAAGTTCGTGCCATAAATCGAATCCCCGAAATGCAGGTCCTTCGACTCCGTTTGCCGCAAAAAGCGCGGCAAACTTCGCTCAGGATGACAATTTCATTGTGATGCGAACTTCTGACTCAGGACACTAGCGAAACTATACCAATTAACCCGGTGAGCAGTGAAGAACGAATTTGTCCGGCGCGCGCCGCCCCGACGGGGCTCGCACCTTCCTTGGCTCGCGGTCCCCACGCTGAAGCGCGGGGCTAACAACCATTGCGCCTACGGCGCGATGCCAATCGGCGCACGATTCGTCGGCGAATTCAATTCGTGCGATTGCTCTGTGCACGGCCGGCGATCCCGGAACCCCGCCGAAGCTTTGGGAAACTGCCGCGCGCGCTTATTTATAATCCGAACGAGCACTTAGCAGCCAAAAGAACCGTTCCCTAGGAGTCGCAGAATGACCATGACCATCCAGGAAATCATGGATTTCCTGCCCCACCGCTACCCTTTTCTCCTGATCGACCGCATTGTTGAGTTCGAGCGCGGAAAGCGCGTGGTCGCCATCAAGAACGTGACCATGAACGAGCCGTTTTTCCAGGGCCATTTCCCCGGCCATCCGCTCATGCCCGGCGTACTGATCGTTGAAGCGATGGCGCAGGCCGGGGCGGTGCTGATGCTGTCGGAGATGGAGGACCGGCACTCGAAGCTGGCTGTCTTTACCGGCATCGACGGCGCCAAGTTCCGCCGCTCGGTGACGCCGGGCGATCAGCTTCGCATTGAAGTGGGAGTGGTGAGCTTCCGCCCGCGTTTCGGCAAGATGGAAGGCAAGGCGTACGTCGACGGCAAGCTGGCCTGCGAAGCTACGCTGACCTGCATGATCGTGCCGCGGGCCCCGGAAGCGAAACTTGACTCGAAACAGGACTCGAAGGCGGAAGCGGGTTCTTCCGAGGCAGCCCCCGCATCGGAGACAGTGTGAGCATCCATCCCAGCGCGGTGATCGCAGAAGGCGCGCGGATCCCGGCGTCGTCGACCATCGGGCCCTATTGCACCATCGGGCCGGAGGTGGAACTGGGCGAGGAGTGCACGCTCATTTCGCATGTGGTGATCGACGGACGCACGCGCATCGGGGCGCGCAACACGTTCTATCCCTTTTGCTCCATCGGAGTGGCGCCGCAGGACCTGAAGTACAAGGGCGAGCCCACTGAGACCGTGATCGGCGACGGCAACACCATTCGCGAGTGCGTCACCATCAGCCGCGGCACGGCGGGCGGCGGCGGCATGACGCGGCTGGGCTCCGGCAACCTGCTGATGGCCTACGCGCACGTCGGCCACGACAGCCTGGTGGGCAGCCGCTGCATTCTGGCGAACTCGGCCACACTGGCCGGCCACGTCATCATTGAGGACGATGTGACGCTGGGCGCGTTTTGCCCGGTGCACCAGCACTGCGTTTTGGGAGCACATGCGTTTATTGGCGGCGGCACAATCGTCACGCAGGATGTGCTGCCGTTTTCGCTTACTTCGGCGCGGCGCGAGAATAAGGCATTCGGCATTAACAAAATTGGCCTGGAGCGGAAGGGCTTTTCGCCGGAGCGGCTGCAGCGCCTGCAGAAGGCCTTCCGGTACCTGCTCGCGGCCAAGCTGAACACCACGCAGGCGCTCGAAAAGATGCACGCGCTGATTGGTACGGATGTTGAAGGCGAAGACGTAGCCCTGCTGGTGCGGTTCATCGAGCGCAGCGAGCGCGGAGTGATCAAGTAATCATGAAACTCGGCCTCATTGCCGGCAACGGCCGCTTCCCTTTCCTGCTGCTGGACGCGGCGCGGGCTGAAGGCCTCACTGTTGTCGTCGCGGCCATCAAGGAAGAGACCGATCCGGAGATCGACAGCCGCGCCGAGGCCGACGCAGGCGTGACCGTGCACTGGCTCTCGCTGGGCGAGCTTTCGCGGCTGATCGAAACCTTCAAGAAAGAAGGCATCGAGAAGGCCGTGATGGCGGGCCAGGTGAAGCACAAGCAAATTTTCTCGAGCATCCGGCCCGATTGGCGGCTGGCCAAGCTGCTCCTGAATCTTCGCACGCGATCGACCGACGCACTGCTGGGCGCGGTGGCCAAGGTGCTCGGCGATGAAGGCATCGAACTGATCAGCTCGACCTCGTTTCTCGAGCCGCTGCTGGCCGAAGAGGGCGTGCTGACCGAGCGCGCGCCGGATGAGGACGAGTGCAAGAACATCGAATACGGCCTGAGCGTGGCGCAGGCGCTGGCCGGGTTCGACATCGGGCAGACGGTGGTGGTGGCGGCACAGGCGTGCGTGGCCGTGGAAGCCATGGAGGGCACCGACGCGACTATCGAGCGGGCGGGGCGGCTGATGGCGACCCTCGATGCGGAAGCGTCAACACTCGAACGCCGATTGACCGTCGTCAAGGTGGCTAAACCCAAGCAGGACATGAGGTTCGACGTGCCGGTAATCGGGTTGTCGACGGTGGAGACGATGCTCCGCGCCGGGGCGAGTTGCCTGTCGATCGAAGCCGGACGCACTCTTTTATTCGACCGCGACGCACTGCTCGAGCACGCCAGCAAGACGGGCATTGCCATTGTGGCCGCGCGGCGGTGATATACAGGTGTCAGGGTTCAGGTTTCAGGGTTCAGGAACGGTTTCCCCGCAGCGACGTATTTTCTGACCCCTGACACCTGAAACCTGATCCCTTATCCCAGGAGGTTTCTCGTGAATAAGTATCTTCTCCTCTCGCTTGTCGTGGCGATTGTCGCCGTGGTGTCCGCGATACCCCTTTTCACAGCCCGCGCGGCCGATGAGGTCATGCCTGCCGTGGGACAGGAAGCGCCCACCTTCACCCTGCCCTCGCAGGACGGCTCGCCCATCTCGCTCGAACAATACCGGGGCAAGTGGGTGGTGCTTTACTTCTACCCCAAGGACATGACCACCGGCTGCACCATCGAAGCGCACAAGTTCCAGGACGCACTGCCGCAGTTCGATGCCAAGAATGCTGTGATTCTGGGCGTGAGCGTGGATACCGTCGACAGCCACAAGCAGTTCTGCACCAAGGATAGCCTGACTTTCCATCTGCTCGCCGACCCCGATCACAAGGTGGTAAGCGCGTATGGGTCGCAGGGCGCGTTTGGCCCCATGACGATTGCGCAGCGCAACACCTTCCTGATCGATCCGCAGGGCAAGATCGCCAAGGAGTGGGTCAAGGTGACGCCGGCCAACGCAGCCTCGGACGTGCTGGCAGCGCTGCCGTAGCGCGGAGGCCGCGCCGCATTCATTTCGAGGAGAGTTCGATGCCGACAGAGACTGCGCGAGAGTTCCGCGCGGAGTTGGAGCGCCTGCGGGGCGCCTTGCTGGCGCTTTCGCCTGCGCTTGCCGAGACGCCATGGCGAGCGGGCCGGTGGACGCGGAAACAAATCGTTGGCCATCTGCTCGATTCAGCGGCAAACAATCGCCAGCGATTCGTGAGGGCAGCGATCGATGGGCAGTACGCCGGCCCCGGATATGCGCAGGACGCCTGGGTCGCGGTCCACGGGTACGCAGACGAGTCCTGGGAGACATTACTGCGCTGGTGGCAAGCGGAGCATGAGATTCTCGTGGCCGTGGTGGACAGGGTCCCCGAGGAACGGCTGGAAGCGAAGTGCGTGGTGGGCGACGACGCGCCGGTGACGCTGCGCTTCCTGATTGAGGATTACCTGAACCATCAGCGAGGCCACTTCACGCAGCTCACGGCGGACTGAGCGACCCGGCCAAATGAATTGCGCACAAGAAAAGGCCCGGCGATGAACCGGGCCATTTAATTTTTATGGCGCGAGGCGGCAAAACGGCCTTTCGCACGCGACACGTCGAGCCCTGCGCCAGGGGGGATTGCACAGGAGGCGCCGAGGCTACTTCTTCGACTTCTTCTTCGCGGCCTTCTTCGCAGCCTTCTTGGCCTTCTTGCCGGCCTTCTTCGCTACCTTCTTGGCAGGAGCCTTCTTGGCTGCCTTTTTGGCGGCTTTCTTGGTTGTCTTCTTGGCGGCTTTCTTGGCCGGGGCCGCTTTCTTCGCTGCCTTCTTGGCGGGAGCCTTCTTGGCTGCCTTCTTAACAGCCTTCTTGGCCGGCGCCTTCTTCGCAGCTTTCTTGGCCGCCTTTTTGGCAGCCTTCTTGGCCTTTTTCGCCGCCTTCTTGGCGGGCTTTGCCGCCGGTATTGCGGCGATCGCTACCACGGTCTCTTCGGCGACCACCTCATCATCGTCTGAGGAGGTGAGGATGCCGGCGGTTTCCAAATCATCTTCCTCGTCGGCAAAGGCTTCGACCTGACCGCGGTCCAGGTCACCCGGCTTCCCAAAGGGGTCGCCGTCACTCATTGCGTACATCCTGAACACTTCATCCATCCCATTGCCTCCAGCGGCTTGCCGCTGCTCATGATTTCGTTTGCATTTCGCGCAGCAGATGGTGCCATCTTGCTTGCGCAAGCGATTGTAACTTTAGCTTGCACATAAAGACAAGAGAAACACAAGTGGGGAATGGGTTTTGCGACAGTTTTTCTTACTGATGCGCTGGCTTGGCGTGACGAGCGGACTTGTGCGTAGCGCTGCTGGTGGCGTGGGCGGGAGGGTGCGAGGCCTGGGGATGGGACGGTTTCGGCGCGGAACTGGCGGGCTGCGTGGTGGAGCTCCCGCGGCGGTGGGTCGAGGAGGTACGCACGAGCGCGGGCTCTGCTACGCGCAGGCGGCGGCCGGGGTCCACCCGGATGCCGGAGGGGATGCCGTTCCAGCGGCGTAGCTGGCTCAATGAAACGCCGAAACGGTCGGCGATGGTGACCAGGGTATCGCCGCGGCGGACCGTGTACAGCCGGGTGCGCGCCAGGGGTTCGGCGGCAAGGGGCACGGGAACGACGAGCGCTTCTATGCCCGCGAGACTTGGGCCGCCCGCGAGAGTTTGGCCGTTTCGGCTCGCGGTGAGCTGGTTGGCCGAGGCCAGTTCGGCCACGGAAACACGATATTCCTGCGCCACAGAGGCCAGCGTGTCTCCGGCCGCGACGGGATGGTAGCGCCAGGAGTTGCGGCGGGCCTCGGGAATGAGGGCGGCGCGCTGCGCAAAGAGCGTGGCCGTACCGGCCGGCAAGTGCAGATCGAAGGACGCTTCGGGCGGCGTAACGCTGCGCAGCAGGCTCGGGTTCAGCGCCTCAATCTCGTCGACCGGAGCGCCTACCAGGTCAGAAACCAGCCGGAGATCGATGGAGTAGTCGATGGTGACGGTATCGGTCAGGACCGGAGGATCGAGGGTGACGTCGTCGAATCCGTACTGCTGGGGATGGTTGGCAATGATGATGGCTGCCAGGATTTCGGGCACGTAGTTTTGGGTTTCGCGGGGCAGCTCATTGCGCTTGTAGAGCTCCCAGAAGTCGGCGTAGCCGGTCTTCTGAACCTCGCGCTGGATGTTGCCCGCGCCATGGTCGTAGGCAGCCATGGCCAGGTACCAGTCGCCTAGTTCGCTATAGATGAATTTCATGTAGCGGGCATAGGCGCGTGTGGATTTCTCCGGATCGAAGCGCTCATCGACGTAGGCATTGCGAGTAAGGCCATAGTAGGGGCCGGGCATGAATTGCCACATGCCGCCGGCCTTGGATTTGCGATCGATCGCCTTAGGCTGGAAGCCCGATTCGGCCACGGCCAGGTAGATCAGGTCCTGCGGCACGCCTTCTTCGGCCAGTACGCGCTGGATCATCATTTTGTAGCGGCCGGAGCGCTCAAAGGAATGCTCCAGCGTGTTGTGGCCCTTCTGCGTATAGGCGAAAAAGTTGATGAAGGCGGCCACGTATTCATTCGACACCAGCGGCAAGTCGGATTTGGTGGTGGCCAGGTCGGCCTTGGCCTTGGCCACCAGGTTGGGATCGACGGCAAAGGTGACGTCGCTGGCGGCTTCGGCAGGCGTGATCTCCTCTTTGGGCACGAAGCCGTTGCCCTGCTTGAGGGCCTCCATCTCGAGGCCGTTGACCTGGTCGACGATCTTGTCGAACTCGTCCTGCAACTGCGGGTCGGCCTTGATGTCGAGGCCGCTCGAAAGCATCAGATCGACGGCGCGGTCAAACTGTATCTTCGCCTCGGCGAGCATGCCCTTGCGGTAGTCGGCGTCGCCGGCGGCGTACGCGGCTTCAACCTGCGCGATGAGCTGGCGCGCGCGTTGCTGCTCGGCGGTGAGCCTGGGTGCAGCCGGCGCAGCGGGTTGCGGGGCAACCGGAGCCTGAAGCGGCGGCGCGGTGGCCTGCGCGGGCTGGCTGGATGGCCCCACGGCAGTGTCGGTCGGCGTGCAGCCGGCGAGCGCCAGCAGGAGCAGGATGCAGGCCGACGCCAGGAGTGCGCCGCGCATGCATAAGCAGGTCCGGCGCGGTCTCGTTGGGATCACTTTATGCACTATGCCGATGATAAGCCATGGTCGTCGATTTGTTCCTGATTTGATGCAACACCCCTTTTATAATCAACGAATTGTTGA
This sequence comes from Occallatibacter sp., assembly GCA_050012895.1. Lineage (GTDB taxonomy): Bacteria > Acidobacteriota > Terriglobia > Terriglobales > Acidobacteriaceae > Telmatobacter. The sequence continues at coordinate 25,449 of JBEKGH010000051.1, forward strand.
CTTCCTCTTCCCAATACCCTTAAATTTAGGTAGCCATGTCTTTGACGGTTCCTCCCGGTCACATAGCTGTATTGAAGAAGTGGTTGGAATTGCCAACTGAAGAGGTGACGAAGTTCTCCTCGGCCTTAGAAGGGGCGAAGGCCCAATTCAATGGCCCCGAACTGGCAAAGTCCATTGTGCCCACCTGCGCCTTGTCTCCGGCGTTGATTTACAGCATTGTCGAAGTCCTAATCAACGTTTACAGAGCTGGGGAGCCACAGAAGCCATTCGAAACCTTCTTGGACGGCCCCGTGAAGCCAGCGTTAGTCCACGCGAAGACCTTCTCAGAAGGGAAAGAGGAAGAAGAGTGGGGCCGTCTAAGGCAGTTCTTATTGCACGCGCTCTCACTTGAGGGAATACTCGGAACAACGGCAAAAGCTGGTGAGATTCTCACTGAGCACGAGAAGATTTTTGAGACCGCTAGGGTGATGACTGATTTCCGCCCTATCTTTCACGTTGATGTATCGGAAAAGCCAGATGCGGGTCTCGTCATTCACATGCTAAAGATCACACAGCGCGACAAGCATTCTCGAAAATTCGACACGTACTACGCGCTAGATACCAATGACATTGCGAAGTTAATGGGTGTCTTGGATCGAGCAGTGAAAAAGGAAAAGGCCCTACGGAAGATGATGGAAGATGCAGGGCTAAGAGTTTTGGATGTCAAAGCCTTTTACTAGGCGCATGGAGAGAGTTTATGTCATCGCTAGCATCCGCACTAGATGCCTGGAGATTTGTAGAAGAGGAGACTTCTTGGAAGCAGAACACGTCGCCTCCTGAAGAAGATGTTCCTTTGGAAGCGGTAATCGAGATGACTCGCGAATTGGTCAGCGATAATTTCGATAACGAAGAACCTACCATTTTAAGATCCGCTTTCAATCGGGCAGAGAAGTTCCTCCGCGCTCATTCTCGCGAAACAAAGAAGCGCTGTGGATATTTCCCCCCAGTGCCGAGCATTACTCCTGGCCCCAAAGGCAGCGCTGATTTGCATTGGCTACAGCCCGCTTGGGCATTGTTGGTCAACGTTCCAGATGGCGATGCCCTCGCCACGTTCTACGGAGAAAGTGAAGGAGGCGGCAGGATTAAGGGAAACCTTGATCCGAAAGTCTGGAATCTGGGGATTGTTACTTGGCTGAGCAAGAATTAGGGTTCCCTAACGAGCCCGTGCCGGATCACGATTCGGTATTTATGCGGGCCCACAAAAACCGTATGGTCAACGGTCTGCCCGGGCCCGGTGTGTTTACGGCGCACGATGGCGGTATGTCTGTTGATTGGTCTAAATATGCGCGGCCAGAACAAACGAGAGCGAGAGGAAGAAACCCCCGAGATAACGCCATTATAGAGATGAACGTCGGGGAAGTCCGGTTAATTCCGACCTTGGACGTGCTGCACACACCGGAGCCGCAGAATCAAGCGCATTGCGACGTTCCCCTTCCAGAGGTTGAGGAAGACTTGACTGAGGTGCGCTTTCGACTGAAGACTATTTCGAAGATCGCAATTCCTCTTAATCTCTGACCCCTCCCGATAGCAACGCATTAATAGGACACCACCGGAGAAAGCCTCGCGGCGAACGTGCGCTGATATTCTAGGGTCTGTTCTCCTATTGCGCCGATTGATCGCCTCATGAATTCAAAATTTATCCGCAATTTCGCCATCATCGCACACATCGACCACGGCAAGTCGACGCTGAGCGATAGGCTATTGGAACTGACCGGCTCGGTCACGGGCCGAGAGATGCAGGCCCAGATCCTGGACGACATGGACCTGGAGCGGGAGCGCGGCATCACCATCAAGGCGCATGCCGTGCGCATGATGTACAAGGCGCGCGACGGCAATACCTACCAGCTCAACCTGATCGACACCCCGGGGCACGTGGATTTCAGCTACGAGGTGTCGCGGTCGCTGTCCTCGTGCGAGGGCGCACTGCTGGTGGTGGACGCTACCCAGGGCGTGGAGGCGCAGACCCTGGCCAATGCTTACCTGGCCATCCATCACGGCCTCGAAATCATCCCCGTGATCAACAAGATCGATCTGCCGTCCGCCGACGTCCTGCAAACCCAGGAAGCCATTGAGAAGGCCGTGGGACTGGACGCGACCGACGCGCTCCCGGTGAGCGCCAAGACCGGACAGGGCGTCGAAGAGGTGCTGGAAGCGGTCGTGCATCGGCTTCCGCCTCCTACCGGCGATCCTGAGGCTCCGCTGCAGGCATTGATCTTCGACTCGTGGTTCGACGCCTACCGCGGCGTGATCGTGCTGGTGCGCGTGATGCAGGGATCCATTCGCAAGGGGCAGCGCATCCGGATGATGTCGAATGGCAAATCATTCGAAGTCGAGTCCATGGGCGTGCTGATGCCGAAGCCCGTGGAGATCGGCGAGCTTTCCGCGGGCGAGGTGGGATTTTTTGCGGCCACGATCAAGAATGTAGGTGACACCAAGATCGGCGATACGGTGACCGACGATGCGCACCCGGCCGCGGCGCAATTGCCCGGATTTGAAGACATCAAGCCCATGGTCTTTTCCGGGCTCTACACCGTAGACTCCCACGAACACACGCTGCTGCGCGACGCGCTCGAAAAACTGCGTCTGAATGATTCGTCATTCTTCTTCGAGCCGGAGAGCTCGGTGGCGCTGGGCTTTGGGTTCCGCTGCGGGTTTCTGGGCCTGCTGCACATGGAGATCATTCAGGAGCGGCTGGAGCGCGAGTACGAGCTGGACCTGATCACCACGGCGCCGAGCGTGCGCTACCACATTACGCTGACCGACGGCAGCGAGATCGAGGTCGACAACCCGTCGCGCTGGCCCGAGCCGCAGAGCATCGACAGCATCCGCGAGCCGGTGATTGCCGCCAAGATCCTGACCAACGAGGAGTACGTGGGCGGGATTCTGAAGCTGGTGGAGGAGAAGCGCGGGCGCCAGAGCAACTTTGAGTACGTGACACCGACGCGCGTGATGCTGAGCTACGAGCTGCCGCTCAACGAGATCGTGCTGGATTTTTATGACCGGCTGAAATCGATTTCGCGCGGGTACGCATCGCTGGATTACCAGTTGGCCGGGGAGTGGGAGTCGCCGATGGTGAAGCTCGACATCCTGATTGCCGGCGAGCCCGTGGACGCGCTTTCTATCATCGTGCACAAGGAGCACGCCTACGAGCGGGGCCGCGCGCTGGTTTCCAAAATGCGCGAGCTGATCCCGCGGCAGCAGTTCGAAGTGGCCATCCAGGCCGCGATCGGCGCCAAAATCATCTCCCGCGAGACCATAGCCGCACTGCGCAAGAACGTGCTCGCCAAGTGCTACGGCGGCGACATTACGCGCAAACGCAAACTGCTGGAGAAACAGAAAGAAGGCAAGAAGCGCATGAAGCGGATCGGAAAGGTGGACATTCCGCAGGAAGCGTTTCTGGCGGTTTTACGGGTGGGCGAAGAGCAGAAGTAGAATGCACTTCTCACTCGCGGCAAGAACCTGTAGCGCACGCGACGAGAACTTGTACCGCCGGTCTCCTGGCCGGCTTCTATGAGACGGCTGGTTGTGTCAAGTATGTTTTTGTTTTTTCCTTTGTTGGGAAGTTTTTTGTCGGCAGTTGGCAGGAACTTCTCGGAGAGATTCATCTCGGGCTTCTATACGCACTCGAATTGAGCCGCTGCGGGCTCGGTGCCTGTTGGGACCCGATGCTGATGAATGGGAG
>JBEKGH010000052.1:0-28959 GCA_050012895.1 Occallatibacter sp.
GCGCAATCGTCTGCGCCCGTTCTCAAGATCGACGGCCTCGGCAAAGGAACTGCGCCTCTCGACGGTCCCTGGCAGTTCCACCTCGGCGACGATCCGTCGTACGCGATGCCGCAAACACCGGATGCCACTGGCACGTTCGGCTGGGAACAGATTAGTGCCGAAAAAACCTGGGGTGAGCAGAGCCATCGCTCCTACACCGGTTACGCCTGGTATCGCAAGCACTTGAGCCTGACCACCGCTCCCGGCGCGTCTCCCGACCTCTACTTCCTCACCCGCCACGTCGACGACATCTACGAGGTCTACTGGAACGGCCGGATCGTAAGCCATAACGGCAACATGCCTCCCGACCCCTCGTTTCCTTACACGCAGGCCCCGCAGATTGGTCACCTGGGCCCGGCCCGCGATGGCGTTCTGGCCATCCGTGTCTGGAAATTGCCGCTCAGTTCCTTCGATTCCGGCCTGCAGGGCGGCTTGACTTACACGCCGTCCGTGGGCAGCCTCAGCGCCATAACCGAAGAGAAGGCTACGCTCGACTACAACTGGCTGCGCAGCCGTCAATACTTCTTCGGCCTGCAGTCGCTCTATGCCCTGGTGATGCTGCTCAGCCTGGCGGCCTGGCTGCGCGACCGCTCGCAACACGTGCTCCTGGCCATGGCTACATTCAGCAGCGCGCCTTTCTTTAGCCTGTTCCTCGTCGGCCTGCGCCTTCCGCTCTCATACAATATCGCGCTCGGCTGGCTGCAGCCGGTGCTCAGCCTGAAGGACATCGGCCTCTGGTTCCTGCTCCTCTATTTACTCCAACTCGACGGCAATCCCCGCCTTGCGCGCGCCACGCGGATGCTGGCGATTGTCAATATTGGGGTCTCATCGCTCGACGGCTTGCTAACTCTCTTCGACTGGAGCAATCCGATGCTTGCGTCGTGGGCACAGCTCGCCGATGGCGTGCTGACGGCCATCTTCATGCTCACCCAGATGTATCCATGGGTACTGCTGGCTTTCGGGATTCGCAAACGTCTCGATTCCGCGCGCTGGCTGGTCGCCATCACTGCCTTGCTTACGGAATCGTTGTTTTCCTTGCGCATCGCCGTGGAGCAGGGCAGCCGATTTACCCACTGGACGATCGGCGACACGATCGCCCAGCCCCTGTTCTTTTTGAACGGCAACGCCTTCGCCCCGCAAACCGTCACCGATTCGCTGTTGCTGATCGCAATCGTCTACGCCGTCTATCGCTACATGCAGGGCACTCTGCGCCGCCAGGGCGCGCTGGAGCAGGAACTGAAGAGCGCGCGCGAGCTGCAACAGGTGCTCATCCCGGAAGCCCTGCCCGAGGTCGCCGGCTTCGCCGTCACCAGCGCCTATCGCCCCGCACAGGAAGTGGGCGGCGATTTCTTCCAGATCATTCCCCTCGATGGCAGTTACACCGGATCCACTCTGATCCTGCTGGGTGACGTCAGCGGCAAAGGACTGCGCGCCGCCATGACGGTCTCACTCATCGTGGGCGCCGTGCGCACCGTGGCGCGCTTCCTGCCGCATCCTGCCGAAGTCCTTGCCGAGCTCAATTCGCGCCTCTGCGGACGACTCCAGGGCGGGTTCGCCACCTGCCTCGTCCTGCGTCTCGATCCAGACGGCCACTGCGCGGTCGCGAGCGCCGGTCATCCTGCGCCTCTCGTGAATAAACGCGAAATTGCGCTGCCGGGATCGCTTCCGCTCGGCGTCGTACCCGGCGAAACCTATCAGGAATCCGCTTTAGTGCTTCGCGAAGGCGACCACCTTGCCCTCTACACCGATGGCCTGCTTGAAGCCCGCAACGCCAAAGGCGAAATCTTCAGCTTCGAACGCCTCGACGCGCTCTTCTCCACCTTCCCCAGCGCCGACCAGGCCAGCGACGCAGCGGTTAACTTCGGCCAGGACGACGACATTACGGTGCTGACCCTGACCCGGCTGGCGATGGGCGAAAAATCCATGACGCAACTGACGGCTCCGGCTCTGACCCAGGCATAACCGCTTCACGGGTTCAAAAGTTGTGCACGAGGAGGACCATGCGCAAAGCGATCGCGATGTTTTTCGTGCTACTTTGCGCGAGGGCTGCCTGTGGCCAGTTCGCCGACGTCTCCGCGGCGGCCGCCCCCGTGACCATCAACGCCGCCTGGCGCTTTCACACCGGCGATGATCCCGCGTGGGCTTCGCCCAACTTCGACGACTCTTCCTGGTCGCTGCTGAGTACCGACGAGTTCTGGTCGGCCCAGGGGTATCGCGGGTACACGGGCTATGCCTGGTACCGGCTGCGCCTCAAGCTGCCCGCCACCACCGAACCGCTGGCGATCAACATCGGCCACGTCAACAGCGCCGCCGAAGTCTACGTCGACGGGCAGCTCATCGGCGCCAACGGCATCATGCGCCCCAAACCCAGCTGGAGCATGCAGCTTACGGCCAATGCCTTCCCCCTGCCGCCCGCGTTAAACGGCCATTCGGTCGAGATCGCCGTGCGCGTGTGGAAGAGCGCCGCATCATCGAGCTACTCGGGCGGCGGGTTCCATTCTCATCCTGTTGCGGGCTCGCTGGCCCTGCTCCAGGCCGGCCGGCGCGTAGCGTTCGACAATTCGTTCGCCGGCGACCTTTCTACGCTCGCCGTCGATCTCCTTACGCTAGTACTCGGATGCTTTGGCCTGGGACTCTACTTGCTCGACCGGCGCAACACCGAGTACGCGTGGTTTGCCGTTTGGGCCATCGGCACGGTGTTTCTCCACGTGCTGAACATTACCGTAACCCTTCGCCAGGGCAGCGTCACATACGTGGAGAGTGACTACCTGTTTTTCTTGTTTCCCTTTTATCTGGCGGAACTTCTCTTTCTCTGGGGATTCGTCGAAGCGCGTCGCGATTGGATGCTGTGGACAGCGGTTTTGTTTGACGCCGTTGCCATCACCGGCAACTCGCTCGGTTATCACGGCGTGATCTCTCTACCAGCCGGACGAGCCATCATGTCCGGATTCTTCGGGCTGCTGCTTTTGCTGATAATTGCCCGGGTTTTGCTTTCGCTCAAGGCCGGCAATCGGGACGCGCGCCTGCTCATCGTCCCCGTCTGCCTCATGTCTCTTGGCATCTTCATCGAAGAGGTTCGCCAAGCCATTTTCTTCGCGGGCTGGTCACGCAACCGGGGCGAGCTCATATTCTGGTCAAACGACATCGTGACCGTGGACTGGAACGACGTGTTTTCGGTTCTCTACCTGATGTCTATTGGTTTCGCGCTGATGCTGCGCTTTACCCGCTCCGCGCAGGAAGAACGGCGGCTCTCGGCCGAAATGGAATCCGCGCATCAGGTCCAGGCGCAGTTGGTTCCTCTGCGATTGCCCGCCACGCCGCAATTCCGCATTGAAGCGGCTTATCTGGCCGCAGGAGAAGTAGGCGGCGACTTCTACCAGGTCTTTCCGCAATCCGGCGGCGGGGTGCTCGTGGTGATCGGCGACGTAAGCGGCAAAGGCCTGAAGGCCGCCATGCTCGGCTCGCAGGTGGTCGGCGCGCTGCGCTCGTTGGCGCAGGAAAGTCTGCACCCCGCGCAGATTCTGGCGCGGCTCAATCAGCAGCTCAGCGCGTCGACCGACGGTGGCTTCGTCACCTGCTGCGTGGCTCGTGTTTCGACGGACGGCCTGCTGATCCTTGCCAACGCCGGCCATCTTGCTCCCTATCGCAATGGAATGGAACTGGGCACTGAGTCCGGATTCCCGCTGGGCGTGATCCCCGGCGTCACGTACGCCGAAACGTCCGTTACCCTTGAACCCGGCGACCGGCTCACCTTCCTTTCCGACGGCGTGGTGGAAGCGCGCAACGCCTCGGGCGAGCTCTTCGGCTTCGATCGCACCGCCTCAATTTCCACCCAATCCGCCGACCAGATCGCTCGCGCCGCTCAAGGCTTCGGGCAGGAAGACGACATCACCGTTCTGACGCTGAGCCTTGCACCAGCGGAGGTCTTGCATGCGTAAGACATTTCTCCTTCTGCTGCTCTTGCCTTGGCCTATCGCCGCCCAATCTTCACTCAGCATCGCGCCGCAAAGTTGCGTTTGGAAGCAAGGTGACGACATGCGATGGGCTGCTCCCGATCTCGACGAATCGGACTGGCAGCCAGCGGCTACGTGGGTGCCACTCGCCACCCCGACACCTTATTTCTGGCTGCGTTGCCGCTTCGATCCTCTCCAGCTCGCAGCTGCAGTCAATCCTCAACTCCAGGTCTCCGGCGATCTCGCGTGGCAGGTCTTCGCCAACGGCCGCCGCATCGGCGCCTCCGGCAACATCGTCACCGGCGCTCACACTGCCGGTCTTGTCGTCGACTACGCCGACGCCGAATTCTCTCAGCGCGGTGTCCCGGTCCTCATCGCCGTCCGCATGACTTTCGCGCCTGAGCTCAATGCCAGACAGCAACTGCCCGGTCTCTCGCTGGGAGACGCCGAACTCCAGCGCAATTCCTACTGGAGCCAGGTGTACGAGCGCACGCAATCGCAGTGGGTCACCTGGGCCTGTTACGCGCTTATCGCCTCCGCCGGCCTGTTTTTCATGGCCCTCTATTGGTTCGACCGCACCCAGCGCTACATTCTCTGGATCAGCCTCACGTGGCTCGACCTTGCCACTCTCCGCATCAACGAATTCATGGCCGCGGCGTCGGTCAACTACTCCTCGCACCTGGAATTCCTGTTGTACTCGCTGGGACAAAACCTGCCGATTTTCGTCATCCTGTTCTTCTTTGCAGTGAATCGCAAGCCTGTGCCCATCTTCTTTCGCATTGCCGTGGGCATCAATTTCCTCTTTGAGGTCGGACTCTTGGTGGCCGCGGTTTTGCCACTGCGCGCGAGCGTGGCTCTTCGCTGGTTCGTTGAAGTCCAGCCTACGATGACCACCGTCGAGATAGCCGCGAACCTTGTGGGCGCCATAGCCGCCCCGTTCGCGTTTTTGCCGTTGCGATCCTTTCGCAGGGGACAGACTGCGCTTGCCATCGTCTGCTTCGTATGGATGCTGATGGATTTTGTCTATATGATCGTGCAGCTCCCCATTCTGAATCTCGACGTTGAGTCCATGTTCCTCAGGATTCAGCCGTATCGCTCCATCGCCATCGCTGCCGTCGTGGTCTCTATGACCATCCTGCTCGTGCAGCAGTTGCGCACCACCAACCAGGAACGCGCAGAGCTGCACGGCGAAATGGCCTCGGCACGCGAGATTCAGCAATACCTTATCCCGGAAAAGCTGCCGCCCACTCCCGGCCTCGCCATCCAAAGCGTCTACCAGCCCTCGCGCGAAGTGGGCGGCGATTTCTTCCAGGTCTTGCCCGACCCGCGCGACGGAAGCACACTGATCGTGGTCGGCGACGTGGCGGGAAAGGGACTGAAGGCCGGCATGCTCGCCGCGCTCATCGTCGGCGCCATCCGCACCGCATTCAAATTCACCTCCGATCCGGCCAGAATCCTGGCCCTGCTCAACGAACGGCTGCAGGGCCGCGGATTGGTCACATGCATGGCCATGCGCATTGATCGCGAAGGAACTGCCGAACTGGCTAACGCCGGGCACATTCCGCCGTACATCAACGGCAAGGAGCTGGCGCTCGACGGCGCTTTACCGCTGGGCGCGCTTCCCGACATCGCGTTCCAGACCACCCGCCTCCAGCTTCGCGAAGGCGAATCCATGCTGCTCGTCTCCGACGGAGTCATCGAAGCCCGCAACGCCTCAGGCGAACTCTTCGGCTTCGAGCGCACGCGTGCTATCGCAACCCAATCCGCGGAACAAATCGCCCGCGCTGCGCAGGACTTCGGCCAGGAAGACGACATCACCGTACTGACACTGACGCTTACACCCGCGGAGGTACTGCATGCGTAACCTCATGCTCGTTGGCAACCCCGCCGAAATCGCTTGTAACTGCGGCAGAAATGGAAGAAACTGGTCCTGCCCTCCTTGCCGGCTTATTCTTACTGTTTTCGTTCCTGGGCCATTTGACTTCCCCTTTTTACCGGACAAGTAAATGAGTTCAAGCACCGCGCCGGGCACGGCCGGGCTTTCTGTTGGCTTGCAGGCTTCACCAGCCAATTACTGCGGGATCAGACGTTGCTGCCCACCAATTCGTTGCGCAAGGAGAAGCCTTCATGCAAGCCCCGAGCAAGGCCACCGAAGACAGCGCGAATGCCCCAGCGTCCGCTTCGCATCCAAAGATCGCCCACTATCGCGTAACCGCCAAGATCGGCAAGGGCGGCATGGGCGAGGTATGGCAAGCGACCGACACCAAGCTGGGCCGAGAAGTGGCCATCAAGCTGTTGCCGCCTGTCTTCACCGCCGATCCCATCCGCCTGGCGCGCGTCAGGCGCGAGGCCCAACTGCTGGCTTCGCTCAATCATCCCGGCATTGCGGCAATTTACGGAATCGAGGAAGACGCCGAAAGCGGCGCGCCAGCGCTGGTCATGGAACTGGTGGAGGGTCCTACGCTCGCCGATCGCATCGCTGCGGGGCCAATCCTGCTCGACGAGGCCCTGCCCCTCCTGCGCCAGATCGCCGAGGCGCTCGAATTCGCCCACGAGCGCGGCATCGTGCATCGCGACCTGAAGCCAGCCAACATCAAGATCACGCCGCAGGGCCAGGTGAAGGTTCTCGATTTCGGCCTGGCCAAGGCGATGACGCCGGATGAGGCATCGGCCGACATCTCCAATTCTCCTACGTTGAGCCTGGCCATGACCGAGGCTGGCCTGCTTCTGGGCACGGCGGCCTACATGGCGCCGGAGCAAGCCAAGGCCAAGCAAGTGGATCGCAGGGCCGACATCTGGGCCTTTGGCTGCGTCGCCTATGAAATGCTCACCGGCCACAAAGCCTTCGAGGGCGAGACCATCTCCGATGTTCTGGCTGCGATCCTCAAAGACGAACCCGACTGGAGCGCGCTGCCGGCAGCCACACCTGTTCCCATCCAGCGTCTGCTTCGCCGCTGTCTGCAAAAGGATGTGCGCCAGCGCCTGCAGTCCATGGGCGACGCGCGCATTGCCATCGAGGAGGTGCTCGCCGGCGACCCTGGGGCCGGTCTATCCGGCGAAATCGCCGCAACCCACCTGGCAGAGAGCGGCAAGAAGCGGTTCCTGCGCCGCGCCGTGCCCTGGGCGCTCGGAGCGTGCACAGTTCTTTGTGCCGCCATCGCCGCCTGGCTCCTGCTTCAGCCGAAGCCACAACCCAACGTCGTCCGCTTCGCCGTCCCGCTACCCGAAAACCTGGAGCTCCTCGCGGGCGGCGAGATGGGCCTTTCACCCGACGGCCGCAATCTGGTCTTCGTCGCCGCAGCCGGAGCGAGCACTCCCCAGGCTCTCTGGTTGCGCCCGCTTGACAGTCTCACGGCCCATCAGATTCCCGGAACCGAAGGCGCCAGCGGGCCGTTTTGGTCGCCGGACAGCCAGCAGATCGGGTTTAGTGCAGGCGGAAAACTCGAAAAGATTGCGGTTACCGGCGGGGCGCCGCAGACACTTTGTGACAAGAGCGGTTTTCCCGCAACCTGGAGCCGCGAAGGCGTGATCCTCTTTTCGAACCACGGTAGCCTTTACCGCGTGCCCGATACAGGGGGCGCGCCTGCGCTCGTGCTCGCGCCCGACCCGGCGCGGCACGAGGCCGCTTTTAGCGAGCCGCAGTTTCTTCCCGATGGCCGGCACTTCCTTTTTCTAAACGTCGAGACCATCTCCCACGGACTGTCGCTCGAGGCCGGCTCATTGGACTCAAAGCAGATGGAGGATCTGGGGCCTGTCAGCTCCGAAGCGCTCTATGCTCCGCCTGGATACGTGTTCTATATGGATCAGAGCACGCTCATGGCGCGGCCATTCGACGCCAGGGCCCTGCGTTTTACCGGGCCAGCTGTTCCAGCGGCCCAGAACGTCGGGTCTTACACAGGCTCGGCATACGCGTACTTTTCAGTTTCCGCGGCAGGCGTGCTGGCTTATCAGGCCGTTCCAGTTGGGGCTAATAACCTGCTGGCCTGGTACAGTCGCACCGGTCAAAAGCTGGGCACGGTCGGCCAGCCCAATCTCTATACGAACCCGGCGCTTTCGCCCGATGGCTCGAGGCTCACCGTGGGCGTAGGGCCGCATGGCGCCCGCGATATCTGGATCTATGACCTGAAACGCGGAACCGCTTCGCGCCTTACCTTCAACCCCACCGATGACCTGGACCCCGCCTGGTCGGCGGATGGAAGCCAGGTCTTCTTCTCATCGGATCGCGCCGGCCGGGTCGACATTTACCAGCAGGCCGCGAACGGCCTGGGAAGCGCGCAGCCGGTCTTTCAATCGAAAGATCAGAACAAGTACCTCGACGACGTGTCGGCCGACGGCCGCTATGCCATTTACGACACGGGAGGCGGCGCCAATGGAACCGACTTGTGGGCATTGCCGCTCTTTGGCGACCGCAAACCCCTCGCATTGGTACAAGGCAGCAGCTACGGCGCTCACAGCGCCCGCTTCTCTCCCAACGGCCGGTTCGTGGCCTACGACTCCAACGAGACCGGAAAAATGGAGACCTACGTCCAGACCTTTCCGCAGCAGACCGGCAAGTGGCAGATCTCGCCCTCAGGCGGACTGGAGGCTTTTTGGCGGCGCGACGGCAAGGAACTGTTTTATCTCACGCCGGACAACCAGTTGATGGCGGTCCCGGTCAACACGGATGGAGCGTCATTCCAGGCTGGCATCCCCAAGCCCCTTTTTCAGGCCACACTGGTCCCGATCACGAACTGGAGGAACATCTATTTTCCTTCACCCGACGGCCAGCGGTTCCTGATGCTCACGCCTGAGGGCAACGCCAGGCCCGAGCCCATTACGGTCGTGGTCAACTGGCCGACGCAGTTACGGCAGAGCGGCAGCAGATGAGCCGCCAAAACCGCTGCGCTTAGACCTGTCGAGCCCTAAGATCAAATGCCTGCACGCTATAAGCGATTGATTTTAAATAGAATGCGGCGCTATTTGTGCATGGTTAGCGCAAGTCACTCATATTTTATGAATCATCAGTGCTATAGTTTCATCAAACAGGTTAAGTGGTTGGGATCAAAGTCCCAGCCCTCGCGCAGATATTTGAGAATCAATCTGGACTCCCGCTCCCGTCAGGATGAAGCTAGAGCTGTCAGTTAAGAGCCGGCGCCGGGCGCGAACAACTGACCACGAATCACGAACCGCGATTCACGGCTCACAATTCACTTCTTCACTACTTTCACTCATTCACTGAGGTTTCCATGGCCATTCGTTTTGACAAATTCACCGTGAAATCGCAGCAGGCGATCCAGCAGGCGCAGACGCGCGCTGCCGAGTTGGGCAATCCCGAGCTGCAGCCTGTGCACCTGTTGCTGGCGCTCATTGAAGACCGCGAGGGCGTGATCCCCGCCGTCCTCGAAAAGATCGGTGTGCCCACGGAGCGCCTGGAAAGCGACCTGCACGGCATCGAGGAAAAACTGCCTCGCGTGGCCGGTGCCGCCGCACCGCCCGGCATGAGCCAGTCGCTCAACAAGGCCCTCGAGCAGGCCTTTCGCGAAGCCACCAACTTCAAAGACGAGTACGTGTCGACAGAGCATTTATTGCTGGGCATCGCCGGACTCAAAAGCGATCCCGCGCAGGCTGCATTAGTCGCGCTCGGCGCCACCAAGGACGCCATTCTCAAGGCGCTGACGGCCGTGCGCGGCTCGCAACGCGTCACCGACCAGAATCCCGAGGGAAAATTCCAGGCGCTCGAGAAGTATGCGAAAGACCTCACTGAACTCGCGCGCCGCGGCAAGCTCGATCCGGTCATCGGCCGCGACGAGGAAATTCGCCGCGTGATTCAGGTCCTCAGCCGCCGCACAAAAAATAATCCTGTGCTCATCGGCGAGCCCGGCGTGGGCAAGACCGCCATCGTCGAGGGTCTCGCCCGCCGCATCGTCTCCGGCGACGTGCCCGAAAGCCTGCGCGACAAGCGCGTGATCTCGCTCGACTTGGGATCGATGTTGGCCGGCGCGAAATATCGCGGCGAGTTCGAAGACCGGCTCAAGGCGGTGCTCAAAGAAATCGAAGAAACGAACGGGCAGATCGTGCTTTTCATCGACGAGTTGCACACGATCGTCGGCGCGGGAGCGGCCGAGGGCGCCATCGATGCCTCGAACATGCTCAAGCCGGCTCTGGCGCGCGGCGAGCTGCGTGCTATCGGCGCCACCACGCTCAACGAGTACCGCAAGTACATCGAGAAGGACGCGGCCCTCGAGCGCCGTTTCCAGATCGTCTACGTGGGCGAGCCAAACGTCGAAGACACCATCGCCATCCTGCGCGGCCTGAAAGACCGCTACGAACAGCATCACGGCGTAAAAATCAAAGACGCTGCCATCATCGCGGCAGCCACACTGTCGCATCGCTACATCAGCGACCGCTTTTTGCCCGACAAGGCCATCGATCTCGTCGACGAAGCAGCCGCATCACTGGCAATTCAAATTGGATCAAAGCCGACTGAGCTCGACCAATTGGAGCGTGAGAGGACGTCACTCGAAATCGAACGTGCGGCTTTGAAGCGCGAAACTGATCCCTACAGCATCGAGCGCCGGGAAGCCGTGGAGCGTGAGGTGGCCGAACTCACAGAGCAGATCACTGCCCTCGCTGCGCGTTGGACCAAGGAACGCGAGGCGATCAACCAAATTGGTGAATTGAAAAAGAAAATCGACGCCCTGCGCCAGGAGGCCGAGGAGCAGACCCGCAAGGGCCAACTCGAGCGCGCCGCGCAGATCCAGTACGGCGAACTACCCAAACTCGAAGCTGAGTTAAAGAAGCTGAACGCCGCGCAGGACGGAACCGGCAAAGACGGGGCCGGCGTAGCGCGCATGTTGAAAGACGAGGTCGACGAGGAGGACATCGCCAAGATCGTCTCCAAGTGGACCGGCATTCCCGTTTCGCGCATGCTGGAGGGCGAGGTGAAGAAGCTCGTCCGGATGGAAGACCGCCTGCGCGAGCGCGTGATCGGCCAGGATGCCGCGCTCAGCGTGGTGGCAAACGCCATTCGCCGCTCACGCGCCGGCTTGAGCGACCCGAAGCGCCCCATCGGTTCATTCATCTTCCTGGGACCGACTGGAGTGGGCAAAACCGAAACCGCCCGGGCGCTCGCCGAGTTCCTCTTCGACGACGAGCAGGCCATGGTGCGCATCGACATGAGCGAGTACATGGAAAAACATGCCGTGGCTCGCTTGATCGGCGCGCCTCCCGGCTACGTGGGCTATGACGAGGGCGGCCAGCTCACCGAGGCCATCCATCGCCGGCCCTACGCGGTGATCCTCTTCGATGAAATCGAAAAGGCGCACCCCGATGTCTTCAACGTGCTTCTGCAGGTGATGGACGACGGCCGGCTCACCGACTCCAAAGGCCGCACCGTCGACTTCAAGAACACGGTGCTCATCATGACCTCGAACCTGGGCGCGGCCATGCTTGCCGGCGAATCGCTCAAGACCGAACACGATTTCGACATGGCCGGCGAGAGCGTGATGCGCACGTTGCGCGAGCACTTCCGCCCTGAGTTCCTCAACCGCGTGGACGACATCGTCATCTTCCGCCCGCTGGGCAACGCGCAGTTGAGCAAGATTCTCGACCTGCGCCTGAACGAAGTGCGCAAGCTGCTCGAAGACCGCGCCATCTCGATCGAGCTCACCGAACCGGCGCGGCAGTTGATCCTCGCCTCCGGCTCCGATATGGCCTACGGTGCGCGTCCGCTCAAGCGTGCCTTGCAGCGCATGGTCCAGGACCCGTTGGCCATCAAAATCCTCGACGGCGAAGTCCTGCACGGCGCGCACGTCAAAATCGACGTCGACCGTAAGTCGAATCAGCTCAAGTTCGAACCCATGGGCCGCGAAGCGATGGCATGATGAGGCAGCGGGGCTAGCGGAGTTGGCGGCGTCGGCGCACAACCCGGCGACGGCGGTAGAGCGCTCAGCTTGACGTGGTAATCCCTGTCACGGAAAGACGAAAGTTGTCTCTAAATTCCGGTAGAATTTTGGCAATCTCATCGACCCGTACATTCATATAGTCATAATACTTAGTTGCAGGTCTACCATTATGGCGGAAGCGAATATCAGAAATAGTCTTTGGAAAAATGAATACCCGACGTTTATCAGGTTCACCCTTGTCACTTGGGAGTATAACGATTGCCATCCAATCGAAGCTACTATCGTTGATGTTGTACTCAACATATGCATCTCTGCCGTGCTTAAATGTCCGGGATTTCACTGAGATTTTCAGCGGAACCACGTTGCTTTTCGGCAGTGCAATAACATCGTAGTCGGGCCAGTTGTCTGGCATCTTCACCGCGGGAACTCCGGCCAAGGTCAATTCAGCTACTACCAACATCTCGCATGCATCGCCCATCTGTTTCGTTGTGTAGAGTCGCTGTTTCATGCCGACAAACTACCATAAGCTGCTTATTCGCGTCACTCAATTTACGGACTTGACCGGTAGCCCAACCCTCGGGGAGCAAACTGACGACAAAAAATGGGGTGCCCCGAGTCTCGATTTTGAGACCTGGGACAGCACAAGCCCAAACCAACCTTTGTCATCCTGAGCGACCGAAGCATAGCGCAGGGAGTCGAAGGATCTGCGGTTGCTCTTCGTTGCACCGTCGGTGCGACACGAAATTCCAATTCTACGGAGCGGCCGATTCAGTTCCGCTCTCTGACTTCCGCAGCACCCCATGAAGAATCAACTTGAGGTAGTCATGACATTGCATTCCGTGCTCCTTCGCCTGCGTGCGCGCTAGGGCGACATCCTTCTTGCCTAGCCGGATTCTGGCCACCGTTGAGTCTCCGGTGATGACAAAAGTCGCCGGACCAATGCTACCCCCGGCCGCGATCTTCTCAAATTCGTTAGCCAAGCGACTTTCGTTCGCTTCCCACCACGCCGCCTCTTCGGACTCATTTGCAAATCTCATGTCCTTAGATTTCCTTGCCATTGGAGTCTCCCCCCATACCTTATCGTCAACGGACGGCTATTCCGCCAATGCCCTGCCTCGGGAGTGAAAGCAACCGCAGATCCTTCGACTGCGGCCGCTCCGCGGCCTCCGCTCAGGATGACAAGCTGAGAATTGCTCCTGTCATGGTGAGTGGTCACTGCCGCAACTCCACCAGCGTAGCCCCCTGCCCGCCTTCGTTTTGCGGAGCCTCTTCGATTCCCGCCACATGGGGATGTTTCTTCAAAAACTCGCGCACGCCGCGCCGCAAAATCCCAGCGCCGTGACCGTGAATCACGCGCACTTTCGGCAGCCCGGCAAGAAATGCGCGGTCGAGATACTTTTCAAGCTCGTCGGTTGCCTCATCCACGGTGCGCCCGATCAGATTGATCTCCATCCGCATCTCGTCCGTGTTGGCGCTGGTCAGCGAGACATGCACGCCTATCTGTTTTCGCGCGGCGCCGAGTGGATCGGCTTTCGCTGCAGCCGCGCCTGACGCTTCAGCAAGCTCGTCTCTCTTCACGCGCATCTTGATCGGTCCCAGCGCCACTTCAAACAGATCCTTCTCCACCTCGCGCTGCACGATTCCGATTTTTCCCATCGACTTGATGAGCACGCGATCGCCTGGCGCGATGTGCCGCAACACATGCGGCTGCGCGTTGGCGTCGCCCTGGTCCGCGCCCGTGCGATGCGCCACAACCGTCTGGTTAAAGCTCTCCTGGAACTCGCGGCGGAGCCGCTGGATGCGCCGCTCCGCTTCTTTGGACAACTTCTGCTGCGCCACGCGGTCCTCGACGGCGCGCACATTCTCGCGCATCTGGTACTCGAACTCCTTCATCAGCGAGGCCAGTTTTCCCTCGAGCTCGCGAACGCGATTGTGCACTTCCACTTCGCCCTCGCGCTCCAGCTTCTTCCGTTCCTGGTTGAGTGCGTATTGCTCCTCGCGCGTTTTTTTCTTGTCTGCTTCCAGTTCTGCCAATTCGGAATGAAGCTTGTCGAGGAAGCGCGCAATGTCGGCCTGTTGCGATCCCAGCCGTTCCCGCGCCGCCGCAATGATGGCCGCATTCAGCCCCAGCCGTTCCGCCGTCTGGATGCCCGCCGAAGCGCCCGGCACGCCCAGATGAAACTGGTAGTTCGGAACCAGCGTTTTCTCATCCACGCCCGCGGCCGCGTTGCGCACGCCCGGTGTGTTCGCCGCGTAGACCTTGAGCGAAGTGTGATGCGTTGAGATCAGCGTCCATGCTCCGGCCAAGAGAAAATACGCTGCCACGGCCACCGCCAGTGCCGCGCCCTCCTCGGGATCGGTCGCCGCGCCCAATTCATCAAAGAGCACCAGCGAGCGCGCGCCGGCCAGCCTCGCAAGCCGGTCCAGATTCGTGATGTGCGCGGAAAATGTCGAGAGCGCCGCCTCGATCGACTGCGCATCGCCGATGTCGGCCAGGAACGCCGTGAACACGGGAAAGTTCGCGGCCGTGGCCGGCACCGGAATCCCCGCCTGCGCCATCATTGCCAGCAGCGCCGTGGTCTTCAGCGCCACGGTTTTGCCGCCGGTGTTCGGGCCGCTGATGATCAGTTGCCGCTCTTCCGCCGTCAGCTCCAGATCGAGCGGAACAATGGTCCCTCCCGTTGCCCGCAATCGCTTCTCAAGCAAAGGGTGACGGCCACCTTCAACCTGAAGCAACTCTCGTCCAAAACCAGGAGAAACGCAGTGGAAATTTCGCGCGAAGCGAGCCCGCGCCAGCAAGCTATCCACCAGCGCCAGCACGCGCGCGCCCTCGACCAAACTGTGCGCGTACCCGGCCACCTGCCGCGTCAGTGCGACAAAAATGCGGTGAATTTCCGCCTGTTCCTCCTCGATGAGCCGCACCAACTCGTTGTTTTGCTCGATGGTCTCGAGCGGTTCCACGTACACCGTCTGCCCCGAGGAGCTGGCTCCGTGAATCACGCCCGTCACGCGCCGCTTCAGCTCGGCGCGCACCGGAATCACGAAGCGCTCGCCGCGAATCGTAATCAGTTCTTCCTGCGTCGCGCCTTCGACTGCAAGTTTCCGCAGCGCCGATCGCAGACTTTCCTCAATCACTCTCTGCTGGCGCTCCTGCTCGCGGCGGATGCGGTTCAACTCCGGCGAGGCATCGTCGGCGAGCGACCCGTCGGGCTGAATCGTGCGCTCGATCGACTCCGCGAGCGGCCGCAAACTCGTCGTCAGCGCCGCCGACAGCTCCGAAAGTCCTGGCAGTTTGCCCACCAGCCGCATGGGCGGCTCACGCAGCAGCGCCTGCCACGCGGCCACGTCGTTGGCCAGCCGCGCCATGCTTTGCAGCTCCGCCGCCTCCAGCGCCGCGCCTTCAATCTGTGCCTTGGCAGCCAATTGCGTAGGATCGAGCAAACCGCCGAGAGGAATCGAAACCTGCTCTTCGAGCAGCAGCCGCACCTCGCCCACCAGCCGATGCTGCTTTCCGATCCACTCCTCATCTGTCGATGGTTGCAAGACAAGAATCGCCTCACGGCCCACCGGCGATGCGGCGTACCCTGCAACCAGCGCGAGCAGCGGCTCCCACTCGAGAGCAGCATAATCGGCGTGTTCCACCGGCGACGGAATGGGATCGACAAGCATCTTCACGAACTATGGTAGCGGTTCGGGGACGGCTCGACTCCCACCCTAAACGCAAAAAGCGCGTTTAGGATGGGGCAACCAATCTCACCGCGCCTCGCGTGGCCCTGCGCAGCGCCGCGCGCGCCAGCAGGCGCGTGGAGTCGAGCGTAGGCAGCGGCGTGTTTGCGTCGTTCATGAGGAGCGGAATCTCGGTGCAGCCCAGCACCACCGCGTCGCATCCCTCGGCCTTCATGCGACCGATGATGCGCTGGAACGCGGCGACCGCTTCGGGCTTGAAGATGCCGTAGGTCAGCTCCCGCATAATGATGCGGTTGATCTCTTCGCGCTCTTCGACGTTGGGGCGCAAAGATTCAATCCTGCGTGCCGCAAGCTTCTCCGGATAGACTTCGCTCTCGACCAGCCAACGCGTGCCAGTAATTGCCAGCCGCCGGTACCCGCGCTCGGCCGCCGTCACGGCAACCACCTCCGCGATGTGCAGCCACGGCAGCGGCGACCGCGACTCGATCAAAGGCAGTGCCTGATGAATCGTATTGTCAGGACAGATGAGGAAGTCCGCTCCCGCCCGCGCCAGGATCTGCGCCGACGCAAGCATCATCTCGCCCACGCCCTGCCCGTCGCCGCGCTCGATGCGCTCCATATAGTCCGCGAACGACGGCGTGTGCATGGTGATTTCAGGATGCGCATGCGACCCCAGAATCTCCGCGCCTTCCGCGCAAATTGTCCGGTAGCAAAGCGCCGCGCCCTCCGCAGAGCACGCGACAATCCCGATGTGCTCTGGCATATTTACGCCCTTTCCCATTTCGCGACAACGACCGCGGCCATGCAATTGCGGATCACGTTCTTCAAGGTGCGGCCCATGTACGGAAAGGCGCGCGCCGACCCAGCATTGCCAGGAGCCGTTGCAGTTTCGTGTGAGAGTTTGGAATTCATGCCGGAGCCTTGCGCTGCAAGGTCTCCATTATCCTATGGCGGCGCGCCTCAGCGTCATTTGGTCCCTGTGCCGGAAGGCGCGGCAGGTGCAGAGGTCGACGTACCAGACGAGCCAGACTCACCGCCGCTTGCGCTCTTCGACTCGGACTTTGATTCGGTTTTGGCGTCGGACTCGGTTTTAGCCTCGGTTCCGGTCTTCTTTTCCGCCGGCGCGGACTCTGAGGCGGAGCTGCTGCCCTCGGAGGAACCGCCCTTGGCTGCGTAGTCGTTCACATACCATCCCGCGCCCTTGAAGCTGAGGCCCGGCGCGGTGAGCGTGCGCTCCAGTGCGCCGCCGCATTTCGGGCACACCGTTTCCTGCTTGGCGCTGAATTTCTGGATTTTTTCAAAACGATGGCCGCATTCCTTGCAGCGATACGGATATAAGGGCAAGCTCTTTACCTCTTCGGCAGGAATCTCCCACTGCTTTCCATTCTAGCGAGAAGGCGGCAATTTTTCAGCAAACGCCGCCTTCTCTTTTGATGCCGGAGACCCCGAAAAGGAGCCGCCCTCAGTGCGCCATGATCTTCACTGACGCGCTTACGTCTTCCCACTCGAGCGTCAGCGTGCCCATGCCGCCGCCACCGTCGGTCACCATGTAAGACAGGTCCTCCAACATCGCCGGCGGTTTCGACGTCATCATCGGCGTCTTGCCCAGGTCCTTCGTGGGATCGTAGGCCAGTCCCCATTCGCCGGTCGCCTTGCTCACAATCAGCACCCAATGCACCGGATCAGAGATGTCGACGAACAACGTATACGTCCCAGCGGGAACGTGCAGATCGCCGAGCATGATATCGCCATCGGTCGTGAGCGTGGTGGCCGCATTCGCACCCGCGCGCCATACAGGATAGTGCGGATCGTGGCTGATGAGGCCGTCGCTTGTAAAGACCTTGCCCTCGCGGCCCTTCACGCGGGGCGAGCTGTAAGTAATGGTGATGGTCTTGCCGTTGACGGCCGCCGTTGCCGTGGCCGGTGGGCTGAGCGGCGGCTTCTTGGCCGGGGGCTGCTGGGCCAGAAGCGTGGTTGCGGCAAAAAGCAAACCCGTACACATCAAAACGCGTTTCATGCGATGCTTCTCCTCCGGGCAGAGCCTTTATTGCTTTGATCCGGCGTCGAAATCCAGTGAACGTGCGAAATACTGCGTCCGTGCCCTATCCTTTTCCGCGCACTTTGCGGAAAAGGGTGGGAGTGATTGCCGCTGTCGATCGGCCGGATCAAAAGGAACGGCTCCGACGCGATGATTGTCGCATCCCGCGGCCCACTTGCGAAAGCCGTCTTTGCGGCCGTCCTGCTATGATGCGCCAAGGAAAGGCGATGGCGGACACTCCCATTCACGAAACGCCCGGCGCGCGCTTTCGCGCGGCGCTGGCGGCAGAAAAGCCGCTGCAGGTGGTGGGCGCCATCAACGCCTACGCGGCGCGGCTCGCCCAGGCCACGGGTTTTCGCGCCATTTATCTCTCCGGTGGGGGCGTGGCCGCCAACTCGCTCGGCATTCCTGATCTGGGCATCAGCACCATGGAGGACGTCCTCACTGACGTCCGCCGCATCACAGACGCCTGCCCGTTGCCATTGCTCGTCGATATCGATACCGGCTGGGGCGGAGCTTTTAACATCGCACGCACAATTCGCCAGATGATCAAAGCCGGCGCGGCCGCCGTGCACATTGAAGACCAGGTGAGCGCCAAGCGCTGCGGTCACCGTCCCGGCAAGGAACTCGTTCCTACGGAAGAAATGGTCGATCGCATTAAGGCTGCTGTTGACGCCCGCACCGACCCTCAGTTCGTTCTCATAGCCCGTACCGACGCCCTCGCCAGTGAAGGTCTTTCGCGCGCCATCGAGCGCGCCCAAGCCTGCGTGGCCGCCGGCGCCGATATGATCTTTGCCGAGGCCGTCACGGAGCTCGACCAATACAAGCAGTTTCGCGAAGCCGTTGGCGTGCCCATCCTCGCCAACATCACCGAGTTCGGCAAGACGCCGCTGTTCACGCGCGAAGAGCTCGCCGCCGCGGGCGTTGACATCATCTTGTATTGCTGCGCCGCCTATCGCGCCATGAATGCCGCCGCGCTCAAGGTGTACGAAGCCATCCGCACTGAAGGCACGCAGAAAACCGTGCTGCCGCTGATGCAAACCCGCGACGAACTCTACAAACATCTCGATTACCACGCCTACGAACAGAAGCTCGACGAGCTATTCGCCAGGGGCAAGAAACCCGAGTAGACGTTCCCTGCATTCATCCGCTAATTTAGTGCTCTCCGGGGGTCGAAATGAGTGTTCAAGAAACCAGCCAGGTGCCCGCCGCCTTCAAGCCCAAGAAATCGGTTGCGCTTTCGGGCACGCCCGCGGGCAACACCGCCGTCTGCACCGTCGGCCAAAGCGGCAACGACCTGCACTATCGCGGCTACGACATCGCCGACCTGGCGGAGCACTGCGAATTTGCCGAGGTGGCGCACTTGCTCATCCACGGCAAGCTGCCCACCGCCGCAGAGCTGGCCGCATACAAAAAGCGCTTGCTTGGCCTGCGCAGTTTGCCGCCTGAAGTGAAGCACGCCCTCGAGCAACTTCCCGCCGGTGCGCACCCCATGGACGTGCTGCGCACCGGCGTCTCTGTCCTGGGCTGCATACGGCCCGAGGCCAACGACCACAACGAAGCAGGGGCTCGCGATATCGCCGATGCGCTCCTGGCCTCGCAGCCGTCCATGCTTCTCTATTGGCACCATTATGCGCGTCACGGCAAAAGAATCGAGACAGACGCAGACAGCGAACCGCTCGCGGAGCATTTTCTCCACTTGCTGCACGGTAAATCGCCCAGTGCCGCGTGGACCCACGCCATGCAGGTCTCGCTCATCCTCTACGCCGAGCACGAGTTCAACGCCTCCACCTTCACCGCGCGCGTCATCGCCGGCACCGGCTCCGATCTCTACTCCTGCATCTGCGGCGCTATCGGCGCCCTCAAGGGACCCAAGCACGGCGGCGCCAACGAAGTGGCCCTCGTCATCCAGCAGCGCTACCACTCGCCCGATGAGGCCGAGGCAGACATTCGCCGCCGCGTCGATCAGCGCGAGGTCGTCATCGGCTTCGGCCATCCCGTCTACACCATCAGCGATCCGCGCAGCGATGTAATTAAAAAACTGGCGCGCCAGTTGGCCGTGGACGACGAGGGCCGGCGCCTCTTCTCCATCGCCGAGCGCATTGAGACCACCATGCACGACGCCAAGCGCATGTTCCCCAACCTCGACTGGTTCTCAGCCGTCGCCTATCACCTCATGGGCATTCCCGTTGAGCTCTTCACGCCGATTTTCGTGATGGCGCGAACCGCCGGCTGGGCCGCGCACGTCATCGAGCAGCGCCAGGATGGGAAGATCATTCGCCCGTCGGCGATTTACACTGGCCCTGGGAATCTCAAGTTCGTGCCAATTGCAGACCGTTTGTAGCGCCGGTCTCCAGACCGGGGTCCCCGGCGAGCGATCTTTGCTCGCTGGGGTGGAAGACCGGCTGTACTGGCGGCGTCCACGCCGCCAGCGGCGATGCTTGGTCAGGAGACCCGCACGACAGCCGGCCTTGAGGCCGGCGCTACCTGCTTTTGGATAAGCAGCACCAAGGAGCCCGTTTGTCCTCGCACATCAGCAATGAACGCACCGCGCCGGACCAGGTCCTCGCCGACATCGCCGACTACACGCTGAGTTACACGATCGAAAGCGACCTCGCCCGCACCACCGCGCAGCACTGCCTCATCGACACGCTCGGTTGCGGCCTCGAAGCCCTCGAATACCCGGCCTGCACCAGGCTCCTCGGTCCCATCGTGCCCGGCACAGTGGTTCCCAACGGCGCACGCGTTCCCGGCACAAATTTCGTGCTCGATCCCGTGCAGGCCGCTTTCAACATCGGCGCCATCATCCGCTGGCTCGACTTCAACGACACCTGGCTCGCCGCCGAATGGGGCCATCCATCCGACAACCTCGGCGCTATCCTGGCCGTCGCCGACTGGCTCTCACGCACAGCGATCGCCGAAGGCCGCCGGCCGCTCACCATGCGCGATGTCCTCACCGTCCTAATCAAGGCCCACGAGATCCAGGGCTGCATTGCTCTTGAAAACTCCTTCAATAAGGTCGGCCTCGATCACGTGGTGCTGGTCAAGGTCGCTTCCACGGCGGTCGTCTGCCAGTTGCTCGGCCTCACGCGCGACCAGACCATCGATGCCATCTCCAACGCATGGGTCGACGGCCAGAGCCTGCGCACCTATCGCCACGCGCCCAACACCGGCTCGCGCAAGAGCTGGGCCGCGGGCGACGCCACCAGCCGTGCGGTTCGGTTAGCTCTCATGGCCCGTGCCGGCGAAATGGGCTACCCCTCCGCGCTCACCGCCAAGACCTGGGGCTTTTACGACGTCTCCTTCCGTGGCCAGCCCTTCAAATTCCAGCGGCCTTATGGCTCGTATGTAATGGAAAACGTGCTCTTCAAAATCAGCTACCCGGCCGAATTCCACGCGCAAACCGCCGTCGAAGCCGCAATGAAGCTGCACACGCAACTAGCCGCGCGCGGCCTGAACGCGTCGGCGATTCGCAGTATCACCGTGAGAACTCATGAGGCCTGCCTGCGCATCATCGACAAGAAGGGCCCGCTCTCGAACCCCGCCGACCGCGACCATTGCGTGCAATACATGATCGCAGTGCCGCTTATTTTTGGCCGCCTCACCGCTGCCGACTACGAAGATGCCGTCGCGGCCGATCCGGAAATGGGCCCACGCATCGACGAACTTCGCGCCTGCATCACCTGCGTCGAAGAACCGCAGTTCACGCGCGATTACCACGATCCCAACAAGCGTTCCATCGCCAACGCACTTCGTGCCGTTCTCGAAGATGGCACTGTGCTGGAAGAAACGGTCGAGTACCCCATCGGCCATCGCCGCCGCCGCAGCGAAGGCCTGCCGCTGCTCGTCGAAAAATTCAAAACCAACCTGCGCCGCCGCTTCCCCCCTGCGCAGCAGCAGCGCATTCTCGATGCCTCGCTCGATCGCGCGCGCCTCGAGTCCATGCCCGTCAACGAATACGTTGACCTCTACATACCGTAACGCCGGTCTCCTGACCGGCTGTAGTGCGGGCGCCCTCGCCCGCACAAATCGGGGAACAATTGCGAGCTCGTGCCGTCTGAGTACTGAAGTCTGCCCACCTGCGTTTTTCGACACAAAAATCGATTCTATTCTATAGTGGTCGCAAAGCAAGATTCCGCAAGCGGTGCTCTCTATGAACGTTCGCATTCGTCCGTCTTTTTTTGTCATTCTTCTGGTTTCCGCGGCCTGCATCAGCCCGCTCTGCGCGCAGCGCGCGCCCAACGCCAACGCGTACTACCAGCAGTTGCGCAGTTTGCTTCCGGCCGGCGACGTCATCACCATCAAGGATTTTGTGCTCCAGCGCGATGCCGCCACCTTCACCTTCCGCAGCGGCAGTGTCGCGTTTTACGGCCAGGTCAACGGCAAAGTTACGGGAGCGGTTTTTCGCGGCGTAGGCCATCTCCACATCACGCCTCCCACGCCTGAGGAGCGGCACAATCTCTCCTTCCAGTCCCATGTTGAGCAGTTCGACGAGGACTTCGACGAAGTGATCCTCCGCTTCACCGATTCCACCGCCGGCGAGTTGCGCAAGGCCTCAACCGGCGCGGGCCAGCCCGACAACGCCTTCGCGAAAGCCGCGCAGGAGCTGCAGAGCTTTCTGCGCCATCACGCCGAGGGCTCGGTGATGGGCCAGGGGGCTACGTTCTATTTCAGCAGGCTCTACGGAAATCTCGATCTGCGCCTGCTCGAAGACGTCCTCAGCCCCGCCCCGGGCGAGTATTTCTTCGCCGCGATACACGGCAACAAGAGTCCTCATCTCTATTTCATCCTTGATCCGCACGGCGTCGCAGACGTGGCTCCTGAAGAGGTCGCGCTCATCCGGTGGGACACGATGAGCGAGTCGGAGACCATTCCGCTGGCCTTCCATCGCGCCGCGGAGTACTTGAACGGTACGGCCAGCGGCAATGAGCACAACGCGGCCTACAAGATTCTCCATCAGGATCTCGACGTGACCATCGAGAAGAACGGATTTCTCTCGAGCTTAGCCACCGTCAACGTGCGCGCAGAACAGGATGGCGTGGCCGTGGTCCCGCTCGACCTCTATCCCTCGCTGCGCGTCAGCCAGGTCAGCTCTGAGGCGGGCGTCGCCCTCGATTGGGTGCAAGAGAACAAGGACCTGGATCCCGATTTCGGCGTTATCCTCGCAGCTCCGCTCAAGAAAGGCGAAACCACCACAATCAAGATTGCCTATGGCGGCAACAACGTGGTGCTTAACGAAGGCGGAAACAATTACTATCCGGTGGCCCGCGAAAACTGGTTTCCCAACTCCAACCAGGGCTTTGGCGACTACGCTACCTACCACATGCTCTTTCATGTGCCCAAGGGTCTCGAGCTCATCGCCACGGGAACCAGGGTCAGCCAAAGCAACGAAGGCAAAATCACCACGTCAGAATGGAAGACCGAGACGCCGCTGCCTGTGGTCGGTTTCAGCCTGGGCGAGTTTGAAGCCAAAGAAACAACCATCGGCACTCCCCTCTCGGGGCAGCTCACGGTCGATGCCTACGCGAACAAGGACAAGCCAGACTTTCTAACGCAGATAGAGGGCGGCCCATTGGGCACGCTCGAAACCACACCCATGCTGGCCAACGAACTCAGCCAGGGACAAGTGGCCGCGCAAATCTACACGAACTATTTCGGCCCGCTTCCCTTTCCGCACATCTCTCTCACGCAGCAGTCGGCATGCAACTACGGCCAAAGCTGGCCCATGCTCGTGTACCTGCCTATCTGCGGCTTCTTCGATTCCACTCAGCGGCATTTTCTCGGCCTGAGCGACTTCAGCGCGGCCACATATTGGGATATCGTTACGCCGCACGAAGTGGCGCACCAGTGGTGGGGCCAGACCGTCGGCTTCCGCGGCTACCGCGATCAGTGGATGAGCGAGGGCTTCGCGCAAACTTCGGCTTCCATCTTTCTGCAGCTAACGCGCCCCAAGCCTGACGACTTCCTCCATTTCTGGAAGGAGCAGCGCAGAATCCTCACCGAGAAAAACGAGTTCGGCTTCCGGCCCATCGATGTCGGCCCGGTCACCATGGGAATCCGCCTGAGCTCCCCGAAAACCGGCTACAGCGTCTATGACAATCTGGTTTATCCCAAGGGCGCCTACATCCTGCACATGATCCGCATGATGATGTGGAGTCCGAAAGACGGCGATGCGCGCTTCAAGGCCACTATGCACGACTTTGTGAGCACCTACACCCTGCAGGCCGCCACCACTGAGGACTTCAAGGCCATCGTGGAAAAGCACATGAGTCCGGGCATGGACCTCGAAGGCAACCACACCATGGATTGGTTCTTTCGCGAGTACGTCTACGGCACCGATCTGCCCGCCTATCACTTTGAAAGCGACTTTGCGCCCAGCGGCGACGGGTGGAAGCTGCACTTCAAGCTGGTGCAATCGGGTGTCGACGCGAAATTTGTCAACTCCGTCCCCGTCTACCTTGAACTGGCCGACGGCAAAATCATGCGGCTAGGCTCCATCGCCATCCACGGTCCTACGACAGTCGAGCACACTGTGCAGTTGCCCAAGCTCTCCGCGCCCATCAAACGCGTCTTGATCAATTACAACTACGACGTGCTCTGCACGGATAACTAGCGGTGATTCGTTAAGTCTCGCGGAATCAAAGGAAATGTTCGTTTTTTGGGTGCGGTTACCTAGCCAAATGTTCGCTTAAGAGGTGCGGCGCGCCCCGCAAATGTTCGCCTGGTAGGTTGCGATTCTTTGAGACAAATACCTTGAAATTGACCCTTTAACTGGTACGCGTAACCGTGAAATTAACCAAATACGAGCACAGGTTCACAGAGAATTTCCCATAAAAGAGAAATCGACCCCGCCGCTACGCCGCCTTCTTCACCTGTATTTTCACGCGCAGTCCTGCAGCGACAGCCATTTTCACCAGCATATCGAGACCAAAAGAGTTAATCTTGCCGCGCATGAGGTCAGAGATGCGCGGCTGGGTGACGCCGAGGAGCTTTGCGGCTTTAGCCTGCGTCCACTTTTCGCGCTTGATGTGGCGTTCAAGCTCGATCATGAGAAGAGAGCGCAGCTTCAGGTTCTCGGCGACCGCGGGATCATCCTCAATGGCGTCCCATACGTTATCGAAGGTTTCTTCTCTCATGGTTTCAACTCCCTCATCAGCCCTTTATCGGATCGCATCCTCGTCGTCGAAGGTGAACGTCATTCTCGAAAGTCTAATGTTGCGTGGGACCAGGTGGCCTCTTGGATGGCTTGTACCTGCCGCAGTCGACCCTTGAGAAGGACCCGGAATTTGCAGCGGCGATCGCACCCGCTATTGCCGGAATGCTGTTTTGAACAATGCGCCAGCTATTCGCCGAAAGAGACACAATCGCGATCCTGCGGCCCGCCATGTTCTGTTGGTATTCGAGCGAGAGGTCGCCGGTTAGCAAAACGTCGAATCCAGCGATCTCCGCAGCATTCAACAGTTCGCCATTCTTAAAACCGCCGAAGCCAGCATACACGGCTGTGGACACGTCAAAGCCCGGCAATTGGGCCCGCAATTGGTGGGGCAAGTTCTCGTCGAGCAGAACCTTCAAGGCTGTAACTGAGGCTTGTGGGAGCGGCCGTATGCACGGATGCTGCGGATGGTGTCGAGCGAGAGGCTTGGGAAGCTCTCCTGCGTCTCTTCGACAGTCGCGCCCAGCTCTTCGTCGGTAAGGATCGTGTCGGCAGGAATGCGCGTGCCCTTGACGACAGGCTTTCCGCCTACCTTTCCGGCAACGCTCTCAACAAGATCGCACTCTGACCAATCTACGGTCATGGTCTCCTCCACAGGTGCTTTCATGTTAGCTAGGTGTCCGCGGCGGGTCAACCCATGATCATTGGTTCCGTGCTATTCCAGGTTCCAGAAGCGTGACCTGGCGCACCCGGCGCGCAGCTATGCCACGAGCACACGAGCTTGCGATCGGCCTCGCGGAGCAGCCTCGACCGCGATTCGAATGTCCTGGCCAAGGAGAAGAAGGAAACGCATCAACCGCTCCAGTGAAAACCCCGTGAGGTTTCCCCGCAGCAAATTGGATACTTTGGGTTGGTCGATTCCCAACAATTTGGCCGCTTTCGCCTGAGTAAGCTTTCGCTCGCGAAGGAGCGCTGCGATCTTGCTCGCCAGTTCGGCCTTGGCGAGAGCCTCTTCGGGGTTGGGCACCCCAAGATCGGCAAAGACGTTTCCGCTGCTGATCACGTAATCCCGTTCGCGCTTCGGCATCTCTATACCTCTGCAATTCAACCGCGCGCCTACGCCGCTTTATTTACCTGCATTTTAACCCGCAGTCCTGCAGCGACAGCCATCTTCACCAGCATATCGAGACCGAAGGAGTTGATCTTGCCGCGCATGAGGTCAGAGATGCGAGGCTGGGTGACGCCGAGGAGCTTTGCGGCTTTAGCCTGCGTCCACTGTTCGCGCTTGATATGGCGTTCAATCTCGATCATGAGAAGAGAGCGCAGCTTCAGGTTCTCGGCGACCGCGGGATCATCTTCAATGGCGTCCCATACGTTATCGAAGGTTTCTTCTCTCATTGGCTTATCTCCCGGAGCAGTTCCTTGTAGCGCCGCTGAGCGAGTGCAAGATCGTTGGGCGCGGTTTTCTGTGTCTTCTTCTGGAAGCAATGCAGCACGAACACCGCATTTGCAAACTTGGCTACGTACATCACGCGATAGATGCCACTCTCGTCGCGAATTCGGATTTCCCGGACCCCCGCGCCAACCGTTTCCATCGGCTTCCAGCTCTCGGGTTCCATCCCCAATTGCACCCGGAAGAGCTGCTGGCCAGCTTCCCGGCGCGCGTCCTCTGGAAAGCTGCGAAGATCTGCCCGTGAACTGCCGCGAAACTTGATCTTGCGTGACGGAAGGTCCACGGATGCAGTATACAAAATTCTGCATATTCGCGCAATCGTGCCCTCTCGGGATTCATCAGCCAGATTTGGCATAGACGGTCGGGGCTGACCCGCGAGGTCGACTTAGGTTAGGCGGCTCCCGCCCTTGCGCGATAAAGCTGTGCAAAAATGGGGAGCCTTCGATTTTTTGAGCCGGAGGGAGCGGCTCAGCCGTCAGCGGCTCAGTATTGGTTGGTACTTAATGTTAAAAATAGTATCCTATAGTACTTGACAGTACCTATTCGATGTGTCATGATCAATCCGTTGATCGATACCAGAGTCGCTCTATAAGAACTGGCTTGATCGACAGAGGAGGGTGTTATGGCTACATCGACAGCGGCGAACGGCGATTTCATTATTGTTCAAGGAAAACAGGTCCCATACGCACGCACGATGATTGGGGTGGGGCAGCTCGAGCTCGATCCCAAGAATCCCCGTATTCAATTCCTTGTCGGCCAAAAGGCAGGTATGGTTTCGGAATCGGAGCTGGATGAACTTTTGTGGGCGAAAGACAGCGTCAAGGCATTGGGCCAATCTATTTACCAAAACGGCGGCGTTTACGAGCCCTTAATTGTCCAGAAGAATGGCGACAGGTTCCGTGTTAGGGAGGGGAACTCCCGAACAGTGGCTAGCCGTCACCTCGCAGCACAGTATCCGAATGATTCGCGGTTTATGACGGTGCCTGCGATGGTCTTCGATGTGAACCTGACGGAGGAGGATCTTGCTGTCCTTCTTGCGGATATGCACGTGGCAGGAAAAATTCGATGGGATGCATATGAACAGGCAAAGCACGTGTATGACCTGTTCCACATTTACGGCAAGACCTACGACTGGCTGAGCAATCACTTACGCCTAAGCAAGGGCAAGATCAAGGAGCTATTAGGCGCCTATCAGGCTATGTCGGAATTTTTGTCTCTTTTTCCGGCGCCGATGAACATCCGCAAGTATTCGTTCTTTGCGGAGCTGATGAAAAAGCGAGATCTCCGGGACCGATTTGAGATGGACCAGCAATTCAAACAGAAGTTTCACAAGTGGTTGGTGAACGATAAGCTCACTGACTCGAAGCAGGTGCGCTCGTTAGGTGCGATCCTCGCGAACAGCGAGGCCGAAAAGGAACTTGAAAAGCAAGGCTATGACGAGGCTGCCAAGGTCCTAATGCGCGATGATCCCTCGTTGGAGAGTGATTTGTTCTGGGCGATCAAGAATGCGACTGGGAGACTCGAAGAGGCGCCGGCGAGTGACATTCAGGACCTCAAGTCGGGCAACCCTCAGAAAATCATCCTCCTGCGTAATCTGTATCGGGCAATTGAAGACTTGGCTACACTTGCATCGGTGAAACTGTAATGTCCTTGCGACGAATACTTAAACCTAAGAAATCGGTGCTCAAGCTGCGCCGCACGTCTCCGGGACCCGAGCGGACGAAGCATGAGTCTGGACAGCTAGCACCGATTTCGGAAGATACGAGAATTTTTGTGTGGATCAGGGATGGCGGTCAGTGCAGGCGTTGCGGGGCGAGGTCCGCTCTCCAGTTCGATCACATAATTCCACGAAGCTGGGGTGGATCCGGCACCGCAGACAATGTCGAAATCCTTTGCGCCACGTGCAATAGGCTCAAGGGCGCTCGCCTCCATGTACCGAGAGCGCCCGGCTACTAGCCGGCTGTACCTTGAACCTTATAGCGCGATTTCTCAACTCAGAAAACGCAAAAGCGCGGATCCGAGAGTCCGCGCTCTGTACTTCAGGGTTGGATTGAAGATTACGCCTTCGCCAACACCGGTTTCCCCAGCTTTTCCGCGATCATTTCGTGCGCGTGGGCGAAGAACTCGTCCTTTGCGATCTTGCCCGCTTCGAGATCGGCGAGGATTGCTTTCTGCGCTTGATATTCGCGGTTGACGATTCCGGCTTTCGACTGCAGCATGCGCCAGGCTTTGCGGCGCTCTGTGCAGAACATCACCAGTTGCCGCGAAAGTGCATAGTAGACCGACTTTCCGTCCTGATCCTGTTGGATATACACGCCGAAGTCGGGAATGAAACTGCGATGCTCGGGCAACAGATAGTAACGGTAGACCACATCCTGTTGCGTAATGCGCACCAGCATGTTGTCGAGCGGAATCATCTGTTCCGCCTGCTCCGGCTTGATCTTCTTCACGTGATTGCGGAAGCGCGCTTCGGTGGTGCACCAGTGCGCCACGGTGTAGCGATAGGTGTCGCCCGTCGCCTTCGACTTGGTCTCGTACCAATCGAGATCAATCGACGGATTGCCCTTGATGTCGAGCGCTTCTGGATAGGTCTCGCCCAGCCGCGGGTTGAAGACGAACTCCGGTGCGCCACGCGAGTCGCGCACGCGCTGCGCCTGGTGCAGAGCCATGTCGTCGGCCACGCCGTGCTCCGGCTGGCAGGTGGTAAAGGCCTGCAGGAACATGGTGCCGCGATACTCGAGCCCGTCGAGAAT
>JBEKGH010000053.1:0-36978 GCA_050012895.1 Occallatibacter sp.
CCGGTCCCTCGCCTTTGGGGACCGGTGATCAAATTACAGGGTGACCGATGAAGCTTTCATTTCGCACCCAGAGCTTGTCTGTACTCATCCGTGTTGCGGATGGACACATAACCGTCTGGCAATTCATCGCCAAGATCGGGTGCATTCTGAGTTGGCCGGTCCAAGATCGCAAGCGCTCGTGAAATGCGCGCCGCAGTTGGCCTCGGTCGAGTTGCCAGCCATTCATCGTGCTGGAGATGTACGATCTTCTCCGCCACTGCAACATTGATGAATTGATTGAGAGAGACACCCTCTTTGAGCGAAAAATCCTCGGCTACCCTCCGCACGGAGGGCATGAGCCGGAGCGGGAATTTATTGATTACGCTCTTCCTCTGATTAGCTGGCATGATGAGATTCTCCCTTTCTAAAAGCAATCAAGAACTCTCTCGGGGTCAGCACTTGAATCCTGAACCGTCCTGCCGCCGCCCTGAAATCCTTGATGTTGTTTGTCACAACTGCATCGGCATCGCCATTGATCGCAACATCCAGAACCATGTCGTCGTTCTCGTCCTGGGAGAGCGGTCTATGCTTGATCCGCACCAAAACTGGAGCCGCGATGGCCTCCAACATTTCTATGACGGCTGCCGCATCTTCCGATGTTCTCCCGGATGCCGCAATGTGCTGCGGGCGCAGAGCCACATCCCGATACTCGCAGACCAGTTTGTAGTCCATCAGCAATGTCAGCTTTCCTACCGCCGCTAACCGGACAATTTCAGCGGCAGCCCCCGTGCTTGAACGAATTGCGCTGATCAGGGCTGCGGTATCGAGCACGACTTTCACTGCAATATGATACCACGGGTGGCCCCATACGCTACCACGATAAGAAGACGATTCCAACTAGCGCAAAAAGTGACCACCCATCCGCTAAATGACTGATAGAAATAGATAGTACGCCCGTCTCGAAATCAGACATAGTCGCAAGGCTATCGGGGGTTCGAATCCCTCCCTTCAATCGATTAAAATCCGCGGTACGCTCTTGGTGTCTGTAAATGCCTTGAATTTAGACACCAAGGAGTCGTATATGCCGATAAAGAAATCGGTTCGGATCATCAAGAAGATTCGCGATGAGGACGGACAATGGCGCTTTGTCTCTTTGCGCCATGCGGGCGCGCGGTATGTGTGGGACAAGCGGCCCGGTCACTAATTCGTGGAATGGTGGGAAGGAAAGCAGCGCAAGCGCGAATCAGCCGGGATTACTCCGAGCGAAGCGATGGAAGCGCAGCGGCGGAAGCGCAACGAGCCGATCGGCGCGTTCGTCCTCGGCACGGGAAAGGGCGAGGCTCCCAAACAGGAGGAGACGCAAATCACCCTTCTCACGGATGCCGTGACCCTGTTTCTGAACCATGTGCGGGTGCACTCTCCGGACAAGCCGCGGACCGTAAGACGATATGCGGCCGTGCTCGATCACGCGAAGCGCATTCTCGGGAGGCAGCTATTTATTGGTGCCATCACGCGCCCCGACATCGACGATTACAAGGCGCTCCGGACTGCTGAATCGAGCCATCAGCACCCGGACCGCCGCATCACTCCCCGCACCATCAATTTCGAGCTCTCCGTGCTCCGTACTTTCTTCTATTTCCTCATCAGCGAGCGGAACCTTTCCATCGCGAACCCGTGTGCAAAGTTCAAAGCGCTCAAGGACCCGCAGGTCAAAGCCAAGCGCCGCCCCCCGACCTACCGCCAGGATGAATTAAGCCGGCTCTTTGCTGTTTGCAATGCGTTCGAGAAAACCGTCTTTGCCACGTTCCTGCTCACGGGATTCCGGGAGGAGGAACTGTGTTTTCTCACCTGGGCGGATGTCGATCTGCGCGACCCTGGAAACGCCACGCTTCGTGTGAGTGGGAACGGCAAAGAGGGGCTCTCGCCAAAGGATCATGAAGAACGAATCATTCCCATTCCGCAGGAGCTTGCCGAACTCTTCGCGGGGCTCACGCATCGAGGCACATGGGTCTTCTCGACGAAGACGGGCAATCGGCAGACGCATCTCCTGCGACGGCTCAAGCAGCTTGCGGAGGATGCGAAAGTCACGGGTGCCACGCTCCACAAATTTCGCCATACGTATGCGACACGACATCTGGAAAGCGGGTGCGATATTGTGACGGTGCAAAAGCTGATGGGGCATAGTGATCTCGATACCACGCGGCAGTATCTCGATCCCGATGAAAAGCTCAAGCGAAGCGCGGTGAGTCGGCTCTCGCTCGCTACCTTGGCGGGCATGTAGGAGGGAGGGTCACTATTCTCGTGTTAAACGCTATTCAAGACTCTCGCTACGTCGGCCTCATCATTCCGAGGTGGGATGAAGCAGTTGATACCAATTTGCCAGGCGCTGCCCTTACGCTGGACAAGCTCATCAATCTGCGGCATTGTCGTGGACCTGATTCAGACGTTCTTCTAGTTGGTCTCAGATCGCGCGATTTCGTGGCTGAGGACTTCGTGCTATCCCACCCTTTCGCCCAAAGAACGGGCGAAAGGATGGGGCACGGGAAGGTTCTTCTTCACGTGCGACGTCCCGGACGCTCATGATCCGTCCGCCGCCCGAAAGGTCGATCACCCAACTCCCAGCAAAGCCCTCACTGACTAGCTGAGATTGGTTTGCCCTCCGGGGAGATGTATGGCGCCAGCGCTGGCACAGCATGCGCGGCAGCATTGGCCACGATGGTGCCGAAGGTCTCCTTACCGATCAGATTCAAGTGAGTACGATCAGGTGTATTCGCCGTCGAGCCCCCCGCCCCCGCGTCTTCACGATCGGTCGCGTCGTACTGATCAGCCTGCTCCTGTGTCATTGATTCCAGCAGCGTCCGTGAGGACTGGTACAGATCGATCAACGGTACGTGCTCCTCGGCAGCCACTTCTCTCATCGCTGCCGCATAGTCATACAAGGGGTCCACAATCAACTGACCATCCTTATAATTGCGGCGGCTCAACGGGGTCACAAGCACAGGCACAGCATGAAGTTGCTGCACGTCAGCAATGTATTGCCTCAAATTGGCTTTGAAGTTTGTCCCGGGATCCGTATGAAGCGCGGGGCTCTCCTTCTGATCGTTGTGCCCGAACTGGATGAAGTAAAATTGTCCTCGCTCTGCGAGTGCCTTCTCCCAAAGTCCTTCATCCATGAAGCTCTTGCTGGACCGGCCACTGGCAGCCAGGTCTACGCAGTTCGCGGCAGGCATCAGGTGCGCGCAGAATCCAGGTCCCCAACCGCTCCCGATGGCCACTGTGGAGTCTCCGACAAGTACCACTTTGATTGTGGCTAAGCTGTCCATTGCTCCTGGGGCTTGTGTGTGAATCGTCAGAGTTCCCGGCCCGAGAATCGAGGCGAGAAATATGGCGCCCAATCTCTTCATCATTTTCACTTTCCGTCCTTTGCGAGTGCGCTCTCAGAAACCGTTTCCGAGCAACGGGAATTAGTTTACTTCCATTATCAAATCGCCAGCAGGGCTGGACTGTCCCCGGACGCGAACTGGGCAAGCCTCAACGACGAGGTTGCGTGGGACCGATCGCGCGTTTTCGGCTTCGCGCTTATCAGACGGCCTCGGGAAAAACGAAAGGAGCGCGATATCCTCTGCCGGCATCCCTGAGGAGACGATTAGCCTCGTCGTCATTGATGACGGTTTCTGTTTTCCGGTCGAAGTGGAGGGTTCTTCCCAACCGGTACGATGTATTTGCCAGATGAGCCAGGCCGGCGGAAAGATGCCCCTCTTCAATCGGCGCCCGCAGATCTTCCTTCCTGCGGCTGATCACACACGCGATGAAGTTGGCGAAGTGATCCTCCTTTCCAAAAGGAACCACGGGGCCCGGCTGCTGCTGCTGGCCGAGAAAGATCTGATAGCTCGACGCATTATTGATGGCCAGATAGCCTTTAGGCCCGTAGAAAATGTTGCCGATAGAGTTATGCCCTCCCTCGACCGGGCCGAGGCCGCCTTCGGCTTTCTCTCCCGGCGCCGCGGATTTCTTAAGAGTTGTTTCGATGTTGATTTCCGGGTCCGTGATCCAGTGACGGACTTCGAACTCCAGAATGACCGGCTTTCCGTTGGGTCGGTTCCACTGGAATACGCAATTGAGAACGTTGGGCGTTTCCTGATCGTCGTCGAACATGATGTGACCGCCGATCGCCGAGATCTTGTCCGGAAAGCCGAATCCGGGCCCCAATCCCCAGCGGGCAACGTCAAGCTGATGGATGCCCTGATTACCGAGGTCGCCGTTGCCGTAATCCCAGAACCAGTGCCAGTTGTAGTGAAAATGATTTTTGGTGAAGGGCTTTAAAGGCGCGGCGCCGGTCCACAGGTCGTAATGCACGCCGGGCGGGACCGGCGAAACCGGCGTATGGCCGATGGTGTCTCTCCACTTGAAGCACAATCCGCGCGACAGATAAACATCTCCCAGTACCGACTCCTGCTGCATCTTGTGCATGGCGTCGATCATGGACGGTATAGAGCGGAGCTGGGTTCCGTGCTGCACGATGCGGTTGTATTTCGCGGCCGCGCGCACCAGTTGCTTGCCTTCCCACAGATTGTGAGAGCAGGGCTTTTCGATGTAGACATCCTTTCCGGCTTGCATGGCCCAGACCGCGATCAGGGCGTGCCAGTGATGAGGAGTGGCTATCGAAACTGCGTCAATAGATTTGTTGTCTAGCATCGCTCGGACATCGACGTAGGTTTTCGGCTGAAAGCCCATCTTTTGCACCTGCGCAAGCCGCTGGCTCATCACGTTGTCGTCGATATCGCAAAGCGCAGCGATCTCGACGTTGGGCAGCGCACCGTAGCTTTGGATATGATTTTCGCCACGTCCGCGCAACCCGACGATCCCCACGCGCACCCGGTCATTGGCTCCGGTCGCACCGTGCGGCGCGCCCATCGCGCGCAAAACTTCCGGAACCGCGGTCGCCGCCGCTGCCATGGCTCCGGTCTTCAGGAACTCGCGTCTTCCATCATTCATTTCCATTTCCACTCCTTCTTATAAATGGCGCTGGGGTAGAGCATTTTTCGAAAAACGTATTCAGCAGGAATCCGCAATAACCTCAAGCAGCGCCGGCCTCGCACACCTTTGAAAGATGCCACAGGCCGCAGGCTACGGATGCTTGGCATATTCCTCGTACTCTTGAGCGATCCCGGCGTCCTGATACGTCCCTTCGTGAATCACGACACGGTAGTGGAATCGAATCGATTGTCCAGCGGGCAGCGTGTAGCTGCCGTCGTGCTTCGGATCGTTGTAAAAGAAGCTCAGGCCGAAGGGATTAGCCGCCAGCAAACCGTAGCCGCGAGCGTGCCACCAGGTCGGGTGGCGAAAACTGTCGGGAGCGTCGAAAACGGCAACACCGAGTTTCTCACCGCCGATCGCACCATCCACATTCACCCAGTTGGCGCGCTTGCCCCAGACCTCGGCTTCGCCGTGACCGCCTTCTGAATTCACCATAACGCCAGCCGGGGCATCGAGTTCGGGAGCGAGACGAATCCCGAAGGTTCCCTCTTTAGTGTCGCCGAAGACAACCGGGGCGTCGCCTGCCTTAATCACATATTCGCAGTCAATGATGCGGTTTTTCGCATCGCCACTGAACCTGTATTCCTGCGTTTGCTGCGCGAAGGTCCTGCCATCCTCGCCCTGCATATCGAAGGTGGCGCGAATGACGCCGGAGTCGGGTCCGCTTTTCACCTTATCGAGCCTGCGAAAGACCAGGCGCCCATACTTAAGCGAAGCGGAATGATAGAACTTGCTGAATACTTTCTCGACCCAGAAGGAATTGCCATCGATATCGCCGTGCCCGAAGTAGAGCGCACGCTGGTGGGGTTCGATGAATTTGTCATGTTCATGCTCCGGGGGAATCTCGTTCCCCACCGGAATTTCGCGCGTGACGATGGTCCCGTTGGCTGTGCGCAGCGGCTGGAGAAAGGACTTCGAGTATTCAGACTCGAAGTGAAATGTGGTGAACGGCTGGCCTCCAATCGCTACTTCGATGGAATCTCCGCTGCGAGTGAGTTTTACCGGCTCGGAGCGAGCGGGAAAAGCGGTCAGCAACAGCCCGGCCGCGGCGAAAGTTAAAGCAGGATGAAAAACCATGTTAAGCACCGGTTCAATACCTCTCCATGAATTTCGAGTGATAAAAGCGATATGACGTTCTCTGACGTATCTCGTGGGGCTACAGCCCGGGCCGCTCAATTCGCTTTGTCGGCGTCCATTGCTTTCTTCTGTTCCTGGAGAATGTGCCAGATGGTTCCGGAGAAGATCATGGCCTGCACGTTTTGCGGAACGCGGCAAGCGTCCAGCATCTCGTGATAGCGCTTTTGGCCTTCGTCGAACTCCCCCAGTTCACCATGGAAGATGTCGGAGCCGAAGACAAGCTTTTCGAAGGCGTCGGAGCCTCCGGATGGAGTGTGCGGGCTCACCACTCCGCTCCACCAGAAGATCGAGCGGAAGAATCCATAGTTGCCGGACATCTTGATGAGGCTCGACCCGGAAAGGTCAAAGTAAAGATTCGGGTTCCATCGCGCAACTTCAGCCGCTTCCGCGTAATCCGGGTTGCCCATGTGTGCCCCGATGATGATCAGCTTCGGCCAGTGACGCGCAATCAAGTCAAGGCGCGTTGCGCGCATCCGGTCAAAGCTCACATTCTCCGGCTTGTCGGGATCGTGGCGAACGACGGTGCCGGTATGAAAGAGGAGGATCATGTGGTATTTCGCGGCGCGGTCATAGATTGGCCAATAGGAAGGATCGTCGTAGTCCTTCTCGGAAGAAGTAATCTCGCCCAGGCCCCGGAAGCCGGCCTGATGAAACCGGTCGATCTCCTCGAGAACATTAGGATCGTCGAGCTTGATGTCGCCGAAGCCAATGAAACGGTCAGGGTGTTCGTGGATGAACGGTGAGGCCTCATGGAAACCCTTCTGCGTGACCAGGAGGAAGCCGATGCCGTTCGCGGCCTGGAGTTTGGTAAGCATCTGCTGCAGAACGCCAGGCTCACCGTCGAAGTGTTCGTGTACGTCAATCAATTTGGGAGGAGAGGTCTGGGCAATGGCGACCA
Organism: Occallatibacter sp.; assembly: GCA_050012895.1. Lineage (GTDB taxonomy): Bacteria > Acidobacteriota > Terriglobia > Terriglobales > Acidobacteriaceae > Telmatobacter. The sequence goes on from JBEKGH010000053.1 coordinate 7,052, forward strand.
CTGCCGACCAAGTCAGCAAAACTCCCGCCGTCCATTTGCCAACGCGAAACATGTGTTCCCTTTCTCCGAGCTTTGTCTGCGGCCTTGATCCACCGCCGCATCGAGCTGGGATCATCTATTGAGAGACGAGCACACCATCGAGTTCGGCTGCGGATTCCAAGTCAAGAAAGACGGTGGTGTCCGGGTGGTTGCGCAATATGGAGGCGGGGCAGTCAGTGGACAAAGGTCCTGAGAGAGCCCTGCGAATAACGGCCGCCTTGCGATGGCCAGGAACGGAGACAATTAACTTGGGCACGCGGAGAAGAGCAGGGATGGTGAGCGTGATGGCAGCGTCGGCGACCTCGTCCACGGATGCAAACCAGCCTTCAGCTACCTGCTGGCAGCGGCAGGCAGCATCCAGATAGACGATTTTGGCGTCGCGCGGATCGGAGAAGTCGGCCACGCCCGGGTCGTTGAAGGCCAGATGGCCATTCTCGCCAATACCCAGCAGGCAAAGCTGTGGATCTGCGGCGCGAAGCAATGCGGAATACTCGCCCGCCTTCTTTTTGGGATCTGGCGCACTTCCATCGATCTCATAGAAATCCTTCATCGAGACTTTCCCAGTGAGCCTCTCGCGCAGGTAGCGGCGGAAGGATGCGGGGTGATCGACCGAAATCCCGATGTACTCATCCATATGGAATCCGCAGACTTTATCCCAGGGAAGGCCTTCGATGCTGGTAAGTGCATCAAGCGTCTGCATTTGCGAAACTCCCGTGGCAAAGATCACACCGACGGAAGCACTGGTTTCGGCCAGTTTCCGGAGAGCTTTCGCGGCGGATTGAGCGGCGGCGATGCCGGCCGCCTTGCTGTCAGAATGAATCTCCACATTTATGTTTCCTATTTGAAAGTTCTTCACTTTTTCCACGGCGGATTGAAACTCCTTTCGAATTTGGCGCTGGCTCCCGGAAAACGAGGGACTGGAGCGCGCAAAGAACCGAAGCGGGCAAGCCATTGAGGCCTGGAGCCAATGTATTGCCTTGGAGCGACTTCTGGCCCGGCGACTAGGAAACTTAACGCTGCACAAGAGCATAATCAGGGTTCCTTCGCCGAGCGTCAAGATATTTTTCACATTATATTTGAATTTTCTCTCAAGCCGGCCCGGGATTTCGCCCAGCGAGGCAGGTTGGGCTAGTACTACAGTTGTATTTGGCCGGACGATAGAGGCCCGGGCCTAAAGGCCGTTTCCTTTTGACCTGTTTTCAGGGGCCTGAAGGCCCCTGCTCCCTCCGAAATCCTTAACTCCAACTGTCCAACTGTAGTACTAGGATCGGAGAATCTGGCCCCGTCCCAGCAAACAGGAGAGAGTCCGCCCGGCGGCGCCGCGGCCAAATCGCAATGGCCTGAGAGATGATGGCCTTGACAGGTTTCAGACGAGAAACGAGATTTCCAAGAATGCCGCGGACAAATGAGAGGGCGTTTGCAAATTGAAATCGAATAAACCGGCGAATGGAAAGCTCGGACGCTCTTCATCTAGTTGCCAAATCGCGCCCCCCTGAGCAACGCTGCGCTCGGAATCTCTTCCGAAGATCCGATTGCGCGGCAGGAGTCTCGCTTTATGAACTCGGTTGGTAGCGCGATCTACTGCGGTTTCACCGACTATCTGCCGTGCTGCGGTTCGATCTTGGGTTGATAGGGTCTCGCACCGACTCGGCGTCATCTATTACCCGATATCAGAGGCCCATTGAATTTCCCGAGGTTCTGAGTTCTATTTTTTCCGTCAACAATGGGATGTATTCCGGGTGGACCCGGTCTGTTCAGGCGTCAAAGGCGCATTTGGGTCAAGCTCAAAGATGCGACAGAGCTGCTCAGAAAACGTAATCTTGTTCTTCTTCAACTTCCATGCAAACGTACCGGTGCGGTTCAGGCGCTGGCCTTGTGCGAGGAATGCCTCGCTGCGCCACAACTTCTCTTCAGCGCACCTCCGGTCATGCACATTGATCGAGAAGGCATGCCAGCGGGTGATCCGGAGATTGGTTTGGTGCCTGGTGCATATGGTTCAAGAGATCGAGCTCTCGCAGATGGACGTCTATGAATGAGAAATGCATATCTTAACTCTTGACAATTGATCCATTTCATCGTACATTTTGTCTAGATTGCAGACTCTATATCCACAATACGGACACATTATATTACTTTAAGCGATGAGGAGGGCTAGTCGCCCTCCAAGGGAAGCACGTGGGAGAAGTTTCAGGCGATTTGAGTCGCGCGAGAGTGCGCAGCACAGATCACCGGAAGGAGAGCCATCTCGAATCAAGGAGGGAAGTCGGCTGATGCGATTAAAAGAATGGCCTTTCATAAGAATCGGGATGAACGTGATGTGGCTTGGATCATTGAGCCTCGCTCCTTTCTCGAGCGACATAGCCGCCCTGTGTCAAATGAACGGTCACTGGCTCAGTTCGAGGAATATATACGGAGCCGAGCGGCTCAGTTGTCCCTGGTCTATAGCTTTTGATGAAACGCGGTTACACTGGCCGACTCGCCGGAATTCTCATTTGAAGTTCTCGCGCACTGCTCACACCGAATTCGAGATCAACTTGCCTCATTTATCAGGATACTTGCTGATTCACGTGACATTATTTCTCGACTTTGTGAGGTTTTTCTTGACACATCAGAGATCCTCTGCTTAATATGGCCGCACCCCCCCCGCTCTGAGTCCCCATATCGAGCCGAGCTCTTATCGGTTACTCAATCGATGCAAGCCTTAAGGAGGCCAACGTATGAAACGTCTTCTCAATTCGCCAGCTTTCGAGATTCTGAATCAGGTTCGATATTATTTCGAAAAGTGCTCTAAGCCGGGAGCGATTCAGAAATGTTGTGCGGTCGGCCTGTTCTCGGCGTCACTAATTTTTCTCCCCGTTGCGTACGGGCAGGGGCGGGCGACTCTGTCCGGTAAGATCGCCGACGCCCAACAAGCTCTCATCCCAGGAGCCAAAGTCACGATCACGCAAACGAGCACCGGCGCAAAAACTGCCACGACCTCCGATACTCAAGGCGCCTATGTGTTTCCCTCGCTACCTCCGTCCATCTACTCGATCTCGGTTTCCGCCAGCGGATTCGAGACGTACAAGGAAACAGATATTCAGCTGCACGCCGACCAGTCGGTCACGGTAGATGTGAGCCTCAAAGCCGGCGGTACTACTGAAACTGTCACCGTGTCTTCGGCTGCAGCTCAGATCGACACCACCACTGGAACCCTGTCGAACGTGATCGGCCAGCAGAGCGTTGGCGATCTGCCGTTGAATGGAAGAAACGCGGCTCTACTCGCGGAAGAAACGCCCGGCGTGATCCTCGGACCGGTGGACAATGCCGACCAGGGAGTCCAGAAGACATTCCCCGCTGCCAACACCGTGTCGGTTAACGGCGCCCGCTCCGCCGACACCAACTATATGTTCGATGGTGGCAACAATATCGACGAATATTACGGCGTCAATGAGCCCTTTCCGTTTCCGGACGCATTGCAGGAATTCAGTATTGAAGCCAGCAACTATAGCGCGGAGTATGGCCAGAACGCAGGCGGCGTAGTCAATATCGTCTCCCGCTCCGGCAGCAATGCATTCCACGGCGACCTGTTCGAATATGTCCGCAACGGGAAGTTCAATGCCTCGAACTTTTTCTCATCTACCGTCGATCCACTCAAGCGCAACCAGTTTGGTGGAACCGTCGGCGGCCCGGTGGAGATCCCGCACCTGGCCAGGAGCAAGCACACTTTCTTCTTCGTTGGTTATCAGCGAACCATCGAGCATGACGAGCAAGGGGGCGTAGGCTCATTCCTTCCGACGGTTGCGAACATGAACGGGGACTTTTCGGCTTTCCTGAGCGCCACAAACCCGAACAACCCCGTTGGCAAGGTGGTTCAAATTGTGAATCCATATACCAATCAACCCTACGCGGGGGACATGATTAACCCCACCACATTCAGCCCCGTAGCCGTAGCCATCATGAAGGACATGCCCGCGGTCACAGGCGACGGCGCAATTTTCTATCAGAACCCCCTCATCGAGGGGTTCAATGAAATCCTGGTCCGTGGCGATCAGGATCTCGGCAGCGACGACCATCTGGCGGCCCACTTCTACCGCAACAGCTTTAGCAATGTCGGCGTCTTCAATTCCGCCAACCTGCTCACCTACGCCGATGGGTCCAAAATTCCCGTTCTCAGCGCGGAGGTCACTGAAACCCACAGCTTCTCTCCCAACCTTTCCAATATCGCGGTGCTGAATTATTTGCGTGAAGTCTCCAGTCGCGGTCCCCTGCCGAACGTTCCCGATCTCACCTCTTTCGGGGTCAACATCCCTCAAGGCCCGCTGAACGCAATCATCGGCGTGTCTGCCAGCGGATTCTTCAGCTTTGGCACGGGTGCGCAGGCAATTTTCGGACGCAACAGCTACACGCTGTCGGACGATTTGCACTGGGTAAAAGGCCGGCACAACCTGGCATTCGGTGTTCATGTCGAGCTTGCAAGGGTGGATGTTGACAGCTATTTCAATAACAACGGCTCCTTCGCCTTCAACGCCACCAATACAAACTCCGCGCTGGCCAGCTTCCTGCTTGGCTATGTCGGTACCTTTCAACAAGGCAATGGCCAGTACCTGCATGACCGCGACCAGTTTACCGGCTTCTACGCGCAAGATAGCTGGAGGGCAACCAACCGGCTCACGCTGAGCCTCGGCCTTCGGTACGAACCTTTTGAGCCGTGGCAGGAACGGAATCACAAGGTCGAACAGTTCAATCCAGCGGCATACGCTGCGGGCCATGTATCCACGGTCTATCCCAATGCTCTTCCGGGAATGCTTTTCCCCGGTGACGCGGGAATGCCGGAACAGGGCGTCAATCCGGTCTTTACTGACTTCATGCCGCGCGTCGGCTTCGCCTATGACGTGCGCGGCGATGGATCCTTAAGCGTGCGCGGCGGCGGCGGCATGTTTTACGACACGCGGCAGCCTGGCCTCATGAACAGCCAGGCGTCTCAGGCTACACCGTTCTCGACCTCCGTCGCTCTGACCAACCCGACAGGCAACTTCAGCAATCCCTACGCGGGCATCACCGACCCGTTCAGTGGCCCTGCGCTGCCGCCGTCGCAATATGTCTTCCCTACTCCAGTGGCAGTAGTTGGTTACGACCCCTCAGGCATCATGCAGGTAGCCCTCACCTACGCCTATAACCTCACCATAGAAAAGCGGCTGGGCGGCAATACCCTCGCACGCGTCGCTTATGCCGGGTCGCATTCGTCGCACCTCTTCGTGAACGACCAACTGAACCCTTCCAATTACATCCCCGGCAGCAAGCTGAGCGCGACCTCACGCGAACACTTTCCTGGTTACACTTACATAGGTGTGGCCAGCATGAGCGGCAACGCGACTTACAACTCCCTGCAGGGATTTATTCAGCGGCGCGTCGGCAATAGTCTCACAGTGACGGGCAGCTACGCTTACTCGAAGTCGATGGACACCTTGCCGTACAACACAATCGATACGCCGGTAGACAACAGCTCCGGCGACCCCTACGCCATTCCGATTTATATGCCGAATTACAAGAGCCTCGACATCGGGCCTTCCGACTTCGATCGCAAGAGTGTCTTCTCCAGCGCCTATGTATGGGCGCTGCCGAAGAAGACGGAAGGCAACGAAGTGCTGCGTGGCTTCCTCAATGGCTGGGAAACGACGGGCATCATCCAGGCGCAGTCTGGCCAACCGCTTACCGTTCTAGCCGGGTCTGACATCTCGGGCACCGCATTAAACCAGGACCGGGCAGTCTGGGACGGCCAGAGACCCTATGGCAACCAGTCCTGCAATGGCAAAGCCGTTCCTTGCAAGGGCTACCTGAACGCCGCGCACTTCTCCCAACCGGCGGCCGGCACCTTCGGCAACGTTGTCAAGGGATCGTTCCGTGGCCCCAGCTACTTCGACTGGGATACCGGCTTGTCGCGCAGCTTCCCGTTTGAAGGCTCACGGTCGTTTGAACTCCGAGCCGAGTACTTCAATGTCATCAACCGCAACAACCTGAACAACCCCACCACCACACTCTCAAGCGGCGGATTCGGCGCTATCTCGAGTTCTTCGGCGACGGAGTCGCCGATCACCCCGCGCGTCGCGCAGTTCTCGGCCAAATTGGTTTTCTAGTGTTTTCGGTTCGCCCGCTCAAGCGCGGATATCATGCAAAGTGGCTTTTCCCTGAGGGAAAGGCCACTTTGCGATTTCGATAAGATATGGAAAGTTGACCCAGACGATCAATGGCGCCTGGACCGCCATTGATTCACGATCGTATGACTCGGGACAGTAGTTACGCTCCGAGATTTCGCATGGAGGAATGTGTGATTACCAGAAGGACGTTTTTCAACTGCGTGGCCGGTACCGTATTTGCTCAAGCTCTGCGCGTACGCGGGCAGCAATCTTCAACGGCGATGCGCAAACCGGTCGACACTTTGCCTGGCACGGAGAAGAACCGAAAACTAAAAGTCGTATTCGTGGGCGCGCACGTCGACGATTGGGTTTTCTGTGTCGGAACTCTCGCACGTTATGCGCGTGAAGGACACGATGTCTTATGTTTCTCGTTCACACCTGGGGACGCACAGGGCATGGCCAACGCGCGTCACATGCCCGTCGATCAACTCGCGGCGTTGCGGACAGGAGACGCAATAAGAGGGACCAAACTCTTCGGCGCGCAGTTTAGAATCCTGGATCAGCACAACCAGAAGATGCACGTCGATCCTGAGTCGTATATTGAGTTTGAAAAGACATTAGCCGCCGAAAACCCGGATGTCGTCATCAGCCTATGGCCCCTGCAGTTTCATCCCGACCACCGTGCCGCGGGCAATCTCGCGTTCACTGCGTGGCTGCAGAGCGGAATGAAATTTGAGTTCTATTTCTGCGAAACTCCGCTCGGCGATGAGGAAAGCTCGCAGCAGTTCGCGCCCAATCGCTGGGTAGACGTCGAATCGGTGGTCGATTTGAGCCGGGATGCGATCATGGCCAACACACTGGAGGGGGAGAGCTTGTGGTCCCATTATGAGTTATGCACGAAATTTCGCGGCAGTGAATACGGATGCCAATATGCTGACGCGTTCGTGCATATCGTTACAGTCGGTTCTGTCAAGCCGCTGGAGAATCCCGTACCGGGGCTTTGGTATTCCGGGATGAACCTCGCCCACGATGAGTAGCCAACACTGAGGATGTTCTTACACGGGCGAAATCTCGACCCGCGTTTTTGTAGCAATAGCCTTGTTCCCCGCCAGGGCGCTCGCAGCCGAGACAAGCGCGCGCTCCGGACCGCATAGCAAAGGCGTGCCCTGACGGACGGCCGAACAAAAGCCCCAAACCTCCATGCGGAAACCGACTTCCCACGACGGCTTCCACGGAATGGTTTCGTCGATGCCCTTGATTGGATCACCAACCGGGCAGCCTTTTTCTTTGGGAAAGAACATCCCTCCGTCCTGATCGGAGATGATGAGTGTGCCATTCGATCCAACAAACTCTTCGTAGAGCCCGCCGTAACTATTGCTGAGAATGACGGAGAGCTCCACAGTGCATCCGCCTGGATGGTCGAAGGTCATGAAGATATGGTCGTTGACTTCGCGCCCATCCTTGTAACAGTAGATCCCGCCCGATCCATACACAGACCGTGCGGTCGATCCGAGGTACCATTCGGCAAGCGAGGTTTGGTGGCTTCCCAGCTCGGCAACCAGCCCCTGGGAATAGCGCTTGTACATGCGCCAGTCGGCCAGGGCTTGCCAGTCGGGGTAGCCCCATCGGCTTGGGTTGTAACCAGTGAACGGAGGCTTTTCCGGCCAGCGCCAAGAGCTGTTTCGGTGGGTGTGGAGACGCACATAGTGGATATCTCCCAGTACCTTGGGGCGGATGATGTTTTCATAGACGGCTTGATGAAGAGGTTCATAGAAGCGCGGGTAGCCAATCTCTAAAAGCCTGCGATGAGTTTTCGCGGCATCGATCATCGCGCGACAGCTCGCCACGTCGTAGGCCATCATCTTCTCACCGAAGACATTTGCGCCGGTTTGAAGAAATCCAACAGCAATGTCGGCGTGGGTCCAAAGAGGCGTTGCTACAAGGACAACCTCCAGCTTCTCTCTGTCCGCCATCTCCTGCCAGTCTTCGTACTCGCGCGGTTTCTTACCACCCGCTGCAATCAACTGATTGCTCGCCTGTGCCCGGTGAGCCGGGTTGATATCGCAGACCGCTTGAATATCAATGAACTCTTTGAGGCAGTTGCGGAGCAGCGAACCGAAGCCCTGGCGGCCCACGCCGACAATGCCGCCTCTGACGGGGCCGCCGGGTATCTGACCGGGGATGCAGGTCTCCAGCTTAAGGCGGTCGGGATTGACACCGCGACCCGCGATTCTCCAGAAGTTCCGGTGCCCGTCGAGAAGCTGTTCGGAAGTCAGATACATGTTCCACCAACTCCAGTTTCAATGGCAAGAGGTCGAAATACTCCGGTGCTAAACCTGAGGAGCATTTGAGGCGTTTGGCTTGCTTCGCCATTTGTAATACAGAAGATCGAGCCCCGCGATGCGGCCAGTCCGAAAGGACCACAATACGGCAACCGCGACAAGCTCGATCAGGTTCTTATTCACGATCATGTAATTGCCTTCCATGCCAGGGTGCGGGGCGCCATCGAGCGGCATTGCCGTCAGGTAAAACAGCCCCAACATGCCGAGCGCGCCATAGCAGCCCAATTGCGTGAACAGCCCAAGCATGAGCGAAAGCCCAATCGCCCATAGGGCGGCAATTACCGTCAAGTCGATGGCGTGCCCCCAGCCCGCTGCCAACAGGGCTCGCAGCAAATGTGCCACTGGACCCGTAGCAGTATTCAGGTAGTCCGCTGAACTGAATGCACCAAGACGCGTACCGTCAGGCGCCCAGGCGGGAAGGATGAGTTTGAAATAGCCCTCATACAAAAAATGCCAACCTATGAACGTGCGAAGAACAACAAGCAGAAGTTTCTGTGTCGTTGAAGGCGACTCGTTTGTTGCACTATCCACGGAGAACCTCCAATTCCGCTCGGTCATGGGAGCCAATCACCAATGGAAGGGACGGATCCCGTTCCAAGAGAATGACGGCAGCTGTACCCGGCTGCGCGGCGCAATATCGCTCTGCGAGTTCGGGGCCGCCGACGAGGAATGCCGTCGCCAGCGCATCTGCGCAGGTTGCGGAATCTACGATCACGGTTACGCTCAATACTCCTTTTGCGGGCAGTCCGGAGCGTGGATCGAGAATGTGCCCGAAGCGCTGCCCATCGGCCTCGAACCATTGTTCCTCTTGGCCGCTGGTTCCGAGAGCGCACGAGCGCAGGCGAACGGAGCCCAGTGTGCGGTTCTTGAAGAGCGGATGACGAAGGCTGACCAACCATCCCGTGCCCCACGGTCCATCGCCCACGGCCAATATGCTGCTATGGCCCGCGCTAAGCAGGGCATTATCGATATTGTGGGCGCGCAGTTTCGCGGCCCCCTGGTCAAGCGCAAATCCCTTTCCGATGCCGCCGAAGTTGATGCTCGCGCCTGAAACACCGAAAGCGACGGTCTGGTCGTCGCCGAGAACGACGTGCTGGAATCCTGCCGAGCACCGGGCCTGTTCCAATGCGTCAGGTGTGGGAATCGTCGGCTTGCGGTTCGAGAATCCCCAGCATTGGCTCAGCGCTGCCGTGGTCACGTCAAAAGCTCCGTCTGTTTTCCGGTGAAGGCTTTGGCACTGCTGCAGAAGGCCGAAGAGTTCGGGTCCGACCGCAACAGGGAGCTTGGCAGCAGCGCGATTGACAGCGCTCACCTCGCTCGTGGGCCGAAAGATACTGAGAACCGATTCCAGGCGATCGATTTCATCCAGGCACGACTGAGCGGCCTCGAATCCTTGATTGTTCTCCGGATCGTTCCCAGACGGAGCCACAATTTCAAACCGGCAAGCCATGGCCGACCGTGTAACACGAATCCAATCGTCAGCAGCCAGTTGAGTTTGGCGAACAGGACGCCGATCGCGAGCGCCAGTCAGCAGCTGTCGCCGGGTCAAAGCGCCGGCGTTGACACGTCCGGTCGTGCTCGTTTTGGAGACGTTACGCATGTTCGGGCCGCCGGCCGCCGCTTTTCATCGAGCCGCGCTCTGGCGTGGTCGAGAGCATTTGTGGATTCGGCATCTGTTTTCGGACAATGGCGTCGTTAACCGCGAGACACGTAAGAAGCACGTCGCGAGCATGAGTTGGCTGAACACGGAGCGGGGCATCTGCGCGAATCGCGCCGCAAAATGCGGCAATCTCCTGTCGGAAAGCCTCGAGTCTGCTGGCTTTTCCGCTCCCCGGTCCCTGTGTCATGGTGGAGTGATCGGATGCCTCCTCGCTGCGGCTGGCCGAGGTGTCGACCACCGCCCGCGAGGCATTGATGTTCGCCGCCGTCATCGTGGTACGCTTGTCCGCGTCTTCGGCAAAGAGCAGCGCTTCATCTTGTCCAACGATCAGCGTCGCACGTTTTCCCATGAATTGTACGTAGCTGCCCTCGAACCCATTTGACTGAATGAGGCTTAGTGTCGCGGTCCTGCCGTTTGGATATACGAGTGTCGCATAGACATGGTCGGCCACATCCCGTCCGTCTTGATACGAGTAGATTCCGCCTGTGGCCAGGACGGAGATGGGAGTCGCATCCAGGAACCAGTTGATTGTGGAGACCAGCGCTCCACCCCACTCGCCCATCAGGCCATTAGAGTAGCGCTGGTAGAGCCGCCAATTCACGAGCTGCTCCATGGACGCATATCCCCAGGGACGAGGATCGAAGCTGGGAGCACCCGGATCGACTGCAATCCGGCCGGAGGTCGCAGTGTGCCATGCGGCTTCAACGGTATACGTGTCGCCGAGCAATCCCGGCTTGACAATGTTCCGGTAGGCCGCCCACAAGAGCGGCTGATAAAAGTCCTGATAGCCAATATGGAGAAGACGCTGGTTCTTGCGCGCTGCGATCATCATTCGTTCAGAGTCGTCGGCTTCGATCGCGATGGCGGTTTCACAAAACACATGCTTGCCAGCGTCCAGGCAGCCGATGGCGATCTCTGCGTGCGAGGCCGGCGGAGTTGCCACAAGTACCGCTTCAATCTGTTCGTCGGCCAGCAGCTGTTGCCAGTTCTGGTAGCGCTTGATTCGTTGGTCTTCCCCCGTTTCGGTCTGGTTGAGCGGCCTGATATCGCAGATTGCGACCAGGTTTGTGATGTTCGGATCGATGCTGGCTTCCAAGACCTTGCCCTGCTCACCGTATCCGATCAATGCTGCGCGAACCGGTCGTCCGCGTTTCGGCCCACAAATAACCGCAGTGGTGCCTAGAGCCGCGAGAGCCGATGAGCCGCCGATGGCTTTCAAAAAGTTGCGCCGGCCTATTTTGCGCTTTGCGATATCGAGATTCATCTTGTTTTTCAACCTGTCGGAAGATCAAATCGGGCTTGGAAAGGACTCATGTGGCCGGATCAAACCGTTAACTCCGTGCAGTATTGCGGTCTGCTGTTGCAAGAACCTGAAACAACGGCGAGCTGGACGCTGTGGACGTCGGTGCCCTGTGCTGCGCACGCTTGCGGGATTCAATCGCCGCAATGTCGCCCGCGTGCTCCCCCTGGGAGGCCGATTAGCCGTTCTCATACGAGGATACTCAGTATTTGTCCATATTGTGGATATGAAGCCTGAAATCTAGACAAAACGTACGATATAAGCGACGAACTGTCAAGAGGAGAGTACAGACCGGGAGGGGTCTGAAGCCTATGAGCTGCCACAGATTCGACTCCTGTTGCGGTTGATCGGCCAGTCGATCTATCCGGCCATAATCGAGCAATTCTGATAATTTGGAAGCAGAATTTAGGTCCAATGGTTTGGATCGATGTCGTCCGCAAAGTGAGCAGCAAGCCCGGAATCCGGCAGAAAAACCCCGCGCCGTGCTATCATTAAGCGAAATGCCAGTGGTGAAATCAGTTGCGCCTCCCGAGGCGCTGTCCGGAGCGATGAGCTCTGCCCTCCGTTGTTTTCAAGTCATGGAACTGCTCGCCGAGGCACCTTTTGAACTGAGCGTCTCGGATATTGCGGCGAGAATCTCTACGCCCAGGGCTTCGGCGCATCGCCTCTGTGCGACATTGGTGGAAAGCGGCTTGGTTGAGCGCTCCCCAGGAACCAAACGCTATCGCCTGACCGCAAAGTCCCTGTGGGTAGGCTCCGGCTATCTGCGGCACTCGACCATCTACCGGGCTGCATTCTTTCCCATGCAGGCGCTGGCCAATGAGCTTCCTGGAAGCGTGCAACTGGGGGTGTACTCCGAGGGCAAAGTGGTATTCATCCACTCGGTTAGCTATTCGGGATCCTTTGATCATTTTGCCGATGTCGGCCTGAGGCGGCCGCTGCATGCGACGGCGTCGGGCAAGCTGTTTCTTGCCGAAATGCCACTCGACAAAGTCGAGCGATTGATGGAGGGAGGAATGGAGAAATACACCGAACGCACCTTGGTGACATTTGAGCGAATGAAGGAAGAACTCGCTCAAATCAAGGCCAATGGATACGCAGTCAATGACGAAGAACTGCTGCCCGGTTATTTCGTCCTGGCGGCTCCGGTGTTTGACGCGAATGGCACTACAGTCGCCACGATCAGTATCACTATGGCGGCCGACCCAATGCACCCGGAACGTATGGCGGCCTGCGCGACCCCGGTGTGCGAGGCGGCCCGGAAAACGTCATTGCAGTTGGGATTTTCCCCGCACTCGGAGATGAGCCGGCTCAAACGAACGATTCCGGCATTCGCCTGATTTCGCCAGAACCTCCGTGGAATCGGCATCCCGGCTTTGTTGAAGCGACGTCACTCAAAATTCATTAGGTCAAACCTCCACAACCTCACTCTTGGCCCAGTCAGATTCGCCGAACGATTGCCAGTAAGGTGCCCGATGCGGCCCTTCGGCCCTCCACGCTTTGCGCGGTCGCGGTGGTCCCGGTTGCCATGCAGAAGATCATGGATGCAAGACCGGAGAGGCAAGCCGGCAGCGTTTCGATCCCGCGATTCTGTCGCAACTTACTCCTACTCCAATGCTGATTTGGTAAATGCGAAAGTTTCCCCAGATTCGGAGAGCCGGATCGGATGTTCGGGCGAATCTCGATAATGAGCTTGACAATGTTCGCGTATCAAGCAAGAATGCCGTATATCCGAATTACGGACAGTGGAACCGAATAATGGGCACACAGAACAAGAAATGGAACAACGAGGTGCTCTCGAATGCCGCTAAGCCCAGATTTTTCTATGGTTGGTGGATCACAGCTGCGGCATTTCTAAATCTTTTCTTTTCTACAGGTCTCGTCTATTACGGTCTGCCCGTCTACTATCCCTCCATGATTGCCGCGCTGGGGTTTACTCGCGCTCAACTCACGCAAGGTTTCTTAGTTGGCTTTCTTTTGGTTGGGGCTCCAGCGAGCTTATTGGCAGGCGTTCTCATCGACCGTTTTGGTGCTCGTCCGGTGATTCTATCTGGAGTCGGGTTGATCGGCATCCCGTTGATCCTGATGGGATCAATCACCCACTATTGGCAATATGAGACGCTCTGCATGGTCGAGGTCATGGGGTATGCCCTGGCGGGTCCGATTGCTAACCAAGTATTGATATCGAAGTGGTTTGACGCGCGGCGCGGGCAGGCCATGGGTTATGCCTACCTCGGACTCGGTCTAGGCGGTGTCGTATCGCCGATCCTTGCGAGTTTTCTGATCCAGCAATTTGGCTGGCGCCTGGCGTTTCACGCGATCGGTACTGCCGCACTTGCTGTGCTCTTCCCGGTCGGACTCTTGATTACGCGCTCCACACCCGGTGAATTGGGCCTCTTGCCCGATGGGGCCGGTCCCAGTAGCACACCGGCGGCCGACGCAGGGGCGGTCGCAGGGAAAGAAGCAGTGGAAGCAGTTCGAACCTTGGACTTCTGGCTCATTCTTGCCGGGTCAACTCTCGTACTCAGCGCTATCCATGCCGTCATTCAGCACTTCATTCTTTTTTTACGCGATCAGAACTACGCACTTGCGACAGCTTCGCGCGTCTTGTCGACCTTGCTTACGGTGAGCCTGGCCGGCCGAGTCCTGGTTGGGTACGTGGCCGATCGGTTCCAGCGAAAGAATACGATGGCCCTGTTCTATCTGATACTGGGCTGTTCAATTCCGTTGCTGTTCCTGGTGCACCGTCCGATTGCTGCCTGGACGTTCGCGACCATCTTCGGTTTTGCCATGGGAGCCGACTACATGCTCATTCCACTGGTCATCGCTGAACGTTTCGGTATTGGCTCACTCGGTAAACTGATTGCCCTGGTTGTTACTGCCAACTCTTTGTTTCAATGGGTGGCGGCGTGGGCGGCGGGAAGGCTCTTTGATGCCTATCACAATTACAACTGGGCATGGATGATCATGTCTGGAGCGGGCCTTCTGGGAGCGATAGCGATTTACGCGGTCTCCGTTCCCACCCGGGTAACAGCGCCCGCGGGACCGGGATTGCGCCTGGAACATGCTTCGGGCGGATGAGCGACGCGAACGAGTTTGTCTGCTGACCGGAGAGAAGGTTGGATTGCGATCAGTCGATGGTGGTTTGAATCCAGGAGCTTGTTGAGATGCCGAAAGATTACCTGTTCAAAGATGTGGATGATCTGGAAGACGCGCTGAGTATGCCGACAGAGGCGGTCATTCAAATGATGAGGGCACTCGTTGGTGACCTCGTGATTCTGGGCGTTGGCGGCAAGATGGGTCCAACTCTTGCGCGCATGGCAAAGCGAGCTTCTGACGCCGCGGGCGTGAAGCGGCGCGTGATCGGAGTTTCCAGGTTCTCCGGCTCGTCAGAACTCCGCGACAGGCTGCATAAGTGGGGCGTGGAGACGCACGCCTGCGATCTACTGGATGTTGAGTCGTACGCGCAACTGCCCGATGCACCGAATGTTGTCTTTATGGCCGGCATGAAGTTCGGATCGACCGGCAATGAATCGTTGACCTGGGCCATGAATACCTATATGCCCGCCCTCGTCAGCCAGCGCTACCGTGACAGCCGTATCGCTCTCTTTTCTACGGGCAACGTGTATGGCCTTTCGCCGGTTCTTCGTGGCGGAGCCATGGAAACGGACCCGCTCCATCCAGTGGGCGAGTATGCGCTGAGTTGCCTCGGGCGCGAGAGAATATTCGAGCATTTCAGCCGGACCTATGGCACGAATATGGCGACCCTCCGTTTGTGCTACGCAGTGGAGATGCGCTATGGGGTGCTTCTCGATGTAGCGCAGATGGTCTTCGCCGGGCGGCCCATTCCTCTGGCGATGGGCCACTTCAATGCCATTTGGCAAGCTGATGCCTCAGCGATGAGTTTGTTGTCACTTAGTTACGCTTCTACTCCACCCCTGGTCCTGAACATTACCGGACCGGAGATGTTGTCATTTGCTCGGATTGCCGAGAAGTTCGGAGAGCTGTTACACAAGCCGGTGTGCTTTGAAGGTGTGGAGTCGGGAGACTCGCTCGTGAACAATGCCTCGAAAGCAATCGAACTGTTTGGCTATCCACGAGTGAGCATCATGCAAGTGTTGCCCGGAATTGCGGATTGGGTGACGCGGGGCGGCGAGACCTTGCGGAAACCCACCCATTTTGAGAATCGCGCTGGGGATTTTTAGAGAAGGATCGCGTAAGAAGGATCAACCATATGCTCGAAGCTTCCATAAAGCAATTGATAGGACGGGGAGTAGTTATTCCGGCTCATCCCCTCGCTCTCACCCGGGAACGGCGCTTAGATGAAAGACGCCAAAGGGCACTTAGCCGATATTACATCGCGGCCGGCGCGGGCGGCTTGGCAATCGGTGTGCACACCACACAGTTTTCGATTCGAGATCCCCGCATTGGCCTCTACGAACCGCTGCTGGAGTTGGCCGCCGACGAAATGAATCGAGCTGATCGCAGTCGTATTGAACCCCTTGTGCGTGTTGGAGGAATCTGCGGCGACACCAAACAGGCCGTTCAGGAAGCCGAACTGCTTGCCAACCTTGGATATCATGCCGGGCTTTTGAGCCTGGCTTCTTTTGCCGATGCAGAAGACGCTGCCCTCGTCGAGCATTGCCGCATCGTTTCCGAAATCATTCCAATCTTCGGCTTCTATTTGCAAGCATCGGTCGGCGGTCGGGTTCTCAGTTCCCAATTCTGGCGTGAGTTTGTGGAGATTGAGAACGTGGCGGCCATCAAGATCGCTCCTTTCAACCGCTACCAGACCTTGGACGTCTTGCGGGCCGTATGTGAATCGAATCGGCCCATTCCGCTTTATACCGGGAATGATGACAACATCGTGATGGACTTGCTTACTCCCTATGCTTTCGATGTGAATGGTAAACGAAGAGAGATTCGTATACGAGGTGGTCTGCTAGGCCACTGGGCAGTCTGGACGCGGGGCGCAGTTGAACTCTTGCGAGACTGTCAAACGGTCGTCGGCAACGACAACGGTGTGCCGAAGGAACTGCTGCGGAGAGGCGTCGAAGTTACCGATGCGAATGCCGCCTTCTTCGACGTAGCACATGGATTTGCGGGGTCTATCCCGGGCCTGCACGAGGTTCTGCGGCGCCAGGGATTGCTGGAAGGCACTTGGTGTCTCGACCCTGAAAAAGCTCTTAGTCCGGGACAAAAGGAAGAGATCGATCGGGTATACGCGGCCTATCCGCATCTCAGTGACGACGAATTTGTACGGCAAGGGTTGGACGAGTGGCTCAGGCCATAGGGGATTCGCTGCTGTCGCCAAGGTTTGGCAGGTGGTTGGTCAGTTGTCTGGTCTCAACGTCTGAATTTCTGATTGGAGGCACAACTTGTCCGAGAAACAGAATGTGCTCGACCGCCGCACTTTCATACGCGCCGTAGGCGGCGTATGCGTGGCTGGCAGCATTCGAGACGTACTCGCCCAGTCGTTGCCAGTAGGTTCTAAGCCATTGACGGGTCGCTTGGGCGTCGTGGTCTGGATTGCCGAGGGCGAATCGATTGACGAAGCGATAGCCGGCGTGCGCTCTCTGGGCCTTCGCACCTGCCAAATCGGCTTCGTAAAGCTGGCTCCCGAAATTACCGCGCCAGTGAAGAACGCCCTGGCACGGTACGAAGTGGAAGCCACTGCTTTTTCGGAGCATGGTCCAGGAGAGCGGGTATTCAACTACTATGAAGGTCCCAAGACCATTGGGATCGTGCCGCGAGATACTCGCGAAGCCCGTATCCGCAACTTGAAACTGGCCGCCGACATCGCGACCGAATGCGGCATTCCGGCGATTCACACGCACTGCGGCTTCATCCCGGAAGATCCCAACGATCCACTCTATGAGGAGTCGGTACTCGCGATGAAGCAGATAACCAGCTACTGCAAAGAGCGCGGCCGATCATTTCTTTGCGAAACGGGCGAGGAGACTCCCATTACTCTGCGGCGCATGATTGAGGATGTGGGTTTCGACAATCTCTTTGTCAATCTCGATCTGGCCAACTTGATCTTGTACGGAAAGGGCAATCCGGTCGAAGCCTTGGAGGTGCTTGGGAAACTTGTGCGGGGAATTCACGCCAAAGATGGGCTGCTACCCACAAACACACGAGAGTTTGGCAAGGAAGTGGCTCTCGGCGAAGGCCGAGTCGATTTTCCTGTTGTCTTCGAGCAGCTACGGCGATTGAACTACAAAGGACCTATTCAAATCGAACGCGAGATTAGTGGCCCTGAGAGAACCAAAGAGATTTTGCGCTCCAAAGCATTTCTTGAGAAGCTCCTGGGCAATGCCTGAATCGACCACGGGAACTCACGATCTCCCGTGAATTCTCTTCGTTCGGGAAGTTTCTGAAGCGTCACGACTGGGACGGATCCGCGGATCGGCCGATGATCCGTGAAGCGGGTTTTCTGATTGGATGTGATTGCCTCGGAACCATCAACCATTTCAAAAGACTGCCATCCAGCAGATAGCAGATTGCATACCGCGTTCGCAGCGACGAATAAACCAACTTTGACGACGCGTCGAAAATCGAGGGAGATTCATCATGAAACCCAACGCAGCGGTAGTGGGAAGTTTCCGATCTTTAGTGCCCCATGTTCGCTTCTCAATTGCCGCTTTTTCCTACTGCGCGGCTTTCTGTTCGCTGATGTTCCTCGTCTGCGGGGTAAGCGCCACCTGCTTTGCAGCATCCTCAGGTGTTCCTCATCCTTTAGCTGCCGTTCCGCCCATGGGGTGGAACGACTGGACACACTATCAGTGTGACTACACCGCCCAAACTATCATCGCGAATGCCCGTGCGCTAGTGAAAACTGGTCTTGCCTCTCGCGGTTATAACACCGTTACTATCGACGACTGTTGGATGCAAAAGAACCGCGACAGTGACGGCAATTTGCAAGCTGACCCTAGACGATTTCCCCACGGCATGAAATCCGTCGCACAAGCTGTTCATGCTCTTGGACTGAAGTTTGGCATCTATGAGGATGCAGGGTATGAAACCTGCGGCCGCTTCGCCGGAAGCGGTGAGCCAGACGGTGGAGGAGAAGATCATTTTGTTGAGGACGCGCAGCTCTTCGCTTCCTGGGGTGTGGATTACCTGAAGCTGGATGGATGCAATGTCTTTCTGCGGAAAGGGGAAAGCCAAGAAGCAGCATATCGCAGGGTTTACAAGGCGGAGAGCGCAGCGCTAAGAAGCGCGGGACGGCCAATCGTCTTCTCAGAGTCGGCTCCGGCATACTTTCAGGGAAATCCTGAGTGGTATAACGTGCTGGGTTGGGTTCGCGATTACGGGCAGCTGTGGCGTGAAGGCAGCGACATTCAGAACTTCGAAATAGACAATCCAGATCTGACCAGATTTTCGAGTGTGCTCTGGAACTACGCCTATAATCTTCCGCTAGGCCGCTTTCAGAGTCCAGGCAACTGGAACGATCCGGATTTTATCATCGGGGGCGATCATGGCATGACGCTGGCTGAAACCCGCAGCCAATTGGCTTTGTGGTCGATGATGTCGGCACCGCTAATTCTCAGCTCGGATCTTAATTTGCTTAGCCCCGCTGCCATTGCCATCCTCGGAAACAAGTCCGTACTTGCGATCGACCAGGATCCACTCGGAAGGATGGCCACGCTGGTCCATCGCACTCCGTCGATTGATGTGCTGTTCAAGCCACTGCGTGACGGAGACTTCGCGGTTGCAGTACTGAATCGCGGAGCGTCGGAAGCTCAGATCGTGCTCGATCCAGCCGAACTGGGTTTTCCCGGCGATAGCTGTCGTCTCCGTGCGCACGATCTTTGGAGCGACACGGTTCAGTCAGCGACACCCGTTCTGCAGGCCGCGGTCGCCTCTCACGATACGGCCATCTGGCGGATTCATGCTTCCGATTCTTGTGGATCTGCGGCACGCATGGGTACAATCACGCGCATTGTTCCAGGAACCAAGAAAAACCTTGAAAACTACGCTTTCTGTCTGGCGGCGCCCGGCCAAATCGAATCGTGCATCGGTACAGTTGCGGAAGCTTGGGAAGTCACGTCAAGCGGTGCTTTGAAGTCTTCCGGAGGTTGCCTAGCTGCTTCTGAAGGGAAGGCATTTATCCAACCATGCAGCGCAAGTCCGGAGCAGCACTGGCACTACGCTCTGTCTGGAAATCTGATCAACGCCAGCAATAGTCAATGCCTCACGAGCAGTGCTACAGACGCTGATACGCAGGGGTTGACTCTACAGCCGTGTGGCGACGATCTTCCCACTCAGATGTGGTCACTACCAAACTGAGTCCGTAAGTCCAGATGGTTTCAGGTTTCCGCCAGAGATTGGTTTCACCTGAAATCGTAAGACCAGATATGGAAACCGTTGAGCTCGGATACATGCGAGTCCAATCGACTCAAGATTAGTTTCGGGTGAGGACGCTCATGCCGCCATCCACCAGCAAATCGATGCCGGTGACAAATGCGGCTTCGTCGGAGGCGAGAAAGACGGCAGCTCCGTTGACTTCGCTGGCCGCGCCCATACGGCCGAGCGCGTGCATGCGGCAGCATTCCTCATGGAACGCCTCACCTTCGCGCGCGCGCCGGGCTTCGTGCGTGGGCGTTTCCATGGCGCCGGGAGAGATGCAATTGAAGCGCACTCCGTGCGGGCCGTATTGGCCGGCCAGTTGGCGAGTTATCGCCTTCATTGCGCCTTTTGCGGCGGCGTAGGTCGTCCAATGATTCCAGGACCGGTCACCCTGAACCGAGGCCATGTTGATAATGCTTCCCGATTTCCGGGCGAGCATGGAGGGTAGGGCGTACTTGATGCCGCGAAGGACTCCGAGCAGGTTGATGTTTAGCAGTTGGTTCCAGTCTTCTTCGCATTGATCGGTAATGTCGCCCGGAATGGCCACCGCGGCATTGTTGACCAATACATCCAATCGCCCGAAGCCATCCAAGGCCACCTGCACCGCGTGCTGAACGTTGGCGCTGCTTCCCACGTCGCAAGGGACAGGCCGCACACGCAAGCCGCGGTCCTGAAGCAGTTTTGCTTTGGTGTGGAGCTTGCCGGAGTCGCGGTCAACCATTACGACTACCGCCGACTCTTCAGCGAAGGCGCGAGAGATTTCGAAACCGATGCCATCGGAGGCGCCGGTCACGAGAGTTACTTTATTCTGGAGCCGATTCATACAGTTCGATTCCTCTTGTGCGGTTTTCGCGATAAGCAATATCTATCTGATCCAGAGCTTGGTTCAGGCTGGTCCTGTCCTCAAGAAAGCCGTGAACGATTCTTGCGATCGCGTCCTGCACCGCGATGTATCCATTGAAGGTGGGGCGCAGGTACGAAAACTCCAAAGTTTCCAGAGTGTCACGAAAGAACTGGCAGCAGGAATCATTCACAGCCGGATCGAGCCACGCACTGCGATGGCCCGGCTGGCCGCCGGAGGTGAAGTAAATACCGCACTGCACGGTGGGATTGGCAACGAAGGCCGCATACTCGCATGCTGCTGTCGGCCAGCGGCTGTGACGCGACACCGCCAATCCGGCGCCGCCCAGGAGCGCGCCTGATGGTTTGCCATCCGCGCCGGCGGGGATATTCGCAAAATGTATCGAATGTCGGCGAAACCCGGTCCGGGCATAGTTCGAATAGCCGAAAAGCAGCGGGCAATAGGCGATTTCGTCGGTTTCGGCCATACGATCCAACAACTGGGGCGGGTTCCAATTCAGACATTCCGGATGACTCAAGTCGCGCAGCTCCTTCATTGCCTCGAAAACGCGCCGACCCATGGTCTGGCTGACCACATACTCGCCGCTGCACATCGGCCGCTCCCCAAAATTGGCGCACAGTGAAAGAAACGCACAACTGCAATCTACCGCCATGAAGGGCATTGCCATTTGCGATTTGCCAGAGTGCAACTTCGCGGCCAGGGTAACGACATCCTCCCATCTGCGAGGCACATCCAATTCCAGCGCGGCCAGCAAGTCAGGGCGATAGGTACTCACTTGGCCGGCGGCGTCAATCGCAAGCGCCCACTGGTGACCTGCACACCGATAACTGGCGTGACTCTGTCCGACGCTGTGCGCCGCCTGATGGGCCAAAAACGCGGAATCCAGATACTTGTCCAGTGGCAGCAGGCAGTTCCGCTCTACAGCGGCGCCGATCCAGGGATGATCGAGCACAATTAGGTCGTAGCGCTCGGCCAAGTCGAGCACGGAAATCTCGGCAAATTCCGTCAATGTTCGCCGATCCCAGTCGATGTGCATGCCGGGATGCTCCAACATGAACTGGCGCGCCGTCGCCAGCAGGGGATGGAAGCCTCGCGGGTGATCCCAGGTGCTCCCACGCAATCTAATTTCAGGATTACCCATTTGGATGCGCGATTACCGTCTCAACCACCGGTTTAGTTTCTTCCATTGAAACTACACCGCTCTCGCACAGTTTGGCGATTTCTGTTTCGCTGTATCCCAGTTCGCCGAGAATCTCGCGCCCATGCTGCCCAACGAGCGGCGGAGGGCGGCGAATGGAGCCAGGGGTCTCGCTGAATTGCAAGGGCATATTGACCGAGCGGATCCGTCCCGCTTTCGGATGGTCAACAGTCGTGAACAGGTTCAGGTGGCGCACCTGCGGATCGTCGGGAATACGGCTCTGCGGCTTTACTTCTCCGGCCCATAAGTCGCGTTTGAGCAAGATGCCCAGCCATTCTGCAGTGGTCTTATTGGAAACAATACTCTGTATCTCCTGCCAGATCGTGTCGCGGCGATCGAACAGCACTTGCGGGTCGTCGTAACGCATTAGCTCAGGCGCGCCCAGGGCCTCGACGACGGTTGACCAGGGGTTCATCGCGATACTGATAAAGCCGTCGCTGGTCGCATAGGTTCCAAACGGCGCGCCATTGCCGGGATGGGCGATTCCTGAATTCGGGCGTTCGAAGCTGCGGCCGAGATTCAGGACGGTCATAAAATCCTGCATCTGCAGTGCGACCGCCGAGGCCAGCAGGTTGACTTGAATTTCCTGGCCGCGACCTGATTTCTCACGATGGTAGAGCGCTGCCAACACTCCATAAACCACGTGCAAGCCTCCCAACTGATCGCATAGACCCGTGCCGACCATTACTGGACCGGCATCGGCACGGCCGCTGGTGAGAGCAACGCCGCTGAGTCCCTGCACCAGAATGTCCTGGCCCGGACGTGAAACGTAGGGGCCGTCCCTTCCCCAGCCCGAGGCGGAGCAATAGATGATCCGCGGATTGATCTTCTCGATATCCGAGTAGCCGAAGCCCAGGCGGCCCATCACGCCGGGGCGAAAATTTTCCACGAGCACGTCCGCCTTGCGCGCCAGCTTCAAAACTATTTCCTTGCCGGCGGCGGACTTGATGTCGAGCGCGATCGAGCGTTTGTTGCGATTCCAGGCCAGGAAGCAAGGAGATTCGCCGTCGCCAATCCAGGAGTTGAAAAAAGTCATCTGGCGATAAATATCGCCGCTGCCGAGCTTTTCGATCTTGATCACGTCCGCCCCAAGGTCTCCCATCATTTGCGTTGCATAAGGGCCCTGCAGGAGTTGAGTGAAATCAAGCACAGTCACGCCATCGAGTGCATGAGTCATACGCGAGGCTTCCTTCTTTCCGGCTGCTTCATTTGCAAGTTGCTGGCGGAGCGCATCGAGCTTACCCTCCTCATGTTCAATGAACGGCATTCGCAATGAGCATTTCATCCAATGCTGCTTCTTCGGCTTCGATGATCTCGTAAATCAGTTCCTGCCGCTGGCGGCCCGGCACAAATTCCAATCGGCGAAATCCGAGCGGGTCGATCTCCTCGCGAATTCGGCGCAGTTGGCCGGCGTCCGGTATGCATGTGACGGGGACATTTACGGGCACGCTGATAGGAAATCCGGTGGCCGAACGCACCTGTTCCGGAGATACGCCTGGATGAAGCGACACTACCTCCCACTCGCGCGTTTTGGGATTGACCTGGCAGACACAAAGGTTCGTGATCAGCGATACCTTGCCGCTCGACCATCCCCAGGCGGCGCGCTCTTTCGGCTCGAAAACGCCGCGCGCGGCACTGCGGCACTCGACCCTTTCTACCAAGGAGCTTGGAGAGTGGCGCGTAAGATAGAGCGTGAAGTTGGCGTGCATATTAGCCACGTCCGCCATACCGCCCTGACCGGGCAGACGCACCGGGGTCCCATCGGGCTTGTGAAGCCACCGGTTGTTGGTTGCGGCACGGCGATCGATTTGGGCGGCGCTGACCACCTCGTGCGTGATCAGGCCACGTTGATAAAACCAGTGATACGTATCTTCGCCGCCGCACAAGATGACTGCGGTCTGACTGTCAATCGCGTCCGCGCCGATCATCAGCATCGGACGAGCGCCAATATCCACATATCCGCCGCTCGAAGTCATGATCCGGAGGCCAGGGGCATGCGTTTGCTTGGCCAGGAGATAAGAAATGACCGCCAGCGGCGAAACCGCGCCGGCGGAACAATAACTTTGGTCGCTGTATTCCTGCGCCAGGCGATGGATCATGATTTCGGCGGCGGTCGGAGGTGCGCCTGGATCTACACGATACCTGCTGTGCTTGAGCATGATTGAGGGAGCGAGCTGGCCGGGATGAATTCGGGCAGCCGCGCTCAAGAACTTAAGGCGCCCAAACCTGTTTCCGGAATCTCCAGCGGCACCGTGATGAATGCTCGCGCCAAAGCGCGGAAGTCCGCGACATAAAACGAAGGAGAAGCCGTCGGTAGGGCACCACCCGGAACCACGGCGATGGCGGTCACGATGTCGCGCGGCAATACGCCTCTGCCGCGAGATGAAAGCGCGCCAACAGGCACGACCTCCTCGACCGTGACGACAGTCTTCCGCGCCGCCCAGGCCATGCTAGGGTCCAGTCCGAGCGCCCCGTCGATCTCCACGTTGCCGGCAGTGTCGGCGCGCGTGGCGTGCAATAGCAACAAATCGATCGGTAATGGCGAGGCCAGGGCCACGGATGGCTTGGTTAGCGGCTTGCTGGCAGTCGCGCTGTCAAAATCGGATCCAACTGGTGCTTGAAAGGGCATGTACGGAAGCCGCTGTTGCGCCGCATGAAGTCCCTGGATAAAGGCCAGGGCGTTCATTTCGCAAACCTCAATCTCCCTGCGTTCGCAGGCGCGGCGAAACATCGGAGCCATGCCAAAGATATCGAGGCTTGAAAAACAGAATGTCAATTTGTCCAGGCACCCCGCAGCCAGCAGCATCTCTAGCGGCAGCCCTCCGCCCCAGCTTGCGTAGTGCAGATGGCGCGCTTGGCGAAGAATGAGCGCCCGCAGCAGGACGACGGGAATGCGGCAGAAATGCAGGCCGCCGACGCCAATGGTGTCCCCATCTTTTACCTGCGCGGCAAGCTCGGCAACATCGGTAAAGAGGGGCCGGCGCGTTCCATCCATGGCATCGATACTCCTCTGCATTCTTCTGCGAAGTGTAGTTCGGAATTGTGCCGCTCGCACGTTTATCTTTAATGATCTTGTCAACTTGACTCGTGCGGTTTCCGAAGGGGTGTGCCGGTGATGGCCGAGCAACTAGTTAGATTGTTATCCCATGCTGCGTGGTGGCTCGCACCGAAACCTCTTCGGAGGAATGAATCGCGCGGCAAGATTCACGCTTGATAAGTTCGGTC
The DNA here is from genome assembly GCA_050012895.1 of Occallatibacter sp. Classification (GTDB taxonomy): domain Bacteria; phylum Acidobacteriota; class Terriglobia; order Terriglobales; family Acidobacteriaceae; genus Telmatobacter. The sequence goes on from JBEKGH010000053.1 coordinate 32,146, forward strand.
GGCATGGTGATTTGTTCTGGATCACGGCCGGGCTTTGCGATCCGATTCAACAAAAGCTCTACCATCTGTTTTCCCAGTTGTTCGGGGAACTCCCGTATGGTTGTAAGTGCTGGGTATAGCCATGAACCAACGGTATCGTCGCAACCCACAACGCTTACGTCCCCCGGGATGCTGAGGCCACTATCACGCAGTCCTTTATAAACTCCGTGCGCAGTGGGGTCGTTACCGGCAAAGATGGCAGTTACCGGCTCACCTTTTGCAAGAAGAGACTTAGTGCCGAGGTAACCAATGTCGGTTTCGTCTTGAGAGTCAATGCTGCTGCTGCGAGGCGTGAACCCGGCTTCGGTCATCGCTCGCTTGTACCCCTCATAGCATCGCGCAAACCAGGGGAGACGAACGTTCCCTACGAACCAGATGTGCTGATGACCGAGACCTATTAGATAACGGACTGCATCATAGCCGCCCTGAATGTCGTCGGAAAACACCATATCGTAGTTCGGCTGTGTTGCCTCGCCCATTACATTGTTTCCCAAAACCACGAATGGAACGCTTTTCTCGCTTAGCAGTTCAAGGAGATTTGGCGAGTTCGTTCCGGCAAGAATCACGCCGCGGATAATATCACGACGTTGAACCACATTTGGTGGATGGATCTCGCTGCCGGCGATCTGCGCCGAATAGTTCGATGACTGAACGATCAGTTCCCAACCTAGCGAGGCACAGTACGCCTCCGCGCCCAACAGAACGCCGGAGTGAAAAGCGTGCTGCTTGGCCCGGTTGCCCAAAAGAAAGGCCAAAGCTTTGGTCTTATTTCGTTGTGAAAAATCGACATCGAGATCCGCCGCGGCGGCTAGCACTCTCTGTCGCATGTCAGCGTCGACTCGGGTGTTTCCGTTAAAGACTCTCGATACGGTCGCTATACTGACATGTGCTGCGGAAGCGATCTCGCTCAGGCCTAACTTGTTCTTCTTGGAAGGCTTAACAATCATGCGGACCTTTACCTCATCGGTGGCCGAATTTCACTTGAAACTGTTGCCCTAATTCCTAGCAATCTGGCAATCAAATATCAGACAAGAAAGGGCTACCGATAACGGTTGATTTTTGGGAGCTCCGGCCAATCATATAGAAAATTTTCACGGATTGCAATCTCCTTGGAGATGACCACTTAAATTGATTGATGAGCATTTACTTGCCGCCAACATATAAACCCGACGGCCCAAACGGCTTTTTGAGCCAATCGATAGAAAAGCTTATCAGTGGATCGGGACATTCGTCGATTGAATCGAAAGGCCTCCATCCTAACGTCACCCAGGCAGAGGTCTCGCTGATTCGATCTGGACAGGACATTCCAGTTGCTTCCGCGGAACATGGAATCAAGCGCTGGTTGAAGCTCGCGAGGAATCGAAATGTCTGGGGTATCGTTCTCGGACGGGCACTTACAGATCCTATCTGGTGGCTCTATGTGTTTTGGCCGCCAAAGTATCTGAGCGATTGCACGTGGATTTTCATTGACACGTATCGCTCTCTCTTTGCATGGCTGCCTTTTGTTGCGGCCGATCTGGGAAACTTCACGGGTGGCCTAATTTCCGGCTATCGCATTCGCCGGGGCCTTTCCGTGGTTCGCGCCCGCTTATTGGTGTGCATCGTCAGTTGCCTGCCTATGCTTTTGGGTATTCCCGCTGCAAGAGTGGAAAATATCTATAGCGCTATGGGACTGATCTGTTTGGCTTTATGGGGTTACGCGAGTTGGTCCACCATGGGTTTGACGCTGCCCTCTCACCTCTTTCCCCAGGATGTTGTGGCCACGGTTACTGGGATGAGCGGCCTGGCGGCAGGTTTTCTCGGTGCGGCCTTTACCTTCGCTGTCGGCATCCTTGTCGATCGATTTTCTTACCGTCCCGCATTTCTGGTCGCTGGATTGATGCCGCTTCTTGCGACTGCCTTCCTCGTGCTATTGGTCCGGATGCCCCCAGTGACTGTTCCGGACGAGCTACGAGCTGGATGAAAGGCCGATAATCCCCTGGGGAAAATGAAATACTCAAGCTCGAACCCTCTTTCCACGAACAATCAATCGCTGAGATATTTTTCCTGCTGGGAGGATCATGTTGCTTGATATCAAGAAATTATCTCCGGCACGGCGGCACATTTTGATGTTGATATCGGAGGCAAGCCATCTACCAGTGATACTTTCGAGCCGCGTATTGCCAAGGCATTCCTGGAGCCATTGCGCGATGCTAAAGGCCATTTTTCAGCGCAGCTGGCGGTTGGCAACGAAGTCCGTCCCTGGCACAAGCACGGCGAGGGATTATTCGAGCCTACCAGCGCTATGGAATTCGGCATGACAATGTCGGCGGTTACGATTTCTGTGGTGAGGAAGCATTCAAAACTATTACGGATCTTCTGATCCTAACCCGCGAGTTATCGAATTGCGAATTTGTGATCAAAGCGGGCAAGGAACCGGTGAAATTCCGCGGCACGTGGAAGGAACTTTTGCGCCGCGCTTGATTCCGCAATTGGACGCTCCTGATGAGACCATGATCAATTCAGAGGGGGAGGAGAAGGCGAACCGCAGGTGTGGCCCGAATACGCCAGTAGCATACATTTCATCGTGTTTGCCATGTGCAAGGAAATAACGAGCGAAAGGTTCGACAACCCAATTATCGAGGAGGGTTCCGAGGATGGTGGAGTGATGAATCAAGCGATATTTCAATTACACCGGGAAGGCCGAATTGCTCGGTGGTGAGAAGGTTTGCCGGGCGGCTAGCGTGACTATGATCATTCGATCAATCGCTGATTGGCGCGGCATTAATCGACATTTAAGCGCAGTGGCGGGTTTGGCTTGGTACCGTATAGGCATGAAGACAGCGCTATTGTTTCTTGTTTGCTGTGTCGTGCCACTGCATGCCGCAAACAGTTTCTCTTGTGCGGAGTTGATCGCATTGGCGAATTCCGGTAAGCCTGGGCTAACTGAAGCGATTGTGGCGACGTTTCCTGGGGACAGCCTTACGCAAGGAAAAGCGGTTGCGTGGCGAGGTGGAGATTTCTTCTTCGCCATAAAATCGGATGCAGAGCCATCGCTTGTGATCGATGATGGGGCCGCATTGCCGATGAAAAAAATTGCGGAGACGAATATCTGGTATGCAGTGACTCATACGGACAAGGTGTATTTCGATCATTCCTATCTGTACATGGTGAATGGGGCACCGTTCGGCGGCGCGAATGATTTGCCCGCGCTGGGGCCGCTTTCATATCCGCAGCCAGGTGTACCAAAGGGGACGCTGACTGGGAAGTTTACACATGTGAGCAAGGTTTATGACGGAATGGTGAGCGAATATCAATTGTATATTCCAGCTGAGTATGATCCGAACGTTCCGGCGCCATTGATGGTGTTTCAGGACGGGGGTGGGTATGCCGACCCGAACGGAGATCACCCTGTGGTTAGCGTTCTAGACAACCTGATTGCACAGAAGAAGATTCCCGTGATGATCGCGCTATTTATTAATGCAGGGGACATTTCGAAATCGCCAGGCACACCGACGTACGAATTTGTGCAGAAGTATATGAAGGAATGGGGCAAGGAGATGCATGATGCGATGCGGAGCACCGAGTATGACACGGTGAGCGATCGCTATAACAAGTATCTGCGCGAAGTGCTGGCGGAGGTAAGCAAGAGATATAACATTCGACAGGATGGGTACAGCCGGGGAACCGCTGGAGCTTCTTCGGGCGGAATTTGCGCGTTTAATTCTGCGTGGTGGAATCCGAATGACTTCAGTCGGGTGATTTCATGGGTGGGCAGCTTTGGAGCGCACCAGTGGAAGGAGCAGGCGGATCTTCCCGATGGCGGGCAGGATTATCCAGAGAAGGTTTTGCGAGAAGCGCACAGAAATATTCGGGTGTGGCTAGCAGACGGATCGAATGACATAGAGGGGACGCATGGGAGTTGGGCGCTGGATAATATCCGCATGGCAAACGCCTTAAAAATGGCGGATTATGATTTCCACTTTTCGTTTGGAACTGGCGCGCACAGTAACGCGTACGGCGGGACACAGCTTCCTGAGGAGATGATTTGGCTTTGGCGGGATTATGATCCGTCAAAGACCGAACAGGTGTATGAGATGGAGTTGAGCGAGAAGGCTAGGCCCGTGTTTCGAGTATCAATTACGAATCGGAATTCAAGGTAACCTGATTCAGTCCAAGTCCAGACTACCCGCGCGATGTCGGCACTTGAGCTGTCTCTCTGCAATGATCCAATGTCTCTCCGTCTGTCCTGTTGTAGATGAATAGTTGTTCCGCCTCTTGAGAAAAAGCAGCGCAGCAGTCAGTAATACTGAGGCCAGTGAGACTGTTATACTTTGCACGCGTTTTCTCCGCAATGAAGTGCTTTCGAACTCCTTTCAGTCCACTCGCTAAACGGGGCCAGACGGAATGCAATTCTGCCGCGCTCAGTTTCCCTTATCTGCATCCATTTCCTTTTGCTGTTCCTGAAGGATGTGCCACATAGTTCCTGAAAAAATCATGGCCTGTATGCTGGGGACACACGGCAGGCATCCAGCATTGCGTGATAGCGCGCGTGGCCGGCGTCGAATTCCCCCAACTCTCCGCGAAATTCTTCCGAACCAAAGACAAGCCTCTCAAACGCGTTCGGGCCGCCAGAGGGCGTATGAGGACTGAGCACTCCACTCCACCCGAAGATTGATCGGAAGAATCCATAACCGCCCCCAAGAAAGACCGGCGCCGCGACGCCACTATTTTTTGCTCGCGCCAACCAAATAGAGAAACATAATCGCGCCCCCAGCCGGAGCGATATAGTTGTTCTGCGCCCGAATCTGAACT
>JBEKGH010000054.1:0-27186 GCA_050012895.1 Occallatibacter sp.
TGAGCTGCCTCTCCTGCCACATTGGGCATAGCCAGAACACCAGTGCATCGTGCAAAACCTGCCATTCCGAGATGTCTCACTGCGGAATTGACGTGGAGAAAATGGACACCACGTATGCCAATCCTGCAAGCAAGCACAATATTCACTGGGTCAAATGCACGGATTGTCATCAGCACGGCATACCAAAGATGAAGCCGGCGAGCGCTCCGCAAGCCAGCGCATCATTGTCCATCCAATCGCATCCGATTGCGCAACTGGAAAGAAGGAGGCCTGAATGAACGCGTTCCAAACCATCACCCAGCGCTTGCTCCTCGCAGGGTTGCTGAGTTCGAGCGGCCCGGCAGTTTTCTCCCAGGCTACGGCGCCACCTGACCCCATCCAATCCTATCTGCAACCACTGGTTGACAATCACACCATCGCCGGCGCCGTCATCCTGGTTGCCACCAAAGACCACACGGCCTACCTCGAGCCCGTCGGCTTTCGCGACCTGGCAACAAAAACTCCGATGCGCGCGGACGACCTGTTTTGGATCGCCTCGGTCTCCAAGCCCATCACCGCCACTGCGCTTATGATGCTTGTCGATGAGGGCAAGGTCAATCTCGATGACCCGGTGGAGAAGTACCTTCCCGAGTTCAATGGCCAGAAGGTCTACCGCACCCGTCCCGCTCCGAGTCAGACCGCACCTGCACGCACGGAGCCATCTGAACTCGTCCCGGCGGATCACCCCATCCTCGTCCGCGAAATACTCTCGCACACCAGCGGGCTTCCATTTCGTTCCGCGGCCCAGCCCGGCGCGCTCGACCTGTTGCCGCTCAAAGACGCGGTTCGCAGCTATGCCGCCGAGCCGCTCCTATTTCAGCCGTTTACTGACTACAGCTATTCCAACGAGGGCCTCAACACCGCAGCGCGCATCATTGAAGTTGTCTCCGGCATGCCCTATGAGCAGTTCATGCAGCAGCGCCTCTTCGATCCTCTCGGCATGAGCGACACCACCTTCTGGCCCAGCCCAGAACAGACAGGGCGCATCGCCACCACCTACAGACTGTCGAAGCAGAACAGTCTCCTCGAAGCGACCCCTATTGACCAGCTCACTTACCCGCTCAGCGACCGCCAGCACCGCTATCCCATGCCCGCCGGCGGCCTCTTCTCCACCGCTTCCGATATGGAAAAATTCTGCCGCATGATCCTCAACGGGGGCGTGCTCGAGGGCAAACGCTATCTCTCGGAGCGGGCGCTCCATCAGATGACCAGCACACAAAACGGAGGCCTGGGTGGAACCAACTACGGCTTCGGTTGGGCCGTTTCCGACGGCACATTCGGCCACGGCGGCGCCTACAAGAATGCCATCGACATCGACCCCGCGACCGGGCGTATCCTCATCTTTATGGTCCAGCAGAACGGCCCATGGGGAACACCTGCCGGCGATGCGATCCTCCCCACCCTGAAGCGACTAGCCAACGACTTAGTAGCATCCCCATCGGCCACACGCTCGCATTGATGAGAAACTTTCACCTTCGTTTCCTATCTCAACCGCATGTCTTCAAGGGAAACAATCCTACCCGAATACAAAAGGGCTACTGCATGAACCATTCCGTGGGACAGAGGATCGGGGTCGCGTAGAGCCGCTGTACGAAACATGGAGTCGGACCGCTGCACAAAGACCGAAGCCTCGCGAGGCGAATGCATAAGATAAAGAGCCAACCCCATCGTCAGAATCGACGAAGCGAGATCGGCGACGGCCTGCACATTATTTTTTGTCGGACTTGACCGTGCTTTCATTCATCGCCATTGCCTTATGGCAACATATACGCACTTCATGCGCCGCACTGGCGCCAGGTACAAACGATCGTCCGAATGTCCTGACCGGGGAACTCGGGCCATGGCATCACTTGCGCGCAAGTCTTTCAAGATTGGCATCGCAGTTTGCAACTTCGCCGGCAACACGATCGGGTTCTGAGAGATCGTACGGCGCGAGAAGATTCCGCTGTTTGAGTGTCTGCAACTGATTGAGGCTCTGCTGAAACCAGTAACGGGCTATGCGCAAGTTGGCAATGGCTTCGGATTCAGGGGCACCGGGCCGCGCCGCCAGACGCTTGAAGTCATTGGCGAGCGCCGACTGGGAGTGGGCAAGGGCGAGAACGCTGACGGAGGTACTTCCACGGCCGGCAGAGGCCAGGGCGGTAAAGATTTCGACGGCCAGGCGCACATGCTGGATGCCCTGGACCACATTTCCCAAAGCGGAGAGCGAGTTCCCCATGCCCATTTCGCAGAGACCCAGGTAGCGCATGGCCAGAGCATCGCGTGGATCGGCTTTGCTGAGCTTCTGGTATCCCGCGAACGCCTCCCGGTAGTTGGAGATCGCCTGGCGATAGTCGCCCTTCTGCTCGGAATATTTTGCGGTCCAGTATTCGCTCTCAAAAAGGAACTCGCGAAGCTGACTATTTTGGGGATCGGCCGCAACCTGTGCGGCGAGGATGGCGTGCGTCTTGCTTTGAAGAGCGATGGCGGAGGCAGGATCGCCTTGAAGGGAGAGATCTCCGGCCATGTATCCGTAGACACCCGCGAGCCGAGTTTGCACCTGATTTCGAAAAGCCATCGATCCTCCTCGAATGGCTTCGCGGATCGCTGCGGATTTTCGATAGTAATTGAGCGAGCCGTCCACGTCGCCCTGGTCGGCGAGCAGAATGGCAAGGGAGAAGCAGACCCCGGCCAGCGTCTCCTGTGCTTGCGGATCGTCTTTGCGATCAACGGCCCAGACATTTGCGATGGCGTAGGCCTTGCGATAAGCATCCGTGGCTGCGACGAAGTCGAGGTCGTTTTCGAGGGCGAAACCGAGGTTCATGTAGGTGGCCACCAAAGCCGCCTGATCGGAGAAGGCGCTGGGATGGCCGCCAGCAAGTTCAAGGCGAATGCGGAGGGCTTTGCGATAGCTTTGGATGGCTCCGGCAGTATCGCCCAGGTTGGCGAAAAAAGGATTTCCTTGCACGTCTCCGACGCGCTCATAGGCCGTGGCCAGTTCGCGCTCAAGATCGGGCGAGCCGGCCGACTCCTGGGAAAGGGTGTCGAGATAGTGCAATGCTCTGTCTGCGACGATTCTGCGCGCCGGCGTTGAGCCAGGCAGGTCCTGGATACTGTCGTAGACGTCGAACAGGAGCGAGTTGGCAAGGCTGCGTACGTCGTTGAAGCGCCTTTCCGCGCGCGCCTCCTGCATGCGAGCGATCTGCGCTTCTCTTACGATGGCTACTGCGCCGGCAAGCACCATGAGAGCGAAGACCGACGCCACCGCAAGCGCGAGTTTGTGGCGCTTCACGAATTTCCCGCTCCGGTAAGCCGCGCTTGCCGGGCGCGCCAGGACCGGTTCGTGGTTCAGGTAGCGACGAATGTCGGCGGCCAGATCGGAGGGCGCGCCATAGCGGCGAGCGCGATCCTTTTCGAGAGCCCTCATGGTGATCCAGTCCAGGTCTCCACGCAGCGTGCGGGTCAGTTGTCCGGGCTCGGTGCTGCGCGCTTCCGCTATCGCGTTAGGGGAATGACGATCGCTACTGACCCTCGTACTCGGCCTCGGTGGTTCATCCTCGCGCAACTTACGCAGCAACTCGTCGAGTTGTTGCTTCTGACCCTGTTTGCTTTCAAACGGCTCTCGCCCAGAAAGCAACACATAGAGAACAACTCCGAGAGAGTACACGTCGGTGCGCGTGTCGATGTCCCGCACATTCGCGTCAGCCTGCTCCGGGCTCATGTATCCCGGCGTTCCCACGAGGTTTCCGAATTGTGTTTTGCGGACGTCGCCGGCAATTTGATGCGTGACCGCCTTGGCCAGCCCGAAGTCGATGATGCGCGGCACCGGCTTGCCATCCACTTCAACCACGAGGATGTTGGCCGGCTTCAGATCGCGATGGATGATGGCTTTCTGGTGCGCGTGCTGCACGCCTTCGCAGGTTTCAATCAAGAGTTCGAGTCGATCGCGGATCGTGAGTCTCTTTCGATCGCAATACTCCGTAATCGGCAAACCGGGCACGTATTCCATCACGAAGTACGGCTGACCCTCAGGCGTTGTCCCCGCGTCAAACACCTTGGCGATCGCCGGATGTTCCATGATCGCCAGCGATTGCCGCTCCGATTGGAAGCGCTGAACAATAGATTCGTCGTACATGCCGGCCTTGATCAATTTAAGTGCTACTTGCCGCCGCACCGGCTGGGTCTGTTCTGCCAGCCAGACCTGTCCCATGCCACCTTCGCCCAGTTTGCGAATCAACCTGAAACGCTGCGCAAACTCTTGTCCCTCTTCTAAAGCGCCGACCGAACCGATGTCGTCAATCTCCGCGCTGACGAATTCGGTCATCGCGGAGGATTGCAAGAATTCGGAGGGCACGTTGGCGCTGTCCGCGAGCAAGACTTCAACTTCTTTGCGCAAGGTGGGATCGGAGGAGCAAGCCCCGTCGAGATAGGCAGAGCGATCCTCCGGAGCCAATTCCAGCGCCATTTCGAGCACGTCGCGAATCTGTTCCCATCGCTCGGGTGTCATAGGTCGGCTGCGTTGCTCATCTGGCGATGCAGCCAAAGCCGGGCCGTGGCCCAATGCCGTTTGACTGTAGTGGGCGAGAGATTCAGCGCGCACGCGGTTTCATCGATGGAAAGGCCGCCGAAAAATCTCATCTCGACGATGCGGCTTTGTTGCCGATCGAGTTTTGCCAGCTCGTTCAGCGCGTCGTCCAGAGCGATCATGTCTATGGTCGGAGACGACCCAGCCAGGTCATCATTCAGCGAGAGCCGGTAGCCTCCGTCGCGTTTTGCGGCTCTTCGGCCGCGCGCGTGCTCTACCAGAATCTGGCGCATCAATTGCGCGCAGATGGCGATGAAATGCTCGCGGTTCTCGAACGGACCTGTGTGTTGCTTTTCCAGCCGCAGATAGGCCTCGTGGACGAGGGCAGCACTTTGCAGGGTGTGGTCGGGACGTTCTTTTTTGAGGTACCGATGCGCCACACGCCGCAGTTCGTTGTACACGCGCGGGAATACGGCGTGCAGGGCCTCGTTGTCATCGGCCTGCCAGGTCGCCAGCAGTTCATTGAGAGTGTTGGGCGGCAGTTGGGGCAACTTGCCCTCCGGCTTGAGATCCCACGCAGTACGTTTGAAGACCAAGATAGGCGCACGCGGAGTCAATGTCAACCTATTGAAACTAAAGACTAATCGTTAGTAATCGTGCGGAGTTTCCTGCCCCCGGCGACGGGCTGGCAAAGAAATTCTTTCGCTGCCCTGGTCCGATTTTCCGATGGTTTTCGCTTTAGCAGATAACAGGGCTTCCCGCGCTTGCACATGGGTTACACGAAGACATCTCTTTCCGGCTTCATTCATTCGCTCCTCGGCTTTGGCGATTCTCGGCATGCTTTCTTTCACTTACCTTGAGCGCGGAGCTGCCGGAGTGACGGCAACGTTGGCGAACACGAAGCGCTAAAGGACAGAATTGCCGGCTGCACGAAGCGGCATTTTCAGAGTTCTAAAGGAAGGTCACTGGAGAGGGGAAACAATATGAAGACGAACGTTACACACGAGGTCATCGCACGAATCGCCGGGCCGGGCTTGGTGCTTGCCGCCGTCTTCGCCTTGGTGCTTGCCGGCTCCAGCGTGGTCCGCGCTCAGGCCAGCGCAACCTCGCCCGCGGTTCCGGCCGCAACTCCCGCAAAGGCTGCGCCGGCGGCCCAGGCTGGGCATCCGGCAGCGCCGGCTAAACGCCAGCCCGGCGGAATGCATGAGGGCATCAAGGTTCACGGCCACTGGATGATCGAGGTGAGGAGGCCCAACGGGAAGCTTGTCTCCCACACGGAGTTTGAGAATATGTTGTACAGCCTGGGCGGCAGCGAAATCCTTCCCGGATTCTTCACCGGGTCATCACCACAGTGGCGCGTCCGAACGCCCGGCGAATGGGGAATCTTGCTCGGGGATCCGACCAGTTCCCCTTGCACCGCCTCGATACCTGTTCCCTTTAACAGCACCTTTTTCGGCGGTGCGCCAGGATTGGCATTCAGCACGGGGGGATTCTGCGTGATCGCGCAGCTCGCGCCCCCGGCCGCGATCTACCCTTTAAACTGCAGCCCCGCGCCCAATTCGGGCTGTTCCTATAACCTGCTGCCCGCCATCAACAGCCAAAGCAACTTGACCCTGACGGGAAGCGTCCTATCCGCGAGCGGAGGAACCATCTCCCAGGTGCAGACCATCCTCTCGACCTGCGGTGGAACGGTAGCGCCTGCCGTCTGCGCAACCGAAACCAGCCCAGATTCCAACCTCTCCGGGACCGATTTGTTGATTGGATTTACCGCCGCCGGGCTACCCCAAGGTCCACCCCCAGGCACCGCTCCAAACCTTTGCGGCGAAACGGGCCAGGTCTCCTGCGCCGTGACCGTTCCCGAGGCGGGCGACACGATCAACGTCACCGTCACCATCAGCTTCCAGTAGCTCAAGCGAGCGGCAGCCCTGTGCGGCGCGCAGTCAGGCGAGGAGGAAGCAAGATGGGCAGACGGCAAGCGACAATTCGTGACGCGAATGCGGCGAAAGCCTGCGCGGATGCACTCGTTCGGCGGTGCGGAGCGTTCCGATCCGTTTCCCTTTTCGCGGTTTTTCTTCTCCTGTTTTGTGCTCCCATGCTGCGCGCGCAGAGCACCACGCCGGTGCTGGGGACAGTGAGCGGCGTCAGCAGCGCGCTCGCTATTAATTCGAACAACTCCGCCGGCCAGAACTACAACGCTGTGTTGAACAGCGATTCTTCCGTGAGCCTGTTGCAAAACGGCGCAATTTTGTCCGGCCAGGGATGCCCCGCGTTCTCTGGCCTGAGCAGCGGCATCGGCAGCGGAGCGGTATACGTGGATTCGGCCCATAACAACATCTATCTGGCCATGCTCTCCGGCGTCACACTCTACGCGGCCTACGAAACTATCGGCCTGGGGACTTGCACGCAGGGACCCCTGCTTCAGCTCACTACCAATGCACTTTCAAACCTGGAGATGAACGTGGACCCGGTGCAGGGGAACGTTTATATCCTGAACTCTTTCGGCGCGTTTCCTGATGCGTTGTACATTCTTCCCATCGCTTCCTGGTCTGCCTCGTCAGCCACCAAGCTCAACATGGATTACTCCGTCCCGTACGGCCCCATTGTCATCGACCCCTCGAACGACGTGGTCTATATCAACGATCTGGGCGCATCCGCTTACGGTCCGGTTGGAACGTATGGCACATCGGGCTTTTTTGTCTACGACCCGAATTACAGCGCGACCCCGGCGAACAAGCTGCAGCACGTGGTCGGCTACAACACCAGCGGCGGGACGACCCCGACTCCGTTCAATGTTGGCACTTTGCTTTCCAACGGCTCGGGTGAATTGGTGCTGGTCAACGAGAATCCCGGTGCGATATCCGGCAATCTCAGTGTGCCCATCACCATCCTCAACACCACAGCGCCGCAGTCGCTCTTTTTCACCAACACCACGAATCCCAACTCTTACAACAACAACGTTGACATTACTCCGGGCGCCGGTCTCTCCACGATCTCCGCCGTTTCTCAATACAGAGCCATCGGCGGAGCCGACATCAACTCCGCGAATAACGTTGTGTACGTCTTCGGATACAATCCGACTGCGGAGACGACCCCCGGGTTGCTGCTCGAATACAACCTGTCGGCGGGCGCCAGCACACCGGAGACCGTGCTCAGCAGCAGCACTGCGATGCCGAATTTGGGCTACTCGGCGCCGTGGAGCCGGATGAACTATGACCCCGAATCCACCGAACTGGCGTTGTCGACGAACGGCGCTCTCGCCTTCACATCGCCGCTGTGCGCCGGTACGCCTCTCTCGTTGACGCAGGTCGCCCCCAGCACCGCGAATCCCTCGTCGTCGCCCGCCTATCCGGTTGTCAACGCAACCTCAGGCTATGTGTACGCGATTGACTCCGGGGGCATCGATTTCGTTGCTCCCCCGTCGGGCTGCACCGCTTCGACCCCCATTCAAATTTCTCCGGCCACGCTTTTTGCGGGCTTTCCAGATGAGAGTTATTTTCAAAACTTTACCGCAACCGGCGGCAGCGGCACCGGATACGTTTGGAGCATCATCTCCGGCGGAACAGCGCTCACCAACCTGGGCCTCTCGTTTTCGTCTGGAGGCGATCTATCAGGCTATCCCAACGCCACCGGAACCTTCCCATTCACGGTGCAGGTCGTCGATTCGCTTAGCAACAGCGCAACGCAAAGCTATACGCTTACGATTTATCCGGGCTTCACGGTTTTGCCCACCTCGCTGCCCGCAGGAGCAGTGGGAACACCCTATTCGCAGACGCTTACCGCAAGCGGGGGCGCAGGCAGCCCGTTCACGTTTTCCGTAATTTCGGGAACGGCACTTTCCGCCGTGGGTCTTACGCTGTCGTCAGGTGGTCTTATTTCGGGCACACCCAGTGCCACCGAGACCGCTGCGCCCCTGACGATTAAGGTCGCCGATTCACTGGGCTACTATACGGAGCTGAACTATACGCTCACCATCAACAGCGCATCCTCGGGGCCCATCACCATTAATGACCCCGAGACCGTCACCGTGAATGACAGCTTGACACAGGTCCAGCTCGTCGACGTGAGCGATCCCGAAGCCATCACGGTGACTGATATAGCTGTCGTCACTGTCAGCTCTCCCCTGGCCATCACCGGCCCCGCATCCCTGCCTCTCGGTACTCTCAACGTGGCGTACACCAGCAACGCCAGCACAACCATGACCGCCAGCGGCGGCACGCCGCCTTATAACTGGACGGCCACAGGGCTGCCTCCGGGGCTGAGCATCGGAGCGACCTCAGGCACCATCTCCGGCACACCCACTGCAGCGGGATCTGCCACTGTTGTAGTAACGGTCACCGACTCCTCCAGCAACACAGCTACCAAAACCTACTCCCTCGCCGTTAATCCGCCTTTGCCGCCCCTGGCCATCACAAGCCCCAGTTCCTTGCCCAACGCTGATCTCAACGCGAGTTACTCTGAAACGTTGGGCGCCACCGGCGGCTTGCCACCTTATATCTGGACGGCCACAGGGCTGCCTGCGGGGCTGGCCATATCAACCGGAGGCGTCCTCTCCGGCACACCCGCCGTCGCGGGAGTTTTTCCCGTGACCGTGACGGTCACCGACTCGGCCAACAACACGAACTCCGTGATCTACTCTCTCACGGTGGTTGCTCCCGGGCTCGGGATCAGCGCAAGTCCGCCCACTTTGACGATCGTTCAAGGGCAGTCGGGTCAAACCACGATCACATTCACGCCAGTTGGCGGCTACCCCGGCCCGGTGACGTTGAGCTGCACCGGCCTGCCCGCTAACACACTCTGCTCCTTCACGCTGCTCCCCAGCGGCACGCCCATTACCTCTCCCTTGACATTCAACGGGCAGCAGGTGATGGTGCTGCTCACAATTCAGACGGATGTGGGCGCCATGGCGACGGTCCAGCCGGCGCCGGCCCCGACACCGCTGCGGCCGGGCGCGATCCTGACGGCAATTGCGTTCTGGTTCCCGGGCAGCATGCTGGGAGTGATTGCACTGCGGCGTAAACGAAAGTTGTTCACAAAGAATCCGAGAAGTTTCGGGCTGTGCCTGTGTGTGCTGCTCGTCGGCACGTTGGCCGGTCTGGCGGGCTGCATCTCCGGCGGCGGCTTTGGCACCTATGTCACACCGGCTGGCACTTCAACAGTGACAGTGGTTGCGACGCCTGGCTCGGGAAGCCCGGTAACAGTAAACATCGGTCTCACGATCACGCAGCAGTAGGAGAACCGCTATGCGAACCTTTCGGATACTTCTTCTGTGCTGTGCGATCATGCCGTGCGCCGCGCTCGCGCAAACCGCGACAAACACCGCGGGAGTTCCGGATCCTTTACTCACCGGCAAAACGCAATCCGACGTGACGCTGCTCGAGGTTTCCTTCGCATACAGCTATCTACGCAGCAACGCCAACCCTGGCCAGTGCGGCTGCTTCAACATGAACGGCGGCAACGTTGAGGCTGGCCTGCATGTTTATCGCGGGTTCAGCGCGGTCGCGGACTTCAGCGGAGAAAGCACTGGCAGCGTGAACAATGGCGGGCAGGGGCTATCGCTGATTTCGTTCACCGCCGGGCCACGCTTTTCCTTCGCGTTTCACCGCAGGTTCGTGCCCTTCGCGCAAGGCCTCTTCGGCGCCGTCCACGGATTCAATTCGTACTTCCCGGTCACCGCGGGCCCGACGGGCACGGCAACTGGCTTCGCCATGATTGCGGGAGGAGGATTCGACGTTCGTGTTGCGCGGCACGTGGCTTTCCGTCCCATTGAGGCGGATTACTTTCTCACCCGGTTACCAAACGGAATCAACGGTGCCCAGAATAATCTTCGCTTGAGCGCCGGCATCGTACTCCGCTTCAAGTAGCTCAAAACTGTCGGTGCTTCTGTGCTGCCAGCGCGTTGTTGAGGTTGAATTGGGCGTTGGACATGCCAGGGTTTATGCGCAGGGCCGCGTTGCAGTGGGCGATGGCCTCGTCCGGACGGCCCAGGTGGGTGAGCACGAAGCACAAATTGCTTTCGTTATCGGCGTCGCCGGGAGCGAGGATCAAGGAGTGTTCGATGTGGCGGCGCGCTTCCTCGAAGTCGCCGCGCGCCGCCAACAGCAGTCCCAGGTCGGCCTGGGCGCTGGCCAGATCGGGGCTGAGATCGAGTGCCTTCGTGATATTGGCGTATGCCTCGGCCAGTTGGCCTGATTTCAACTGCTCGTGCCCCAGGTTGGCGAGTGCCGCGGCATAGTCCGGAGCGGTGACCAGCGCGGCGCGATACAACGCGACTGCCTCAGTCGAGTTGCCTTCGTTGGCTAGAACCACGCCCAGGTTGTTCTGGATGATGTAATTGTCTCGCGTGACGGCGAGCGTGTGCTCGAACAGCGTGCGGCTGTTTTTCCAATATGCCGCTTGCCGGTATGCCGCTCCGGTTAGCGCAGCAAGCGCAAGAACCGCCACAGCGGCTGCGGCAGTACGCGGTGCGGCGCGGTTCTCAACGAAGTCAGCTACGGTCCAGATGAGCGCGATCGAAAGGCCCACCATGGGGACATAGGTGTAGCGGTCGGCCATCGCTTGAACGCCTACCTGCACCAGGCCGATGACCGGTAGCAGCATTCCCAGGTACCAGAGCCAGCCGACCGCGAAATACGGGCGCTGTTTCGCCCATCGCCATGCCGCTACTGTGATGACCACCAGGATCAGCGTGGCGGTTGCCACAGCGACAGGCGCGGGCGGCCGGGCTGGGTAAAGGACGGCCAGATCGACTGGCCAGAAAGTTTTTCCCATATAGCCGACATAGGCGATGGCCGCGTTAGCGATGCGCTCGGGCAACGGATCGCGAATGAGCGATACCATGGCGCCGAATCCGCGTTGCGCCATGAATGTGAGCACCGAGGCCGCCGCCGCCATCGCGAGGAGCGGCGTCTTTTCCATGAAGAGGCGACGGATGGGGACGACCTTCAGCGGCCAATCGATCCGGCGAAGCGGCCAGTAATCCAGCAGTAGGAGGACGAACGGAAAGGTCACTGCCATGGGCTTCGCGAGGAGGCTCAATGCGAACGCCACGGCCACGGGAAGGTAACTCCGGACGCCTGGCTTTGCGGTGTAGCGGACGTAGAGCAGGAGCGCGAGCATCTCGAAAAACGTGGACAGGACATCCTTGCGCTCGGAAATCCACGCTACGGATTCGACATGCAGCGGATGCACGGCGAAGATTGCGGCCACCAGAGCGCAGCGCCACGGCTGGCGCGTCATGCGAGCCAGCGCGAGAAAGAGCAGCAGAGCAGAAGCGAGATGGAGGGCCACGTTGACGAGGTGCTGCGCGCCGGGATTCTCGCCGAACAAGCTGAAGTCCAGCATGTACGAAATCCAGGTAAGCGGGTGCCAGTTGGCGTAGAAGAAGGTGGTGAAGGCCCATGCAACGTTCGCGGCCGTAAGACCCGCCTTCACCCAATGGTTCTGGTAAACGTACTGGTCGTCGTCATAGGCGACGTAACCGTGGGTCGCGGTTTGCGCATAGATGGCCAGAGTGGCCAGCGTTAGCAACCCACAGACGACGATCGAAAGCGTCCTCGATGAGGAAGGTTCAATGACCGGATGCGCCGGTCGAGGCGATTTTCCGCCACCAAGCGGCGAAGGCGATGCGCCGTGACACCTCTTGTATTTCCTGCCACTCCCGCACGGGCACGGAGCATTGCGACTAGTCTCCGGCGCATTGGACATAAGGCCCTCAGTATAGTTCTTGAGCGCAGGCGTGGTGCTCCGCATCAGATAGCTCGCGGACAGTGGCCCGGTTCACGGATGAGTCCGGGTTGGATGCTGAAACATTGTGCAGCGGAAAGGGGAACGGAAACCGTTGCCCGTTGTTGACGCCGGTGGCAGCGGTAACGAACGGAGTTGCAAGCAACGGCGGGGCAGGGCTGAGGTAGTTGAACCAGCTGTCCTGTGCGTAGACGCCTTCATAGCGGTTGCGCAAATAGAGCGGCGAACGCGATGTCAGCGTGAAGTTGCTTGCGACACCAATCAGCAGATCGGCAAACGTCACACCGGGCGTCGGACGATTTCGTACGGAGGCCGCTGATGCCGGGCGAGGAGACTGGCGGCGATGTCGTCGCCTTGCATGGTTTCGTTTTTTGGATCCCAGAAGACACGATGCTGCGTCTTCATGGCGATCCAGTGCAGCAGGCACGTGGAACAGGCACGATGACCGATCTCGGCCGTCGCCAGGGGCGGTTTTCTCGAGCGGATGCAATCGAGCCAGTTGCCATGCTGGTCGTCGGATGTGTAGACGTGCCACTCCGACGGGCCGATCACCGAATCGAGAATTCTGGGATCGCTCGAGCGGAGCGGAACGATCGGGGTGGCGGGAGCGCCGGTCGAATTTGGCATCGCAGTCGGCGTGGTCATGCCGTCTCTGCACACAAAAATCCAGCCCTTGTCGCCGATCCACTTGATGCCGTTTTCAAAATCGCCGGAGATGGTCATCACCACGCCGTTGGCGTAGCGGCCATAGGTCTTGAAGGGACCGTGCACGTTCCAGAGGCCCTCGGTGGGGAACTGCGCCTGGCCCCAGATTTCGACGGGGCCGGTGAGCTCGGTGTCCATGCCCCAGTGCGCCGTATCGACATGATGCGCGCCCCAGCCGGTGATCATGCCCGCGCCGAATTGCTCCATGCGCAGCCATCCGGGACGGTCGAAACCTTTCTCGGGCATGACGCGATCGACGGTGTAAGGCACTTCGGGCGTCGAGCCCAGCCACGCATCGTAATTAAACTCCTTTGGCACGGGCATGGGCTGCGGATTGCCGCCGGAGGGATCGCCGGGAAGGCCGATTTCGACGCGCTGGACGGTGCCGATGCGGCCGTTGCGCACCAATTCCACGGCGCGCGCGAATTGTTTCCATGAGCGCTGCTGCGAGCCGACCTCTAGGATGCGGCCGCTGGCTTTCACGCGATCGGCCATCATGCGCCCTTCGCGGATGGTGAGCGATGCCGGCTTCTGGAGATAGACGTCCTTGCCCGCGGCCACGGCGGCGATGGCCAGCCGCGCATGCTGATGATCGGGCGTCGAGATCAGGACGGCGTCGATTTCTTTATTGGCCAGAAGCTCGCGGAAATCGGAGTAGCCGCCGGTGCCTGCGTAGGGCTTGCCCAGTTTTTTCGAGTAGGCGTCATTCACGAATTGCTGGCCGAGGGTGACGCGCTCCTCACTGAGATCGCAGACGGCCACAATACGATTGTCGCGGCCTTCGACGCCGGTAAATTGCAGCACTCCCGGCATGTCGTGCCCGCGCGAGATGCGGCCCACGCCGATGGCGCCGATGGCGATGCGGTTGGAAGGCGCGGTTGCGCCGAAGACCGAGCTGGGTACGATGGCTGGAAAGCCGGCGGCAACTGCGCCGGAGACGGAGGTCTTGAGAAACGCGCGTCGGGAGGCAATCATAAAGAACTCTTTCGCGACTCGAATTTAATGCAAACCCAATGTACACCAATGGAGTGAGGATCGTCAGCGGGGGCCACGGGCCTCAATCAAAACTTTGACAGATGCAATGCGATTGCTTATATGTAGCCCGCAGGCTACAATCAATTCGTGATCGAAATTCGCGAGACCGGAACGTTCTCAGAATGGTTACAGGCGCTCAAGGATAGCAGGGCAAAAGCCAGGATCGCTGCACGGACCCAACGGCTGGCATTCGGTAATCCGGGAGATGTGCGGCCGGTCGGCGGGGGTGTCAGCGAACTCCGCATCGATTACGGACCTGGCTACCGTGTTTACTACATGCAACGTGGCAAGGTGCTGATCATCCTGCTCTGCGGCGGCGCCAAAAGCTCGCAAGACAAAGACATCAAGCTGGCCCTCAAGCTGGCGAAGGAGGCGCAGTGAAATCACTGAAGACAAGGCCGTTCGACCCTGCGAAATACCTGGAGAACGACGAAGCAATCGCCGATTATCTGACGGATGCGCTTGAAACCGGTGACCCGGCCTTCGTGTCGGACGCACTGGGAGTGGTTGCCCGCGCGCGCGGGATGAGCGATGTCGCGCGGACGGCGGGCATGTCGAGGGAGAGTTTGTATCGCGCGTTAAGTGCGGACGGGAATCCGAAATTCGCAACGGTGCTGCGGGTGATGCATGCGCTGGGTCTGCAATTCTCGGTCAACCCCGCGCGCCGCAAAAAGGTCGCATAAACTAGGTGGCGAAACGTCGGTCCACAGCCTGAAAACTTGCGCCGGATTTTGCGCAAGGACGCGCCAGCGCTTACGGTCCGCGCCGGTAAACCGGCGAAGGTGCGGCAACACCGCGTCCATTGCCGCAAAGGCCAATAGTGATAGCATCAAAGATGACCGATGAAATCAAAAAAACTGCAAATTATCCCCCTGGGCGGGCTGGGCGAATTCGGAATGAATTGCCTGGCGGTGCGCTGGGAAGACGACATTATTGTCATTGACGGCGGCCTGATGTTTCCCGAGTCGGAGCTGCTGGGCGTCGACATTGTGGTGCCCGACATCACCTACCTGATTGAGAACAAGAAGCACGTACGCGGCATTGTGCTGACGCACGGCCACGAGGACCACATCGGTGGCCTGCCGTGGATCCTGAGCGAGCTGAAGGTTCCGGTGTACGGCACCGAGTTCACGCTGGCGTATGTAGACGACAAGCTGGAAGAGCACCACCTGGCGGATGAGATCGAACTGATTGAAATCCAGCCCAAGGTGAAGTTCACCATCGGGCCATTCACCATCGAGCCCATCCGCGTGACGCACTCGCTGGTGGATTGCGTGGCCTTGGCCATTGAGACGCCGGTTGGCGTCATTATTCATACCGGCGACTTCAAGATCGATCTCTCGCCGCTCGACGACAAGGCTTTCGATCTGCACACCTTTGCCGAGTATGGCAAGCGTGGGGTGCTGGCGCTGCTGCAGGACTCAACAAATGTCGAAAGACCCGGCTACACGCCGAGCGAACGCGCAGTTGTTCCTCGCCTTGACGAGATTTTCTCCCAGACCAAAAAGAAACTCTTCTTCAGTTGCTTCTCGTCGTCGATCTACCGCATCCGCATCGCCATGGAACTGGCGCGCAAGCACGGGCGCAAGGTGGTCGTGGTAGGGCGCTCGATGATGGACAGCACGGAGATCGCGCAGGACCTGGGCTACATTGAGATTCCGCCGGGCCTGGTGATCAACCCCGGCCAGATGCGCGACTTTCCGCCCGAGCAGATGATGATTTTGATCAGCGGCACGCAGGGCGAGCCGATGAGCGCACTGAGCCGCGCCGCGGTGGACAACCACAAGCACGCGCACATCGAGCCCGGCGACACGGTGGTGCTCAGCTCGCGCATCATTCCCGGCAACGAGAAGGGCATTTTCCGGGTAATCGATCACCTGAGCCGCCGCGAGGCCAATGTGATTTACGACGATGGCCAGCACGGACTGATCCATGTGAGCGGCCACGGCAGCCAGGAGGAGATGCGGCTGCTGATCAACCTGGTGCGGCCCAAGTTCTTCATCCCGATTCACGGCGACTACCGTTTTCTGCGCCAGCATGCTCAGTTGGCCATGGAGACGGGCGCGGTGGAGCACGCCATGGTGATCGAGGACGGCGACGTACTGGAGTTGGACAAGGACGACGCGCGCAAAAAGGACAAGGTGACGGCGGGGCGCATTCTCATCGACTCCGGCTCATCGATTGATGTTGTTGAGGATCTTGTGATCCGCGACCGGCGCATTCTGTCGGAGGACGGCGTGGTGCTGGCGGTGATGGCCATTAATAAAAAGACCGGCAAGGTGGAGCGCGAGCCCGAGGTGGTGATGCGCGGCTTCGGCGGCTCCGATATCACCGAACAGGCGCGGGAGGCGGTGCTGAAAACTCTGGATGCACTGACCCCCGAGCAGAAGTCCGACTACGGCATGGTGAACGAGCGCGTGCGCGTGGACCTGAAGCGCCTGATCCAGAAGACTACGGGACGGCGGCCGATGATTATGCCGGTGGTTCTGGAGATATAGGGAATAGGGAACAGTGTGAGTGTGTAGTGCGAGTGATTAGTGATTCGTGCGCACTGTCCTCTCACACTCACACTCACACCCGCACTCACAGTGACAACCGATCGCTGACCGCAGGCGGCTGAAAAGCGCTCACTGTGCGGTCTCGACGGCGGGCTGCTGGCGCATCGAGCGCTTGCCGATGAAGACCTCTCCCAGAGACAGGCGGGCATTGCCTTCGAGGTCAAGGAACCCGGCGTGGCTCTGTTTGCAGAGCGCCTGCGCCTCGGGCGAGAGATAGGGCGCTATGAGAACCAGCGTGATCTCGCCGGAAAGATTTGCGGCACAGTCCTGCAGCTTTCTTATCGAGGCGCGGACCTTGCTGGGGCGCATGTCGGCATTCACCTCGCAGGCCAGGGTATGGCTGCGGCCATAGATGTCGATATGCGCCAGGATTTCAGCGGCGCGGCCGTGTGCCGGAGACTGGCGCTTCATCTCTTTCAGCTTGACGGCGGAGATCTGCTCCAGCAGCGACTTCAGGGCCTCTGCGGCGCGAACTTCAAGTTCGTCTGCTGCCCAATCGGTTTTCATCAGCGTTTCTTTTTCAATGCGCTTCCTGCTGCGCGTTCTCAAGTTGGGCGGGTCCGACGATGAAGGAGTTCCTGCCCGAAGGAATCAGGGCCAGAGGAATGGGAGCGCGGCGGCCATTGCCGTCGCGATCCTTCGACTCCAGCCAAAGGCAGAGCCGGGGATCGGAGATTTCCGGCTTGCCGTTCCAAAAGTGCGGTCCCAGCCCGCATTCGATGCGCAGATGATCGAGTTGCAGTTCAACTTCTGTGATGTGCCTGGGAAAGTAGCGCTGCACGTTGTTCTCTCCCACGAGAATTCCGATCACCCGCTGCCCGCGGCATTGAGATGTGACAACCATGAGTCCCTCCGTTTAACGCAACGCCCATCGCCGTCCACGTGGATGGATTGATGGCAGACCCGCTGCCTGGATTCTGGATGGGGCTGTATCCCGAAGCAACAAGCGGCACAATTTCGTCCGAAAAGGAATACGCGTTCAACCGTCAGGGCCGATGAACGATGCGGCGCTTCCGCAAAACCCTGTGACGTGCTGGTGAGCAGGGCTTCGCTTCGCGGCCTGACGCCGGAAACTCAACTGAATGCCAGCGGAACAGCCGTGCATCCGGTGGTGGTTTGAAGCGGGGAAAAGCAGGAAGGCCAGAATGAAGTGCATCGCGCCGAGCGGCCCGTTCTGACCGTCTGCGTCCATTCCCTCATGTTCTGAGCAAATCTTGCCCCTAATTTCTGCCCCTGTCAACCACACTTTGATGAAAAGGAGGAAAAATCTGTTGGCTGGACGAGGAAAGATTCCTTGCGCTCGCGAAATTGAGTTGATTTTCCGCCGCGGAAGTCAGCGATGCCGCGAGGAAGGCTCGTCGGAGAAGATCTGCCCGTCGCGGATGTGCACAACGCGGTGTGCAAACTCTGCGATATCTGCCTCGTGCGTCACCAGCACGATGGTGTTACCGCGGGCGTGGAGCTGATCGAGGAGAGCCATAATCTCGAGGCCGGTCTTGGAGTCGAGATTTCCCGTGGGTTCGTCGGCAAGAATGATCGATGGGCTGTTGACCAGGGCGCGCGCGATGGCCACGCGCTGGCGCTGCCCGCCGGAGAGCTCATTGGGCTTGTGCATCATGCGCGATTCCAGGCCGACATCGGCGAGCGCCTGCTTGGCGCGTTCGAGGCGCGCCGCGGCGGGCGTGCCGTTATAGATGAGCGGCAATTCCACGTTGTGCAGCGCGGTGGCGCGGGCCAGCAGATTGAAGGTCTGGAATACGAAACCGATTTCCTTGTTGCGGATGCGCGCCAACTGATCGTCGTCGAGATCGCTGACAAGCTGGCCGTTCAGCCAATAGCGGCCCCTGGACGGCGTATCGAGGCAGCCGATGAGGTTCATCAGCGTGGACTTGCCGGAGCCGGACGGGCCCATGATGGCCACGTATTCATTGTGGCGGATGGTTAGCGAGATGCCTCGCAGGGCCTGCACCTGCTGCTCCGAGCCCATGTCGTAGGTGCGCCACAAATCCTCGACGACGATCACGTCGTTCGCGTCTACAACCGCGGTCCTGGGTAACTCTTCGACGCCGATGTTGTTGAGTGCCATTTGTTCCTGACCTTCCAGGTGCAGTTTGTTGCCTAAGCCGTGTGCTGCTGAGTGGAGAAGTGAAATGAGTGAAGAGAGTGAAAACAGTGAATCGATGTTGTTTCTGGATTAAGCAGATGCTGCCGCCTCGTTCACTTCTCTCACTCCCTTCACTCCATTCACTTCTTTCACTCGTTTCAGTTCTAACTCAGCTTCCGTCGCTGGTGGTAATCGTCACCGGCTTCGCCGTGTCGCGCTTGAGCAGCGAACCGCCCTTCAGATCGCGCAATGTTTTATAGGGACCGGTGACGACCTCCTGGCCTGGGTTGAGGCCCGAAAGCACTTCGATATCGGTGGTGCCCGTGATGCCTGTGGCGACGGGAACAAACCTGGCGCGCAGACGGCCGTGCGCGTCTTTCTCGGCCACAAAGACGCCCTGTACGGGATTCAACTTCGCCACAGGCGCGGGCGGACCCGAAGCCGCGTGGACGCCGTCGCTCGATTTTTCGTTGTCCGTAGCCGGATCGTGCATGGTCAATGCCTGAATGGGCAGGGTGAGCACGTCGGTTTTGTGCGCGGTGGTGATCTTGGCGGTGCAGGAGAGCCCGGGGCGCAATTCGTCGCCGGGATCGTCGAGCGTAACGACCACCTTGAAGTCCTTGGCTTCCTCGGTGCCCGAGGTGGACTGCGACGTGGCCACGCCGGTAGAGCGCAGCAGCGCCTGATCGCCGACCAGGGTCACGTGGCCTTTGAAAATCTTGTTGGGCAACGCGTCCACGGTCACGTCGGCGGTCTGGCCGAGCAGAACGCTGACGATATCGGTCTCATCTACCTTCACTTCGGCGGTGACTACGCTCATGTCGGCGACCGTCATCAGCGTGGAGCCTTCGGCGTTCTGGATGCCTTCCACCACGGTCTCGCCCTCGCGCACCGGCTCGTTGGTCACGATGCCGTCGAAGGGTGCGGTGGCGATGGTCTTGCTCAGCAGGTCCTGATCGGCATGGAGGTTGGCGACATCGGTCTGCATGTGGCCGCGGGCGGAATCGGTCTGCGCCTTGGCCTGATTGAGCCCAGCGATGGCCTGAGCCAGAGCCGCCACGTCGAGATCGTAATTGGCCTTGTTGGTTTCATAGTCCTGCCTCGACATGATGCCGGCCTTGTAAAGCGACTGCGAGCGATCCCATTGCAGCTTTTTCTGCTCCAGATCGGCCTGCGCGTGCTGCACATTGGCCTGCGCGGTCTTTTCGGCGGCAATATAGGAGGAGATGTCGGTTTTCGCGGCGGAGATGGTCGCTTGCTGAGCATTCACCGTCGACTCCTGCTGCACGCTTTCGACAGTGGCAAGAGTCTCGCCCTTCTTTACGTGATCGCCTTCCTTCACGTAGAAGCGGGTGATGCGGCCAAACGACGTGGCGCCCACGTTCACAATATTCTTCGGTTTGATCTGGCCGGTGCCGCTGACCACAGAGGTCAAATCCTGGCGCGCCAAGGTTGTGGTGAGCACCTTGGTATATCCGGACTGCTGCTTGATCACCATGAAGGTTACGAGCCCGGCGGCAACCAGCACAGCGAGAGCGATGAGGAGAATTTTCTTCATGGCCATTCGTTTCTGGGAGTTGATCTCCCATCCAGTGTACGCGAGGTCGAGGCCAAAGGTTCCGTGACTTCCCTTTAGGGGAGCAGCCGAGCCTGCTGCGAGCGGAGCAACGCCATAACCTGTGGGCAAGCGCAAACTGCGGCGGCTGCAAACAGCCGCAAGGACTGCAAACTCCGGCAAGCAAGCGAGATGCGCCTGTTTATTTGACGTGATGGAGCCTCGAGGGCTAGCCAGGAAATGGAAAGTAAGACGGCTTTTGCCGTGTTCGGCTGATCCCGCAGTGACCTTACCCGGCCTACCACGTCGAATGATCGGAATCAACTGCCGACGGAACCTTGCCCGGCGCTTCCGGGAGCCGTAAAATAGAGCAACGCAGGAGTATCCAAGGCAATGATGTTCAAAAGCCGCCATTTTTTGTTTACAGCTCTCAGTTGCGGCCTAATTTCGGTCCCCGCTGTCGGCCTTCTCGGGCAACAGAGCGCCGCCCCCGCCCCCACGCAACAGACCCAGCCGTCAGCCGGCCAGGGCCAGGATTCGGGGCAAGCCTCGGGACAGGGCTCGGGACAGGGCCAGGAAGCCGATCCCATGAAGCGCCAGCTCAACGATAAGGAGCGGTACAGGGCGCAGAAGGCTCTCCGGCAGGAGTTGAAGGGCCCCTACAAGACGTGGCTGAACGAAGAAGTTCCCTACATCATTACCGACGATGAGCGGAAGGCCTTCATGAGCCTGAGCAACGATGAAGAGCGCGAGGCCTTCATCGAGAACTTCTGGCAGCGCCGCAACCCCAGTCCCGATTCTCCTGAGAACGAGTTTCGCGACGAGCACTACCGGCGCATCCAGTACGCCAACGACCACTTTGCCGCTGGTAAACCGGGATGGAAGACCGACCGCGGCCACATTTATATCGCATTCGGCCCCGCCGACAGCATCGACTCGCACCCCTCGGGCGGCATGTACGAGCGGCCTATGGAAGAGGGTGGAGGCGAGACGTCGACCTTCCCGTTTGAGGTTTGGCACTACCGTTATCTCGAGGGTATTGGCGAGAATATCGATATCGAGTTTGTGGATACCTGCCAGTGCGGCGATTACCACTTCACCATCGACCGCAGCGAGAAGGACGCCCTGAAATATGTTCCCGGCGCCGGGCTGACCCAGTGGGAACAGATGAACAACCAGGACAAGACCAACCGGTTCAAAGGCAACGGACTGGAGCAGCTGGGCAATGGCCCGATGGGCGACGCCAACCAGGGCAAGGAATTCGATCGCATTGAGACGGCAGCCAA
Source organism: Occallatibacter sp. (assembly GCA_050012895.1). GTDB lineage: Bacteria > Acidobacteriota > Terriglobia > Terriglobales > Acidobacteriaceae > Telmatobacter. The sequence goes on from JBEKGH010000054.1 coordinate 21,530, forward strand.
GTTATTCGCGCCTCCGCCGGTCAAGTTCAAGGACCTTGAGAACGACCTCGACGCATTCAACTCCTCGCACAAGCTGATGCAGGGCCCGGTGTTTAACTTCGACGTGCGCACCGACTATGTGAAGGTAACCGACAGCATGGACCTGGTGCCGATCACCCTGCAGATTCGCAACCGCGACATCACCTTTGTGACCAAGGACGGCGTTTCAAAGGGCGTGGTGAACATCCTGGGCCGCGTGACCACGATCATGCACAAGACGGTGCAGACCTTCGAGGACACGGTGGAGGTGACGGAGCCCTCCGAGCTGCTGGAGAAAGCGCTCGACAACAAACGGCTGTATTGGAAGGCGCTTCCACTTCCGCCCGGGCTCTACCGCCTCGATATTGCGATCAAGGACGTGAACAACCCGGATCACATCGGAATTTACGGACGCAGCCTCGACGTTCCGGAGTTTCAGGACGAAAAACTGGGGGCTTCTTCGCTGATCCTGGCCGACGTGATGAACACCGTATCTTCCCAGCAGATTGGGAGCGGCAGTTTCATCATCAGCAACATGTACGTGCGGCCGCGGGTGGCGGAGAACTCCACCACGCCCGTCAGCATCAAGCGTTCCCAGGACCTGAACTTCTGGCTGCAGTTCTATAATCTTGGTATTGACGAGGCCACCAAGAGCAATTCGGCGACAGTCACCTACCAGATAGTCGATTCAACGGGTGCGGTGATTCTCGAGAAGCAATTGGAATCAAAGGATTTAGGGGCGCATAGCGACCAGTTGACGGTAGAGAAATCCCTGCCGATTGCCGGTCTGAGCCCGGGCAGGTATAAGGTGACTGTGAGAGTAAATGACGCAATTACGAAACAAGAGATTGCGCAATCGGCACCTTTTATCGTCGAATAGTAGCAAGCCTGCGCAAGGTTCAACCGGACCCAAGAATTCGGGGACCTGCGCGGCCACGCTTTCGGGGAAGATCGCCAGAGACGCGGCGGAGATACAGATCTGCAGATGAAGTGCAGCACCTATTTCGCCGGTTTCGTCGTGCTGATGGCTTTGGGTACCGCTCCGCTCTGTGGGGCGGCGACCGCGTCGGTTTCGGGATTGGTGCGGGATTCCGCGGGCGTGCCGCAGATTGGCGCTGAAGTCCAGTTGCTGGGCCCCGATCTGAGCATCGTCGCCAGCGTTTACACCAACGGCGACGGCCGCTTTCTGATCTCCGCGCTGATTCCCGGGCATTACATACTGAAGGCCATGGGACCGTCGTTCCTGCCCTCGCAACGCGAGAATGTCAGGGTCCACGCCGGCACCATCGTCAACCTTACGCTTTACACCCTCTACGAAGTGATTCAATGGCTCCCGGCCGAACCGCGTTCCGGCAGCGCGCAAAAGGACGACTGGGCCTGGACGCTGCGCTCCGCGGCCAATCGGCCACTTTTGCGCTGGCTTGAGGATGGGCCGCTCGTTGTGGATTCCGAGGGTCCCGGCGCCGCGCCGAAACTGAAGGCCCGGATCATGGCAACCGGCCAGGCCGGCACCTTTGGCGAAAATGGCGAGCGCTTCTCGGTGGCAATCGAGGATACGCCGGCAAGCAGCCGCGAGCTGCTGGCTCGTGTGGATTTCGCGCCCGATAGCAACGCCGGCATGGAATCGATGCTGGGCTTCCGCCAGGATCTGGGATTTGCCGGCTCAGTGCAGTCAGTGGCGGCCGTGTCGATCGCCCCGGGAGTGGTGAGCGGCGGAAACGCTGGCCCCGGGAATGCGGGTCTGGATGAAGCAACACTTCGCAGTTCGGAAATAATGCATTTTGGCGAAGCGGTGGAGGCCGAGGCAGGCTCGAACGCCGTGGCCGGACGTTTGGCCGGAGCTTCGCCGAGCACGGTGACCGCGCTGCTGCCCTATGCGACGGTTGCATGGCACGATGGCGCTTCCACGGTACGCTACCGCATGGCCACCATGGTGCCGGGTCAGGCTGGGGCTCCGAACGAAGCCGCGGTATGGCTGCCCGCACTGGCTGAACGCAATGGCGCTCTGACCATCGAGCACGGGTTTCATCAGGAGATCGGCTGGGAACATCAGACTGACGCTTCGGGCGTGTCTGTTCTCCTCTACACCGACCGCGTTGACAATCCGGTCCTGGAGGCGCAGGGTCACTTTGCTCCGGGTGATGCCCCGGCTGCGGTGCTCTTCGATCAGGCGAGCAACCTGATGCGCGTTGCCGGTCCGGCTTACTCGACCACCGGCGTGAAGGCCAGCCTGCAGCACAGGCTGCCCGGTGGCAGTCACGTTCTCTTCAGCTATGCCAGCGGCAATGCCTTGGTGATGCCGGCACTGCCGCAAGCCTCAACATTGACGGATGTGCTCGCTGCCGCACACTCGCGGCGCGCGCAGACCTTTGCGATTTCACTCTCGGGCACGCTGGACGGCACCGGAACCCAGTGGCGCGCCAGCTACACCTGGGAGCCCGACGATGCCGTGACCGCGGTGGCGCCCTTTGCGCAGGAGATGGCCGAGCCTTTCCTGAATCTGCACGTCCGGCAGCCCATCCGGATCACACGCGATGGGGCAGAAGGCCTGGAGGCGCTGTTCGATATGAGAAATCTTCTTGCCGAGGGCTATCAGCCGTATATTCTCAGCGACGGCTCGCTGATTCTCTTCGCGCAAGACCAGCGCAGCTTCCGCGCCGGACTTGCCTTCACCTTCTGAACTCCTTAGATCTCCCCTAAAATGTTGACCTCCTGAAAGAATGGGAAAACCATGATGAGCCAAACCAGGCTGACCCGCCGCGACGCGCTGAAATCCGGTCTTGCCGCTACTGCTCTCGCTTCGTTTCCGGCCCTCGCGCAAGGTGAAACCGCCGCGCCAACGCGCAAGAACCGGATTCACCAGTCGGCCTGCCGCTGGTGCTACAAGGACATTCCTCTCGATCAGCTATGCGCCTTTGCGGCCGGGATCGGCATGAAGGGCATCGACCTGCTGGCAGTCGAGGAGTGGGAGGTTCCGCGTCGTTACGGGCTCATCTGCACCATGGGGCACGCGGGTGGAGGCACCATTCCCGATGCGCTCAACCGGCCCGAGCACCATGACGCCATTGAGGCCGCGTTTCGCCTGAACATTCCGCTGGCGGCAAAGGCCGGCGTGCCCAACGTCATTACGTTTTCCGGCGCGCGCCGTGGGATGAGCGACGACGAAGGCGCGCGCAACACCATTGCGGGCCTGAACCGCGTGAAAAAGATTGCCGAAGACAACGGCGTCACCATCTGCATGGAGCTGCTGAACAGCAAGGTCACGCATCCCGACTACATGTGCGACCACACAGCGTGGGGCGTGCGCGTGATGCAGGAGGTGAACTCGCCCAACGTGAAACTGCTCTACGACATCTACCACATGCAGATCATGGAGGGCGATCTGATTGCGACCATCCGCGCGAATCTCAATTGGCTCGGCCACTTTCATACTGGCGGCGTGCCCGGCCGCCACGAACTCGACAACACGCAGGAAGTACAATGGGACGGAGTCATGCGGGCCATTGCCGATGCGGGCTTCAAGGGCTACGTGGCGCACGAGTTCGTTCCTGTGCGCGATCCGCTCACGAGCCTGCGCGCCGCTGTGGATCTTTGCGACGTGTGACGCAATGCCGCGCCGTAGGCGCAGCGATTGTTAGCCCCGCGCTTTAGCGTGGGGAAGCTGGTTTATCCATTCGCTCCGGAGTCCCGTAAGGACGATGCAAGAACAATTGTTTGTCGAAAATCCAACAGACCTTGAACGTTTCTTTCTTCAACCGGCGACGCCGCCAACCAAACGATCGAGCTAACAGAACCATGAAATCCCTCCTCCTCTCCGCCTACAACCACCTCGAAATTGCGGAATTCCCCGCGCCAGAACCGGGCCCCGGCGAGGTGCTGGTGCGCGTGGAGGCATGCGGCATCTGCGGCAGCGACGTGCACGGATACGACGGCTCGTCAGGCCGCCGCATTCCGCCCATCGTGATGGGCCATGAAGCCGCCGGAACCGTCGCGGCAATCGGTGCGGGCGTGGAAGGCTACGCCGTGGGCGATCGCGTCACCTTCGACTCGACGGTCTACTGCGGCGCGTGCGACTGGTGCCAGCGCGGCGATGTGAATCTCTGCGACAACCGCCAGGTGATCGGCGTCTCCTGCGGCGATTACCGCCGTCACGGCGCCTTCGCCGAGTACGTCGCGGTGCCGCAGCGCATCCTTTATCACTTGCCGGATAATCTTTCCTTCGCCGAAGCGGCGATGCTCGAAGCCACGTCCGTCGCCCTGCACGCGGTGCGTGTTTCTCAGGCAAAGGGCGGCGAAACGGCGCTGGTCATTGGCGCGGGCATGATCGGCCTGCTGACACTGCAGGCGGCGCGAGCGCTGGGATGCGCACGCGTATTTGTCACGGACGTGGACGCGTCGCGGTTGCATCTCGCCAAAGAAGCCGGTGCGGAAGAGATTTTCGAATGTACTGGCGCGGAGTTGCTTGCGGAAATTCTCCAGCGCACCAATGGCCGCGGCGTCGATCTCGCATATGAAGCTGTGGGCAGAAACGAAACCGTGAATGCCGCCATCGACTGCACGCGAAAAGGCGGCACGGTCACACTGATCGGCAACATTCAGCCGGAAGTGACGCTGCCGCTGCAAAAAGTCGTCACACGGCAATTGCGATTGCAGGGTTCGTGTTCTTCAGCCGGCGAGTATCCGCAGGCCATCAAGTTGATCGCAAGCGGAAAAATCAAAGTCGCGCCGCTGATCACCGCCGTCGCTCCGCTCGAAGAAGGCCCGCGCTGGTTTTCGCGCCTGCACGCGCACGAGCCAAATCTGATGAAGGTGATTCTGACGCCATGAACGCCCCCACGAATCTATCGACCGACAAACTTTTCGATCTCTCAGGCCAGGTGGCCATCGTCACCGGCACTAGCCGCGGCCTGGGGCAATACTTTGCGCGCGCCCTGGCCAAGGCTGGAGCCGATCTCGTGCTCACCAGCCGCAAGCGTGAGACCCTTGCGGAATTTGCAGCGGAGATCGAGGCGCTCGGCCGGCGTGTCCTTTCACTTGACTTGGACGTGCGCGACGAAGCGAGCATCCGCCGCATGGCCGCCGATGCCGAAGCCGCCTTCGGGCAAATCCATATCCTCGTCAACAACGCCGGCTGCAATATTCGCAAGCCTGCGCTCGAAGTGACGTGGGACAACTGGAATCAGATTCTCGAGACCAATCTGCGCGGCACATTTTTTGTGGCCCAGGCTGTGGCGCCGGGCATGATCGCGCACGGCTACGGCCGCATCGTCAATATCGGCTCGGTGACCAGCGTCTTCGGCTACGCGGGCCTCGCACCCTATGGCGCCAGCCGCGGCGGCGTGCGCCAGTTGACCATGAGCCTCGCCGACGAGTGGGGCAAATCCGGTGTCACGGTCAACTGCCTTGCACCGGGATGGTTCCGCACCGAGCAAAATAAGGTTCTCTACGAGAACCAGGAGTGGGTCGATTACATCTCCGATCGCATTCCCGTAAAGCGCCCCGGCCAGCCGCACGATCTCGATGGAGCCGTGGTCTTTCTCGCCTCCGAATCCAGCCGCTACGTAACAGGCCAGACTTTGCTCGTGGATGGGGGCATTTCGACGGGCTCGGCGCGCGCCACCGTGGCTCCTCCAAAGCAA
>JBEKGH010000055.1:0-27394 GCA_050012895.1 Occallatibacter sp.
GCTACGAGCCGGAGCTGAGCCAGCAAACCGCCGACGATGCTCCGCTGGCGCTCGACAAACTTGCTGAGGAATCAGCCGTCGTACTGGCCGGAGAGAATGAAGAGGTCTTCGAAGATTTGCTGAGGCTCAATGGCTCTTCTTCGGGCGCCCGCCCCAAGATCGTGGCGCAAGTGAGCACGGACAAGAAAAGGATCATTCACGGCCAGCAGGAATTCGAACCGGGCTTCGCGCACTGGATGATCAAGTTTCCGTCCTCCCAGGACGCGCGGGACGCGGGAGCTATCGAATACGCCTATAGCCTGATGGCAAAGGATTCAGGCGTGGAGATGTCTGAGACTCATCTTTTCCGTACGAAAAGGAACAAATACTTCGGTACAAAACGCTTCGACCGGGACGGAGATGCCCGCATCCATATGCACAGTCTTGGCGGCTTGATCCATGCCGATCATCGCAGTCCCAGCCTCGAGCGGTGTCCTCTGGGAAACGGTTCTGGCGAATCTTCCCGACGAACTCGGCAATATGCTCGAGAGCACAGTGGGAGAGTCAAGGCCGGACACCGACACGATCAAAGCGGCCATCCTTCGCGAGGAACAGGTTCCAGGCGCAGAACTGCGACGGGGATGGCACCTGAGAATAAAGTAGCCGTGACCGTGCCCCTGAGAACATGAATTTCTCAGATACCAATTGCAGATCACATTTCGTCGCCGAGGTGCCCTGGGGCAACCGGCATTTAGGTAATCTTGTCGGCGTGGTTCTTGCGGATCCAGTCCGCGACGTCTCTGCGGACTTCGGCCGCTAGTTTGCCCGCGAGATCAGCCTCGCCCTGAGCCACAAGCCCATAGTCGTCATAGGCGCCCGTATTTCGCTTTCGGCGCAGGAGATCGAGCCTGGGAATGAGCTTTCTCTCCGGATCAATTGTGAACTCCAGTGCCTCGATCGTGCGGTAGTGTTCGCCTCCGCCGCGGACAACCCGGTACCCAGCCGCGCGTAGGGCGGCTGTCGCGGAAGCACGGATCGAGTCCCAGGCCAGGCTCAGTTGCGCATCGGAAGACATTTCGCTCGCGACCGCCTTTCGATAGTCGTCGAGATGCCCGTCCGCATTTGCGAGCAGACGCTCGATCTCCTCCCGATCGGACCCGAGTTTCTCAAGCCACCGATTACTGGCCCAGTTTTCTAAGGACATCCTCGTCTCCGATCAGAAAGAGCTTGTTCTCGCCAAGCACCGTCTTCAGGAAGTTGCCGCGCAGCTTGCCTCTAAACTCATTCGCCGTATAAACCGTAGGGTTGATCTCGCGGTTCAGCGTTTTCTGTGCGTTTGCGATTCGGTCGACCACATCCGCGAAGTGCACCCCACCCACAATCATCAAATCGACGTCGCTTTGCTGGCCCTCACGGGAACGCGCCACGGAGCCATAGACAAAAGCAAGGTCGATATTCGCTGCGAGAGGGCTGAGCGCAGCCAGGAGAGTGTCGCGAATTCCGACCGTCTTCGCGACAATGGCCCGCATCTCGGCGAAGATGGGGCTGGCCTCGTTGGCGCTAAAGAGGGTCTGGGTTCCCAGAACCTTTTTTGTCACCAGACCGGCGTCGACCAACTGTCGCAACTCTCGCTGCACGGGCCCGAGCGCGATCCCTGTCACACGAGCAAGTTGCCTTAAATAATAGGAATCGCCGACGTGGCCAAACAGAACAGCCAACACCGCACCGCGCGTGCGCCCAAACAGCGTGCTCGAAAGTGTGCAGACTGTACCCATTGTGGGGTCAATCGTACCCGAAAAGGATACAGAAAGCAATTGCCTGGGCCCATTTCGGGGCGATTCTGGCATCTGAGAGGGTTCAATTCTCAGTGGCCGGTGTCTGAGAAACGTTTTTTCCCGGGCGTTGGCATTAGTTAACCCTTGCTGACTTTCCGATACTTATCATGTCATTCTCGTAGCGCACTAATGGAGATTCGGGACTGGCTAGCATTCTTTGACATCGTTCGTCAATCCCTTTATCTCTCGTCCTAATCTGTTGGCGGCTTCGGATTTGGCGCGGTAAACGGCGAACAGCACGGTGGCTGAACATTACCGTATTCTATGAGTTCGATTCGGGTCCCATCCGGGTCAAATAGGTTGAGCTGCCACTTTCCATCAGGGCCAATCTTTGGACCATTCGAACCTGTGCCGAGCCGGTTAGCTTTCTTCAGTGTTGCTGCTGTGGTTGCCATGTCGACTATTCCGATCGATACATGGTTGGATCCACCCAGTGCCTGCGGAGGGTGCGGAGTTCCAGGAGCCCCGCTGGACAGCATGTATTCCAGCCAGTCCGCGCCGTCCGGAACCTGCTGCATCATCCAGCTTATGGCTCCAGGTGCGCTACTTCCATACCAATAGGGTCGAAATCCGAGCAGCCCCTTATAAAAGTAATCTTCGCTTTCGTAGCTGCTTACCACAAAACCAACGTGGATAATGTGGCGACCAACGGGGTTATAAGCTGGCAGCGATGGCTGCTGATCTGAATACTGCACGAACTCGATAACATTCCCCTCGGGGTCGTTCACCTTGAACCAATGGCTGCCTTCTGTGCCGGTTTGGAGGTCTCCTGGTGCTGCGTTATATGCCACAAGATAATTTCGCAGGCCCTCAGCGTCGGTTGTGATGAAGGCCACATGATCTAGCAATGTTGCAGTTTTGCCTGGGGGCAGCGGAAGAACTTCAATAAACTGTGTGGCATTTATGTAATAACGCTGCCCAGCGGGATTTTCCGGATCAGGGGCCTTAGCCGCTCCAATGTTGAAGACGAAAAAGTGTTCGGTGGCGGCAACATTCGACGCGTACAGGCAAATGTGCGAGACGCCCGTGATTGGTGGACGCATCGGCGTAGATTGAGCGGAAGCCACAAAGGGCCACGCAAGCAAGCTTACTGAGAACGCAACAGACGAAACACGCATAAACCATCCTCCTGACTGCCGTTAGCGTTAAGGGCCGATAGGAACCTGCCTGGACCCTATGGCAGCGTAACCAGAACTGCTTGTGGGTATTCCAGTCCAATCCACAACGTATGACTGGCCTGGTCAATGCCATAGAAAGGATCGCCATCGATTACCCAGCCGGCAGTCGACCAATGGACTCGTTGCACATGCAGGTTTTGGATGAACGGCCACACCAGCTCCTGCTGCTTAAGAGACACATCAATGTTGTAGCCAACAATGAGGAACTGCTTCTCCGCGGGGTGAATGACGATGGCCTGGCCGTCGCTGGATCCTGTTATGTGCAGCGGCAGCCCATTGACCGTGTCGGTCACCGACAGTTGCTGCCCCCTCGTGGGTGCCTGAAAAACCTTGAGTTTGTCAGTCCCCGCGTAAAGGAGAATCTGCGGAAGAGCCTTCTCCAAAGACTGGTACGCGTCGCGTAATTGAAAAGCGCCGTTCGAAAGCCGGCCGTCTGGCAAAAGATATGGTTGCCTCGACTCGGGATAGGACATGGTGAGCGACCACGGCGCGAAGATCGGCACGCCAAATTCTCCCAGGGCAACATATGCAAACCGCGGCGCAACCAGCGAGGCTCCGCTGTTGGTTTCAGTCACCGCCGGTATATTCCGCCAGATTGCATATCGTTTCAATGTCGCCCTAAGCTCTGTGGTTGCCGCTTGCGACGGCGCTCCACAACTATCTCCATGCCACTCGGCGCAGAAATATGCGTTGACAGCAATGAAAGACAGGGAGGGACAATTCTCCATATATGTCTGGACGTCCTCTCCAGGGGAGCCTCCAATCAAGCCATCTCCTACTGAACCGCCAACGTAGTTATGAAAGATCGGGATGGGATAAGCGGCATGGGCGGCCTCCGTCAGCGGTTTGATCCAGGTCGTGCTCATATCCCAGGCGCTGTATTTCAAGTCGTCCGTAAACCCATGCGCTGCAAACTTGCGGTTAGATTCCGGGGAATGATCGCGGAATAGTTTTGGGTTGTGGCGATCAGACCCGAAAACGGATATTTCATTTTCCAATTGAATTCCCACAACTACGTGCCGGGGATCGGCGTTTTTTAGGTGAAGCATGAACCCAAGAAATGCTTTGACTTCACGATCGATTACCGCCGGAGAGTCGTAGGAAATTGAATTATGGTGGGGGATGCCATCACCATCAATCGCGCGTGGATAGGTCTTCTCATCTTTCACAATGTAGAGCGGGGCATAGAGCTCTCCGCTGAGGTTCCCGTAGATGTTGCCGTCGTCACTCGCGTAGTGTCCAAACCAATCCAGCACCAGATGAAGATGGTTCTCGCCCGCCATCTTGATGGCATGGTCGACGTAGGAGAAATCGTACTGGCTTTTCTCTGGCTCAGTCATGGACCATTTGACGGGGACCTTCAGCGTATTGACCCCTAGCTCCTTGGCCTTGGCGTAAAGGCCGTCATAGACGGCCTCGTCTTCCCGGTAATGGCCCACGCGAAGATCCCACCATGGAATCTCTACCGCCAGCATGGAATATGGCACATTATCGACATACAAAACCTGGTGGCCATTCTCCGTTTGAAAATGCGGGATCGCTCCCGTACTCTTTGGTACTTGCCACACACCAACTGAAGCTGTGTCCTGCGCGAAAGAAAACGAAGTCAGAAATAGAGTGAATGCAATGCCAACCATAAGGGTGCGATGGCTGTTGCGCGTGAAACACCAGATTTGTTCTTTTGGTCTGCTTATAGCTGACATGCGGTACCCCTTTTCCTGCAACGGGGGAGCTGTGGTTCAGGCATGGCATCAGCGACCGGCCCTGTGGCTCTGCCCACGCTGCTTAGCGACGATTTCTGCGCAGAGCCTCAGTCGCCTCTCTCGGAGAATCTGTCGACTGCCTGAGGACGAGGCGGGTTTCCACCCGCATCGGCTTCGAGACGCTTGAGATCTTGCCCTGGCGCAGTTGATCCAATGCCTCAAAGGCGCAGCGAGCCAGGTCCTCCCGGGCCATACGAACAGTTGTCAGCGGTGGGTTCGCAAACTCTGCCAGATGAATATCATCGAACCCTACCACAGAGATTTCCTTGGGCACTTCGATCTTCTTCTCTGCGAGAACACGCAGCACCCCCACAGCCATGAGGTCGTTGGAGCAAACAATTGCCGAGGGGCGCTCGTCGAGCCCGAGGAAATATTCAGCAGCCTGCGTTCCGCCCTCAAACGTGTGCTCGCCTATAAAAATCGGTGTTGCATTCTCAGACAGACGGATCTTGCGCGCCGCCTTTTCGAAGGCTTCCTTGCGCCGCAAATTGGTGAGATGAGGCAGGGGGCCGCTCGCGAAGGCGATGCGGCGATGCCCAAGAATCGCCAGGTGCTGCACGGCTTCATTGATCCCGCGGGCGTAATCAACCTCCAGCACCTGTGAGCACGGAGCATTGGTGCTTTCGTCAATGGAGACCAGCGGAATGTTCTGGTCAATCAGTTCATCGAGCAGATGCGCCTCGGCGCGAAAAGTCATCACCGCTACGCCTTCAACCCGGCGCTGCACGAGCCGCCGGATGAAAATCCTGGCGCGCTCCAAGTTGTAGTTGGTGGAGCCCACCATCACTTCGAAATCGTGGGCGCCGGCAATGTCCTCGAAGCTCTGGATCAGCTCCGGGAAAAACGGGTTCGTCATCTCCGAAATCAGCAGGCCAAGCGTGCGGCTGCGGCCTGAGACCAGCGCTCGCGCCTGCGGATTAGGGGAATAGCCTAGTTCCTCAATGGCCTTCCAAACGCGCTTGGCCAGTTGCCGGTCCACGGAGGCCCGTCCATTGGTAACGCGCGAAACCGTAGCGGGCGAGACTCCGGCGCGCTTGGCAACCTGGAGAATATCGCCGCCGGTTTTCCGGCTCCTTTTTAGTTCGGCGCTTTGCAGGGTCATAAGAGACTCTTTCCTGATTCAACGAGCTGCGGCCAATTCTTTCACTCAGTCGAATGCTCCAATGTTGTGGGTTGCGGAGAGCGGCTGGCCGAAAAAGTCCTGTGTTCCCATGCTGCCTGAAATGCAGTCAGCGGCGGCCTCGCACACGTTCGCCCCTGCCCCCAGGGCGGGTGATCCGGACTGCAGCGTGTAATAGCCCGATGTGAGCGTGGGCATGCCGGGGCTCGCGTAGCCAACCCCTTTTAGCAGCGGGTCGGCGTTTACCGTATGCGCGTCCTGCGTCGTCGCTTGCTGATAGACGGCAAGACTTGTGTAGGTTGAGCCATTGAAGACGAAGTTATAGCCGGTGCCCAATAAGTTCCAATACAGATTGTGATCCAGCGTAACGGGCGTCGTTGTGCTGATCATGTAGGGCTGAGTCGAATAAATGAGGTTGTTCTGGATGAAGTTCGGCGTCGTGCCGGAGAAAATTGTGGGGTTGTTGTAGTTGCCTTGCATCAGGCCGTATGTCCCCGATACTCCCGACACATAAATCGTATTGTTGTAGACCTGCACGCCATCGAGGAGACCGTTGCCATAGCTGTAAATCAGGATTTCTCCTATACCCCTGTTGTGAGTTACGTTTCCGGCGCAGATGTTGTATCGCACGACACTATTCGAGGTGGCCGGAATAGATGTATCGGACGCAACGTTATCGTAGCCTTCAATGAGGAAGCAGTATCCCTGGGAGTCATGTCCATAGTTATATTGATAGGTCACATTCTGGTTCCACATGTCTATGTCAAAATCGCCGCCATCTGTATTCGCCGAGGCCCAGGTCTGATTGGCATAGCTTTCGTTGTTTTGCGCGATCACGCCATTAGAAAACCAGTTCCACAACCCAACGGGCGTGCTTCCCGTGCAATTGGCGCACATTCCTGAGCGGTACACCACGTTGTTCTGCATGAGCGCGCCATTTGCCTCTCCGAGCAAAATGCCGTCAGCGTAAACGTCATGGACAGTGCTGTTCTGCACGGTGACATTCGTGTTATTGCCCGGAGTGAAAGCGTTGTAGTAACCCTCAATGTCGATGCCTTGTGCCGCAGTCATGTCATGGACGGTCACGCCGTCGATCAGTACGTCGTCAAAGTGGCTCCCAGATCCTGTTACGCCAAAGAGGATTCCGCCGCCATCGCCGCGCTTGGTGGCCACGTGATTTACGGCGCTCACATCGAGATTGGAGAAGTGAATGTGCTCGAAAGTCGTGCTTGCCGCTGGAGCACTGACCTGGATAGCTGCGTAACTGCTGCCTCGTAGCGCCAGATTCTGGATGTTGTAGTACTGCACTCCACTCAGGCTGATGGCATTGTGATTGCTTGTGCCGCCATCAAGAACGGGTAACGCGCCAGTTCCGTAGGCATCGATCGTGATGGGTGCGGCACTGGTGCCTGAGCCGTTGGGCACGAGCATGCCGCTGCATGTTGTGCCGCGCATGAACAGCAACTGATCGCCTGGCAGGAAGGTGACGGCGTTGGGCGTCGCCAGGCTGTTCCAAGGGCTCGTTTGCGTGCCGTTGCCGTTGGATGTTGCGGCACAATCGACATAGTAGGCAGTCGATGGAGAGATGACCGGTGGAGGGTTCGTGGGCTGCGTGGGAGTCGATGACGAGGTCTGCCCGCCGCCGCAAGCAGCGATTGGCAGCAACAGCCCCATCGCCGCCATGCCGGCTATTGCGATGGCTCTCGTTCTTCGGTTGCTCTCATTGTTCATCATCGCTGGCCTTGTGTTTGCGTTGCTAGCGTCAGTGTCTGCATGCCCACGGGCGTGCCCAGGAGAGCGCGCAGCGTGAGCTCGATCTCCGGAGCGGCGACCAATCCGTTCCAGACATGCACGACCTTTCCAGCAGGCGAGATCAAGAGCGTCCCTATGGGTGCGCTGAGTCCCAATCCCCGGTGCGCTGCCGCTGGATCGATGTCGGCAAGTAATTGGACACTCCCGAAATTCCAGTCCTTTGACCAATTGACCGCAGCCTCATCCCCAAGCCTCACGTTGGGCGCGACGGCAACATGTAATCCAAGAGCCGAGAACTGCTGCAACATGCTCTGCAGTACCACGAGCTGGCTACGCGACGGATCAAAGACCGCGTGGCCTTCGGGAGCCATCATCGCCAGCAGCGTCCATCCGCGAGGCGAGTAAGGCCTGCCATCGGCCTTCAGCGACAGTACTCCGAGCGGTCGTTCCGGCTGACGCACAAGAGGAAACGGCGCCACGGCGCCCGGCGCACAGACGCCCTCAGCAACAGTCCGGCCATACAAATCGCTGGTTTGGGCCGGAGGAGGATTGCATGCGCGCGGTGTGGCCGACGGCTCGAAGTACGTGCCCAGGTTCGGATCCACATACGTGCTGCGCTGCTCCTGGCCGGTAGCAGCCCGCAAGTCTTGCAGGCTCGCGTAATCTTTGGCGCCAAGAGTCCAGTGAGGCGATGCGCTCCCAAACACCCAATACTGATTGTCGCTGAAATCCAGAGTGGCGCTGGATCGCATCAGCGATGAGGATCGTGAGACCACAAGATTGTTGGAGAAGGTTCGCGGTGCGCTCGCATCGATGTCCGCTTCGTTCACGATCGCCGGGCTATCGGCCGGTGGATCCCAGAAGACGGTATTGCCGTATATTTGTACGCCGCTGATCCTGCCTCCATCCCAGGTACTCAGGTAGATTGCGCCCTGGCGCCGGGCTTCGCGAGGACTGCGGCCGTTGTTGAGGCACAGATTGCGGCGCACGATGCTGTTGCGGCTGGTTCCATTCACGCCATCGGCGCCAAACACTGAGACGCAGTATCCCTGCGAGTCGTGGGCGAAGTTATATTGCACGATATTGTCGATATTTCCGTAGTCGATGTCGAAGACGCCGCCATCGACGCCTGGAGAATCCGTGAAGAAGCCTTCATTGTATTGAACGATGCACTGCTGACACATCCATTCCCAGATGCCATCCGGAGTCCCAATGGTTTCGGTATATTGCAGCCCGGAGTCCCAGGCAACGTTCCTCTCGATCAGGACGTGTCTACTCTCCAGAACCAGAATTCCATCGCCCGCGACATCGTGCACTACGGAATTGCGCACAATCACATTCGACCCGCGCGGGCTGTCCGGATGGGGCGAGTAGCTCGCACCGCTGACGAGAATCCCGGCCCATTGCGTTGTGTTGTAAGCCGTCACTCCATCGATCACGATGTCATCGAATACGGTTTGTGCTTTTTCATCTTGAGCGATCACGATCAGGCCGCTCTGTTTGGTTTTCGGCTGGCCAGTCACATCGTGGACAACAACGTCTGTGATGCGGAAGTGCGCCAACCGTGGAAGATTGCCGCTGATTACGATGCCGTAGGGATTTCCGCCAATTATATCGAGGTCTTGAATCTCCCAATACTGCTGATTGTCGAGCTTGAGCCCCGCCGGGTTCCCAGTCCCCACGATGCGTGGCAGAGCGCCGACCCCGTATGCTCCCAGGCGAGTCGGTTTGCCCTCAGTACCGGAGCCTTTGGGCCAAAGCATGCCAGCGCATACGGTGCCGCGTTTCACGAGCAGCGCATCGCCAGGCGCAAATGTATGGCCGTTCACCGCAGCCAGCGACTTCCACGCAGACTGCGGTGAAAGGCCATCATGACTATCGCTGCCACTGCCGCAGTCGAGGTAGTAGACCGATTGCGCAGATGCGGAAGCGTACGCGCCGACACAGTAAAAAAGTGCGATTTTGAGAAAGAGTTTCATTGATCTAGTCCGCGAGGAGCGCGGCGTGTTCCTGTTTGGGTTCGTTGTGCGTATGCAAGCTTCTCCCGGGCGCCGATGAGATCCAGGGATGGCGCCGGGGAAATGCAATCTGCATCTGTCCCTCAGGCGGCCCAGGTATAATGCCAAGCCGCCTGAAGAGGGTAGGAGGAAATCACCACTGGAAACGGGCGCCAAACTGACCGTTGCGCGGTGTGCCCGTATTCGAGGTCACGTAGCCAAACTGATCGCTCGCAATATTCGTATTCGGGTTGCTGAAGTAGTGGCGGTTCAGCAGGTTGTAGAACTCGACACGGATGGAGAGTTTGAATCTGCTCTCTGGACCGAACGAGGTGTATTTCAGCAACGCCGCATCTTCACCGGCGTAGCCAAAACCGCGCAATGCACTTACAATCTCGGGACCTGTCCCCAACGAACCATACGCAGGTTGGGTGAAGTTGGTGGCATCGAAGTATTGGTCTCCCGCCGGCGCAGGATTCGCCGAGGTCGGCTGGACGAAATTGCCGAAGTGGAACTTCCTGCCGAAGTTCCCCTTCAGATTTACATTCGGATATACCGCCGCCCACCCGTAATAGTCATTGGTTGCAAACACCGGCAATGGTTGTCCGCTGTTGTAATGCAGCAAGGTTGTGGCATCCCACCCCCCGACGAATTTGTCGGCCAGGTTGTTGCCGGCCAGGTACTTCCGCCCGTGGCCAAAAGGCAGCGAATAAGTAACATACCCTTTCAGGACGTTACGCGTGTCGCTGGTCTGCGGCAGCGTGGCTTCCTGGTTCAATTTGCTGAAGTCCTGGAATGCGCCGGTCGTCCACTCTTCGGCAAAGTTGTTGCCGGTATCGCCGATGGCGCGGCCCAGCGTATAGCTCATATCAAATGTGAAGCCCTGGCCGGTGCGGCGCATGGCCTCCACCTGCATTGCGTCGTAGTTGGTCTGGCCCAGGTGCGTGCCCACGAAGTAGAGGGTCGTATACTGCGACGCAATCTGCGGGAACTGATTGATGGCCTGAAGCGCGTAGCCAGAGAATGCGTTGTAGGGTAATGTAACTCCAGCCGCGGCTGCGGAGGGGGCGTCATCAACCCAGTCCCATTCGTTGTAGCTGTTCCAGAGAGCCAATTCTGCGGCGGCGCTGGGCTCAGTGGTAGCCAGGTTGCCATCGTGCAACCGGCGGCCGCGATTACCCACGTAGTTCACCGTCAACCGTGTGTCCTTGGCGAGCGCATACTCCGCGCCCGCGTTGAACTGGTGTATGTAGCCCTGGCTCAGAGAATGTGGATCGATGGCGGATTCCCAGTAGCCGTTGACCGAGGACTGTTCGGTGACATGCGGGTTGAGCACACCCGGCACAAGCTTACCAGGGTAGCCACTATCCCAGTTGAATGCGGGCGTAAAGTTGGAATTCAATGGGACGGTGTTCGATCCCTGGAAACCGGCCACAGTATCGTACGGTACTGCGCCCCAGGTATTGGTGCCAATCGGCGTATAGGTAATTCCATACGATCCGCGGGCCACGAGACGGTGCGTAACCTGGTACGCGAATCCGACGTGCGGCCCGAACTGCCGCAAGTCGGGGCTGCCTTCAAAGCTGGTGGAACCATTCATCGCATACTGGTCCACACCCTTGACGTTCCACACGGTGTCCATGGCGTTCGTGTTGAACACTGTCCAGCGGCCCTGCCGCTCGGTCAGAGGCGTGGTGACATCCCAGCGCAGACCCAGGTTCAAGGTCAGCTTGGGATTCACGCGATAGTCGTCCTGAAAGTACACGCCCAGCTCATCGCGGCGACTGTGTGTAAATACGCCCACCGCTTCAGAAGCCAGTTGCACATCGCCGAGCTCGAAGCTGGCGAAGGAAAAACCGACGTTGCTGGCATACGAAGCTTTGGGCGCGCCGGTTTGAGAAGGATCGAACGCGAAGGTCAAGGCGCCATTGGTAGGCTCGTCGCCCAGGGTCTGGTGCCAGAACTCCCCGCCCATCTTGAGCGTGTGACGCCCGTGAACCCAGCTCAGTGTGTCGCTATAAATGTAAGTCGCGCCGATATAGTGGCCGCTCCACTGATTGCCAATGTGCGACTCTCCCACGCCATTCACGCTGCCATTAAACCGGACGACCGGGAAATTGCTGGCCCCGGTTTCGCCGAAGCCGAATTGAGGCGGGTAGTCTGTGCTGGTTTGGGGTACGCTGCCGTTCCAATACCGCTGGTACGCAACGCTGGCCACGTTAAGAAGACTTGCAGTAACGGTATGCGAGTCGCTCACGTGATACGAGAAGGCGCGCACAAGCTGAATGCGATTGTTTGCAAGCGGGCCGCCATCGGTGCTGCCTGGCTGCCACGGCGAAGCACCGTCAACCAGAAGACGAGGAGTGTAGTGGTAAATGTAGTCACCGAATATGTGGTTCTTTGCGCTGATATTGTGATCCACGCGCATGGTGTATTCGTAGGTATTCTGCGAGGGCGAATTCGAGGCTACTGTTAACTCGTTCCCGGTGAGAGAAGTGTTTGCCGGCACGTAATCCTTCTGGTAAATGGCGATGATTTGTTGCGCCACCTTACTGAAACGCGCGCTGGGAATCTTGTTGCCGACGAATACATTGCCGGTTGTAGGATCGAAGATGGATCCCTTATAGATCGTGTTACCGGCGCCGTCTGTTCCCAGAACTGAGTTACCACCCGCGGTAATCAGTGCGCTGAAGTCTCCGCCAAGAAAGGCGGAAGTGGGCACCGTGGGCCCCAGGCCGCCCGAGGTGAAGTCGGCCTGCTGGTACTTCTCGAAGGCCCCAAAGACGAAAGTCTTGTTCCTGCCGTCGTAAAGCTTCGGAATCCTGACCGGGCCGCCGCCGCTGAAGCCCCAATCCCAGAAGCGTTCTTTTGGCTTTGGGCTCTTGTCGGGGTTGTACCAGGAATTGGCATCGAGTAACTCGTTGTGGCCGTAACCGAAGGCGCTGCCATGGAAGACATTTGTGCCGGACTTGATGGTGAACAGTTCCACGCCGCCGGGGGTGCTGGAGTTGTCTGCAGAGAGCCCGCTGGTCTGCGCGTTGAGTTCCCCTACGGCTTCCATGGTGGGTCCCGTTTCCATCTGGTCGCCTTGGATTGTGGAGGTGAGTGATAGACCATCGATCTTCACTTCTTTCGTGAAGTTTTGCGTTCCATTGATATTCGCGGTATACGGATTTCCTTCGACGCCGGGCATCACCGCAAAGGCAAAGCTCTCGACGTCACGGCCCCCGGAGACATTCAACGGTAAGTCAGTGAGCGTCGTAGCTTTAATATCGGAGGCAACGTCGGAGGTCTCGGTTTCGATGACGGGGGCATCATCCGTCACCTGGACCACCTCAGTGGCAGCGCCGACTTGGAGCGTTTCATTGATCTCCGCAACCTGTGCGACTGTGAGAGTGACACCTTTCCGAAGCAACTCGCGGAATCCCGCTTTGGAGAAACGGAGAGAATAGCGTCCGACGGGTTCGTTGAGCACCTCGTAAAAACCGTTTGCATTGCTGAGGGTGGTCGAAGTCACACCTGTATCAACGTTGGTGACCGAGATGGTTACGCCCGGGATGACGGCGCCCGATTGGTCCTTGACGGTGCCGTTGATGGTTCCGCGGTCGACCTGCGCGCTAAGGAGCGCTGGCAAAGCGCCCAACAAGAGCAGGAAGATGCACACCTGAAAATGCTTGAAGATTCTTGAAATCATCGTCTCACCTCTTTTGTCGACTGGCCAAAGCCATAAGAAGGTTCTGTAACGGTCCTCATCGGCGGAATTTCCCCGATTCGCAGGCCGCTCCACGGGTTGCGTTTGCTCGTATTTGCCGAGTTGGATCGATTGCCTGCGGCGCACAAACCCTCGGAGCAGGCGCGCCGCCGCAGGTGGCTGATATAGGAAACAGGAGCCGTTGAGGGGTGCGGCAGAAGCTTCAAGGGGAGCATATTTGCGGGCTTGCACAGAGCGCTCATCGCTGCCTTGCCTGAGAAATATTCAAGAAAAGGTTTTCTCGAAGATTGCCGCCAATTCGTCCTACTTACTCTCCAAAGCGCACACTAATCAGCACGTTCTTGGAGT
The DNA here is from genome assembly GCA_050012895.1 of Occallatibacter sp. Classification (GTDB taxonomy): domain Bacteria; phylum Acidobacteriota; class Terriglobia; order Terriglobales; family Acidobacteriaceae; genus Telmatobacter. Next base: position 13,685 of record JBEKGH010000055.1, read on the forward strand.
GATGAGAAATCCTTTTCTTAGAACTCGCGGGAATTATGGACCGGCCCCACTTTCTTGTCAAGGGCTTTTTGAGGGCCTCATCATGTTATTTGGGCTCACGCTGTTTCCCCATCCGGTGGCCGCCCTGGCGCCCTCTTCGACGATGGCCAGGTCCCATGGTCCGAGCGTCAGATCTCCTGCCGGAGCTACCACCGTGCCCTCCAGCAGATTGGTCCCGGGCGCATAAGCATAAGGCACCTTCACTTCAACACCCGAATAGTTGAAGTAGTAATGCAGACGCTTGCCCAAGCAATTGACACCATTTTGCACGTGAACCGCTTCGGGCAACTGCTGGTCGGGTCCGGCTAGGCCATCCTTCTCAATTTCGCGGCGCAATACCGCCTTTTGCAGCCCGTCGGAGAGATAGGTCCCTTCGTAAATCAGGGTGCCAGTGCCATATTGGTTTTCGGTGATCGCCGGCCACTTTCCGAAGAAGGGGTGGTCGTAGAACGCGAGGGGTTTGGCGTGTTCAGGCACGATGAACTCAGCCCAATACCGGACTTGATTGTCAGCACCTGCGTGGAACGGATCGTCTTTGAGGGATAAAGGGTGTTCAAGGTTGGAGAACTCCTGGTAGCTGAAGCCTGCGGCCTCGCGAAGCGGACCAGGAGCGCGGACCCAACGGACAGCCGAGTTCTCATTGGCGAAGCCGCTCTTGAAGGTCATCACGACGTGGCCGCCACTCTTGACGTAATCCGATATTCTCTGCAGCAGGGCGTCGTCCGAAATGTAGAGCGCCGGCACGATCAGCAGCTTGTATGTGGAGAAATCCGTCGTGGTGGGAAAGACGAAATCCGTCCCCACGTTCAGTTCGTAGAGCGAGCGGTGGATTTGCCGAACCAACGAAGCGTAGTCAGCCGTCGGTCCGGCGTTGCTCCATTCCTCGCCCGCTGAGGTAAAAGGCATGAAACCAATAGCGTTGAGCGAGTCGCGGCTGTAGAGGATTGCTACCTGGTTGTGAATCTGTAGGCCCACGAGATGAGGGCCGATCTTTTCCAATTCATGTGCCGTGCGGCTCACTTCGGCATAGACGCGGTTCGGCTCCAGGTCGTGCGATAAGACGCCCTTCCAATAGGTTTCCTGGTTGGCGGCGATCGAGGCCCAGTGCCAGTACTCAACCATGTCAGCGCCGTTGGAGAGATGAGTATAAACGTCCTCGCGAATTTGGCCGTCGTAGGGCGGGAACTGGAAGGCCGAGTTCCATCCGGTAGTCTGCGCGTTGGTCTCGGTGACCAGGTAGTTCGCGTGCTTGAGCGAGCGCGTGAAATCGCCTGTGAGAGATTGCGATGCGCCGTCGAAGTGGTCCTGTGTGCCGTGGTAATTGTTCACGGCAGGGATGTCGAGAAATGAGGCGATAGCGTTTTCGTCCACATCGTGGCGCATGGCGCCGGCAAAGTCGGTGGTGACAAATTGGCGCGGTGAAGCGCAGGCGCGTACGAGTCTGGCTTGCCAACTGAGAAAATCCGTCACCCGCATCTGGCTCCAGCGCGTCCATTCCAACTTGTAGCCAGTGCTTTGTGCGCCCTCGCGCCGCGGCAGATCCTCCCAGGAGTGGATGTTCTCGCCCCAGTAATTGAGAAACCATGCCTTGCTTAGCGCCTCGGGTGTGACAAATTTCTTCTCGAGGTATTGCCGGAAACCGGCAAAGACATCAGGATTATCGGCATCGTAGCTGGAGGTCTCGTTATCGAGCTGCCAACCGATCACGTTGGGATTGTCTTTGTAATGCGCAACGATGTGCCGGATGAGCCGTTCGGCGTAGAAGCGGTAGGCCGGCGCGTCGGTGTCCATGTTCTGGCGCATGCCATAGGTGTTCTGCAGCGACGGGCCGCCATACATGCTGTCGTTCAGGCGCTGGGCGAGAATCTCCGGATGCTTGCGCGCCATCCATGCTGGAATCGAGTAGGTAGGCGTACCCAGGATCACCTTGATGCCCGCCTTGCCCATGGCGTCGACGACACGGTCCATCCAGGCATAATCGAAGCGGCCGTCTTCGGGCTCCCAGAGACTCCACGTGGACTCGCCCATGCGAACCACATTCAGCCCGGCCGCCTTCATCAGAGCCACATCCTTGTCGAGCCGCGCTGCTTGATCGCCGGGCATGTACTCGTTGTAGTAAGCGGCGCCGTAGAGGACAGTCGGAAGGTCGAGATTGGGACCAATGGCCGGCGCAGCGCCGGGGGCTGTTTGCGCGCCAGCCAGGGCACAGGCCAGCAAGGATGCCCGCGAAACACCCTGAAGACCTCTTTTGATTTCGCTCCAAACTCTCTTTCTCCCCTTCATCGATCTGCTCCTTCTTTTCGCGCCGTCCGTCATGCAGCCTTCCGTTCTTTTGCTCAGCGCATCTTCCTTGCGTCCTGCTCAGCCCAAACACCAATCGTCTTTTGAACTGCTGCCGCCAAATCGCCGGGATGCACCCCGCCAATCCAGCGATCACGAATCTGCCCGCTTCTGTCAATCAGCACCATTGTGGGAACGGCCTTCACCCCATAGCTTGACGCCGCGTTGGCGTCAGGGTCTTCGGCAAGAGGTACCTGCAAGCTCCAATCGTAGGTTGTGTTCAGAAGATCTTCGCGGCGCGGTGCGGCTACGGCGGGTCGCGCAAGCCGCGTCTCATCGATGAGCACAACTTCCAGTCCGGCCGCGCGATACTGCCGGTCCATGCTTGCAAGCTGCGGAACAAGCGCGCGGGACGGGTTCCCTTCGCCGGTATCCGGCCGTGTTTGCACAAACGCCAGCAGGACAGGTTTGCCGCGGTGATCTCGCAGCCGGAAATGCCCACCCCGCACGAGGTGCAGATCAAGGTCCGGCGCGGTGCGGTCACGATTGTTGCTGGCGGTCGAGGGCTCCTTTGAGCCTGACGGCACAAGCGCAGCGACAGCGCTTTGCGCAGCGGCAAATGGATTTGAGTGAAGGATCAGAATGAGGATGGCAGCACAGCAGACCTTCAACGGATGGGCCGAGACGTACACGATAGGCCTCTATTATGCGAGAGAAAACCTTTTCCGATGAACCTTACCCCTGACCTCGTCGCTTGTCAAGTCCAATCGGTCCGCTACGTGCTCCATCTCAGGGGTCAATTGCATGAGAGCTCGCGTCCCATGGCCACTCCGCCCTGATTACCTCCAAATCAGGTTGAGAGCCAGACACGCCGCTAGCAGTAAGACACTCAGGACTCCCGTGATGAGCGACGGGCGCAAGGCGGAGACCATCATCGGCTCGAGGGGAAGCTCCACCACAGCGGCGCTTCCCCGGCGCGTGCGACTGCCGACGCGAAAAGCGACCAGCATCGAAACCGTGAAACTGAGAATGGCTATGTAGAAGTTGGCGTTCATCTGACTGCCAAAGTGAATCGCGTCCAGGGCCACGCAAACTTCCAGCGTAATTCCGGTCATTACTCCCAGCAGAATTCCGGCAAGCGCGTCGCGCTCCCTCGCCTGCTTTCGGAACATGCCGGCCAGAACCGCAGCCAGCAATGGGGCGTAGAAGAGCGAAAGAACGAGTTGAAGAAATTCCATCAGGTCGCGGAATTGCGCAGCAAGATACGCCGCCAGCCCAGCCAGAAGAAAACACATCACCACGGCCCAGCGGCCCATCCGGATGTAATGTTGCTCTGGCCTGCCGGGTCGAATACGAATTCGGTAAACTTCCTGGGTCCACGCGGCTGCAAAGCCGGCGGCATTGCCGGCGAATCCAGCCATCAAGCCCGATAGCAGCGCCGCGACACCCAGCCCAAGCAGCGTGGGCCCGTACACCAGGGCCAGCAGCGCAGGCATTGTTTCATCATGCGAAGCGGCGTGTGCCCCTTTCAGATACGTGGGCGCGGCAGCACCGGGCAGCACGATGAGAAACGCGATGGCGATCTTGCCAAACCCGGCCAGAATGGGGACCTCGCGTGCTTCTTCCACGCCGCGTGCGGTCAATGCCCGCTGCACGACCACGAAATCGGTACACCAGTACGAAAAGCTGACGACGAAGCCCAAGCCTGCTACCACGCCCAACCGATCGAGGCTCGCGTGAGGCGCAAATAGCGGCAAAGTCTGCCACAGATGCCAAGCCTCCGGCCGCTGCGCGAAGGTCGCCAGCCTGAAGGGAAACGTCGCGATCAGCAAGGGAAACAGTCCCGCGATCACAACAAAGAATTGGAAGATCGAAGTGTAGATCGTGGCGCGGATTCCGCCCAGCAGGACATAGGCCAACACCACCATGGCTGAAACCAGCGCCCCCAACAGCAGATTGCATCCCAGGACCACATGTAGTACGTGAGCGATTGCATAGAGCGACGCCCCTGCAAGGCTGGCCGTACCCACCATGGAGATACACGCGTTAAGAAGCCGCACGCGGGGACCAAAGCGCCGGTCGAGATATTCGGGCAGGCTGCGTGCCCCGCTGCGTATGTACACCGGGAGCACAACCAGGGCGAAGAAGACCATTCCCGGAATTCCACCAATCCAGTAGAAGTGCAATGCCTGCACTCCATATTGAGAGGCCATCGCGCTCATCCCGATGATCTCGATGGACCCGCAATTGTACGCAAGAAACGAGAGCGCTGCTGCCCATGTGGGCAGCGAATTTGTAGCATTCAAATAGTCATTCGCCATGACGGCGCGCCGGCGCGACACGATGCTGATGAGCGCGAGGCCGGCCAGATAGATGGCGATCGCCGCAAATCCCCATGGGCTCAGAGCCTGAAACTTCATGTTCTGCCCCGCTATCAAAGCTGTATTCGAAGGCCGTCCCAAGTAAGCCACAGGAGCGATAGCCGCGGTGCTCGCTGCAAATTCGGCAATCGCCCTGCTCTCTGCTGTCAATCCCACCGCGGCAAACACGGCTCAAGCCTGGGCAAAGGCTCATGAATATTCGGTGCTCTGCCAAAACAAGGATTCCGTGTGATCTGATCGAATCAAGCTCGGCTACACCGCAGCAGGCTTGAGTGGCGGACGAAGTCGCCAGCCTTCGTCAGTTCCGGCTCGTCTCAAAAAGTAATCGATAGTCCTCCGTCTACCGTCACAACTGAGCCTGTGATGTAAGTAGCGTCAGGTCCGGAGAGAAACCACACCACTCCCGCAATTTCTTCCGGTTCTGCTGCTCGCTTCAGTGGGAGACGGCCGTAACGCACGTAATTGTCGCGGAACCATTCAGTCTCCAGCTCATTCGTTCCGTTCTGCTTGATTGACATTGGCGTTCTTACAAATCCGGGCGCGATCGCGTTTGCCAGTATGCCGCGCGGCGCCAGTTCCAATGCCAAAGAGCGGATCCACTGCGTCAGCGCCGCTTTGGCCATGCCGTACGCTGAAGACCCAACGGCAACTCTCTCGTGATGAATGGATGTAATTTGAATGATGCGCCCGTTGTCGCGCAAAATCGGGACCATCGCCCGGCAAAGATGCACACCGCCGTAGAGCATCACGTCCAGTTGACGGTTCCATTCGTCAAAATCGCTGTCAATTGCTCGACGCGACTCTGAGATCCCCGCGCTATTCACCAAAACATTTGCGCCGTCGTATTTCGCCGCAACCTGGTCCCTGAGCCTCTCGCAGTCCTCTTGCAGCCGCACATCCATCACCATTGCCAGATGATTGCTGCCAGGAAGACTCGCGGCGGTCTCAATCGTCTTCTCCGGGTCAATGCCGGCCACTACAACCTGCCAGCCTTCCCGCGCAAACCTGCATGCGGCGGCCTTGCCTATCCCTGAAGACCCACCAACGACTACCGCCACCGGGCTCCGCTGATTCGTTCTATCCACGTCGTTCATTGTTCAAAGCGTTCCACGCACAATCCGTTCGCGATGACAAGCGTACAGTTAGCCGGTTTCCCGTTTTTCTGCTTCGAATTTTTGACCACTATACACCGAAACCCAATTGCCACGCTCTTTGGGGCCGAGCTGGCTTACCGCTCGTGGCACCAACCGGATTGGTGTGCCGTCCTTGCGTCTGACTTGACACGCACTCCGGGGAGGCTATACCTTTCTGGCGCATCAATCCTTCGCGAGACCAACGCCGCAGGAAGCTCTTGCTGCGCTGGCAGTTTTTTGGCGTCTTCACGAAAGCGGCAGGTGCGGGTCGCCGTTTGACGCGAAAGTCCTTCCTTGCCGCTGCATAGGAGTTTCTTCCGATGAAAGAATCGCGCCGCGATTGTCTGAAGCAAATGTTACTGAGCGGGGCCTCGCTGTTTGCGGCGGCAGGTTCGGAAAAGGGGGGAGCTGAGGCCCAAGCCGGTGCGCCGAGCCCAGTGGACGACCCGCTCGCCGCGACACGCGATCAGCGCATGGCGTGGTGGCGCGACGCACGCTTCGGCATGTTCATGCACTTCGGCTTATACAGCGTGCCCTCGCGCGGCGAATGGCTGATGGCGGTTGAAGATATTCCCGCTTCAGAGTATGCCAAGTTTGCGAATGACTTTCATCCGGCGCCCGGTTCAACGCGCGGCTGGGCGCGCGCCGCACGAGACGCTGGCATGAAGTATGTGGTGTTGACGACGAAGCACCATGAAGGCTTTTGTCTCTTCGACACCAAGCTGACGGATTACTGCGCGACGAAGATGGGACCGAAACGCGATATCATCGCCGAGTATGTGGAATCCGTGCGGGCCGAAGGACTGAAGGTTGGCTTCTACTTCTCCCTGATGGACTGGCGCCACCCCGATGGAATGCGCTGCGCAGAGGACGAGGCGGCTCGGCGGCGCTTCGTGGAATTCGTTCACGGCCAGGTAAGGGAGTTGATGACGAACTACGGCAAGATCGATATCCTCTGGTACGACATGGCATACCCACTCGACGCCAGAGGTTTTGAGTCGGACCGGCTTAACCGCATGGTGTTAGGTCTGCAACCCTCCATCGTTGTCAACAACCGGAGTGGGATGCCGGGCGACTTCGATACGCCCGAGCAGAATACGAATCCAGGCAAGCGCGACTGGGAGTCGTGCATGACGCTGAACGACAACTGGGGCTACGCCCATGCAGATCACAACTGGAAGAGCGTGGGTACGGTCGTGTCGAACCTGGTGAAATGCTCGATGTACGGGGGCAACTACTTGCTGGATGTGGGGCCAACGCCGGAAGGCCCTCTGCCGGACGAATGTCTGAAGCGGCTGCACGAAGTGGGCGAGTGGATGCGGCATTACGGTGAGTCGATCTATGGCTCGCGGCGCAGTGCGGTTGGGTATAGCTCATTCGGACAGTTCACTCAGCGCGGCAACACAGTCTACGCGCACGTGGACGAGTGGATCGGGACGGAGATGGTGCTCGCTGGCATCAAGGCGCGCCTCAAGAGCGCGCGCTTTCTAGACAGCGGCAAGCCGGTGCGCTTTGAGCAGGATGCAAGCCAGATTGTGCTCAAAGACTTGCCGCCCGAGCCGCCTTACACGCCGGGACCGGTGATAGCGCTGGAGTTTGCCGAGCCGCCTGTGCAAGACACTATGGCAACACGCATCGTTTACAAGTGCCTGCCGGATCTCAAGCCGCCGGAAGCCAAGGCTTGAACGGAAACAACGGGAAATAAGGGAGTGCATGATCGTTCCACCTGCAACGCGGCGCGATTTCCTTAAGGCGGCCGGCCTTGTTACGGGCGGGCTCGGCCTCGGACCGGATTGGCTGGCCGCCGGTGGACCTCTGTTCGCACTGGAGAACGCAAACGCGACGCCGGTGCAGTCGCCCGAAGCGGAGGGATTTGCCTCGTTGGACGAAGTCTTCGCCGGGCCTTGCAGTCCCTTTTTCGGAGTCAAGATGGAGAGCCGCACCGACTCCTTCGGGAATGGCAGCAGCGGCGAACGGCGGAAGAGAGTTGCGCGCGATCCGGAAAGTTACTACATGGCCGGGGCATCAGCGGCGAAGAGGAGCCGCACAGCTTCTTTCTCAGCTTTGAAATCAGCAATCAGCAGATTCTCTGCTCCGCAACTTCGACCGGCTGCCTCAGGAATCCTCTCGTGTATTCAAGGCTGGTGCAGGCGCATCGGCGCGGCAGGAGCTTCGAGAGTCCGCAGTTGCTGGGCGGCAGCGCCTGGAGCTTTGGCGTGCAGCGGCAACGCGATGAACCCCTCCGTCTGCCCACGACGCACGGCTCAACGGTCAAGCTGCTCAACGCTCTTTATCCCATCTTCGAGCATGAATGTGCGGGGCTGCGGTTTGCGACGCTCGCCTTTGCGCCGGAGACCGGCACAGGCGTCGCGGAGAATCCTCGCGCGATCGTCGTAGCCATCGCGGTAACGAATCCCGCCCAGGAAACCTGGAAGGGCACACTGCTGGCCCCAATGCTTGAGGACGCGGATGGAGTGGTGACCGATCGATGGATTGCAAGTCCCGCAGAAAGTCCGCATCCGCGGTTTACTGAAAATCCCGTGCCCATCGCGACCGGATTTGAAGCGATGATCTGCCTCGAAGGGACCAAATGGGCGACACAGGCGCCCGCGGTGGCGATGGAGATTGCGGCCGGCAAGACGCGCACCTTCACGTTTGCTCTGTTGCTGGATAGCAGTGCGGGACGGGTGAAAGAGACGGCCGCATTGATGCGGCAAAAGAGCGCACTTGGCTGGTTCAACTTGACTTGGCAGGCAAATGCGCGCCGCTACGGGTCGCTGTCAATCGAGGATGGCGAGTTTTTTGCTGAGTTACCGCGGCGCATGGTGGAAGAAGACCGCAGCGCCGTACTGATGTCAGACACGAAAGAGATCTTCGACGGCGGCCCGAGCGGCGCAACCTTTTCCCTGGCGTACTTTCAGCCCGAGATCGCACGGCACACGGTCACTGCGCTGAGAGGATTCAAGAAGCGTCCGGCCGGAGCGCAACCTTACATGGATCTCTCCTATTCGCTCACCAACTCGCTTGGTGCTGTGCCGTGGGCTGGCCTCTACTACCGCATGAGCGGAGACGCCGAGAGCTTTGCTCAGACGCCTGCCTTTTTGGATTACGCTGAGGAAACCCTGGCCGACATTGTGGCAATGCGCACGGGCGATGTGTGGTTGTTCCCCTCAAAGATGTTGTGTGACGGCCCCACCCCTGGCGACTACAACACAGGCGCCAACATTCTTGCGTGGTTGGGCTTCGCAAGTGCTGCGCGGCTGGCTGATGAGATCTACCATCGCTCCGATCTCGCCATCCGCTGGCGGCAGATCGCCGCCAGCATCCACGCTGCCCTCTACAAGCACTGCATCGGCCCCAGCCCGCTTGGGCCGTCCTTTTACCAGGGCGCCAATCGTGAGGGAAGTTTCGTGCACGGGCACGACGGCGAGGAGGCATTCACCACCATGGCAGCCTTCTTCGGATTCTGCGATGCAGACGAACCGGCGCTGATGCGCTACGCAAAGCTGGCGTTCACGCGCGATAATCTGCTCTATGCTCCGGAGGTGGATGGTATCTGGTGGGACTCGAAGACCTTTGGTAACGGCACCACCATGCCGGGTCAGATGGCCAAGCTCATTGCAGCTGCCGACGAGGGTGAACTCGCCGCGAACCTGGCTGGCCTGCGCAAGATCGTTGATCTGGATGGCTCATTTTGGTGGTGGCCCTATCTCTATCCCTGCTCGGATCCCAGGATGGTGGAGCGGCGCGGCCAGCCGGCCGACACCAGCAAATGCGGCTATGCAGCGGCGGTATACACCGTGGTTTTCATCACCAATATTCTTGGAATCTTCAGCGATGCGCCTGCGCGGAGCATCGCCTTCCGGCCGTTCGCACCATGGCCGGGAATCCACTGGAAAGATTGCCGGCTCGGGTCAGCACATTTTGATTTTGAACAGAAGCTCCTCGGACCATCATGCTCGGCATCCATCCTCAACAAGAACGCATTCGAATACAAAGCGACGCTCGAACTTACGCTGCCGCCAGGCCACATGGCGGCGCGGGCCAATACAAGCGGCATCTCTGGAGTTGGATTGAGCAAAACTGTGCGGTTTGGCAGGCCTGCAGTACGTGCTACGGGGACGTTAGCCCCCGGTGGGAAGGCTGAATTGATGCTCGACATAACCTGAAGGATTATGGGAGCTGCCGTCTAAGTCGTTGGCGGCCACGGCCGCGATCTTCAGCGAACTCCGGCGTCCGTGTCACGCTTGGCGTTTGATACACAAGCAGGAAAGGCGGAAATAATGAGCGGAAGCCAGTTGGAACCATTTTCTCTGAGCCGGCGGGCATTTGTCCGCAGTGCCGGACTGCTTGCCGCAGTCGGCCCCTTCTTCTCCGACTTTCCAATCATGGGCGTGCAGGGCGCCTCGGAAGCCATTACTGAAGTTGCGCTCGACCTCAACCAGATAAAGAAGTGGGACGACTCCAACGGCGATACATGGGATCCTTTCTGGGCCGACGATGGTGCTCTTTATTCTTTCAATTGCGATGGCCGCGGCTTTGGAGTGAAATCGGAGAACCTGGCCTTTAATGCTTTTAGCGGAAACGAGCTCGTAAGCCTCACCGGCAGTCAGGTAAATCCAATGTCTGAATACGGTCCGTCCGGTCAGCGTGGCCCCGACATCGCTACTTGGAAGGCCTGCGGGCAGGAGTGCATTGACGGGGTCTTTTATGCATTCGTGGCTCGAAACGTGTATGGCGATCAGAGCCACGATCCGCTGATGCGCCAAACGGCGCTCAATTCCAGTTTGATCAAATCAGAAGATCGCGGCAAGACATGGACGCGCTCAGCAGGGGAAAACTACTCGCACCCCATGTGGCCCGGCGAGCGTTTCGGTGCGCCCTTCTTTGTTCATTACGGCCAGAACGGCGGCCAGGTGCATGTGGATGGCGCAGAAGAGTTCGTCTACGCCGTCGCAACCAACGGCTTCTGGAACGACGGCGATTTCCTGGTGTTGGGTCGAGTGCGCCGCAGCCGGATCCCACACTTGGACCCTTCGGACTGGGAATATTATCGCGGCGGCGACGGCATGAGCGCTGTCAGTTGGTCCGGCAACGTCTACGAAGCCACGCCCATTCTGGCGCGGCCGGCCCGATGCGGCCAGACTCCTATCACCTGGGTTCCCGCGCTAAACCGCTACCTGCTCATCTCCTGGTACAACCCTGAGCCGTTGGCCAAATGGTACCAGCCGACAGAAATGCGTTACGACTTCTACGTGGCCGAGCATCCCTGGGGGCCGTGGTCGCCACTTGCATCCTTCAGCGACCGCTTTCTGGCGCCTGGCTACAACATGTACGGCCCGTCGCTCTGCGCCAAGTATCAGGTGGCAACTCGCGATGAGGTCGTGGTGCCGATGTTCACGGCAGGCTGCCAGTTTGAAGACAAGCCAACGGGAATCTACAAGTGCTGGATGATCCTTGTGCGCCTTCGCACCGTACCTTTGCCCGCTCCCACGCCGCTGCGCTTTGACGACCTCTCCGTTCGCAGGGAAGGAAATTGGAGCCAGTTGCCGGCCTCTGAAGGGCGCGACAACGCGGCTTTGCAGAGCAGCCATCCAAGCGATGCGCTCGAACTTTCTTTCGAAGGAACGGGCATCGAATATCTCGCCCGCAAAGGCGCGGGCTACGGAAATGTCACATTGCTGTTGGACGGTAAGCCGGATGCCACCGTCGCTTTGGGTACGCAGAATTTCCCTGAGATCTCCGGCGTTTCAGTCTACCGGAAGCTGGGCTTGCAGCCTTCGCGCCATCTGCTTCGCTTGATCAACGCGGGCGCGGACCCTGTGAACCTGCAGGCGATGAATATCTATCGATGAACAGTCATCAACTTGTTCGCTTTAGCGGTGGCAACAGCAGATGAAGCCATCGCCGTCTTGATATGCTCGAAAGGCTTTCGTACTTTGGGCATTAACAGATTCTGATGCAATGCGCGCACTCCTGATCACTCCTCAGAGACTTCGTGCTCTCCACTTGACAAAGACTTACATTGAGGTTGTCAATCTCGAAGTTGTGTCAGATATTGATAAATCCCCCTTACCATGGGCTGAGCGGCCCGCGGAGAAGTCGTGGACGGTTGGCAGAACAGCCCAACGCGCGTTTCCAGTTACGACTGGGACAGAAGCTGCGGGTTCCAGTAGTGAGCGGAAAACCCCACCGAAAAATGCCCGAAGAAGTGGTGCGTCTAAACGCTTTCCGGATGCGCTGTGAAGTGAGCGGGAATCTAATGATTTGCGCTTACAGCTAGATCGCCTCCCTGACCGAAAAGCCGGCGGCAGATTGGTCCCCATGTGTTGGCCAGTGTTTACAAATTCAATCCACCTGGCTGGAAAACCGGCTATCCGGAAATCTGGTCAAATACGGATAGGCGAAGATAGACGCTCCATCGTCCGGGATTGAGCTTATGACGATTGAGGGCCTTCTTCAGCTGATTGGCACCCCTGCCGCCTGCCAATGCCCGGAAGAATTATGTTCCCGGGCACTGGCGCCAACCCGAATCGGTGGTAACTGATTAACGTCATTGCTTCCGGAACGTTGCGCAGGTTCGCCTTTGGACTGCGTTTCGTGTGCGAGATCTGCGCTCGACCCGAAGGGTTCTCAGGGAATTCTGTCGTGCAATGGCAAGCCGGGCGGCGACCTTTCCGACCGATCACCTTCTGAGCGGCCCACCACTTTTCGGCACACTTTCCGCGCACCGGCCGGGTCACGACATTGCGAAACACACAATCAGAAGGTACGGGCACCCGGACAACATTCAGGCTGTCCACTGGTGTTGCAACGGGGAAAAGGGATCAAGCAGAGGGTGATCTCCGGCCGGTGCGCCATTTTCTTTTATCTTTTGTGTTTTTGACCAGATGCAAACAGTGAGCTTGCCATGAGTCTGGGATTATCACACAAATATAACAAATTATGTTATATTCAAGACGTGACCGGAGACGAACTCAAGAACGCCCGCAAGGCGTCCGCATGGACGCAAGCCCAGTCTGCCGCGCGGCTCGGCGTGACCCAGGCCTATCTGTCGATGGTTGAGCGGGGAGAGCGGGCTGTCTCCTCAGAACTCGCATCACGGGCGGTGGAAGTCTTTGAAGTTCCGGCCACAGCGCTTCCTCTCTCGGAATACCGGCCACGCGCGCACAACGCCGGCTTCTTCCAGTCGATGCTGGGCAGTCTTGGCTATCCGGGATTCGCCTATCTGCGCGGCTCGGTCAGGCTGAATCCGGTGGAACTGCTGATGGACGCTCTGGACGCGGACGATCTGGACTCGCGCGTCACCGAGGCGCTGGCCTGGCTGCCTCTGGCCTATCCGCATCTGAACTGGGATTGGCTGACTGCGAATGCAAAGTTGCGGGATCGCCAGAACCGATTGGGATTTGTGGTCGAGTTGGCGCGGCAAGCCGCCGAGAAAGATGGACGCTCCCAATTGGAAGAGGAACTGGCCGCCCGCGTCGCCAAGTTGGAGCCCTCCCGTCTGGTGAAAGAAGATACTCTATGCAGAGAATCGATGACCCAAGCCGAACGTGCCTGGCTGCGCGATCATCGGCCTAAATCGGCGGAGCACTGGAATCTGCTGACAGACCTTAGCGTGGAGCAACTCGATCATGTCGCCCTCTAAACGACCGCCGGAACCTTGGGATTCCTTCTTCAAGGAACTGGACGAGGCAGTCGATACAATCGTGCGCATCGACTGTATCGGCGGTTTCGTCGTCACGCTGCTCTATGGACTAGTCATTATGGAGTGACCGGTCCAATGCGCTGATCGTGGGTTAGGCTGTGATTCAGGAAAGAGTCACAACTCAGAGCCACAAGCGGAGAGGAACCGGTCATGAAGAACAAGGTACGAT
>JBEKGH010000056.1:0-32529 GCA_050012895.1 Occallatibacter sp.
CGCGTACAGGAAGGCGAACCGCTGGAAAATGCGCTGCGCCGGTTCAAGCGGAAGGTACAGACGGAGGACATCATCAAGGAAGTCAAACGTCACTCCTACTACCTGAAGCCCGGTGAGAAGCGCCGCGTCAAGGCAGCACTTGCACGCAAGCGGAATCGTAAGAAGGCTCGTAAAGAGCAGGATTGAATTCTTCACCCGCCGCGAGAGAGACCGTTCCGGGGGCTTTCGAGAGAAACAAACGAAAGCCGCCAAACGCCAAAAGAGGATTGGAACGGCACGGCGCGGCGGCGCAACACACTGTAGCGTTTCTCCAGCTTCTGTCGATTGAAGCCTTAGCGGCTATGTGGCTTGACCCCAGCCCCCGAGCATCGCCGCCTAATGCTGGACCCCCACAGAAACCAGAGAAGCGCGAATGATTGCTCGACACGCATCGCGCGTGCGGATTCTACGCTGCCCCGAATACCGGGCAGAAGTTTGAGAACCGCCAATCTTTTAATGCGGTCCGGGCCCTTGTTGTGCCACCAGAAAGAGGACAGGGAACCGAGACCGGCAAGTTCCTAATTGAGCCGTGGCCGATTTCGGTGTGATTCCCTGCGAGGCAAGCTGGCCATGGAATTCACTGATCGAGTCCTGAAGTGTGTCGACTGCGGTGCCGAATTCGTTTTTACGGCCGGCGAGCAGCTTTTTTTTCACGATAAACAGTTTAAAAACGACCCCAAACACTGCAAGCAGTGCAAGGCGAAGCGCACCCGGGGTTCGCAACGGGTGAGGCCTGAGACGCGCACTACGTGCTCAGATTGCGGCGCGGAAACTACAGTTCCCTTCAAGCCGACGCAGGGAAGACCTGTGCTGTGCCGCTCGTGCTTCCAGAAGCAGCAGGCGAATCCGCCCCCTGCACCCGAGCCTAGCGTAGCGCAAGACTAGGCCCCAGGGCTAAGCCCTAACGCAGCGCGGGACTAAACAGGAGGTCGCCCCTGAACTTGGAGGGGAAGCCGGCGCTGCGCACCAGTGTTGCCAGTTGCGCCCAGTGACGCTGGCTGTGAAACAGAGCGTGCAGGGCAATCTTTCTCCGGGAGACGGTGCGCTGCTCCGGAGGCACCCAATCGAAATCGAGCACGAAAGGCTCGCTCCAGGTTTCTTCCGGCGCGGCGAGCAGGTTGCGGAAGATGGCAACGGCCTGACCATGCAGGTCGAAGAGCGCATCGAGCGGCCCGGCGGGCAGCTTCTCCCTGTCGGTTACCGGCAGGCCCGCGAGGCGCTGGCTCCAGCGCAGTTCCGCTCCCCAGATATGGCGCACGAATCCCTGCACATTCGTCGTGCCGCCGATGTCGCAGGGCAGCTCGAGCAGCGCGGGGTTGGTTTCGAGGTGCATCTTCCACCAGGCGGCCGACTGCTCGTTCCAGTCCAGCAGCTCTTCCAGCGAAATGCCAACGCTCATAAGAACCTTCCATTCGGGGTCAGCGAGCCAGCAAGTCAGCGAGTCAGCAACGTGGTGTCCGGCTGACTTGCTAACCGGCTGACTTGCTGACTTGCTCTTGTTTCAGTGCGCGGTGTCCGATGTCGCGCCGATAATGCATGCCTTCAAAGTGAATCTCTGCCATGGCCTGATACGCGTGAGCCAGCGCCTCGCTGAGCGAATCCGCGGCGGCGGTTACGCCGAGGACTCTGCCGCCGGCGGTAAGCATTTGCCCGTTCTTGAGCGCCGTGCCCGCGTGAAAGACCTCGACGCCAGGAACCTGGGCCGCGGCGGCGAGGCCGGTAATGGGTAGGCCGGTCTTGTAGCTGCCCGGATAGCCGCCGGAGCTGGCCACCACGCACGCAGATGCGCCGCGAGACCAGCCGAGCGGCGTCTCGGCCAGGCGGCCGTCGACGCACGCGTCAAGTGCGTCCAGGAGGTCGCTTTCGAGGCGGACCAGGATGGCCTGGGTTTCAGGATCGCCAAAACGCGCGTTGAATTCGAGCACCTGCGGCCCGCGTGCGGTCATCATGAGCCCGCAATACAGCACGCCGGTGAAGGGCGTACCCTCCTCGGCCATGCCCGCGACCGTGGGCTCGGCAATGTGGCGCAGAATCCACTCCGACATGGCGGGATCGAGAAGCGTGTCGGTGGAGTAGACACCCATGCCGCCGGTGTTGGGGCCGGTGTCGCCCTCGCCGATGCGTTTGTGATCCTGCGCCGGCACCAACGGCGTCACATGCTTGCCGTCGCTGAGGCAGAGAAAGCTGACCTCGTCGCCTTCGAGGAACTCTTCGATGACAACCTGGTGTGCCGCTTCGCCCAGCAACGCGCCGGAGAAGAGGCCCTGCGCGGCTTCAGCAGCGGTGTGGCGCGAAGTGCAGATGATGACACCCTTGCCCGCAAACAGGCCGTCGGCCTTGACCACGATGGGCGGATGAAATATTTCGACGGCCTTTTCGACTTCCGTCAAGTTCGAGCAGACGGCGTAGTTGGGCGTGGGGATGTGGTGGCGCTCAAGGAACTGCTTGGCAAAGCCCTTGCTGGATTCGAGCAGGGCGGCGGCGCGCGTGGGGCCAAAGACGCGAAGGCCGCGCTCGCGAAGGGCGTCGACAATGCCCAGCGAGAGCGGCAGTTCCGGGCCGACGATGGTCAGTTCAGGGCGCTCGGATTCAGCCAGGCAGACCATGGCGCTGAGGTCGTTGAGATCGACGGGGACGCAGCGGGAACTTTGGGCCATGCCGCCGTTGCCGGGCGCGCACACGATCTCAGTCACGCGCGGGCTGCGCGCGATGGCCCAAGCCAGGGCGTGTTCGCGGCCTCCGGAACCAAGGATCAAGACTTTCATTGGATCTTTCCTTCCCGCCAAACTCATTAAGACCGAAGAAATAATGGTCGGCAATGCGGGTGGGGGAAGTCAAACGGGAGGATGGCTTGAGGTCTCCGCAAAACGCCTCCTTCGTTCGTCTTACGAACTTAGAGGCCCGGCAAACTCTTCAGGTGTGATCCATGTGAAACCAGTCGGCGCGTTTCCCCTCAGCGCTGGCGCATGCCGATAGGCGGCTGCGCCGAATACGACCACCAGAATTGGAAGCATAAACGCAGCCAACCACACGGCGTGGGGAAAGGGACTCCACCCCATGGCGAGCCAAAGAGAGAGCCAGCCAAAGACACTGCCGATTCCGGCTGTAACGAACGTTGCATAGAGGCGGAAAAGCATAAACGTGAATCGGTGAATGAGCGCTTGATGAAGCCATGCGGCGACGCTCGCAATGGCACATGTGAGAATTCCGCCGCCGAGAATGGAAGTCCATCCCACCGCGGACAGAAGCCTTGGCGCGTCCTCCCAGCGCATTCCCGTCTTCTGCAGAACAAGGCCGCCTGCAACCAAACCCAGAATAGCCAGGATCAGGAGGATCGCGCTGCACGCTCCCCAAGCGGCGAACCAGAGTGCTGTACTCAGTGCGTATTTGCGGCCTGGCGGGATCAACGCGCAGACGAGGAATGCGACCGATCCCAGGGCCAGGAAGAAGAATGCGATCACTGCCGCAAGCAAAAGGATCATGCCGCTATTCTTTCCCAGTTCCCGGGCCCGGTCAATCGATAGAGCCGACCCTGAGCGACGAAATGCGAGGGACGCAATCAAACGCAATTTGCGGCGTCCGCACCTATACTGAGGCGGGATGCACAGAGGGCTTCACTGCAAGGATTGACTGATGGTCGAGACCCGCATCAAGCCGTATGACCAACAGATAGCCGAGAATGAGGCGCGCGAGCAGCAGAGGCGCGCGTTCCGGCGCAACCAGGTCTTCGGGTTGTTGATTCTGGCTGGTGCCGTCTGTCTGTGGTGGCTACTGCACACCAATCCGAAGTGGATTTTTCCCGCGGGGTGGTGGCGGTGGTGAAAGACAGGGAATAGGGAGTAGCCAGTAGGGACTAGAAAAACAGGGACTGAGCGACCAGGGATCAGTGACGAAGTGAATGAGTGAACAAGTGACAGCAGGGATGGAGTTTCAGTGAGCGGTGAGTCCTGCGCGGACGGCGAATCCTTCGGAGGAGAGCATTTCGAGAACGAGCAATCCTAAACCCGAATCGTTGCCGCCTGCCGTGATTCTTCTGGGGCCGACGGGGAGCGGGAAGACGGCGCTCTCGCTCGCCGTTGCAGAGCGCTTCGATGGCGAGATTGTGAGCTGCGACTCGGTGGCCGTGTATCGCGGCATGGAGCTGGGCACGGCGAAACCCACGAGCGAAGAACGGGCGCGCGTGCCGCATCATCTGATCGACGTGGCGGAGCCGGATGAGCCGTTCACTGCGGGTGCGTACAGTCGCGCGGCGCGGGCGGCGCTGCGCGAGATCGCGGCGCGCGAACGCCTGCCGATTGTGACTGGCGGAACGGGGCTGTATCTGCGGGCGCTGACCGAAGGACTATTTGCGGGTCCGGCGCGCCAGGAAGAGCTACGGACCCGCTTGCGCCGAAGCGTGGGACGCCATGGAAATGCGTGGCTACACCGATTGCTGCGAAAGCTGGACGCGGCGAGCGCCGAGCGGATCCACGCCAACGACGCGCCGAAACTGATTCGCGCCATTGAAGTGTGTGTGGCGGCGCGAAAGCCGATGTCTCAAATTCTTAGTGAGGACGACATGGCGCGCGATCCGCTGACCGGGTTTCGGTTGCTAAGGATCGGACTGAACCCGCCGCGAGCTGAGCTTCCGCCCTGCGAAGGCCTTTATGATCGGCTAAACCGGCGCTGCGCAGCGATGTTTGCCGCGGGACTTGTCGAGGAGACGCGCGGGCTGCTCGACCGCTACGGACCGGTGAAGGCGCTGGACTCGCTGGGCTACCGGCAAGCGCGGGCTGTGCTCGATCGAACGCTGAGCGTAGAAGACGCGATCACCGCGGCGCAGCAGGGGCACCGCAACTACGCCAAGCGGCAGATGACGTGGTTCCGGCGCGAGCCGGAGGTGCATTGGATCGACCGGTTCGGCGATGAGGCGGAGACGGTGCGGGAAGCCGAGGCTCTGATTGAAGAAGCACTGTTGGCGGCCGGTTGAAGCCGCAGGTCGCGATGCGGAATCTAATCTCGAGTGAGCGCAATTTAGACTAAGCGTGTAAAGAGAGTTGCTATCCCCGGTCTCAAAATCGAGACCGGGGGCACCCAGTTCGGTGCTGGACAACGTCACGAAACCGGAATGAATGGAGCTTCCCTTGCCAGATACGAATGCAGAGACGATTTACGACGTAGCGGTGATTGGCGGCGGCCCGGCCGGATATACGGCGGCGATTCGCGGCGCGGAGTACGGGCTGAAGGTGGCGCTGATTGACGCCAGCCCCAAGCTGGGCGGAACGTGCCTGCATGTGGGCTGCATTCCCACCAAGGCGCTGCTGTTCAACGCTGAGCTGTGGGATTACCTGAAGGAAGCCGGGGAGTTTGGCATCAAGGGCGTTGAAGCGCGGTCGTTGGACTGGGCCGCGGTGCTCGCGCGCAAGAGCGCGATCATCACCAAGCACGTGAAGGGTCTCGAGTTCCTGATGAAGAAGCACAAGATCGCGGTTATTCCTGGTTTTGGAAGGCTGACGGGTGGCGCGAAAGATGGCGTCCACACCGTGGAGGTGGAAGCGAACGGCCAGAAGAGTCAGGTGAAGGCGAAAAACGTAATGATCGCGACCGGATCGGAGGCCAAGCTGCTGCCTGGATTGAAGGCGGACGAGACCATCCTGACCAATATCGAGATTCTGAGCCTGAGCGCGCCGCCCAAGTCGCTGATTGTGATCGGCGCGGGCGCGGTGGGCGTGGAGTTCGCGTCGATCTTCCGCAGCTTCGGCAGCGAGGTAACGATTCTGGAGTTTCTGCCGCGCATGGTTCCCGTCGAAGACGAGGAGATTTCGAAGGAGCTGGCGCGGGTGTTCCGCAAGCGCGGCATTGAGACGCAGACGGGCGCGAAGGTGGATGGTGTGGAGAAGACCGCCGCGGGCGTGAAGGTGAGCTACACGGACGCAAACGGCAAGCCGCAAGTGAAAGAGGCCGAGAAGGTGCTGGTGGCCGTCGGGCGCGGGCCGTTGACGAACGGGATTGGACTGGAAAAAACCAAAGTCGAGCTGGAGCGCGGATCTGTGAAGGTGAACGAGGCGCAGGAGACGGCCGAGCCGGGTGTCTATGCCATCGGCGACATTGTGGCGGGGCTGCCGCAACTGGCGCACGTGGGCGCGATGAGCGGCATGGTAGCGATGGCGAAGATCGCGGGGCGCAAATTCCGTCCAGTCCGGCGCGATCGCATTCCGAGCTGCACGTATACCGAGCCGCAGATCGGCAGCGCGGGGCTGACCGAAGCGCAGGCCAAAGAAAAGGGCCACGAAATCAAGGTGGGCAAGTTCCCGTTTGCGGGCAACTCCAAGGCGACGATCGTGGCGAGCCACGACGGCTTTGTGAAGGTGATCGCCGATGCGAAGTATGGCGAAATTCTGGGCGTGCACATTATCGGGCCGCAGGCCACGGAGCTGATTGCCGAGGCAGTTGCCGTGATGGAGCTAGAAGGCACGGTGGACGAGCTGATGTTCACCATCCATGCTCACCCCACGTTGAGCGAGGCCATGCTGGACGGCTACGGCGCGGTGGAGGGGATGGCGATTAACGCGTGAGGCGGAGCGATCTGCAGATTCTAGACCACTTCCTCTGTGATCTGCTGTAAGAGGTCGCTGATGGTTTATTCTGAGGTTCTCCAAGCTGGGCAGTTGTACGGACGGGAGCCACGTGATTAGCCAGGTTACCGCCACCACATTTCACAGGTTCTTAGGTAACGGACGAACCTCTCCAGCCATCTTTACATGTGAGGGTCAAGGCCTCGCCGCTCCTGATGAATTCGTGGTCAAGCTCAGAGGAGGCATTGAGCGACGAGAACGCGGTCTCCTGTACGAGCTTTACGCATCCTTACTTGCCAACTATTTGGCGGTTCAGTGTCCTCGGCCGGTAGTTGTTTCGATTGAAGAGGATTTGGCACGCATCGTTCAGGACCAATTGGCTGGTGACCCCCGGAGAGCGCGGATTATTAGCGACAGCATTGGCTTAAATTTTGGAAGCCAGTTTTTGGTAAATCTGACTGTTTGGCCTGTCGACAAAGGTATTCCGCAACTAATGCTCGAGGCCGCGGTAAATGTCTATGCGTTTGATGCCCTCATTCAGAATCCTGATAGGGCATTTAACAATCCCAATCTGGGAAGCCGAGGAGACGACCTCTTCGTTTTTGATCACGAGATGGCATTTTCATTCTTGTTAGACATTTTCCCGACCCAAACACCTTGGAGACTTGAACACGAGGTGTATTTAGACCGGCACGTTTTTGCGAGAACGCTCAAGGGAGTGCCTTTCTCGGTTGACTTCTTGCAGTTATTGAAGACGTTAACCCCAGAGGTCCTAGGTGAATTCTCGCGGCAGATTCCGAACGAATGGCGGTGCGACGACTTGCAAAGGATTGAGACGCACGTTGGATTAATCAGAGATCATGCGGACGAATTCGCAGAAGAGGTACGAAGGAGGTTGGGATGAAGACGAAATTCCATTTTAGTTTGCTTCGCTATGTCTATGATCCCCTAACACAAGAGTTCATTAACATTGGCGTAGTTCTTTATTCCCCGGAGGAGCGATTTCTTCGCGCGGAGTTCACGAGCCGTTATGGACGAGTCTCGAGGATGTTCGGTCGCATTGACGGCGCCTCGTTTCGTTCCACCGTCAACTATGTTCAACGGATGATTTCAAACGCAAGCGAGCGGATAAATAGCGGCCTCCTCTTCTCCGACCCCAAGGAGGGCTTGGACGCGATTCTTGGCGAGGTTCTTCCCCCGGACGATACAGCCCTTCGATTTGCGTTTGGTGGTGTGGGATTGACCGAGAATCTCCATGGGACGCTTGAAACGCTTTTCGAGCGCTATGTCGCGCGATATGAGAGCCCCGCCGAGTACGCCCACAGGGATGAGAACGACGTTTGGAAGGTGTTTCAGGCTCCTCTTCGCCTCAAGAAGGTGTACACGCAACTTGTCCCCAAGAAGATATCTGCCCCGAATTACGAATACGAGTTTGAGAGGTCATGGAAAAACGGCGTCTGGCATCTATTCGAGCCGGTTTCCTTCGACCTCTTGGATGAAAGATCGATCCTGGAAAAGGCCAGCCGGTGGCTTGGAAGAACTGTGAGTCTGTCTGACAGCCGGGATCCGTTCAAGCTCTTTCTTCTTCTTGGTGAACCGGGCGACGCGAAGCTTCGAGCCGCCTTTCAGAGAGCGGAAAACTTGCTCGCGAAGATTCCGGTGCAACGCGAGTTGGTCCGGGAACGAGAAGCTGAGCAGTTTGCCGAAGAGATCGAGCAGGAGTTCCAGGGTCACTCGGCGGAATCCCAAGAATGATGGAGCCGTTCAACGAGGAGGATGCGCAAAACGGTCACGCTTCGGGCATCGCTCATAGCTCCGCCGATTGCATCTCGACCAGCGCGGTGGTTTTGCTGATGAAGTCGGCCAGCGGCATGGAGCCCTGGTCGCCTTTGCCGCGGGTGCGGACGCTGACTGCCCCGGAGCCTTCTTCCTTGTCGCCGAAGACGAGGATGTAGGGCGTCTTCTGGTTGGCGAAATCGCGAATCTTGGCGTTCATCTTTTCGTTGCGATCGTCCACTTCCACGCGGAATCCGGCGTCTTTGAGCGCGGCTTCGAGTTTGGCGGCGTAGGCCAGATGCTTCTCGCTGATGGGCACGAGACCGATCTGCACCGGCGCGAGCCAGAGCGGGAAGGCTCCGGCGTAGTGCTCGATGAGCACGCCGAAAAAGCGCTCGACGGAGCCGAAGAGCGCGCGATGCACCATCACCGGCTGATGGCGCTCGCCGTCCTCGCCGACGTATTCGAGCTCGAAGCGAGCGGGAAGATTGAAGTCGAACTGCACCGTGGATAGCTGCCAGAGGCGGCCGAGAACGTCTACCAGCTTGACGTCGATCTTGGGGCCGTAGAAAGCGGCTTCGCCGGGGATGGTCTTGTACGGAATGCCTCTCGATTTGAGCACATTGTCGAGCGAGCGAATTGCGAGGTCCCAGTTCTCGTTGGAACCGGCGTAGTGTGCGCGGTCCGAAGGATCCCAAGTCGACAGCTCGACCTTGTACTCCTGGAAGCCGAAGGTTTTCAGCACGGCCTCGGCGAAATCGATGCAGGCTGCCACTTCGCTTTCGATCTGCTGCGGCGTGCAGAAGATGTGCGCGTCGTCCTGCGTAAAGCCGCGCACGCGCAACAGGCCGTGCATGGTTCCGGAACGCTCGTAGCGATAGACGCTGCCGAGTTCAGCGTAGCGCTGCGGTAGATCGCGGTAACTCTTGGGCGAGTTTTTGTAGATGAGGATGTGGCCCGGGCAGTTCATCGGTTTCAGCCGGTACTCGGCGTCGTCCAGCTCCATGGGCGTGTACATGTTGCCGGAGTAGAAGCCTTCGTGACCGCTGACCTTCCAGAGTTCGCGGCGCATCACGTGCGGCGTGTAGACCAGGCTGTAGCCGCGGCGCAGGCACTCGTCGCGCATCCAGTCTTCCATGATCTTGCGGATGATGGCTCCGCGGGGATGCCAGAAGATGAGGCCTGCGCCGGCCAGCTCCTGAATGCTGAAGAGGTCGAGTTGCTTGCCCAGGACGCGATGGTCGCGGCGCGCGGCTTCTTCGAGGCGCGCGAAGTGGGCGTCAAGATCCTTTTGCGAGAAGAAGGCCGTGCCGTAGACGCGCTGCAGTTGGGGATTCTTTTCGTCGCCGAGCCAGTAAGCGCCGGCGAGGCTGGTAACTTTGAAGGCCTTGACGCGACCAGTGGACGGCACGTGCGGACCGCGACAGAAGTCGATGAATGTGCCGTTGCGATAAAAACTGACTTCGGAGCCGGGCGCGGTGAACTTGGTGACGAAGTGCGTCTTCATGAAGTCGCCGTCTTTTTCAAATTCGGCGAGGGCTTTTTCGCGCGGTTCGTATTCGCGGACGAAGGGCTCGTTGCGCGCCACGACCTCGGTCATTTTGGCTTCAATGGCGGCGAGGTCTTCAGGCGTGAAGGGCTGGGCGCGATAGAAGTCGTAGAAGAAGCCGGAGTCGGTGGCCGGGCCGTGGCCGAGCTTGGTCTCAGGGAAGAGCTCGAGGACGGCTGTGGCCAGCACGTGCGCGGCGGAGTGGCGCAGAACCTTCAGCGCATCGGGATCGTTCTCCTTCAGCAGCTCGAGCTTCACGTTCGCTGTGAGCGGCGCAGAGAGATCGACAAGGCGTGGCGCGGCGGAGTCTTCCGCGGCGTACATTGAGGCCTCGGGCGATTCTTCACCTGCCGGCGACTGGCCGTCGCGGGCGGAGCTTTGGCTGGAGTGAGTGGTGGCAGGCGCAATGCGCGCGGCGACGCTGGCCGCGGCGAGGCGCGGCGAGATGGAGTTGGCGATGTCGAGAGGCGTTGTGCCGGAAGGCACTTCGCGGATGGACCCGTCGGGCAAGTGTACGGCGATCGTGTTCGTGCTCATATGCGTGATGGAAACCTTGTGAGGCCGCGGGATGAAAGAAAAATGCGGCCAACTGTTGAGAATAGAAGGTTGCGGGTTGCGAAGTCGAGCGGAGAACAGCGGTGTTAGCGGTGTTCGCGGAGTTGGAAGACTGTTCCCAAGTCGGCGAATCGGCGATCCCGTTCAATGCTGAGGTTTGAAGTGTCCGACCCTACGCGAAAGAAACTGCGCTTATTGATACGGCCCATAAATGGTGTTGCGGTTTCCCACCCATTTCCGCAAAAGGCGCGGAAATGGATGGGGCACGGACGCAGTATTTTGGGGCCGGATTAATAGGACGGGCATCACCTCGATAAAGCCTGCCGAAAAAACGCAAAAAGCCGGGATAGCTCCTGGCTGTCACCAGAAGCGCTCCCGACTCTTTACTGTTTCGAGCTAGATTCTGCCGGAATCTGCCTGATCAGGTTTAGAGAGGCTGTACGTCAGCAGCCTGCCAGCCCTTGGGACCCTTTACGACGTTAAATTGCACGGCTTGACCCTCTTGCAGGCTCTTGAAACCACTTGAGTTGATCGCAGAGTAGTGCACGAAGACATCTTCGCCGTTCTGGCGCGATATGAAGCCGAAGCCCTTCGCGTCATTAAACCACTTCACAGTACCTTGTTCCATACTAGTTCGAATTTCCTGGTTTGAATTGCGCTGGATGAATCGGAGCGAACACTGGCAGAATCTTGCTTGGTTGGGCGAGTACTGCTCACGCCCGAATCGGTTCTAACGCTGACCACAGTGTATCATCAACGTCAAAAAAAGCGTGCAGGAAATTTGCGACTTAGGTGGGATGTACTTTTTTGTAAGCTATTAAGGTGCTTATTATTAGTGACTTAGATGAAGAGTTAGATTTGGGATCTGAGACCTGTGATAAGGTGAGGGGTCGCGATGCCGCACGATCCTTTCATCGAGTTGCTGGCCCACGCCGCCGAAGCCCTGGAGGCGGAGTTTAGCGCCCTGCCAAAGTTTGAGCCGCAGCCGGGCGCGGACGCGGAGGCCATTGCGCAGGCTGCCATGGCTCAGGTTCTTGAGGAGACGGCGCACCGGCTGGGCGACAACTACCCTTATTTCCATCCTTTGTATGCCGGGCAGATGATGAAACCGCCACATCCGGTGGCGCGCGCGGCCTATGCCCTGGCCATGAAGCTCAATCCCAACAACCATGCGCTCGATGGAGGCCGGGCAAGCTCGGCGATGGAAGTCGAAGCGGTGCGGGAGATCGCGGGAATGTTCGGGTGGAAGGAGTATTTGGGCCACCTGACCTCAAGCGGGACCTTTGCCAATCTTGAAGCGCTGTGGATGGCGGGGCAGTTACGGCCGGGGCGGCGGATTGTGGGTTCGGAGCAGGCGCATTACACGCACCACCGGATCAGTAGCGTGTTAAAGCTCGAATTCGCGAGCGTGGCCACAGATGAGCGCGGGCGGATGAACCTGGAGGCGCTCGAAGACGAGCTCGGCAACGGCGGCGTGGGCACGGTGGTGGCAACGCTGGGCACGACGGCTATGGGCGCCGTGGATCCGCTGGAGGAGATTCTGGCGCTTGCTGGGCGCTACGGCGCGCGGGTGCATGTGGACGCGGCGTATGGCGGGTACTTTGGGCTGATCGAGGAAAGTTTAGAGGAGCCGGCGCGGCGGGCCTATGCGGCAATCGGCCGGGCCGACTCCATCGTGATCGATCCGCACAAGCATGGGCTGCAACCGTACGGATGCGGGTGCGTGCTTTTCAAAGATCCGGCGGTGGGACGGTTTTACAAGCACGATTCGCCGTATACGTATTTCACGTCGAAGGAACTGCATCTTGGCGAGATCAGCCTGGAGTGCTCGCGTGCGGGTGCGGCGGCGGTGGCACTGTGGGCGACGCAACGGCTGCTTCCACTCACGAAGGACGGAGCGTTTGCCGAAGGGCTGCGGATGGGACGGCGGGCGGCGCTCGAACTGGACCGGAGGGTGCGCGGGGATGAAAGGTTTGTTGGGTTGGGTTCGTGCGTTCCCCGGTCCCCAAATGCGAGGGACCGGGGGCACCCGCCCGAGTTGGACATTGTGGTGTGGGCACTGCGTGCAGCGGACCTTCGGGAGGCATCGGAGCAGGCACGAAAAGTCTTCGACGCGTGCGCGGCGCGAGGATTGCATCTGGCTTTAGTACAATTGCCGGGATCGTGGTTTGGCGCCCGCAAACCCGTGCAGAATGAGGCCAGCGCTTTGACCTGCCTGCGCTCTGTGCTGATGAAGCCGGAGCACGAAGCGTGGATGGGCGAGATCTGGGAACGGCTGAGCGCAGCGCGCGGTGAAGTGGTGAGTGGGTAAAAAGTATGCGAATACATTCGGATTCCGAGCGGAAAAGAAAACGTTGTCAAAAGGAGCCGTGGTCAGTAATCAGATTCCGTGTTGAGTTGAATGCGCGAAAAGCAACCGCAGATCCTTCGACTTCCTCCGCTGCGCCGTACCGGCTCGCTCCGGTCGCTCAGGATGACAAGAGCTTTATTGAGATTTGAAAGTTTCGAAATTCACGTTGAGGTAGGGGAATCATATGCACGATGCAAAGGTATTTCGTTCGATGCACAAGGAACGGTTCGGGGCGGAGCCCAAGGTTTTCGTGGGACCGGGGCGCGTGAACCTGATTGGCGAGCACACCGATTACGCCGAGGGCTTCGTGATGCCGGCGGCGATCAACTTTGCCACATTGGCGGGGATTTCGCCGCGCGCGGACGGCAAGATTGCCATCTATTCCGAAAACATGGGCGAGGAAAAGGTCTTTGACGGCGTGCAGGCGGCGCGGAGCCAGCACTGGACCGACTACCCGATGGGCGTGACGGCGATTCTTGCGGGCGAGGGCCACAAGATTCCCGGGTTTAGTTTGAGCATCTGGTCCGATGTGCCGCTGTCGTCGGGGCTGTCGAGCTCGGCGGCTCTCGAAGTCGCTACGGCGCTGGCGGTTTTGTCGCTGGTGGGAGCCAGTTGCCCAGGTACGTATTCGGGGCCAGTGCTGGCGCGGCTGTGCCAGAGGGCGGAGAACGAATTTGTGGGCGCGAACTGCGGCATCATGGACCAGTTCATCAGTCTGAACGCTGAAAAAGATCACGCGCTGTTGCTGGATTGCCGCGATTTGAGTTACAAGCTGGCGCCGATTCCCGACCACGTGGCTCTGGTCATTGCCAATACGATGGTGAAGCACTCCGTGGCGGGCGGTGACTATCCGACCCGCCGGCGCGAGTCGGAAGCGGCGTGCGCGGTGATCGCGAGCCACAAGCCGGGCGTGAAGTTCCTGCGCGACTGCACGCTCGAGGACCTGGAAAAGTGGCGTCACGAGATGGAGCCCAAGAGCTATCTGCGGGCCAAGCACGTGATCAGCGAGAACCTGCGCACGGTGGCGGCCTGCGATGCGCTGCTGAAGGGCAACATGAAGGAACTGGGACGGCTGATGGCCGAGGCGCATCGAAGCTATAGCCAGGACTTCGAAGGCAGTTGTGTGGAAGCGGATGCCATGGTGGCGCTGGCGCAGGATTTGCCGGGGCTCATCGGGGCGCGGCTTACGGGCGGAGGCTTTGGCGGCTGCACAATTAATCTCGTTGAGCAGACCGAGGCCACGGCGTTTGCCGAGGCGCTGGGCGCGCGCTACGCGGAGCAGACAGGGATTGTTGCGCAGATTCACGTGTGCCATGCCTCGGGAGGGGCGCACGGGCTGGAGTAGCGAGCCGACAAGTCAGTAAGCCGTCAAGCGCTTCGCAGGTTTGCGGTGTGGGACAATTCCGTTTTGGGCCGGGAGCACGGCAGATTGTCTCTCCCACAAATTAGCTATCGCCCACCCGGTTGGGGAATCTTGCCGGGACGGTTTCCTTGCTAAACTTGGGAGGTATTTATCCCGATGAATGCATTGGGGACCGTGTGTTGAAGCCCGGCGAGCCGGATGTTGGGGGCTGAAGCGGCACGGAGAAGAAAATATATGCTATCTGCCAGCTCGAAACCCTTCTCCTACGAGACACTTCCCGACAACGGCCAGGTTGCCTATTTTTCGATGGAGATCGCCATTGAACCATCGATGCCGACCTACTCGGGCGGTCTGGGCATGCTGGCCGGGGACACGCTGCGCTCGGCAGCGGACCTGGGCGTGCCGCTAGCAGCCTTTTCTTTGGTGCACCGCAAAGGGTATTTCGAGCAGCACCTGAGCGCGACGGGCATGCAAAGCGAGGACGTGCAGCCATGGAACCCGGCGGACTTTTGCACGGAGGAGGCGGCACAGGTTACGGTCCAGGTGGAAAATCGGGTGGTCACGGTGCGCGCGTGGCGCTATGACATGGAGGGCCAGTCCGGCCACGTGGTTCCGATTTATCTGCTCGACACCGACCTCGACGGGAATTCGGGTTGGGACCGGGGACTGACGGACCACCTTTACGGCGGGGATACGAATTACAGGTTACAGCAGGAGATCGTGCTGGGGATGGGCGGCGTGCGCATGGCCCATGCCCTGGGCTTGCGCGTGAACGTATACCACATGAACGAAGGACACGCGGCGCTGCTGACGCTGGCATTGTTGGAGAGCCAGATGGGCGGAGGGCCGCAGAACGGGGCGAGCGACGCGGACATCGAGCAGGTGCGGCGCAAATGCGTGTTCACGACGCACACCCCAGTGCCGGCGGGGCACGACCGCTTCTCGACCGAGCAGGCGATTCGCATCCTGGGCGGCGAGAGGACGGCGCGCCTCGAAAGGCTGGGATGCTTCCGTGACGGATTGCTCAACATGACGTTGCTGGCGTTGCGTTTTTCGCGCCATGCGAACGGCGTGGCCATGCAGCATGGCAAGGTTTCGCAGGCCATGTTTCCGGAGTTCAAAATCAGCTCCATCACCAATGGCGTGCACGCGCGCACGTGGATCTCGGAACCTGTGCAGCGCGTGCTGGACGAGCAAGTTCCCGCGTGGCGGCGCGACAACCTGTATCTGCGCAACGCCATCGATGTGCCCGAGGCGGCGATGCTGGCGGCGCACACGAGTGCGAAAGAGGAGTTGCTGGCCGGGGTGGGATCGCGGACGGGGTTGGTGCTCGATCCCAAAGTGCTGACCCTGGGCTTTGCGCGGCGCGCGGCAACCTACAAGCGCGCCACTTTACTGTTCAACGATCCCGAGCGGCTGAAGGAGATTGCGGTCAAGGCCGGCGGATTGCAGATTCTCTATGCCGGCAAGGCGCATCCGCAGGACGAGCCCGGCAAAGCGCTGATCCAGCAGGTGGTGGAAGAAGCGGCCAAGCTCTCTAACGACAAGCTGCGCATCATTTATCTCGAAAACTACGCGTGGGACCTGGGCGCGCGGCTGACGGCGGGCGTGGATGTATGGGTGAATACACCGCGGCGGCCGTATGAGGCGTCGGGCACCAGCGGCATGAAGGCGGCGATGAACGGCGTGCCCAGCCTGTCGATTCTGGATGGCTGGTGGATTGAGGGTTGCATTGAAGGCGTGACGGGATGGGCGATTGAAGACGGCGCCAACGATGAAGAGGAAGCACACTCGCTCTACACCAAGCTGGAGACGGCGGTGGTTCCGCTCTACCGCGACACGCAGGAGAACTGGGCGCGGCTGATGCGGACGACGTTGGCGTTCAATGGCTCGTACTTCAACACCAACCGCATGGTGAAGCAGTACGTGCGCAACGCGTACTATCCCGAGCCGCTGCCGGAGACCACGACGGTGGAAGAAGTGGCGTACGCGGACTGAAAGACAGGGAATAGGGATTAGGGAACAGGGAATAGAAAACAACGACCAAAGCCTGTTGGTGGTTCTAGCGAAGGCAGAAACCGCCAGCAGGCTTTACAGTTTTTGGCGCAGGTACTCGAACATCACGAAGCCAATGAGGGCGCTGACCAGCGCAATGAGGAAATTGAAGGGCGTCACGATGT
This sequence comes from Occallatibacter sp., assembly GCA_050012895.1. GTDB lineage: Bacteria > Acidobacteriota > Terriglobia > Terriglobales > Acidobacteriaceae > Telmatobacter. The sequence goes on from JBEKGH010000056.1 coordinate 16,367, forward strand.
CGTGGAGCGCGAAGGCCAAGGTTTTGCCATGGCCATTGACGCCGGTGAACTCGCCCATGAGCAGGTTCGAGTAAAAGAGGAAGATGATAAAGGCGACTTCGACGATCACGCGCCACATGGGCTTGAGACGCGGTGGAGTGAGCGGCGACATGGAGCGATCATAGCGGCGCAGAGGCGGGAGCCCAAGCGAAATCGGACGCGTGGGCGGGCCGCACCGATGAAAGCGCCGGGGCTCAGACCGCGTGAATTCGTATCGGTGGAGTTCGTGCTGCACCGGAAAAGCAACCGCAGGTCCTTCGCCTCCGTTTGGCGCAAAAGACGCGCCAAACTCCGCTCAGGATGACAAGCCTTAGTGTTGAGCCATCTAAAACTCTCTACCCTAGAGCCTATAATCGACCTGTCGTGATACCGGAAATTCGAGTGCGATGGCAGCAGATGCAGCGGCTTACGGCGGGCGCTGTGCTGGCGGTTTTGTGTGTGCTGGCAGCAGCAGCAACTGGGGCGCAGGGGCAGGCGGATGCCGCGGCGGGCGACGGCGGGGCACGGTCTTCCGGCGGCGGACGCGTGCTGCTGGTGCTGCCCTTTGACAACCGCACCGGGCAGCCGAGCCTGGAGTGGATGCGCGAGGCGGCGGCGGAGATTTTGAGCATGCGCTTCGCTTCGGCGGGATTCCAGCCCACCAGCCGCGCCGACCGCGTGTATGCGCTGGACCATCTGGGACTGCCGCAGGGATTCCAGCCCTCGCGAGCGAGCGCACTCAAGCTAGCGCAGACGCTGGACGCGGATTCGATTGTGGTGGGCAGCTACTCGACCGATGGAACCAGCATTACCGCTGAGGCGTCGCTGGTGAACGTGCCGGACCTGCGCATGTTGCCGGCGGTGAGCGTGCGCGGGGAGATGCGCGACCTGATGGGCGTCTTCAGCGCACTGGCGTGGAGGCTGACGCGGGAGCTCGATCCCACGTTCAACGGGGCCGAGGAGACGTTTGTCGCCGCCGGACGCGAAATCCGGCTTGATGCGTTCGAGCAGTACATTCGCGGCATTTCGGAGCCGGACCAGGCGGAACGGCAACGGCACCTGGAGCAGGCCGTGAAGCTGAACCCGGGGTTCAGCCTGGCGTGGATGGCGCTGGGCCGCGAGGACTATAACCAGCAGCAGTACGCAGATGCGGCCGAGGCTTTTGCGAAGGTGGATCACGGCGGCGCGGATGGACTGGAGGCTGGGTTCTACCGCGGGCTCTCGCTGCTTTTTTCAGGCGATTACGCGCCCGCTGCAGAGGCGTTTGCCGACGTGGCGCGGGTGTTGCCGCTGGCCGAGGTGGTAAACAACGAGGGCGTGGCCATGAGCCGGCAAGGGAAAGACGGCACGTCGCTGTTTATTCAAGCAGCAGCCGCCGACCCCAATGCGGCGGACTACCACTTCAACCTGGCGCTGAGCCTGAAACGGCACGGGAATGTGCCGGGGGCAATCAATGAGATGGCGCAGTGCCTGAAACTGCGGCCGGGCGACAGCGAGGCGCAGGCGTTGGAGATGGCGTGGAAAGGGCAAGCCGGATCCGGGGCCGGAGCCGCGGCCAGTCCCCAGGCGAGCCAAGCCAGTGTTGACCCGCTGGAACGGATTGTGCGCAGCTTTGACGCAGCAGCTTTCAAACAAGCAGCGGCGGTGATGGACGAGATGGATGCCGGGCGGATGGCAGCGCTGGTTCCGCATGATCGGGCGCGGGCATTGTGCGCGCAGGCCAAGGTTTATCTCGATCGCGGATTGCTGCTGGAGTCGGAGAGGTTGTACCAGGCGGCGGTGGCGGCGGATGGACAGAGCGCGGAGGCGCACGCCGGCCTGGCCGAGGTGCGCGAGCGCAGCGGGGATGCCGATGCGGCGCGCAAAGAGGCGCAGGCGTCACTGGAACTGGGGCCCTCAGCGAATGCGTACCTGGTGCTGGCGCAACTGGATCTGGCGGGCGGCAACCTGGGCACGGCCAACTCCGACGCCAATAATGCGCTGAAGCTGGAACCGTCGAACCGAGCGGCGGCGGAGATTTTGCGGCAGATTCTGGCCCGGACGGGGCAGAGGTGAAAAGACAGCGGAGTGAGCGGGGCTAGCGGAGTTGGCGGAGTTAGAAAGCAGCGAAGCGGCGACGTGGATCGTGACTAGTGGATCGTGGTTATCGAGGCTTCGGTTCTCTGATCTGTGCGGGCGTGGACGCCCGCACTACAGCCGGTCTGGAGACCGGCGCTACTTTTTGGGCAATCGCGTGGTCAACGTACTAGCTGTACTAGCTCCGCTAACTCCGCTAACTCCGCTAGCACCGCTAACACCGCTAATGTGAAAGAGGCGAGCCATGGGAAAAACAGTGAGGAAGAGTTGGGCGAGTGCCGGGCTCCTTGCGGCAGGATTGTGGACCGCGCTGGGCTGGGCTGGGCTGGGATTGATCGCTTGCGTCCCGGCGCGCGCGCAGCAGCCGGTTGTCGACGAGCTGATTCTGCACGACACCATTCAGCCCGTGAGCGCGGATGAAGTGACGCGGGCGCTCGACCGCGCAAACTCCGATGGAGCGCAGGCGCTGCTCATTGAGTTGGACACGCCGGGGGGCCTGCTCGACTCCATGCGCACCATGGTCGGGGCCATTCTTCGCTCGCGCGTGCCGGTCATCGTGTACGTGGCTCCGTCGGGATCGCGCGCGGGCTCGGCAGGGTTCTTCCTGCTGGAGTCGGCCGATGTGGCGGCCATGGCGCCGGGCACTGAAGCGGGCGCGGCGCACGTGGTTTTCGAAGGCGGCAAGCCCGATGACGTGGAGATGCAGAAGGTAGAGAACGACGCCGAAGCCTTCATGCGATCATACGTGACCAAACGCGGGCGCAGCGCAGATGCGGCACAAGAAGCGGAGAAATCGTCGCACTCCTATACAGCAGATGAGGCGCTGAACCTGCACCTGATCGATTTGATAGCGAACAGCGATGCCGGCCTGCTGAAGGCGCTCGACGGGCGCGTTGTCACTCGCATGGACGGGACGACTTTGACACTTCGCGTGGCCAACGCGCGCATCGTGCCCATCCAACTCACGCTGCGCGACCAACTGCTGGGATGGCTGGTGAATCCCAACATCGCACTGCTGTTTCTGGTGTTCGGGGCGCTGCTGATCTATCTCGAATTCAATTCGCCGGGCACAATTGTGCCGGGGGCGCTGGGCACCTTGATGGTGCTGCTCGCTATATTTGCTCTCGACCTGCTGCCGATCCGCTACACCGCGGTTCTGCTGCTGGTGGCGGCGCTCGTGCTGCTTGTCCTGGAGGCCAAGGTGGGCGGGCACGGGGCGCTGGCGATTGCGGGCATTCTGTGCCTGACCTTCGGCACCCTGACGCTGGTGGCTGCGCCGGTGCCGGAGATGGGCGTCAGTCCATGGGTGGCCATCAGTGTGAGCGTGGCGTTTGGCGCCATCACGTGGTTTCTGGTGCGGCTGGCGGTGCGGGCACGCAAGCGCAAGTCGCGCATCGGCGCGGATGCCATGGTAGGCTCCCCGGCGACGGCCATGGAACCCCTTGCCCCGCAGGGACATGTACTGGTTGAGGGCGAAATCTGGCAAGCCGTCGCGAATTCGCCGGTGGCCGCCGGAACCAGGCTGCGCGTGGTGGGGCACGAACACTTGTTGCTCGAGGTGGAACCGGAAGGAAAGATAGTGGTCAGTGGTCAGTGATCAGTTGGCGTGTCCGAGGCTCAGGTTTGTGTGCAGATCCTTTGTGTGATAAGAGGCGGGGTTACCGGCGATGTTTGCATTCAAAATTGCGCTGTCCACTCTGACAATCGCAGGTGGGATGTTCTCCGCCTTCTGGTAGTTGAAGCTAAGGAGAGAATGGATAGATGAAGTCTTGGAAAAAGATGAAGGTCCAAGCGATTACGGCATTTTGTACAGTCTCTCAACAAAGATAAGGCGGTACCGGCGCCTTCAAGAGAGCCTCCCGGCTGAAGTCCGATTCAAGCTCAGGTTGCTTGGCAGCCTTAATTTTCTGTTCATAGTGGTTCTCGGCCTCGAGGTGGTCCTCCTTCAGAGGTAAGAAGGACGATATCCACTCCTGTTCTTGCCTACCCCAGATTGCGTAGGGACCAGTTTTTCCGCAGCTTTGCCTGCGTTCGCGCCAGTTGGAGTAGAATTCCTGCTGAGTGAGGAAAGGAATGTTCCATGTCCATTGGTGATCTCTCGCTTCCTGTGCTGATTGTTATTGCGATTGTCGTCCTCTACCTGCTGAACTCCATCAAAATCCTGCGCGAATATGAGCGCGGCGTCATCTTCCGGTTGGGCCGCGTACTGGGATCGCCCAAGGGCCCCGGCATCATCCTGGTTTTCCGGCCCATCGATCAGATGGTGCGCCTGAGCTTGCGGCAGGAGGTGCTGGAGGTTCCGGCGCAGGACATTATCACGCGCGACAACGTTACGTTGAAGGTGAATGCGGTGGTGACGATGTACGTTGTGAATCCCAACGACGCCGCCATCAAGGTCGCCAACTACGTTTACCAGACCTCGCAATTCGCGCAGACCACGCTGCGCTCGGTTCTGGGCGAGGTAGAGCTGGACGAACTGCTGAGCCATCGCGACAAGCTCAATTTACGTATCCAAAGCATTATTGACCAGCGCACGGAGCCGTTCGGGGTGAAGGTGGTCAGCGTGGAAGTGAAGCAGGTGGATCTGCCCGAGCAGATGCTGCGCGCCATCGCCAAACAGGCGGAGGCGGAGCGCGAGAAGCGGTCGAAGATCATTCACGCCGAGGGCGAATTCGCCGCCGCGCAAAGGCTGGTGGATGCGGCCGCACTGATGGCTACGCAACCCATGACCCTGCAGTTGCGCTACCTGCAAACCCTGGCCGACATCGGAGTGGAAAAGAACACCACGATCGTTTTCCCGCTGCCGCTGGAGATGCTGACGCTGCTTAACAAGTTCATACCTCCCTCGCCGCCGGCGCCGAAGCAGCCGTAGAGGGAAGCGCGGGGAGAGCCATTCGCATCAAAGGCGGTGCATGCGCGGATACTTCGACGAAGAAGAACCGGAGCCTAAGCAGCCGCGACGCGATACCGAACTGACACTCGGCGCGGGCGCGGTGCTCGGTCTTGTTTTGGCGCTGTTGTTCGTTTGCGGGCTTTGCTTCGCACTGGGATACGCCGCAGGGCATCACGTTTCCGCGTCCACCGCAGCCAACGCGCCTACCCCGGCACCCGACCAGGAGCCGTTGCAAGCCAACGACTCGATTCCCAAGCCTTCAGCTTCAGAGCAAACGGCGTTGCCGGCGCCGCAGACGGGCGACGACTCACCGACGAATCCAGAGCCGGGGACGCCCACGGCGGGCGCGAATCCAACCACGACGCAGCAGAGCCCGGGCGACAGCGAGCCGGGCGGATCGCCCACGGGATCGCCGGCAGCAACAGCTCCCGGTTCGGCGCAACCGGTGCAGGCGCAGTGGGTGGTGCAGATTGCCGCGGTGGCGAATTCCGCGGACGCCGAAGTGCTGGTAGCGGCGCTGCGCAAACGCGGCTACTCGGTGACGGCGAAGCGCGAAGCTGCGGATGGGCTGATCCACGTGCGCATCGGGCCCTTCAATAGCCGCGACGAAGCCAACCGCTGGCGCGACAAGCTGCTCGGCGACGGGTACAACGCCGTGGTGCAGCCGTAAAAACAGCTTCTAGCTGCTAGCTCCCAGCCTCTAGCTAATTGCTACTGACTTCCGGCATTCATTTGCTGGTTGCGCATCCATTTCGGCAACCCTGACGCGATTGCGGCGCGGACGGCTTCGGACAAGTCGTCGCGTGTGGCGTAGTCGGCGGGGTCGATGGGCGGATGAAAAATAATGTGCGCGACGCCGGGGTGGATGCGATTGCTGCCCCAGGGAATAATCTTCTCCGTTCCATAAATCGAGATGGGAATGCAGGGCGCGCCGGAATCTTTCGCGAGGTAGAACGCGCCTTTCTTGAAGGGCTGCATGCGGCCGTCGAGCGAGCGCCCGCCCTCAACAAATGATGTGATGTGCAGCCCGCTCAAGAGGACGCGCTTCGCGTCGGCAACGGCTGCCTGCGCGCTTTTGGTGCTGCCGACGCGGCCGACCGGAATGAAGTTGGCCAGCTTGAATGCGTAGCCGACGATGGGAAGCTTTAAGAGCTCACGCTTGAGAAATACCACCGTGCGGCCGGGAAGATGCGACATCAGCGCCGGCGCATCGAGATTGGAGACGTGATTGGCCATGAAGATGCAGGCGCGATCGGGCGGGATGTTTTCGCGGCCTTCGATGCGCAGGCGGATGCCGACCACGCGAATGGCAACACGAGCGATCCACGAGCCAGTGGCGTAGAGCGGACCTACATTGCCGGTGAGAAGCGTGAAGGGAATGAGGACCAGCGCCGCGGGAAGGGCGAGTACGACGATGGTGACGAAGACGAGGAGAGAGACGATCATTCGGTTCTAAGAGTGCGCAATGGTGAGTATCGCATCTGGGTCAGCAAGTCGGCGAGTCAGCGGCATCGCGGGCATTGTTGTTCCCAAACCGCACGTGCCGAACCTGAAGTTTGTCGAAAAACAACCGCAGATCCTTCGACTCGCTTTGGCGCATTCCATGCGCCAAAGCTCGCTCAGGATGACAATGCCCTCTTACGTGCGCATCCACTCCGGCAGGCCGGAGGCGATGGCGGCGCGGACGGCTTGCGTGAGATCCTCGCGCGTGGCGAAGGCGTTGGGGTCGATGAGATCGTGGAAGATGACGTGCGCGATGCCGGGATGGATGCGCGGGCTTCCCTTGCGCAGCATCGTCTCTGTTCCATAAATCGACACCGGGATGCAAGGTGCGCCGGAGGCTTTGGCGAGAAAAAACGGCCCCTTCTTGAAGGGCAGCATGCGGCCGTCGGGCGAGCGTGTGCCTTCGACAAACGTGGTGATGTGCGTGCCCTTGGCGAGCACGCGTTGCGCTTCGGTCACGCTGCGCTGCGCGTCGGCGCGGCTGCCGCTGCGATCGACAGCGATGAATTCACCCTGGCGGAAGCCGGCGCCGAGGATGGGCAAATTCATAAGTGATCGCTTCATAAAGGCCGAGGTGCGCCCTGGGATGAGCGAGATGAGCGCGGGCGGATCGAGATTGGAGACGTGGTTCGACATGAAGATGCAGGCGCGGTCGCGGGGAATGCGGTCGAGGCCTTCGGGTCGCAAGCGCACGCCAGCGACGCGGCAACTGGAGGAGAGCATGAAGCGCGTGGCCTTGTAGAGCGGCAGCACGTGGCCCGTGATCCAGCACCAGGGAATGAAGAGGAGGGCCGATGGAATGCCGAGGATGACCATGTTGGCGAGAAACAGAACAGTCCGGATCATGCGTGCCTTATGTCCTTATGCGCCGGTGGCGTGGAGATGCAGCTCGCGCACACGCGCGGGTAGTTTGAGGTAGATGCCGTCGAAGCCGCCATTGGAGAGGATGGCGACGACGTCGCCGGAGGCGAGCTGCGGCGCCAGAGCGGCGACGATGGAATCAGCGTTGGGGTGGATCTCGGCGGGCGTCCCCGCGTCATTGAGGGCGCGGACGATTTCATCGGGATCGAGCCGCTCGGCTTCGGGAATGCGCTCCTGCTGGTAGACGCCGGCGAGGACGACGCGATCGGCGAGACGCAGGCTGGCGATGAGTTCGGACTCGAGAACCTTGCGGCGCAGCGTGTTGGAGCGCGGTTCGAGCACCGCCCAGAGACGCGCCTGCGGATAGACGGAGCGGAGCGCGCGGAGGGTTTCGCGAATGGCCGTGGGGTGGTGTGCGAAGTCCTCGATGAGCGTGATGCCGTCGATCTGGTCGCGCACTTCAAGGCGGCGCTTGACGCTTTTGAAGCTGGCGAGCGCCGCGGCGATGGATTCTTTTTGGATGCCCTGGCCGGCGGCGAGGGCCGCGGCGGCCGTGGCGTTCAAGACGTTGTGCTCGCCGGCGAGATTCATGGTGAATTCGGCCCACGCGATGCCGTCACGATCGACTTCCCACCGCGTTTGTCCGTCTACGTGGCGCAGATTGCGGATGCGCCAGTGGGCGGCGTCCGAGAAGCCGTAGCGCTCCACGTGGCAGAAGGCGCGGCTCACGCACTCGGTTACGTTTTCGCTGCCGTCATAAGCGACGATGACGCCGCGGCGCGGAACCAGATTGACGAGGCGCTTGAATGCAGTCTTCACGTCTTCGAGGTCGGCGTAGATGTCGGCGTGGTCGAATTCGACGTGGGTGAGGATGAGCGCGTCGGGAAAGTAGTGGAGGAATTTGGGGCCTTTGTCGAAGAATGCGGTGTCGTATTCGTCGCCTTCCACGATAAATGGCTGCGTGGGGCGAAGCTGAAAGCTCGAGCCGAAGTTTTCCGCGACGCCTCCGATGAGAAAGGAAGGTTCGCGCGCGGGATTTTCGCGCGGGGCGGTTTGGTAGATCCACGCCAGCATGCTGGTGGTGGTGGTTTTGCCGTGGGTTCCGGCGACGACGAGAGGCGAACGGCCGCGGAGGAATTCTTCGCGCAGCAGTGCGGCCATGGAGGTGAAGGGAATGCGCTCGTCGAGGACGCGCTCGATTTCAGGATTGCCGCGCGAGAGCGCGTTGCCGACGACGACGAGGTCGGGCGCGGGCGAGAGGTTCGATTCGGCGTAGGGCTCGAGGATGGGGATGCCGAGCGAGCGGAGTAGATCGCTCATGGGCGGATAGGCGGCCTTATCGGAGCCGGTGATGCGATGGCCCTCGAGCTGCAACAGCCCGGCCAGCGAGGCCATGGCGGTGCCGCAGATGCCGATGAGATGGATGTGGCGCGGAGACGAGGTCACCGGGTCACCGCCGGTTCGAGGAGGGTGAGCGTGGGTTCATCGGCGAGAGTGAGTTCGGCAGCAACGCCGAAGGTGAGCGTGACGTTGCCGCGCGAGACATGACCCGAGCGCAAGCCGATGGCGATGGGAATGTCGAGGCCATCGAGAGCGCTGAGAATGGCGCGATCGAGAAGATCGGGCGCGGATCCAGACGACACGCAATCGACCATTTCGCCGAAGACGATGCCGCAAACGCCCGCGAGCTTGCCTGCCGCGCGCAACTGCCACAACATGCGATCGACCTGGTAGGGCTTGACGGCGGTGTCTTCGAGAAAGAGCAGCTTGTTCTCGGTTGCGGGCTCCCACGGCGTGCCGAGAAGCGAGACGAGAATGCTCAAACATCCACCATAAAGCGTGCCGGTGACGGTTTTGCTCGCAGCGGGCTTTAGGATGCGAAGGCCTTCGGCGGGGCCGACGGTGTACGGCTCGCCCGCGAGCGCGGCGTGGAAACTTTCAAGATGCACGCCGTCTTCAAGATAAAAATCGGCGGCGAGCATGGGGCCGTGGAATGCGGGAAGGCCCAATTCGTCGAGGAGATGGAGCTGGATGCCGGTGAGATCGCTGTAAGCGAAAAACGGTTTGGGATGAGCGGCGATGGTTGCGAGGTCGAGGCCTTCGAGGAGGTAATTCGATCCGTAGCCGCCGCGGAGGGCCATGATGGCGCCGGTCTCCGGATCGGAAAAAGCGGCGTGAAGATCAGCGAGGCGCTGAGCGGGAGTTCCGGCGAAGTAGAGCGGCTCGCGAAGGAACGCATTGGGGCCCGGTTTGGAGATGAAGCCGAGAGACTGCAGGGCCGCGAGGCCGCGGTCGATGCGATCGGGCTTTGCGGATGACGCGGGGGCGACGACGGCGATGGAAGCGCCTGGCGCGACGGGTCGTGGTTTCAGCGTGTCGTTCATAGGATGCACCGCTCCCACCTTAGGCGCAAAAACAAAGACGCGCCGAAGGTGGGGCACCCTGCGACGGCCGGTGGTTTGATCAGGCGCGCCATGTCACCATGCCTCTCCGCGGGCGATGAGCGTGGCGGGCCCAGTGAGGAAAAGTTCGATGCCCGGACCGCTCCACACAACGGTTTGCGCGCCGCCCGGAGCGACGATGGTGAGCGGCGAAACGCAACGGCGCAGAGCCAGCGCAGCCGTAGCAGACGCGGCGCTGCCGGTGCCGGATGATGAGGTGGGCCCTACGCCGCGCTCGAAGATGCGAATTTCGATCTCGTTCTCGCTCACAATGCGCACAAATTCCACGTTGGTGTGGTGCGGAAAATCGTGGTGGCTGCAGATTTCAGCGCCGATCGCTTGCCAGGACTTGCCGGCGGCGGTGAAGGCCGCATTGTCGACCAGGATGACGAAGTGAGGATTGCCGGTAGCGACTTCGACGCCAACGATCTCAGCGCCGTCCAGGAGCTTGAGCGTGTGAGGCACGAAGCGCGGCACGCCCATGCCGGTGGTGACGTCGACGGTGAAGGCGTCGCCGGTATGCACGCTGTCGATGCGGCAGATGCGCGGTCCGGCGTCGGTCAGAATTTCGAACTTGTCGCCGGCATGGGAGCCGAGAGTTTCCGCCATCCACGCGGCCACACAGCGGGTGCCGTTGCCGCTGAGCTCGGCGATGGAGCCGTCGGCATTATGCAGGCGCACGCGGCCGGATTTGGGCCCGGGCGAGCTGGGGCCGGGCGAGCTGGAACCGGGCGAATTGGAGTCGGCCCAGGCGAAGAATTCGATGCCGTCGGCGCCGATGCCAGAATGCCGGTCACAAAGGCGGCGCGTGAGCTCGGCGCAATCGAGATTCTTCGCAGCGTCTTCCTCGACGATCAGAAAATCGTTGCCGCAGGCGTGGGCCTTGGTGAAGGGAATCAATCTTCCTCCCAACTGCATGATCTCGGCGTTTTTCTAAAACCGGCCGGGCATGCCGGTATGCGAACCTGGTGTGCCGAGGTCAAAATCCGGAGCGCCGAGTTTTGGCTGCGGCGAACGATGGAAGACCGCCGTAGAGGAATAGACCGTAGCCGACGGCTGGTTCTCAGCGGTAAAGTGGCCCTCAACGGCGAGCCCGTCGGGATGGGCCTTGACGGCGCGATCGACTTCGTCGCCGTCGAAGGCGACTACGACGACAGCGTGGCTGGCGGGAGCTTCCAGTGCAGCGCGCCACAGGGCGAGATCGCTCTCATTGATGGTCTGGCGCAGCGGGATGCCGGTGAAGGCGACGATTTCAGGATAAGTTGAGGTGTTCATCAACACGGTGCCGCGGGGAAATGTGCTGAGCAAGTCCTGAAGGAGGGGAGGAATGGCGTCGTCGTAGGGCAGGCGGGCGTCGAGGTTGGTGGTGCTTTCCGCGTAGACGATGGGTTCCTGGCGCACGAGACCCACAGCATTGATTCCCGCGAAAACGAAGAGGAGGGCGAAGGCGATGTCGGGCATGAGCTGCGCGATCCGGAGGCCCTGCCAGCGCTCGATAGCGCCGGCCACGAAGCGCGCGGCGAAGCCCACACCGAGAGCGAGAGCGGGGAGCAGCTCGATTCCGTAGCGTGTGTTGTAAAAGGTGAAGGGCCACCACGCGGGAAAGAAGATGGGGACTGAGCCGTACGCGACCGACCAGGTGTAAAAGGGCACAGGCAGCCAGAGAAGCAGAACCCAGGCGAGAGCGCGGCGGTGCGACGCGGCTTTTTCCGCAAACCATGCGGCGATGGAACCGAGCGCGGCGAGTGCGAGAACCAGATTGCCCCAGAGACTTGCCCATATCGATCCGGTGGTGGTCGCGAGAACCGAGTCAAGCTCCGAGACTTTGAGATAAAAGAGCAGTGCGATCCAGGGATTATGCCAGCCAGGATGTGGTAGCCAGGCGCCGGGCGCGGCGGTGCGGAGCTCGATGGCCTTGGCGGAAAACGGACCACGCGCGAAGTAGAGCCAGTCGCCAAAGCAGACTGAGTTATAGACGAACCAGAGGATGGGCGCGGCGGCCACCGCGATAGTGGCCAGCCAGAAGGAGCGCGAGCGCAAGCTGCCATAGCGAAGCAGCGCGAGGCCGATGCCGGTCCACGCGATGAGGGCGATGATCCAGCCGTCGTAGCGCGTGAAGATGGCGGCAATGAGCGCCGCGGCGACACAGACTAGCATGCGGCTTGAGGGCGTGGAGAAACCATTCTTCCGTGGCCTGCTGCGCGACTCAGGATTCTGGAGCCAGGCGCCGCGAGGCCGCCATAAGCGAAGTGAGTTGAAACCCTGAGCAGAGGAGGATGGGACAGGATGCGAGGGCAGCGGGTAGCTGGCAGCTTCAACCTCGTCGTTGAGGGCCGCACGCCACTCGACCATCCAGACGACAATCCAGATGGTCTCGCAGAGGAAGAGCGGCTCGGTCATGGCCGTGGTCTGCAGGTAGAGCAAGTTGGGATTGAGGGCGAAGAACACAAGCGCGAGCGCGGAGGGCGCAGGATTGAGCCAGTGCCGCGCCAGGCGATAGATGCCGGCGCAGGAGGCAATGTAGGCGGACGCCGAAGGAACCACGCCTGCAAGACCGTTGGCCCACCAGGCGTAGTTCTGCACAAAGGGAATGAGGAGAATGTGCGGCAGCGGGAGCCACACGGAGCCGAGCTGAGAAAAACGCGGGGTGCGCGAGTCGATCACACGCCTCGCAATGTGAAGATGGGCGACGGCGTCGCCGTAGTTGAGCATCGCTGCGTGATTCCAGCTCCAGACGATGGCGGCAAACGAGGCTGCCATGGAGAAGGCCAGGACTGCCCAGCCTTCTGCATTGGAGACGCTGCGTTCAGTCAAGGTGCGTGATCTCACGAAAGAGATTGAAGCGCTCGTCGATTTCAGCGCGAGAGAGCTGCTGCAAACGCTCGGTGCCGAAGCGCTCGCAGGCATAAGAGCCCATCACGCCGCCGTAAAACATGGCGTGCCGCCAGGATGCGGGCGTGAGAGTTTCCTGGGAAGCAAGATAACCGAAGAATCCTCCGGCAAAGCTATCGCCGGCGCCGGTGGGATCGATGACTTCCTGAAGCGGGAGGGCCGGAGCTTTGAAGGTGCGAAGCTCCGCTTTCTTGCCTTTTGGAGTGGATTCGTGGAATAAAGTCGCGCCGTACTCGCCGTGCTTGACCACCAACGTGCGAGGGCCGAGGGCGATGACGGCGCGCGCGGCTTGCACGAGGTTGTTGTTGCCGGCCAGCATGCGGGCTTCCGTGTCGTTGATCAGGAGAATATCGAGACCCTTGAGAACTTCGAGCAGAGCCGGACGATGGTCCTTGATCCAGTAGTTCATGGTGTCGCCGGCGACGAGCTTGACGCCCGGCATGGCATCGCGCACGCGGCGCTGCAACACGGGATCGATGTTAGCGAGAAAGAGAAAGTCGGAATCGCGGTAGGCGTCGGGGATTTTGGGCTCGAATGACGCGAAGACGTTGAGCTCGGTGTTACGCGTCTGAGCTTCGTTCAGGTTTTCGAGGTAGGAACCCTCCCAGAAAAAGCTTTTGCCGGCGGTGTGTTCAATGCCGCGCGTATCGATGTTGCGGGCGGCGAAGACGGCTTCCTGCTCGGGACCGAAGTCTTCGCCGACTACGGCGATGACGCGTACATCGGTGAAGAAGCTGGCGGCGAGCGAAAAATAGGTGGCTGCGCCCGCGAGCTTGCGCTCGTACCGGCCTGCGGGAGTTTCAACAGAATCGTAAGCAACGCTGCCGACGACGGTGATGGACATGTTTGCCTCTCGTGCTCAATAAACTTTGTTACCGTTCAAACGCGGCTTTCGATCATACGTGCTGCAGGACTGCGCGAAAAGAAGAAAGGCAAAAGCAAGAACAACCGCAGATCCTTCGACTTCGCTGCGCTTCGCTCAGGAAGACAGCTTTGAGGCTGTGCCGTCGCTTCGATGCAGCGGAAAAATTGCTCTACCAGCCATGATATTTGCCGAAGAGCAGTTTCAGCTTGTCTTTCGTCGCTGCGGGAATCGCGTCGGGCTGCGTGAGCACGGCAAATTTTGCAGCGGAAGCACAGGCGCAGGTCCGGGCGACTTCCGAAGTGGGCGGCAAGGCGGCGACGGCGGCTTTCACGACCCTGCATGCATTGTCGGCGTTCTTGTGCAGCACGGCAACAATTTCCTCTATGGTGACGGCGTCGTGGCCCTCGCGCCAGCAGTCGTAATCGGTCACCATGGCGACGGTGGCGTAGCAGATTTCGGCTTCGCGGGCGAGCTTGGCTTCCTGCAGATTCGTCATGCCGATGACGTCTGCGCCCCAACTGCGGTAGAGATTCGACTCGGCCTTGGTGGAGAACTGCGGGCCCTCCATGCAGACGTAGGTGCCGCCGAGTTTGCCCACCACGCCCACGGTGGCGCAGGCATCGGATGCGGCTTTGGCGACTGTTGCGCAGACGGGATCGCCGAAGGCCACGTGGCCCACGATGCCGTCGCCGAAAAAAGTCGAGGCGCGATGGAAGGTGCGGTCGATGAACTGGTCGGGCATGACGAAGTCGGTGGGCTTGTGCTCTTCCTTGAGCGAGCCCACGGCGGAGACGGAGAGGATGCGCTCCACGCCGAGTTTTTTCATCGCATAAATGTTGGCGCGGAAGTTGAGCTCGGAGGGAAGAATGCTATGGCCGCGGCCGTGACGCGCGAGGAAAGCAACCTTGCGGCCCTTGAGCTCGCCGAGAACGAAAGCGTCGGAGGGTGAGCCGAAGGGGGTCTCGACACGCTCCTCGTGGACGTTGGTGAATCCGGGCATGGAGTAGAGCCCGCTGCCGCCGATGATGCCGATTTCTGCTTGAGACACGTGGGTACTCCTATCCGAGCTTTCAGCTGTTAGCTATCAGCTATTTCTGTGCGGCAGCGACCTACAACGACTGATTCAGCAACCAACCGCTAAGAGCTGAAGGCCGAAAGCTGATGGCTTCTTACCGTTGATCGATCAGCCGGATGGTTTCCATAAACACATCGCCGTCGATCGTCAAACTGTGCGCGCCGATCTTATCCATCGTATCCTGCGCGGTGTGGTGGTAGCTGTTGTTGGGCCCGTAGTCGAGGTCGATGATGTCAATCGACGGCACACCGCGCTCAACAAAGGCGAGGTGATCGTCCTCGATGTCCATCTCCTTCTGGAAAAAGTAGTGCTGGTATCCGAATTTCTTCGCCGCCTGAGCGACCAGGTCGACCAGCCACGCGGTGGAGTGCGTCTCGTGCTGAATGTCGAGATCCTTGTCGCCGATCATGTCGGCGAGGAGGAAGGCTTTGATCTGGTTGAGGGTGCCGTCGCGGCCCCACTTGGCGGCAAGATGGCGGCTGCCGTAGGTGGAGTCAGAGCGAGACCATTGCTGGATGGCCTCTTCGCCGTCGAAGAAGACGAGCCACACGGAGTAGCCATCGAGTTTCTTGCCGGGCGCGCGGACGGCCTCGGCGCGGAGCTGATCGGCGATGGTCATCAACAGGCCAGTGGTGGAAGCGCCATCGTTGGCGCCGACGAAGTTGATAGTACGCAGCGGGTAGTTGGTTTCGTAGTGCGTGCCGAGCACGATCGCGCCGGGCTTTTTGCCGGGAAAACGCACGATGAAGTTGCACATGGGCACGGGGCCGATGGGCGTGTCGGCGGTGAAGGTGTCTTCTTCAAGCTGGTCGTGCGCGCGGAGAAGGTGGGCGCGGAGGAACTCCTCGGCTTTGACGTGGCCGGAGCCGGTGGGCCAGCGCGGACCGATGGCGGCGAATTGGCGCGCGTATTCGTAGGCCTGAGCGCCGTCAAAAGCCTGCCCTGAGCCTGCCGAAGTGTGCTGGGCAGATGTGGAGAGTGGCACAAAGAGAACGAGCGCGACGATGAAGGCGGCGGTTCGCGCTTTCCCACATCTCAGAATCGAGATGTGGGGCACCCGATAGTTCCTCAACGAATGTGGGGAGGGCTCGCATGTGCGGGTCTGGAGACGGGCGCTACAACGGGTTAAGAGACCGGCGCTACGAATCAACCCGCGGCCTCCTTTTTCTTCCTGCGTGCGGGGTGCACCCACCAGGCCACCGCGATGCCGACTACATAGAGGCCCAGCATGGGGAGGGCGTAGATGCACATCGTCCACGGATCGGGACTGGGGCAGATGATGGCGGCGACGATAAAGACAGCAAGGATGGCGTAGCGGATGTTTTTCCAGAGGAAGCGCGGACTGACGATGCCGAACAGGGCCAGGAAAAAGATGAGGATGGGCAGCTCAAAGCTGATGCCGAGACCGAGGATGATCGAAAGAAAGAACCCGGTGTACTCCTCGATGGTCACGATGGGGTTGAACTTATTGCCGAAACCGAAAATGAGAATCTTGAGCGCGCCGGGCAGAACGAAGAAGTATCCGAACGACGCTCCGGC
>JBEKGH010000057.1:0-38910 GCA_050012895.1 Occallatibacter sp.
ACCGGCGATCGACGGCGATGGGGATCATCAATGCGGGGACCGCGGTAGGCTCGGTGCTGGCGCCGCCATTGATCGGTCTGGTGCTATTGACGAGCGGCTGGAGGATGGTCTTCTTCGCCGCGGGCGCCGCGGGGTTGGCATGGGTGGCGTGGTGGTATGCCAGCTATCGCGAAAGCAACGTCGCCTCCGTGGCCACACTCGATGCACAGCTGGTTGCGCGGGAGTTGTCGTTTCTCGATATTGTGAGGATGCGCAGGGTTCAGGTGTTGGTCTTCGCCAAGTTCATGAGCGACTCGGCTTGGTACTTCCACCTCTTCTGGCTGCCGAAGTATCTCTACGATGTTCGCGGGTTCGACGTGAAGCATGTGAGCTACTATGCATGGATTCCGTATGCCGCATCGGGGCTGGGGAGCTTTCTGGGAGGATGGCTGTCGAGCACGCTCCTAAGCCGGGGGCGGTCGCTCGATTTCTCAAGGAAGTTTGTTCTGGGCCTGAGCGCTTTGTTTATGCCGGTGGTGATGCTGGTGCAGCGTGTGCCGGTGGCATGGGCGCTGATGCTGTTCAGCATTGCGTTTTTTTGCCAACAATCGTGGTCCGGATTGATCATGACGCTTCCCGCGGATATCTTTCCCCTTTCAGCGGTTGGATCGGTGGCCGGGCTGGTTGGATTCGGCGGAGGCATCGGGGGAGCGATCTTCGCAATCGTCGCAGGATTCCTGCTCGGTCATGGATTTGGATATGGGACACTGTTTATCGTTGTAGGAACCTTTCACCTGATCGGATTCGCAGCCATTCTGCTCCTGGGGGGCAGGGTGCAACCGCTGCAGACCCCAGACCTACTCGAGAAAGTGAGCTACGGATGAAGATCACTGAAGTACGCACGCGCGTCGTTCAATGGGAGGGCAAGACTACGCCGCTGCCCCCTCATTTTTGCACCAACCCGATGGACCTGGTCATGTTCCGCGAAGCCTCCATGGGAAACTTCGCATTCCACGGCTGGGTGCTGGTGGAGATATTCACCGATGCCGGTCTGGTTGGACTGGGCAATGCGGCATTGTCGCCGCTCGTGACGAAAGCTTGCATCGATACCTACCTGGAACCGCTTCTGCTGGGCGCGGACCCGTGGGACATCGAGTATCTGTGGCAGCAGATGTACCGGCGGACGATGGCGTTCGGGCGCAAAGGCATCGGAATGACCGCGATCAGCGCGGTCGATATTGCGCTGTGGGACCTGCTAGGGAAATCCGCGAAGCAGCCCGTGTACCGCTTGCTTGGAGGACGCACGAAGAAGCGCATTCCGGTGTATGCGAGCCGACTCTACAGCATGCCGCTGGATGAACTGCGCATGGAAGCGCAGCGCTACAAAGACGAAGGCTACAAGGCGATGAAGCTGCGCTTCGGTTGGGGTCCGGTAGATGGCGCGGAAGGGATGCAGCACAACGTGGAACTGGTACGGACGGTTCGCGAGGTGGTGGGTGAGGGGACCGATGTGATGGCGGACGCATACATGGGCTGGACGCTCGACTATGCGAAGCGCATGCTGCCGCTGCTGGAGCCGTTCCATCTTCGTTGGCTGGAAGAGCCCGTGATCCCGGACGATACCCGCGGCTACAAGGAGCTGAAAGCATACGGGCGCGTGCCGATTGCCGGCGGCGAGCATGAGTTTACGGTCTTTGGATTCCGCGACCTGCTGGAGGCGAACGCGCTCGACTATATTCAGTTCGACACCAATCGGGTTGGAGGGATCAGCCAGGCGCGTAAGATCGCCGCATTGGCCGAGGCGTATCAAGTTCCTGTGATTCCGCACGCAGGGCAGATGCATAACTACCACGTGGTGATGGCCAGCCTTAACTCGCCGATGGCCGAGTTCTTTCCCAAGGTGGACGTTGAGGTGGGCAATGAGTTGTTCTGGTATATCTTCGACGGGGAGCCGGTTCCCGTGGACGGTTCTATCGATCTCGATGAGAACACTCCGGGACTTGGCCTGACTGTAAACGAAGAGTCGCTCAAGCGCTTTACGATTATCGAGTAGGAGAAGCATTGGCGTGATTCATCTGGTGCAGATTGGCAACGGTTCGTCACGCCGCGTCGCGGTGGTGGAGGAGCCTCGGCTCCGTTGTCTTACTGAAGTGCAGAGTGTCTACGCGCTGGCGCAAAGATGCCTGGGGCGCGGCGGCAGACTGAGCGAGCTGGCGCTTGCGCTCGCACATGGCGAGACGCTGGACTACAACGCGATTTATACGGGCGCGTCCGAGTGGCGTTTGCTCGCGCCGATCGATGTGCCCGGAGAGCCTTCGCGCCTGATAGTTGCGGGAACCGGCCTGACCCATCTGGGAAGCGCAAAGGACCGGCAGGCAATGCACATGGCCGGGAATCAAAAGGAAGCTGAACCGGTAACGGACAGTATGAGGATGTTTCAGTGGGGCGTGGAAGCCGGGCGGCCTGCACCTGGGGAGATTGGGATTGCTCCTGAGTGGTTCTACAAGGGCACTGGCGCAATCTTGCGTGGGCCCTTTGAGCCATTGACGGTGCCTGCCTATGCTGAGGACGGCGGCGAAGAGGCGGAACTCGCCGGAATCTATATCATCGGCAAAGATTGCGCGCCGTATCGCATCGGCATAGTTGCGGGCAATGAGTTTTCCGATCACAAATTCGAGAAGCGCAACTACCTGAATCTCGCGGGATCGAAATTGCGGACGTGCAGCATCGGCCCCGAGCTTGTGGTTGGCGCAGGGTTTCAGTCGATTGCCGGAGAGGTGCGAATCCAGCGCGGGGTGGATACGATCTGGTCGAAGAAGGTAGAGACGGGCGAGGCGAATATGTGTCATAGCCTTGCCAATCTTGAGCATCATCACTTCAAGTTCGAGTGTCACCGGCAGCCGGGCGACGTGCATGTGCATTTTTTTGGCGCTCATTCATTGAGTTTTGGCGATGGAATCGAATTGCAGGATGGAGACTGGATGGAAGTGCGCTACGACGGATTCGGGCGTTCGCTGCGCAACCCGATCCGCATCGAGACGAAGGCCGCGGACCGCTTCGTGGCAGTACGGCCGCTTGAATGAGAACGAGCAAAGAGGAGAACTTTATTGTGAGTGAAACTGTAGCAATTCTGGGACTAGGCACGATGGGCAGCGGCATGGCGGGAAACCTGCTGAAGGCAGGGTTTTCGCTGACGGTGTATAACCGCACGGCGACGAAGGCGAAGGCCCTCGTGGACGAAGGCACGCGGCTTGCATCCACGCCGGCGGAAGCTGTGAAGGGAGCATCGATTGTCATCGCAATGCTGGCGGACGATGCCGCGTCGTGCGAAATCTGGACCGGCAGCAATGGCGCACTCGAAGGCGTTAAAAAAGGCGCCATCCTGATTGAATCGAGCACAGTGAGCCCGGCGTGGATTGCGGAACTGGCTCAGCTTGCGTTAGCGCACGGAGCGGAACTCCTGGACGCTCCGGTAACAGGGAGCCGGATGCAGGCCGCGGCCGGCCAGCTTACTTTCCTGGTGGGCGGAAGCGATCGGGCGCTCGAAGCCGCAACGCCGGTGCTGAAGGCGATGAGTAAAGAGATCGTTCACCTGGGACCGGTTGGAAGCGGGGCGAAGATGAAGCTAATTAACAACTTTCTCTGCGGGGTGCAGGTCGCTTCCCTGGCGGAAGGGCTTACGTGGATTGAGCGCAGCGGACTCGACCGCGATAAGGCGCTATCCATATTGAAGAACGGCGCACCAGGTAGCCCGCTGCTCGGGGCCATTGCGGAGCGGATGACCAGCCACAATTACGCGGTGAATTTTCTGCTAAGGCTGATGACAAAAGATCTGGCCTACGCGGAGTCCGAGGCGTCAGGTTGCGGCGTCCATTTGAAGACGTCCGAAGCTGCGAGAAGCCTGTTCGAAGCCGCTATCGCGAAGGGTTTCGGCGAAGAGGATATGGCATCGGTGATCGAGCCGATACGTGCCGTGTAAGATGCACCAGACGGAAAGCAGGATTATGGCTGTCGAACAGGCGCTGGTGGGCTTTCTACAATCCTGGCTTGATGCTTTCTGAACTGCGCAAGAGCTGCCGGCAGATCAGCTACGAAGCCTCTGGCCAGTTTCCTTTTCTCCCCTTCCCCCACGGTTCGATTTGCTTTGATTGATGCGGTTTCCCCTCGCCCCTTCCATGCAATGAATCCACCATGCCCCTGCTGATTCCTTCACAGAAACTCCTTTGATTGCAGTTGGTTGACGCAATCCCTTGGAGCAACATACAGTTCTGATGTAACCTATATCTCAGAAAGGAAGGAAGATGACCCCACCCAAGAAGCCGACACCCCGACCGAAGCGTAGAGTCGTTGCTCCCATGGAGAAGCGGACTCAGGTCCGGCTTACGGTGGATTCCAAATTCACCAAGACACATTTCAGCCAACTCTTTGCCGTGCTGAAAATCCGGAAACAGAATGCGCTCGCTGAGCACATCATCATGAATTTCAAGAGCAAAGCCGCGCAGGCGCAACTCCTTGCGTTCTACAACGGCCCGTGAATGAACATTCCATTTCAAAGTATCGACACCTCTATTGTGTTTGCGCTGACCTACGAGATTGCGGATGAACTGGAGAGAGTCGGCGGGGAGATTCTCGGCGGCGTGAATAAGTCCACGACATTTCGTGTGATGGTGGCCTATTTTGCCTCTGTTTACAAGCTCAAGAATCAAACACAGCCCGCCCTCGCATAATCTCTGCGGGGCATTTGGCAGGAGCCGGCCGCATTCACGCGATGATCGGGGACGCCTTTCCGCCAATGGGCCATGGCGCATTGTTCACGCACTTCGCAGTCGATGGCGGATGTCCTCCGCTATGAGCTATCTGCCACCCCGTTCGTTCTTGAGCATTCTGGAGTTATTGCGCGATGCTTGATATACAGTCTGCCGAAGCTGAGCAACCCAGTCAATGATCTCTTGCCGCTTCCCCTCGTGAATCGATACTCTGAAAGCCTGCTGGCCCGTGGAAGACCTGAGAAGGGCAATTGCCAGGTTGCCGCCGACATTCGCCTTCGGGTCTGGTTGTTGCGATGCTTTCAAGGTTTCGATAAGTTCTCGGGACTGGGCGGCAGGCTGGAGACTTGACAGAAGCAGGCGCGCATCTGTTTCGTCGGTGAAGATCAAATCCTCGGTTTCCTCAATTCTGAGCCTGGTTTCGATCGAATGCAGTCGCACAGCTCGGAGTTGGATAGGATGCGCCAGGAGTTGTTCCTGGTAGAAGGCGCCTTGCATTTCCGGGTCCGTGAATTGGGCGAAGATGCCGTGCCTGATCGCGCACCAGGTAACCATCCGCTTCCACTTTTCGCTTCCAGTACATGCGATTCGCGATCCGTATTTCTGGACGGCCATCTCCAACCCGAAGACAATTGCCGCTTCGTCCTGGTTGAGTACGGTCACAAGGCACCCGCGGTCGATGACGGAAACCCTGCCGTTCAGCATGTACGACACATCACCGGTCTTCCGGTCGATCGTCCAGATGCGTGTCGTGGCGATCTGTTCTGCAAGATTCTGTTCCCGCTGTTGAGTCGATAGCCGCTGCTGTGCAAAGTCTGCCCAGTCGGATTTCTGATTATCCTCTGGCGGTGGCCCGATATGCAGTGCGTTCGGTTCCAGGGTCGCGTCGAGCCGGCGCTGGTTTCGTTGGTCCGCATAGCGCCAGCCACGCAATTGTGACGCTGCCCGCGCGTCGCCCTCGGCGGCGCGCTCAGCAACCCACGTGCGAAGGTTTTTCGGAAACTGTGCTTGGCGCGTCTTCTGCGTGGACGTTTTGAGGGTTCGCAGCTCGATGACCAACGCGGCAACAGCCTCCGACAGTAGGATCTTCTTGGCGGGCCACGGTTGCGCCAATGCGCGGATTTCCTTTTTGCGTTGCTTCAGCCGGATGAGGATTTGTTGCCGGTCCTCTCTGCCCTTCGCAGTAATGCCTTTGCAGACCGCCCTTTGCTGATTTCGGTATTGATTGTATTCAAACAAAAGGGCTTTTCTGTCCTGGAGTCGCTGCTCTCTTCGTTCGTCCCGTAGCGTCTGGAAGTTGCGGGTTCTCTCCACGGGCCAAGAAGCTGTTCGGCCGCCTTACGATTCTCTTTACCAGCAAAGTTATGACGGAATACATCGGATGCTTTCATGCGGATGCTGTGGTCGATTGCGAGGACTGTGTACCCGCCCGCCTCCCCCTTTTCGATGCGAAGATGATATTTCGCAAGCAGTGTATGCAGGGCGTCCCATGAGGTGTTCTGGCGGGTTAGCAGCGTTCTTACACGCGGAGCGACTTCTCGACGCACATAGGTCTGGAGGGAGTCTTCATCGTGATAGTGCTCGTACTTTGCGGCGGCGCCAATCGCCTGGTCTTCAATGGACCGGGACTTATTGCGCTCGGATCTGAATGTCCGCACAGCTTTCTGAGTGGCCTCGTCCCATCGCATTGGACCAGGCGTGTGTGACCAGCCATACTTGGCTTCAAGATTGCGTACTGCGCCATCGAGTGTGAGCCAACTATAAGTTGGTGTATGCGCTCTATACGTAACAGGGTGAACCTTGTTTACCATGGCGTGGATATGGAAGTGCTTCTTGTCGTCGTGAGCAACGAGAACGTACTGGTGTTGCCTGAAGCCAAGTTGGTTCAGCGTGTATGAGGCAGAATCAATCCAATCTGCCCGCGACGGGCGTTCTCCTGGAGGCCACGCGAGTTCATAGTGAAAAACTGCGTCGTTGCAGCGTGGGTTAAGAGATTCGACGCCTTTCATCTCGGCAGCGGCTGTGTCGAAACTGACGAGGTTGTACGACATTACGGCATCTCCCCGGAGAAGCGTCTTTCCCGTATCCGGGTCGCGTTCCATTGTGAGGTAATTCAGGAGCCGCTTAAAACTGCTTCCCGACTTCCGCTTGCTCGGTTGGACTTTGGCGATCATTCTGAATCCTCGTCATTCTTGACAATGGTCCGCAGTGTTGCGGTAATCCCTGCAAGAACCGAGTTCAGTTGGCTGCGAAGTGTGCCTTCTTGTGGAAGGCCGGTTATTTGCATGAGCAGATGTTTTTGCAAGCCGCACAAACTGCTCAGGCGGGCAACCGCCTTGTCGCTTACTCGCGAATGAATTCGTTTATTCAGCGAACATCTTCGCAAGTATTCGCTCACAGTGAGTCCGGCTTTCTGCGCTTGTGTACGCAGGATGTCCTTTTCGTCACTCGTGACACGAATGTGGATTTCCGATGTGACGCCTTGCGCTCGTTTGGGTCGCGGCATTGTGCATTGTCCTTTCCGTGGGGTCTCGGGGCGCAGCCCTGAGCGAGATGCGCAACCATTTCTCCGAGTAGCCGCAGGCGGATTGGAGAAATGGTGGTGGAGACGCGAAACCCCGCAGGGGTTTTGTGGCTACAGCGCGCACCTCGCCGTGCCACTTAACAATTCCGGTTGCTCAGGCAACAGCTCCGACTTTATATTAATATATATCTGATGTCAATACTGTGTTATGATGTTCTCGACTCGCTGTTGACAAGGAAAGAAGGAAAGCAGATGGAAAAACGGCGCCGCAACCCGCAAACGCTCACCGCAGAGCAGTTCGAGGTCTTTCGCACTCGTCTGGATGAGAGAGGGAATGTACCTCCGCCGCAACCCGAGTCCTACATGATGGGGGAGATTGTGCGGGGCGTGTACCCGCAGTTGAAAAAGCTGCGGGAGAACGGCTACACGCTGAAGATGTTGGTCCGTGTTTTTGAAGAGAATGGCGTCGTTATCACAATCCACGCCCTTTCGACCTACCTGAAGAACCTGGGGCTACCAAGGGAACAAGCTCCAGTAAAAGCGGCCATTAAGGGCACGGTGGGGTCACCAACCGTTGAAGTCAGGCCTGGGAAATTTCAGATGACAGCGGACATTCCGCTTTAGGAATACAGCAAGGTATGGCAACGGTTTTCTTTGTAACGGGCATCAAGGGTGGCGTTGCGAGTTTGCAACATAGGGGCGCCCTGCTGAAATCGAATGGGGGCGTCGGCATTGTCCTCAACATCTCGTTGATGAGTTCTGTAGCGATGACCGCACCAAGTGACGACTTGCGCAGAGTCATTCTTGCGGATAGGTCTGAGGCTGTTCCGCACGAGAACTACATAACCGTGCGAATCATTCCGGAGAAAACTCAATCAACAACCTCGGCATTCCTGCGAACTGAGGCGACGCCATGAAGACGCTTGAGCGGTCGGTTCAATCGGCAAGATTCGCAAAGACGCGGGGGTATTTCCCTCAGTACAATCGCAGATTGTTTAGGAGCGCACCGGACGTACTAGTTGAGAAGCAGAACGGAGTCTTACAGAAAGACGCGATGCAAGGGGTCCCAGCTATCAGAAATGTGAGAGGTCTTCAGTGACTTGGGAGCCCCTACTCACCCCTATCGAAACCGCTAAGTTGCTCCGAATACACCCAAAGACAGCACTACGGTTAGCTCGGACGAATGAGCTGCCTGCAATCAGGCTTGGGAAACAGTGGCGGTTTAGGCAATGCGATTTGACAGCCTGGGTTGAATCTCATTTAAAATCGGCTTGCCAACCCAGCGATTGCATGGAGGAATAATGCCAGGCATTCGCAACAGCTACCAAGAGGGAAGCATTGTCCGTACCGCCCGCGCAAAGGGCCCAGACCAGTGGGTCTATCGCTGGCGTGAGACTCAACCAGACGGCACCGTTCTCCGCCGCAGTAAGATTGTCGGCGATCTCACACACTACCCCTCCAAAGCAGACGCAAAACGCCTCGTTGAAAATTTCAGGTCTGAGTTGAACGCAGCTACTCCTGTCGAGAAAATCGGCTGCATGACGGTGGCTGAAGCGTGGGGCCATTTCCAGGCCAATGAACTGCGCGATCCAGACTCCGACCGTTCTCCGACAACGATCCAAAGCTACCTCGACTACTACAAGAGGCACATTATTCCAAAATGGGGAGACGTGCCACTGGACGAAGTCAAATCCGTCGCCGTCGAACGGTGGCTGCGGAGTCTTAGAAAATCTCCTGCTCCATCCTCCAAAGTGACGACTGTAAATTCTGCCGCCCTCGCGCAGAGCTCTGAGCCGCTCGCCCCGGCATCAAAGGCGAAAATACGCAACCACATGAGTTCCTTGTTTTCGCACTGTATTCGCCACGAACTCTACAGCAAACTGAATCCAATCGCATCCGTCCGGCAGAGCGCGGTTCGCCAACACGACCCGGACATCCTGACGCTCGACGAGATACGTTCCATCATCAACCACATTCAGCAACCGGCAATTCAGATTATGGTTGCCACTGCTGCAGCCTCTGCACTTCGTCGGAGCGAAGTGCGCGGCCTCAAATGGGCCGACCTTGACCTTCATGCCTGCTGGTTCAACCTTCAGCGTGGTTACGTCTCGAAGGATCAGACAAAAATGAAGACGAGGGCATCCCGCAAGGGAGTGGAGATGTTGCCGGCGTTGGCAGCGGCCTTGCTCGTATGGCGTGACCACACCCCTTACAACCAGGAGAGCGATTGGGTTTTTGCGTCCCCATTCACAAACGGAAAACGCCCATATTGGCCCGAGTCGGCTTTGCAAGACCACATCAAGCCAGCAGCGGCCAAGGCCGGAATAACCAAGCGCGTAACCTGGCATACGTTCAGACATTCCCTGGCTAGTTTCCTGGGGCAACAGGGAGAGGGGGTGAAAACCGTACAGGAACTCCTTCGGCACGCCACATCGCGCATCACAATCGACACTTACCAGCAAGGCAGCACCGAGGCCAAACGCTCGGCCCTGAACCGGGTCGCTGGAATCCTTGCCGCCCCCGGCAAGAGTTCATAGGCGGCAGTGGAACACTCCAATGGCGCATTACATCTGCGGTCAATCTGAGTCACCCGTGTGGCTCATGGTCCCCGAACACTTGCCGACTTCGCGGGACTTATCCGGATCGGTAGTACCCTCCAGATGTGGCGCATTCTGTGGCAGACCCAATGTGCCTCCGAATTTCCGCAATCGACGCGGGCGTGCAAGTGCCTCCCCGCGAACTCGCCGTCTTATACGACAGGCTGATAGACAATGGGCGGTAAATCAGGGCTAGAATCGCCACTTGGCCTGTTGGCATCAACCGCCCAATGCTGCTCCCGCGCGGGGAGCTTCGGCAAATAGGTCTCGAAACCTCTTGAAAAGCGAATTAAGTAAAGAGGATGAATTCCCCGCATTCAATTGCTCGATCAGTTCGGTGTCTCTGTCCAAGAGCACGGTCGGTGGGACCGGCTTTCCGCTCTGCAGAAGTTGCAGCCGCTGCAGCTCGCGCCTGATCTTGATCGCATATCGAGACTTCGCCCCGGAGCTTAGCTCGGGCCAATGTTTTTCTAAAGACTGAATGTAGGTATTTATTCTCCTCTCCTTGCGAGCAGCTGCTGCAGCGCCAACTTTCGCATGATCAAACCAGTCGGGCCGTGAATCGAGCGGGACCCCATAAGAGCTAATGTGGTTCGCCAATTCGCTGCCGAGCCATAACTCCGAATACAGGTCATATTCCGGCAAGATCAGAATCTCGATAGTCGACGACTTAAAATGTGTCCTGCAGTCTCCGACACAGAACACATCGAGATCGGATGATCCGGTCTCAAGGGAAGATGCGAAGGAGCCGAATACGACGATTTGGCCGGCCAGCAGCAGGCGTCTCTGCATTTCGGCGGGGAGCCTCTTGGCGCGCTCCGTAAGAGCCTTTCTCAGCCTTTCGGAGGCATTTTCCACTTCTCCCTCCTCTCCTTGAGAATCGCAATGAGATCAGAAAAGTATGTGTCCGCGAGATCTAGGTTTTCCCCGAAAAGCTCACCGAAGTATCCGTTGATTGCGTCTTCGAGATTCACAGCTATGCTCACGAGATCGTCGTCGGAAGAGAAGAGCATTTCAAGCAGTTGCGATAAAGACTCGGGATCTATTGGTAGATCGCATCGTTCGCCGATCGATGAAACGGCCGCTGCGAGCGCGACTTCTACCTCTTCAGATTCGATTTTTCCAGCTTCAGCGGTGTCGTCATCACCATCTTCGTCAGCGTCGCCCACCGAATAGTAAGAGCTAGGGAGAAGTCCTTGAACTCCCTCCAGCTCTTCGATGAGACTGTCCATCAATTCGACTGTGAGCTTCTTTTTTCGAGTTCGTCTCAATGGGCGCCCCCCTTCGATGATTTGGAATGGGACGGGGGATTTGAGCCAGTTGGGTCGGGGCCCAAAACCGGCGTAGCCTGTTTAGGAAGCTGAATTGTATTTTGGATCACGACCGGAGTGGGCGGGGGTTGGGCAGGCGGGGGGACGTACATTGGTAGCCACGCTGAGAACCCCAAGGCGAGATAGAAAGCCAAATCCGAGCCGATTGCAATTCGGAGCTGGAGGCTTAACTTCGTCCGTGCTTTCTCTAGTTTTCGGTTCTTGAAGGCGAACGGTTCGGTATCTCGGGGTTTTTTAGCCCCGAAGAGTGACCGGGCGATATTCGGAGAAGAAAACAAAACCCGCTCGCCAGCGGCTCGCCTGAATTTATCGATTTGAATCTCAATATTTCGAGCGCGGGCGTTGAACATCCAGCCAAGGCGCACCTGTTGGCGCTCGAATAAGAAGAAAAACGCCAGGAGAACGTCGAGGCCCACGGCGGTCACGGGGGACGAGAAGCCTCTGTTGCTAGCGATCGTTAGGAGCACTCCGATCGTTGCTGTTACGGACCATCCCTTGATCGTGATCCTCGCGGCACCAATCTTATCGATCTTATCTTGAAGGATTTTATATTCGTCGCCAAATGGATTTGGCGCGGCGCTTTTGTTTGCTCCGGCCTCGGGCGAAGTGTCAGTCGATCCGATTCGAGCGTCCCGCATCGTGCCCATGGGGCCTTCCTTCTCTCGGACCCAATTTTAACCGTGAACTTTGTGCTCCACCCTCAAATTGTACTTTGAACAATGTGCGGAGACCTGAACGCCAAGGCTCTTAGCCGCCTGCCAGGCGGCTCTATCCCCCGAAGGCCGAAACACGTTGATGTCCGCGTTCCAGCTGGTCTCTGGGTTTACGCCAAATCGAAGAGGCACAAGTTGAGCGTCTGTCAGGCACCTTCCGAGATTGCGGGTCGGCTATCAATGACTCAGCGGTTACTTTATCCGTGACAGTTCTTCTCTGTGTAACTGTGTTGCATTCGGTGACGCACCCAACGTGCCGATGACAATCTGCTGATTCTTACCCATAAGCGCCGTAGCGTTCGCCATTCGGCTTAGCAAAGCATTGGCCCATACCACCCTAGATGCAGAACAGGCTCCGCATACGGGAGCCTGTTGCTGTCCTTGAACACGTCGCCCAGCTTTCCAAATCAGGGCCGAGATTCTTGACTTGTACCTTTTTGTACCTTGATGTCACATGCCAGATTGGACTTAAGTCCTTTGGAATCTGGCGGGGACGACGGGGCTCGAACCCGCGACCTCTGCCGTGACAGGGCAGCGCTCTAACCAACTTTCGACGGAATCTAACTGAGTTCCGCGATGAATGGACAGCATGGACAGCATGAAAACCTTGCCGTCAATGCTGCTGCAGGCGACCCGCAACACGAGAACATCTGTCCATGTCCCGTGATTCAAATTGTACCAAACAAATCAGGATCGGAGAGGAGGGCTGAAGTACCGTCCCGGCGGCAAAACTGCGCCGCTCAAAGCTCCAGTTGCCGCTCAATACTCCAGCTGCCGCTCAATGGCTCCAGTTCTCGATCGGCTTTTGCCAGGTAATGCGATCCAGAATTCGCTGGCGTTGCCCTCAATCCACTTTTCGGCGGCCCACTTACAGTGCCCCGCTTACGATGCCGTGACAGTATTGCGGCAGCAGCATGGGCCCGAGGGTCACTCGATGAGCTCGTCTGACGACATAAGAGGTGATCATCATCGCCTGCTGCCATGATTGCGCCTGGCGGGAAGAACCGTTGGTTCTGAACGCCTTGATAGAACTTTGGTAATATCACTTTATGGTTATCTTAGTTCCATATTGAAGGCAAAAGTGGTTACCATCATCAGACAGCACGCTATTGGACCGGCAGTTGCAAGCCGATGATTGGATTGAAGGCTTCTCCTCAGAACTACAGAACGTTTGTAAGTTTCCAGTAGAAGAAGCTTGCGAGAGCAACCGTCGGACAACTGTCGATTTGAGGTCTGAGCGGAAAAAGGGCCGCAACCTCAAGGAGTAGTGAACACCGTGAGTTCAGCAGAAGTTTCACCAAAATACGGCTTGACACATGCCGGAAGCAATGGGACCAAACCTCTGAAGGTCGCATTGATTGGCCCGGACGAGAGGAGGCGCTCGGCAATGGCGGGGGCTCTTGGTGAAACTCGTCAGGCGGTTGTGCGTGAGTTCGACTCCTACCCACCGGAGCTTGAGTACCTGCAAAGGTTGCTAGCGTCGTTCGACGTTCTGGTGCTTGACCTCGACAGCGACCCGGACGCCGCTCTCGAACTGGTGAAGACAGCGAGCGCCAGAAACGCGGCGAAGATCATGGTTTATTCGGAGAACGCCGACCCGAGATTTGCCGTTCGCTTCATGCGCGCCGGCGCTCGTGAGTACCTGCTTCTGCCCCTCGATGAGGGCGCTGCAGCCGAGGCTCTGATTCGGACTGCAAACACGCAGCATGAAAAGGCTCTGCCCCAAGATCGGACTCTGGGAAAGTTGCTGGTTTTTACCGGCTCCAAAGGCGGATCAGGTGTTACGACGGTCGCCTGCAATGTTGCCATCGCTCTGGCCCAGAGGCCTGAGCAAAAAACCCTGTTGATCGACCTCGCCCTACCCATTGGAGACGCGGCGCTTTGTCTGGGGATTGCTGCGGGCCACTCGACGGAGGATGCGCTCAGGAATATCGACCGGCTGGATGCGAATCTGCTGCAGACTCTTCTCGTCAAGCATCGGTCCGGGGTCTTCGTGCTTTCGGCCCCTACCAATGTTCCGGAGGTTGAGGTTTCCAAAGACGCCATCGACAAGCTGATCGCCATGGCGCGGCGCGAATTCGATCATGTGATCGTCGACGTGGGATCGAGGATCGATGTGGCGGCCAAGGTTCTCTTCGAACAGGCCTCCACCATCTACCTGGTTATCCAGACGGGCATCTCGGAATTGCGGAATTCCAATCGCCTGATCTCGCAGTTCTTCACTGAAGGAAGTCCGAACCTGGAAATCGTCATCAACAGGTTTGATTCCCGTTTTCACGAGACGGTGAACGAAGATGTGATCGCCAAGGCCCTGGGCAAGGCGGTGCGCTGGAAGCTTCCCAATGATCAGGACGCTGCGCGAGCGCTGCAGAGCGGCGAAACCGGCATTACAGAAACGCCCATTTCGCGCATCAGCCTTGAGATGGCGAACTCGATTACCGGACGCGCCGTTGCAACGGAAAAGAAGGGCGATTTTGAACCTAGAAGTTCTGCAAGAGGTTTTGTGCAGGTAGATCATGCCAACGATGAACGGCCGGACCCCGTGAAATTGGCTTTCATCGAGGCGGGTGCACCCCCGGTCATCACGTGGCCGGGGCCAGATCCCATTGCCTACGGAGAGAAGCTCACCTCCGCGCAGCTCAATGCCACAGCATCGGTTGAAGGAACTCTTATCTATACCCCCGGCCCAGGCTATGTGCTGCCGGTGGGAACGCACACGCTGTGGGTCACTTTCACTCCGGCAGATTCCGGCCGCTGCGCTCCGCTGCAGGCCGCAATTTCAATTGCTGTGACCAAGGCAACGCCGATCATTTCCTGGCCAAAACCTGGCACGATGATCTTCGGCACCGCATTGGACGCTGCGCAACTGAATGCCTCGGCACAGGTGCCTGGAAAATTCGACTATTCTCCCGCGCCGAGCGAAGTGCTGCCTCCGGGAAGGCATACGCTCTCAGTAGTCTTCACGCCCGCGGACGGCACGAGCTACGCCACAGCACAGGCCACCGTGCCGGTCACAGTGGCCAAGGCGGCGTGCGCCATCCAATGGCCGACACCCGACTCGATTACATACGGCACACAGCTCAGCGACATGCAACTCTGTGCCATGGCGCCGATTCCGGGAACGTTCGAATTCAATCCTGGCTCAGGAGCGGTGCTTGCGGCAGGCGAGCATAGACTGTCGGTGGTTTTCAATCCTGCGGATACTCTGACCTACTCTGAATCGCAGACTTCCGTTTCGCTGAAGGTGGCCAAGGCAACTCCAGCCGTCACGTGGGCGGCATCGGAGCCGATCGCCCAGGGCGCCGCCCTTAGCGCCACTCAGCTCAATGCCACAGCAACAGTGCCGGGATCATTTGCCTACAGACCGCGAGCCGGGGAAGTACTCGCGCCGGGAGTGCATGAGCTCTCAGTAACCTTCACTCCGACCGACACATTGAATTACACGGTGGTACGCGCGGTGGTTTCACTCGCTGTTGCCGAGAAGATACCTGCCCTTATCACGTGGCCAACCCCCTCTGCCATTCCCTACGGCACGGCGCTGAGCATCATGCAGATGAACGCCACAGCATCGGTTCCGGGAACATTTGTCTACACTCCTTCGGCGGGCCACGTACTGGCGCCGGGGAAGTATACCCTCTCCGCATCATTCACTCCCTCGGACACTGAAAAATACGCGACGGCGCAGGCCGCGGTGTTGCTTGAGGTAGAAGGATCGCCTGACATGACTCCATTGCCAAGCGCAGCCCCCGAGACTCAGTCCGCGCGGGCCTTCATCGCAACCCACTCTGCCCCTGAAGATCCGGCACCGGCGGAAGTAACAGACGAAAGCACTGCCGCTGAGGCAAACGCACGCGAAACGCGTACGTACAAAGGCGCTGTCTACGAGAAAGGAGAGGACGGTCAATGGCATCTCCAAAAGAACTAGCTCCGTTGCTACCTGAAACGCTTCCCGAGGATTTCAACGATTGGGATGGCAAAACTTCTGCTGCGCCTTCGCCTGTTCGTTCTGGTGAAAGGGAAGCGTGGGAAGCCGCTGATTCCTTCAGCGAGGCTGCAAGACCGCTTTGGCAATCCGCTGACAGCGATGCACTTCTGGCATCCCTGGTGGACGGGCCGCGTGATTCGGGTTCAGCCTCGTCCACATCAGTCTTTGTCAAGCAGCAAGAGGATTTCAACGATTGGGATAGCGAAGCTACTCCCGCGCCCTGGCCAGTGGACCGTACGGAATGGGAAGAGTGGGAAGCCGCGCATTCCTTTAGCAAGACTCAAAAGTCTCCGGGGCAACCCGCTGACCGCGAAGCGTTTCTGGCGCCCGTGGTGGACAAACCCAGCGATTCGGGCTCAACCGCATCCGCGCCGGTCATTGTCAAGCAGCAAGAGTTGACGAAGGAGTCGGTGGATGGCTCGCCCAGCCATGATTCGCGCGCGCCAGAATCTCACCCTTCGACGGATGAGATTCCCGTGGCGGCGGTTTCGCCAAACGCCGCTACGGTGGATGGAGTGCGCACCTCACCCGAACCCACGGGGAAAACGAAGCGCAAAGCCGACGAGGTTGTCTTCCAGTTGTTTTCAGAGAAGAAAATCGAAGTTGAGGCAGAGCAGAAGCCGGCGAAAAAGAAATGGATGATCATTGCTGGCGTTAGCGCCGGTGCAATTCTGCTTCCGCTCCTCTTCATGATTCCGGTGTTCCATCATGGAACGAAGTCCGTGGCGAAAAATTCTGTTCAGCCACTTCCTGGAGCAAGCGATACGCAGCCGAATACGAACACGCCGAACCCGCCGGCTAGCAAACCGCAAGCACAGGGTAAGCCGTCGGCAGGGACCGAACGGCAGCCGACAACGGATAGCCAGCCAGGCACCGAAAAGCCGGGAGCTACCCCGGAACAGGTGCAGTCGACAATGATGAACGATCAACTGAGCGCGCCAACACGGATTCCGAAGCAAGCTACGGAAAATGCGCCTCCCCCCGGCCTTGACACGGGCGGTGCGGAAGGTCTGGGCGGCGGCAGTACAAATGCCGGCATCTTCAATGGACGCACACAGCCAACCGTTAAAGTTACATCTGCAAAACCGGTTGCCATTTCATCTGGCATCGCAACTGGAATGTTGGTTCAGAGCACGCCGCCCGCTTATCCGCCTCTGGCTAAAACAGCCCACGTGGCTGGCACTGTGGAACTGCACGCCACTATCGCCACAAATGGAACGATTAAGGATTTGCGCGCTGTGAACGGGCCGGTCATGTTGCGGCAGGCCGCCGTCGATGCCGTGAAAAACTGGCGCTATCAGCCGTACAAGCTCAATAACCAGCCTGTAGAAGTTGAAACAACGATCAACATCGTCTTCACTCTTGGCGGATGACCCATCGAAACGCGAAGGTTGTTACGGCTTCGAGGCTATAGCAACTGAGAAACCGGTATAGCTATCAACTTGTGCGAGGCGCTTCCTCCGCGGCCTCGCATTTTTTTGCGTGCAAACGGCTGCGGCAAGCTGAGCAGGGGCGAGTTGAGGCTCGAGCTTTCCCACATCTCAAAATCGAGATGTGGGGCACCCAATCTTTGTGCGTGTTTTCCCACATCATCCTCTGCCGCGGCGGACGAGATGTGGGGCACCCGTTCTTTGTGCTGGGTCGAACGAGCCGAGTGTTTACGCCGAGATGGCCACGCGCGCGCCGCGTCCGGCGGGCGTGTAGCCCATGTCCATCGAGATGCCGCGCACACACTGCAGCAGATGATTGGCAATCGCGGGCAGCTTTTGCGCGGTGACGCGGAACGAAGGGCCCGAGACGCTCACGGCCGCGACCGGCAGCCGCTGCGCGTCCAGAACCGGAACCGCGATGCAGCGCAAACCCTCTTCGAGTTCTTCATCATCCACCGCGTAGCCGCGACGCCGCGTCTTTTCGAGCTCCGTGCGCAGAGCTTCGGGCGTGGCGATGGTGCGGGTGGTCATGCGCTCAAAGCGCACGCGGCGCAGGATGTCGGCCGCCCGCTCCGGAGGCAAAAAGGCAAGGATGGCCTTGCCCACCGACGTGCAGTGCACCGGGTTGCTGGCGCCGATGCGGGTGATCATGCGCACCGAGCGGGAAGGCTCGATTTTGTCGATGTAGATTACGCGCGCCGCTTCAAGAAGGGCCAGGTGCGCGGTTTCCTCGGTCTCGGCAACCAGGCGGCGCAGGTGCGGCTGCGCGCGGTCGCGGAGGTCATACTGCTCGATGGCGCGGTTGCCGAAATCGAACAGGCGCAGGCCAAGGCGGAACTTGCCGTTCGTGGTCCGCTCCACCATGCGGTGCCGCTCCAGAACCATGAGGAAACGGTGCGCCGTGCTCTTGTGCAGCTGCAACGAAGCGGCCACTTGCGCCAGTCCGAGCGGCGTTTCGCTCTCACCAAGCAGATCCAGTACAGCAAAAGCCCGGTCGAGGGCTTGAACCTTATAGGTACCCTGAGGGGTTGCGTCTCGCATGTTGATCCTTTGTTCCGTCTTTTGAGTCCACTTCTAGCCTCTCAAATTATGGGACGCGCGTCAACTGGTGAAACGCGGAGAGCTTAGGATCATCCCGTCCGAGGCGACCGTTGGGGTGCCCCGAGGAGAATCCAGCCCCAATGTCAAGCACCCCCAAGAGTGGGTGTACGATATTGTTGGCTTCTTCGGGCTGTGAGAGGAATTTCCGCTCACAGGTCCTCACCCATCCTTCGCGGCTCTTATTTCTTCCTCGTTCGATACGGTCTTCCAGCATTGAATGCGATCAAATGAGGTTGCCCCATGCCGCATTCACGAAGGGATGGTGCCATGATGAAACAAATCAGTTTCCGCACGTCCGCGAGAGGGACCCTTTTCCTTTGTGCGCCGTTCTTCCTGTCTCTTGCCGCTTGCGGAGGCTCTGGAAGCAACGGCTCTGGTGGAGGAGCGACGACGACGACGCAAACATTTGTTGCCGGCGATTGGACCTGGATCGACGGGAGCAATCAGGCGAATCCCTCGGGTGTGTACGGCACAAAGGGAGTTGCTTCGGCGACGGCCGTGCCGGGCGGGCGTACTGACTCCGCTGCGTGGAAAGATAGCAGCGGCAATCTCTGGCTTTTCTCTGGGAACGTTTTCGATTCGGGATACCCGTCCAATGGATTAATCAACCCGAACGATTTGTGGGAATATAACCCAACGACGAACGAATGGGCCTTCATGGGTGGGAATAACGCCGCGTGTACCATGTCCGGACCGACCTGCACATTCAGCTGGCCCGGAGCTTACGGCGTGCAAGGCGCCGCAGCCGCGGGCAACCTTCCCGGAGGGCGATCTCAGGCAACCACATGGACTGACGCCGGTGGCAACTTCTGGCTCTTCGGTGGTGTCGGCTTTGACTCGACGCTGCAGGAAAGTGCACTCAACGATTTGTGGAAGTTCAGCCCGGCGACCGGACAATGGACATGGGTAAGCGGCGCCAATGCCTTGAACCAAACGGGCGTCTACGGGACAATGGGCACCGCCTCTGCCGCCAATGCGCCCGGTAGCAGATATGGCGCCGCCGGCTGGACCGACCAGAGCGGCAACCTGTGGCTTTTCGGCGGATATGGGTATGGCTCGGCCGTAGGTGCAGGGGAGCTCAACGACCTTTGGAAGTTCAGTCCGTCAACGCAACAATGGACCTGGGTAGGCGGCGCAGATACTGTGGATGCCGCGGGAAACTATGGAACGATGGGAACTCCAGACCCAGCCAATTTCCCCGGAGCGCGATATTCAGCGGCTAGCTGGGTGGACAGCACTGGAAATTTCTGGCTGTATGGCGGCTTCGCTCCGCCTCCGGGAGGGGGTCTCGGCGACTTGTGGGAGTTCAATGTTTCCACGAAGTCGTGGACATGGGTCGGCGGAAGCATTTCGCCGGGGGCGGGCAGCGTGTACGGCACCGAGGGAACGCCCTCCACCGCCAACACGCCGGGATTCCGGGAGGCGCCCGTTACGTGGACCGATGGCGGTGGCAACTTTTGGCTCTTCGGCGGGAACGATCGCAATGACTTGTGGGAGTTTTCGCCGGCGGCAAAGACGTGGACGTGGGTGAGCGGCAGCGACACAGGTGGTTCCGCAGACGTTTACGGCACCCAAGGTGTCGCCTCGGCAAGCAATGTCCCGGGGCCACACGATGGCGCAGTTGGCTGGACAGACAGCAGCGGGCGAATCTGGCTATTCGGCGGGGGCGACGCTCCGATTTCCGGGACCCTCAATTTCGGCGTGAGGAACGACCTCTCGGTCTACGTACCTTGAAGCTAAATGTCACGGCTCAAGACGACGCTAAGTTCTTGAAAGGCCCAGCAACGCTTCTCTGTCACTAGACAAATCCTCGGGCCGCCCTATTCTTCCACTTCGCCAACCTCGTTCACCTCGTCCCCTTCCCCCGGAGCGAGAAAGAGGTTGGCTTCGAGGCCGTGCTGGCGGGTGTAGAGGTCATGGTAGCGGCCGCGGTGGGCGAACAGTTCAGCATGGTTGCCGCGCTCGACGATGAGGCCCTGCTCGACCACTAGTATCTGATCGGCGCGGCGGATGGTCGACAGACGGTGCGCGATGACGAAGGTGGTGCGCCCGTACATGAGCTCGGCGAGGCCGCTCTGGATCATGGCTTCGGATTCTGAGTCGAGGGAACTGGTGGCCTCATCGAGAATGAGGATGCGCGGCGCGGCCAGCAACGCGCGCGCGATGGAGAGACGCTGGCGCTGCCCTCCCGAGAGCTTGACGCCGCGCTCGCCCACGATGGTGTCGTAGCCTTCGGGAAAACGCTCGGCAAACTCGTCTACATTTGCGGTGTGGCAGGCGAAGAGAAACTGCTCCTCGGTCGCATCGGGGCGCGAGAACATAATGTTTTCGCGGATGGTGCCGTCGAACAGAAACGATTCCTGCAGCACCACGCCCAGTTGCGAGCGATAGGTGTTCAGGTCCACGGTAGCGAGATCGATATCGTCCACCAGCACGCGGCCGCTCGTGGGCGTGTGGAAGGCGCAGAGCAGGCTGATGATGGTGGACTTGCCCGAGCCCGACGAGCCCACCAGCGCGGTCACCGTTCCCGGCGCGGCCTTGAAGCTGATGCCGTGCAGCACGGGTTTCTCGGGCGTGTAAGCGAACTCCACGTTGTCGAACTGCACGCGGCCCTCGATGGGGGGCATCTTCACCGTGCGGCCCGGGGTCTGATTCTCTTCGAGCTCGGACATGATCTCGTGGGTGCGATCAAGGCCCGCGAAGGCCTCAGTCAGTTGCGTGCCGATGTTCACCATCTGAAAGACGGGCGCAATCATGAAGGCGAGAAACATGTTGTAGGCGAAGTAATCGCCCACGCTCCACGAGCCGTGGAGCACATTGTGGCCGCCCAGCCACATGACGAGCGCTGAAACCAGCCCAAGCACCGTGGTGGATGCCGAGGAAAGCACGCTGGTCATGGTGAGCGACTTCATCACGTTCTGTAAAAGCCGCTCCACGCCGCCGGCAAAGACTGTGGCTTCGCGATTTTCGGCGTGATAGCCCTTGATGACGCGCACGCCGCCGAGCGATTCCGTCAGGCGGCCCGTAACTTCGGCGTTGATCTTGCCGCGCTCGCGGAAGATGGGGCGGATGGTGCGGAATCCATACTGCAGAACGAAGACAAACACGCCCAATACCGAAAACACCGTGAGCGTGACTGTGACGCTGCGATGCAGCAGGTAGATGAAGGCGAGAACCGCTGTGAGCATGCCTCCGAGGAACTCCACCAGCCCGGTGCCGACGAGGTTGCGCACGCCTTCGACATCGGACATGATGCGCGCGACCAGCGTGCCGGTGCGATTCTCATCGTAATAGGCCACGGAAAGCAGGCCCACGTGGCGCTGCACCTGGCGGCGTAACTCGGCAATCAGCCGCTGGCCGGCCTTGGACAGCGATTGCGTGAGCGCATAGGAGGTGATCGCCTGCACCGCCATGGCGCCAAACACGATGAAGATGATGCGCGAAAGCAGTTCAGGTTGCGGATGCTGCGTAGATAGCACCTTGTCGAGCAGGGGCTTCGACATGTAAGGCAGCACGAGACCCGCGAGGCGGTTGATGATCATCAACACCAGGCCGCCGAGGATGAGAACCTTGCGCGGAGCGATGAGGGCCTTGACTTCAGGCCAAATTTTTCTCAGGTTTGGTTTGGGTTTGGGCAGCTCGGCCTGACCGGCACGTGCGCTGCGCCCGTGCGGCGAGCGCTCGGCGCGCATGCCCATTCCCATTCCTCCGCCGCGAAATCCACCCATGCGTTATGCCTGCCGCGATCTACGTGCTTGGATGAATGAGCGCACGCAAAGATTCACGTAGATGAGCAGCAGAACGGCCATGGTCAGCTGAGCAGTCATCGCTTTGTAGTCGGGATCCACGCCGAGCGAGCGCGCGTGCCCGTAGCCATGCAAGGCCGAGGCAACAGCGCCGATGAAGCCCACCAGCCCAACCGTCACATTGATATGCATGAAGAGCTTGCGGCGGCCTTCGCTGGGACTGACGGCGAGAAATCCGCCGACGGCCAGCGCAAGGCCAAACCATGCGGGGATCAGCGCCGTGGGATGGAGGCTGCCCGTGCCGAAGTATCCCACCAGCCCCACAAGGATCAGCAAAACGCCGAAAACGTACGTCACTTTTGCCATGCAGACCTCCAAACAACAGCTTACAGCGTGCAGCAGACAGCAAACAGCTGGCCGCTTCCGATTTGTTGCATCGCGTTGTCCGCGGTCGGAAGTTGCTCGCCGTAAGCCGTTCGCTGTTTGCTGTGAGCTGTCTGCTATCTTTGAATGCGCGCGGAGCCGCCCTTGGCAAACGCGCGCACCTGGTCGAGTGTCGCCATGGTGGTGTCACCGATGAACGTGGTGAGTAACGCGCCGTGCGCCCAGCCGAGCTTGAGCGCAGTCTCAGGCTCTTCGCCATTGAGCAGTCCGTAGATGAATCCCGCAGCAAAGCCGTCGCCGCCGCCCACGCGATCGATCACGTCCAGCTCCGCCGTGGGCGCGACATGGGTCTTGCCGTCGATCCACGCCACCGCGCTCCAGCTATGCCGGTTGGTGGAATGCACTTCGCGCAGCGTAGTGGCCACTATCTTCACGTGCGGATGCTTCTTGACCACGTTGTCGATCATGCCGAAGAAGACGCTGGGATCGAGTTTTGATTTTGCGTGAACATCGGGACCGGGAATGCCGAGGCCCTTCTGCAGGTCTTCCTCGTTGCCGATGAGCACGTCGACATTTTTCACAATTGACGCAATGGTTTCGACGGCTTTTTCCGCGCCGCCGGAAATCTTCCACAGCTTCTCGCGGAAGTTGAGATCGAACGACGTGATGGCGCCGGCTGCTTTAGCTTCCTGCATCATCTCCGCAACCAGGGGCGCCGTGGTGGGCGAGAGGGCCGCAAAGATGCCGCCTGAGTGCACCCAGCGCACGCCACCTGCGAAAATCTTCTTCCAATCGAAGTCACCGGACTTGAGCATGGCGCCGGCTTCGTTGGCGCGGTTATAGAACACCACGGGCGGCCGCACGCCCGCGCCGCGATCGCTATAGACCGTGGCCATGTTCGGGCCCGTCGCGCCATTGTGCTCAAAGTGTTTGTAGATGGGCTTCACGCCCATGGCGAGTACACGCTCCGCGATCAGGTCGCCGATGGGATACTCCACCATGGCCGAAGCCAACGCGGTTTTCATCTTGAAGCAGTCTGACAGATTGGCGGCTACATTGAACTCGCCGCCGCTGACGTGAATCAAGCACTGTGTTGCCTTGCGGAAAGGAATGATGCCCGGATCAAGCCGGTGCACCAACGCTCCCAACGACAGAAAATCAAACTCGCCACTCTCGCGAATATTCAACCCGTATTTCATCGTTCTCTCCTTGCGTTCCTTGAAAGAGTTGCATCAATGGTTGATCAGGCCCCGTCAGAATCCCCCAGTGGCTAAAGCCCCGGATTTTTCTGAATCCGTTTCGGCACGCGACCCACCCACTGGGTGGGTTCCCCGGTCGTGCCCTTTCACAAAACCTCTATACGAAACATTCCGCTTCCTCAACCCTCTCCTCGCACCCACACGAAAAAGCTAACAGCTAGGAGCTCGTCGCTGTCTTTTTCACATCCGCAACTACCTGGTCGGGCGTCCACTCGTTGCCCGGATAAAACTGCGCCACCTTGCCGTGCGCATCGATCAGCGTGGTGGAAAGCGTGTGCGTAATGGTGTCATCGGCTCCGTGCGTAATGCCCAGATCGAAGAACTTCGCCATCTCGAGCAGTTCCGCCTGCGAGGGCACCGCAAAATCCCAATGGGCAAATTCGTTCCTGGTGTCGCTGCCGATGTATTGCGCGCCATAGGCACGCAAGCGCGCCGGCGTGTCGTGCTCCGGATCGAAGCTCACGCAGAGCAGGTGGATTTTGGCGTAGAGCGCCGGGGTTGCCGCCAATTGCCGATCGATGACCGCAAAGTTGTGTGTCACCAGCGGACAAAAAGTAGGCGACGGGCAGCGCGTGTAGATGAAGGTGACGAGCAGCGTCTTGCCGCGGAACTGGGCGAGTTGGATAGTGCGCCCATCCTGGTTGTGCAGCTTGAAATCCGGAACCGCGTCGCCGGGCGCGGGCACGTGATAGAACACCGCGGGCTTGTAGTCCGGCTTGCCCTGCGCAATCACCACAATATGATCGAGCAAAATGTCCGCATCGGGATTCTGAGAAACCAGCACGTCGGCGGTGATGGTGTCGCCGGGATGAAGCTCGCTCAGAATGCTGGGATCCTTGAGCTTGTAGGGCATGGTCATCGCGTCCATGAAGCCGGGAATGGCTTCATGATCGACGGTGACTTCACCGGTTGCGGGATTGGTCGAAACCACTTTCCCGCGCAATTTGTATACCTTGAAGGACGGCGCAGCGGAGCTCTGTGTTTCGGGCTTCGGGCTGGAATGGCATCCGGCAACAACGGCAACGGCGAAGAGGGCGCAGGCGAGCAGAGATCGCATTGTTTCTAGTGTACAACTGGTGGACTGACCACTAGCTTTCGCTAATTGCAGCCTGCGTTTCCGGCCTTGGGAAAGGCCAGAAATGTAATGCTCGCCGGCGCAAGGGTCACCGTCCCAGAGTGAACCGCCGCGCCTCGCAGAACAGGCAACGTATCGCCCGGGCCCAATTCGAGCCGCTTCCCATTCAGGTCGACTGCGGAATCCGTCAGATTGGCCGCGGTCAGGGAGTAGCGCTCCGCGCTCAGCGGAAGATGCAGCGTTTGTTGCGAATCTTTGTTTGCATTGATGGCCAAGAGCGCTACCCCTCCCGGTTGGTCGCGCAGGCAATGGGCATAGAGATGCAGATTTGCGGACGGCGAAGGCCCCGGATCGAGCACCGTGGCGCCCATCAGCTTTCGCCACAGCAGCGCGGCCCAGTAGTCCGGCCGAGGCTCCAGCGTCTTCTCGTCCAGCAGGCCGTAGTCGCTGGCGTTGAGGGTGTTGTGCATGTGCACTTGCACACCAAGCCGCGCCAGGCTGCCCAATTGATTGAGATAGCGAAAGGTATCAAGAAACGTCGTGGCCCAGCGGTCTCCGCCGCAAGCGGCCTGAGCGGTCTCGCTGTTCCAGATGGGCTTTCCGGGCTCGTAGCGGTCGCGCAGTGCAGCATAGAACGCTTCGGCACTGGCTCCTCGCGAGAGCCAATCCACGGACAACGCGGCTTCCTTCGTGGTTCCAATTGCAGGAGTCGTGACGGCGCAGCGGCTTGAGACGGCTCCGTAGGAGTGGTAGCTGAAGATTTCGAAAACAGGTCCCGTGGCCTTCAGGATGCCTTCGGATGTGAGCAGGTGCATGAACGGAGGCGCAAGCGGCGTTCCCTCGCCGATGCCGCCCGGCCCCATGATCCGCATCTCCGGCGCATTCGATTTGGCCCAGGCCTGGAACACGACAAAATCGCGCGCATACGCCCGCGCGTCATATCCCTTGGGTGCACCGCCCACCGATGCAAATGTGGGCTCATTCATGAACTCCGCCGCGGCGATGCTTCCGCCGGCAGATTTGGTAAACGACATAAAGGCCTGCGCCACCTTCGGCGTCCAAACGCCTGCGTCATCGCGCGTCCCTGTGCTCATTGCAAACGAAGTCACGATGCGAGCGTTCACGGCGTGGGCAAAGTCGATCACGCCCTTCCACTGCTGGCGCGTCAACACGCTATTGAAGCCTGGCGGCGGCTGTGCCGGAGCCGGGTCGTCCGAATCCTGAAAGTAGGTTGAGTTCATCCATGTGCCGCTGACGCGAACATAGGCTGGCCCCAGCGCGGCGGCCAGCTTGCGCAGGCGCGCATTGCTCAAATCAATGGGCGGGCGGTATTCATAGAGCGACGGATCGGTCCCCGGCAACGTGTTTGCCGCCGGCTGCGTGGCCGAGTGCGCTGCGTCCGTCGAGGAATACGGTTTCCAGAATCGCCCTCCGGTAATTTCAACCGTTTCAATGTTGTAGGACTGAAAGCGTTCGTCCACAGTTCCTACTTGGGGCATGGCGGCCGGGGCAATGGAAGTTCCCGGTGTTTGCGCGGGAGCAGCGGTACACAGTGGTCCCGTCATCGATGCTGCACCCAATGCAATGCCGGCAAGCTTTGTCGCCCACTTCATACGAGCGCCTTTCTGCGGAGCCGATTGGTCAACGCACAAGTATAGGCGATGGCACCAGCCGCGTTCTTTCGACCGCATCCGCCGGTTGGCGCGCCGACCGCCTCGCAGCGTATAACGCTGCCATGGGGGAAACGTCCGCGGTGGAGATCGATGCGTGGCTGCGCGACGGCGGGATCGTGGTCACCGCCAGCGAACGCGCCGCGCGATCCCTCGCCCTGGCTTTTCATCGTGCCCGCCGTGCCGAAGGGCTGACCGCGTGGCCCACTCCCAACATTCATGATTGGCAAAGTTTCGCTCGCGCGGCGTGGGATGAGCGCGGCGATGAGCGTTTTCTGGACGGCCGCGTGGCGCTGAGTCCGCTCCAGGAGCAATCGCTATGGGCACGCATTGTGGCGCATGCCGCGCCTGAAGCCGTGCAGTTCGCCGGCGCGGGCGATCGGCTGGCCACGCTCGCCATGGAGGCGCACCATCTGCTCTGCGACTACGCCCCGCAACTTCTCAAAGACAACGCGCGCATCGGCTGGGATCAGGACCCCGGAGCGTTCAGTGGCTGGCTCACTGCATTCAACGAACTCTGCCGCGACAGTAAGCTGCTGAGCGCCGCACGCCTTCCGCTTCAACTCAGCGCCGAACTTGAAGCCGGCGCCACGGAGCGCCCGCCGCTTCTGCTTGCCGGCTTCGACCGTATCCTGCCCACACAGCAAAAACTGTTCGCTGCATGGGGCGTTGACGGTGCAGTGCGTCAAGCTCCACTCGGCGCGACGGCGGAAACAGTGGAATTTCACCTCGCAGCCGATCCTGCCGCGGAAGTCGCCGCCTGTGCGCTTTGGTCGAAGGCCCAGCTCGCGTCCGATCCTCAAGCGCGCCTGCTCGTGATTACCCAGGACGCGCGCAAGCGCCGCGGTGAAATCGAGCGCGGGTTTCTTCGCTATTTGGGCGCCAGTGAAAATTCACCGGACGCCGCAAGGCTACTGGAATTTTCGCTTGGCGTGCCACTCGGCCAGATCGCGCTCGTGCGCGGCGCGCAATTGCTGTTCCGCTGGCTGAGCGACGCCATCGCTGAAAACGCGCTCGACTGGCTCCTCGCGACCGACCAGATCGCGGCTTCGCCCGGCGAATCGCGTGCGCTGACGGCTTTCATGCGCGCCCTGCGCCGCCGCGGCCTGCAACGGCAGCGCTGGACGCTCGCGGAATTTATGCGCCAGCGCATGCGCGCCGAATTGCCCGTCGAGTGGACCGTGCGCATGACGCATGCCCGGCAACGACTGCAGGAGTTTGCGCGCCAATTGCAAACTCCGCTCGCCTGGGCTGAGTTTTCGGCGCAGCTGCTTGAGATGGCGGGCTGGCCCGGCGGACGGCCACTTACGAGCGCAGAATTCCAGGCCCTCCGCCGCTGGCAACAGACTGTGGATGACTGCGCTTCGCTCGGCTTCGATGGCCGCCGCATCGCGTGGAGCGATTTTCTTGCCGCGCTCGATCGTGCCGTCGATGAGACGCTGTTCGCGCC
Organism: Occallatibacter sp.; assembly: GCA_050012895.1. Taxonomy (GTDB): domain Bacteria; phylum Acidobacteriota; class Terriglobia; order Terriglobales; family Acidobacteriaceae; genus Telmatobacter. The sequence goes on from JBEKGH010000057.1 coordinate 28,011, forward strand.
CGAGTCGCAGGACGCGCCCATCCTGATTGCGGGTCCCGCAGAGTCCGCGGGCCTTACCGCCGATGCCATCTGGTTCCTGGGCGCGAGCGAAGAGGCGTGGCCCGCGGCCGGCGTCACGCATGCACTCATTCCAATCGCCGTGCAGCGCGAGGCCGGAATGCCGCACGCTTCGCCAAAACTCGATTGGGATCTTGCCAATGCCATGACGCGCCGGGTGCTCGCGTCGGCGCCAGAGGTTCACTTCAGTTACGCGCGGCAGAGCGAAGGGGTCGAGACGCGCCCGTCGCGGCTGGCGGTGCACGTCGCGGGCTTGGCCCAAGCACTGCCCGCCGAACTCAAAGCGGCAGCACTCCCCGATCCGCTCACCGTTGCGTTCGACGATACGACGCAACTTCCCTACCCTCTTCGCGATGTCTCCGGTGGTTCCAACATTCTTACCACCCAGTCGCGATGCGCCTTCCAGGCCTTCGCAACGGCGCGCCTCGATGCGAAGAAGTGGGACGCGGGCGAAGCCGGACTCACGGTCCAGGAACGCGGCCTTCTGCTCCATGAAGTGCTGCACTTCGTCTGGGGCGGCCCTCCCAGCGGCATCCGCAACCACGCGGAACTTGCGGCTCTCGCCGACCTTGGCGCTTTTGTCGAAGGCAACGTGCGTCGCGTAATGCGGGAGAAAATGCCTGTTCGCGCGCGTGAGTGCATGCCGCCAAGGTACCTCGAGCTCGAATCGACGCGCCTCACCGGTCTCGTTACCGAATGGCTTGGCTACGAATCGAAACGCGTACCGTTTATTGTGGCTGCAACTGAAGTTGATGCGCGGCCTGCGATTGCCGGCCTCGCGCTCAAGGTGCGCCTTGATCGTATCGACCGCTTGAATGACGATTCTCTGCTTGTCATCGACTACAAGTCGGGCGCGGTGTCGACCAGTTCGTGGGATCTTCCCCGCCCCGACGATGTGCAACTGCCGCTCTACGCCGGCTTTGCGCTTGACGATGGTCCGGAGAACGCCGGCGGCCTTGTCTTCGCGCAGATTCGCGCAGGAAAGCACAAGGAATTCCTGGGGCGCGTGAAGGACGCCCGGGCCACGTTGATGAGCAGCCTCAGCGCCAACAAAGCTCTTGTGAAGAGACCTCTCACGGACGACGAGATGCGCGCGTGGCGCACGTACATAGAAGAGATGGCGCGCGATTTCGTTGCGGGCCGCGCCCAAGTCGATCCGCGCGACTACCCGAAAACCTGTGAACATTGCGGCCTGCAGGCGCTGTGCCGCATCCAGGAAAATCCGCCGCAAGCTGAAGACGAGGACGGCGACGCGGAGGAGGCAGGCGATGCCTGACAAGCAAAAAGCTCCGCCTCCCGATCAGCAACAACGCGAGCGCGCGCTCGACGCCGCGCGTTCCATCCTGGTGCGCGCGCCGGCCGGCTCGGGCAAAACCGATCTGCTCACACGCCGCTTTCTCCGCTTGCTAAGCGAGGTCAACGAGCCCGGCGAGATTGTTGCCATCACTTTCACCAAGGCCGCTGCTGCCGAGATGCGTGACCGCATTCTCTCCGAGCTTGAGAAGGCTGTGGTTGCCGGCGCTCACCAAGCTACGTCCGAAACTTTCTCCATGGAGTCGCTGGCGCAGCGCGCGCTTGCGCGTTCGCACGCTCTCGGTTGGGATCTTCTCAACCTTCCTGCGCAACTGCGCATTTCTACCATCGACTCCTTCTGCCGTGAGATCGCCCTGCAGCAGCCCATTCTCTCCGGCCTTGGCGGAAGCCTGGAGATCTACGCGCAGCCGAAGGAGTTGTATCGCCGCGCCGCGCGCCGCACACTCGAGCAGATTGGGAAAGACAACGCAACGCTGAGCGCGGCCATCGAAACGCTGCTTTTGTGGCGCGACAACAGTTGGACAGATCTTGAAGACCAGGTCGTGACCATGCTCGAAAAGCGCGACCAGTGGATGCACGATTTTGTTCTTGATCGCGACCCGGACTGGGACAGCCTGCGCAAAACCTTAGAGCGCCCATTTGTCCGCAAGGTGCAGGACCACCTAACCGCGGTGAGTTATTTGCTCGATCAGTCTCCCGGCGCGCTCGAAGAGGCGCACGCACTGGCGCGCTTTGCATGCGAAGAGCCTGGTGAGAATTCTCCCTGGGATCTTGCTGAATGGGCCGAAATACCCTCCGCGCCATTTTCCGCAGAGGATCTCCCTTGCGACGCGTTCGCAGCGCTTGCCCGGTTCCTTCAAACCAAGCACGGAACCTGGCGATTGGAAAAGGGCCTGAAAACCTCCGACGGATTTCCATCGACGGCACGAGGCCGCGCAGGAAAAGCACGCTTTTCATCTCTGGTTGCTCTGCTCAACGCTGTCCCGAGTCTCGAAACAGCCCTCGCCGCAGTGCGCGATCTCCCGCCGGCCCGCTACTCCGAAGAAGAGTGGGAGATCGTCCGGGCATGTTTCACGCTCCTGCGCCACGCGGCAGGCCAGTTGCGCGTGGTATTCGCCGAAACTGCTGCGGCGGACTTCATTGAAATTGCGCAGATTGCACAAAAGGCGCTCAAAAGCGAAGATGATTTGCCGGTCGATGCCGCGCAGGGCTTCGCCGACGGCATCCATCACCTGCTGGTCGACGAGTTCCAGGACACGAGCCGCCGCCAGCACCAGTTGCTCGCGCATCTCATCGCTGCGTGGTCTGGGCGCGAGGACCGCACCTGCTTTGTGGTTGGCGACCCCATGCAGTCGATCTACGGCTTTCGCGAAGCCGATACCGAACTTTTTCCGCGCGCCGAGCAGCTTGGCCTGGAGATTCCCGACGATCTACCGTTGCTCTTCGACTCCGTGCTGCTGACGGCAAACTTCCGCACTGCGCGGCCACTCGTCGAACATATCAACGGCACATTTACGCAGATTTTTGCGGGCGGCGACGGCATCACCTTTGTCGAAGCTGAGCCCGCGCGCAGCGGCGATGCGCAAGCTGGTCCTCAACCTGCCAGTGAATCGTCCCCGCACCTTCAGCTCCACCTGGAATTTACGCCGGCGTCGTGCGGCAACTCGCGGAGCCTAAGCCCTGAGCAAAAAAACGCCATCAAAATGCAACGTGATGCCGCGCTCGAGGATCAGATGGAAGAAATCGTGGCGCTGATCCGCGGCCATCTGCCGCAAATGGAGAAAGCTCGCGCGGCCAACCACAAATACCGTGTGGCCGTCCTCGGTCGCGCGCGCAAGGCGCTTGTGCCGGTGGCTCAGGCGCTGCGTGAAGCGGCAATTCCGTTCCGCGCCGTCAAGCTGGAGGCCTTGCAGGATCGCCCCGAGATCATCGACGCCCTGGCGCTGGCCCGCGCACTCCTCAATCGTGAAGACCGCGTCGCGTGGCTGGGCGTTTTGCGCGCGCCATGGTGCGGACTTTCGCTTGCCGATCTGCACACTCTGGTCAGCGCAGACGACGAGCCGTTGAAGTCATGCCCCGTGCCGGAACTGCTCGCGGAGCGCATCACGCTGCTGTCGAACGAAGGCCGCGTGGCCTTGGAACGGGTGCTGCGCGCCATTGAATTCGCCGAGCGCCTAAGCTCCACGCGGCCCTCTGCGACACTCGGCACCTGGCTCGAACAGGTTTGGCTGAGCCTGGGCGGCGCGGAGTGCGTCGACGCTGCGGCGCGCGCCAATCTCGACCTGCTGTGGCAACGCCTCGATACCCTGCCGCAAGGCGCGCCCGATTTGCTGGGCCCCGCGCTCGACGCGGCCCTCGAAGATCTCAAGGCGCAGCCCGATCCCGCAGCGGAAATCGACTGCGGCGTGCAATTGATGACCATTCACGAAGCGAAGGGCCTCGAATTCGAGGTCGTGATTGTGCCCGATCTGCAAGCCGGCGCGGGCAACAACAAGCAGGAATTACTTTCCTGGCTGGAGCGCGGCCTGCCGCCCGAAGCCGAAGCCGATGCCGATGCCGGTGAGTCTGCCGCGATCACGGAATTTCTCGTCGCGCCGCTACCGCCAAAGGGCGCCGATCGGGGCGCCGCAAAGATCTGGGTGGATCGTGTGCGCCGTGAGCGCGAGCAGTACGAAGCGCGCCGCATCCTTTATGTGGCCGCTACGCGCGCTCGCGAAGAACTGCACCTCTTTGCGCGCCCGTCGTACAAGAGCGCGGACGGCGTTCCCACCGAGCTGGTGATGCCGCGCGAAAGCTTGCTCCTGACGGCATGGCCCGCATGGGAAGCTGAAATTCTCCTCCGGTTCGATGAGTGGTCGGCGGCCCGCGCCGCAACTGCCGAGCCTTCCACGATTGAGTCGCTCGCGGCCTCAGGCGAAGGCGAAATGCGCATTGTGCCACCTGTACTGAATCCAACACGCATGCGCCGTCTGCCGCCGAGTTACCAACCCGCATGCGCAGAATTCCCATTCGCAACCGATGAGCCGCCGGTCGGCGCGGGACGGCTTTATGAGCGCCATGAGGGCGGCTTGCTTTCACGCGCGCTCGGCAGAGCCGTGCACGAGCTGTTTCAACATTTCGCACAGCTTTTCGCCACCCAAGCAAGTGAAGTCGCTCGTGAGTCGCTGGTCCGTCTGCAGCCGCGCATCGCCGCGAACGTCCGCGCCTCCGGCATCGACGCCAGCCAGGCAAACCGCATTGCCGCACAGGCGCTGGAGATGGTTCTCCGCGCAGCCGAGGACCCGCAAGCGCGATGGATTCTCGCTGCGCACGCCGATGCCGCGAGCGAAGCGCGATGGACGGGAGTCGTCGCCGGTGAATTGCGCAACGTGCAGGTCGATCGCGTTTTCCGCGCCGGGCCCACGCCGCAATCCTCGACGGACGACGCCACCTGGTGGATCGTTGATTACAAGACGGCGGATTACAAGACGGCGGACTATGAAACCGCACGAGGGGACAGCCTCGATCCCCAAGCCGCGCTGGTCGCGTTGCGCAGCGAATTCGCGCCGCAGCTTGAGGCCTACGCAAAGGTTCTGCGCAACCTGCACGGCGCAGATGCAGCGGTACGCGGCGGCTTGTACTACCCGCGCATGGCGCTGCTCGATTGGTGGGAGTTGTAGTCGCTCGCCTCCCGCCCGATTTTCAGAGTTCAATCACTACTGCGGCGGAACGCGCCGGAATTTGTACCGTCCCCGTTGTTGTCCGACCGTCCGGATCCTCAGGTGTTGCTGCAATGAGCTTGCCGGGATTCGGCAGGTTCACCTTGGCAGTGAGGTCGCTGGTCGAGCTCGGGTTGATGACGACCACGGCGCGCTTGCCGCCCTCCGCCAGGAAGACCGCATAGCGGAAGGTCGCGTCGGCGCTCACTTCGGCGCCAAGAGTATCGCGGAAGGCGCCGTCCCACAAGTAGGCCTTGTACTTCCGCCGCAGATCGTCGATCTTCTTGCCGTAGGCCATCGTGAGCGGGAAATCGTGCAGGTGCCCTTTGTAGAGAAGGGGCTCGTATTGGATCACGCATCGGGTGAGAAGGATCATATTCAACTGTTCGCGATCATCAAAGCCGCTCACTCCGGCGATCATAAGGGAATTTCCGGTATCGAGATACTGGCAGATCGGCGTGGCGCTCACACCGGTTTCGGCCACCGGAAAGTACTGCATCAGCCAGTCCTGCGGCCCTTCGCCGGCGAAAACAAAATCGGGGCTGACTTTGTCGGCAGCAGCGCGAAGACGCTCGCTGATGGGCAGGTCGCCGGCGTATATGTATCCTGGCGGGTTGTAACCATGCCTGGGCGCGAAATTGTAGATGGCTCCGGAATGGTGGCAGATTTCATCCCAAAGCCAGCCAGTGGAGCCCAGCGCCAGAATCTTGTTGAACTCCCGGGCCGCAACGTCCTGGTAGGCAGGATCGAGAAAATCCATCACGGCGCGGCGGCGCGTATTGATGCCGGCCAGTTGCGTGGGGGTGAGGTAATCATAACCACCTTGCTCGTAGCGGATTCCGTAGGGATCTTTGGCCTCGTATTTGTAGAGTTCATCGGTGTACCACTTGGTTGTCAGATCGGCCCAGTTCAACTTGCCGAACAAGATTACGTTTACACCCAGCGATTGCACCCTGGCGATGGCATCGTGAAACTCCTGCCAGGAGCCTAGATTGTTATCGGTGTCCTGCGAAGGATCGTCGCGGTCCTGGCCGCCGATGTTCCAGCCGATCAGTTGCACCGCTTTTACGCCGTACCTGGCATACTCCTCGCCGTACTCCACAAATTTCTTGTAAGAGATGGTGTAGTCCTCTTCCGGCGTGTTCATGCGCAGCATGGTCCAGGAATGCACATCCTTCGCCCATTCAGGAAGGTGCGGCGTCTTGAACCAGGTGTTGCGCCATTCTTTATAAACATCGACACCTGCATGCCAGTCGCCTTCGTAGCCGCGCATCACAATGGGAGCCAGGTTCTTTGTCGAATTGGGATCGGCAAAGATGAAGTGACAGATGCGGAACTCCTGATGCACCGGAAAACCGGAAAACTCATCGGCTTTCGGAATCACCGCGCCATGCACCACGCCGGGATGCTGCTCGAAGGTGTATTCGAGGTAGTAGGGCAGCCTGGGGTCCGGCATCTCCACGTAAAGTCCTTCGGTATTGGCCTGAATCAGGCAGAAGAGACTGCGATGCGAGCCGAAGGTTTTGATGGGAAAGTCGACACCCCAGTAGCCTTTCTCGTTGGCGAAGTTGGGATAGATTTCATCGCTGCCGAGGTTGCCGTACCACATGGTTCGCGCAGCCACAGTGGATTGCGGTGTGGGTGGATTCAGGTCTCCGAAGTACGGATAGTCGACGGTCTCGACCCGGTACTGCGATTTGTTCTCGAGCGTGCTGTCGAAACTGAGCCTGCCGTCCTTGAGGGTTACGGTTGCGGTAAACGTGATGGGCAGCACGCCGCCGTGCTCGCTCGCCAGGTCCTTCCAAACCAGTCGAACCTGGTTCGCAGAGATCTTCTCCACGCTGGCCGCTTTCTGATTTTGCCCGAGCACGAAGTTAGCGCGGCGATTGGGGATGGGAACGAGCATCCGGAACGAAGCGCCGAGAGCGGGACGCCGCTCGACGGTCCACTTGGCCGGCTTGTACTCCATGCGCGTGAGGGTGCCGGAAACGGGGTCGAAGGCGACCAGCAACTTGTCATCCTGCAGGACGAGTTCGCCGCCGGCGGCGGCGGCCTGTTCGGCGTCGATCTCGATATCGGCAAGCGCGGCCAGCGCGGCAAAGCCCGCCAACTTATTAAAGGTTCTTCGATTCATAGCTCTCTTCCATGTTCGGGAAAAACGTGAGCGGGATTTATTGGGAGACCGGTCTCTTGAGGATGCTATCGGCGGAGGCTTGCGGATGTCAACCTTTAGCAAAGAAGACAAGCGGAGCTAGCGAGGTTAGCGGAGTTAGCGGGGTTAGCGGAGTTAGCGGAGTTGGCGAGGTTAGCGGAGTTGCCGGGGCTAGCGCCGGGCGGGTCTCTTTCCGGCGTTGGTTTCACTCCCCGGATGCCTACGCCTTGCAGAGTTCTTCTGCGAATACATCGCGTGCAGCAAAGATGAGCCGCTCGGCACTGCGCAAGATCAGCGCATAGGCAAAGACCGCCGCGACGGCAAGCGGGCCGAAGACCCACACGGCCAGCCATGGCAATTTGAGGTAACTCGATGCGATGGCCACGGGAATTTGCAGCACCATGCATCCGAACAGCACTGCGAGAACCAGCAATGCGCTGGTGCGATTGGTCGGACTGACGCGGAGTTGCCTTGCCTGCCCGGGCACGAAGTGGCGCGGCGCCTGGATCGATCGCAGTGTTCCGATGGCCAGATTCATGGCCACGACAAAGACTGTCCACAACGCGGTGGCGATTTGCATCGAAATCGGAACGGGCGCTCGCGCCAGCACGCAAATGATGATCCAGGCTAGCCCCACCTGGACAACGATCACCGCCAGGCTCATCAGATTCTTGGCCAACACCACGTCGAGCATACGAATGGGCGCAAGCAGATACAACTGCACGCCGCGGCCGTCCGCGCCAAAGATGTTATAGAGCGAACTGAGAGCGGCGATGAGAACGTAGGCAATCGCCGAAGGAAGAAAATACTTTGAAGTGATGGCAGAGAATGACCGGTTCATGCCGAAGATGACCACGAACATCAGCGGCGTGATTAATCCGATCAGTTGCATTCCATTGCCGCGCAGTATGAACCACTCTTTGCGCAGGCACGCGGTCACGGTGGGCGAAAAAATGGCGCCGGACGCATCGGGCGAGGATAGGGCAGCGGGCTCCGGCTCCGGAGCTTTTTCGCGCGGCGCCGATTGCACAGGTACGCTCCGGGCCGCGCCCTCGCTCAAATACTCGCCGAGAAACTGTTTGTGCAGCCGGATGGCAAATACCGCCGCGAACAGCGCGGTGCTTGCCAGCAATCCAGCAAACTGAGCGACCGCTGCCAGGGGATGCTTCACGAGCAGAATCGCCTGCGCTGCAAAACCAGACGGCAGCCAGTAAAGATATGATCCGGAAGAATGCAGAACGGCGATTATCCAGCTGCTCCGAGTGCCGTGCGCGCGCATCGGGTTCCGCTGCAGATTCAAGAACTGGATGCTGACGGCAAACAGCGCCATCAACATGCTGAAAATCTCGCGGAAGCGACGGTTCGCCAGCCAGCGCTCCATCCATGCGCCGATCATGCGCGTGAGATAAATATTCATCAATGCGTAGACCGCCATCACCACCAGCGCGGGCAGCGCCAGCGACGCATTCGCCACGCCGATGCCCACCGCGGCGGCCAGCACAGCCAGACAACCGACAATGGTGCTGGGCGTCATCAGGCCCAGGAGCGAACGCAACACAAAATAGCGGCCGAAGCGGAGAGGAAAGCGGACCAGCGACGCGGGATCGAAGGTGGGGATTGTGGCGGCGATGCTGAGGCCGTTGATGCTGACAAACTGCCAAAGCAATGCGATGCCCAGCAGCAGCGACGCAAGGCTTTGGGGGTGACCCTGGGAGATCGCCATCCACGCAAAGAATCCGCTGGCCGCAACGGGCCCGACCACGATGAGCGCGAGCATTGGCCAGACGATCAGGCGCAGGAGGGTGGCAAAGACCATCCCGGCAATCTGGCGATTGCCGTTGGGCCGCTTGCGAAACATGCCGTTGACAAAAATGCGCCAGCGCAGCCACGCGACGGCCAGCAACTGCGTGCTCGCCGGAATGGGCGGCAAGGAGCCAGGAACACTCTCCGGGCCCGTCAGCTCAACCATGAGAGCTCCTGCTCGGGCGCCGTGGCGGCGGGATTGCCTTCGCGGTCCGCGCCTACAATCTCAAGGAAGATTTGCTCCAAGCTGCGCTTCGCCTCACCCAGGGACACGACGCCTTCCTGGATTCCGGGCCGTCCGACGCGCCAGGCTCCCGCGCGCAGCTCATCGAGCGAGCCCTGCGCCACCAGTTGCCCGCGATGAATGATGGCGATGTGCGTGCACAGCCGCTCCACAATCTCCAGTACGTGCGAGGTGAGAAAGATGGTCGCGCCGCGCGCAATCATCCTCAGCAGCATGGACTTCAGAGTGCCTGCGGCCACTGCGTCGACGCCCTCGAAAGGCTCATCGAGAAACAGCACCCTGGGCCCATGAATGACTGCCGCTGCGAGCGCCAGCTTCTTCTGCATGCCATGCGAAAAGTCGGCGATCAGCTTCTTGTGCTCGCCGGCCAGCTGCATGAACTCGAGTAGCTCCCGCGTGCGGTTGAGCGTCGTAGCACGGTCCAGGCCGTACATGCGCCCCACAAACTGCAGGTATTCGTCGGCGGTCAGGCGGCCGAAGAGCGCCATGCCCTCCGGCACCACGCCGATCTGCCGCTTGATGTCTGCGGAGTTGGCCTGGAGGTCTCCACCGAGGATACGGATGCTGCCCGAGGTCGGCGCCAGCAAGCCAGTCAACATCTTGATGGTGGTGGATTTGCCCGCGCCGTTGGGGCCGAGGAATCCGAAGAACTGCCCGGCGTCGACGCGCAGGTTCACATTGTCGACGGCGGTGAAGTCTCCGAAGCGGCGGGTGAGCGCAGTGGCATCGATGGCGGGGATGGTCATGGTCTTTCCAGCTTTCAATCACGATACACGTTGCCGCTGCGGACCCACAAAAATCGCACGTCCTCAACGTAAACCTGGCCTGTCCGGGTTCGCTTGGGTTTATAACCAAGGTTCTTCACAGCTACTTCACTTGAGAAGCACCTCATTCTCCGGTATTCTCTATATATAGTTGCTCGATTTAATTCCTTCATCCCCCAGGAGGTTTCAAGAATGGCAAAGTCACCCAAGAAGACGGATGCAGCTCCCAAGGCTGCCGCAAAACCCCGCAAACCCGCAGCAAAGAAGACGAACGTTCTGCAAATGGAAAAGCCCGTAAAGGCGGAAGTTCTGCAAATGGAAGCTTCTGTCTTTATTTCCCACGAACAGGTGGCCGAACTTGCGCATCGCTTCTGGATCGAGCGCGGACGCACGCACGGGCACCACGAGGAAGACTGGTTCCGTGCCGAGCAGTTGCTGCGCGGCAATGCCGGAAAGTTGCTACGCGGCAAGGCATCGTAGAAAAAGCCCTGATCCTGATCTGCCCAGCGAGTGCTTCGATAGCCCGCAAAGCTCTGCATACTCACGCCTGTTATGGCAAAAGTAAACACGTGTCTTTGCAAAGCCGGCCGCCCCACTGGCAGTTAACGGGGCGAGAAATGCAGATCCCACAAAAGAGAGAGCGCCTGCCCGCGATGGGCAAGCGCTCTTTTTGCGAGATTAAACGAACTCCCTATTGCAGATTCGTCATCAGGGCTTCGAGCGCCGACTTCGGTGGGCGCGTCAACGACTCAGGCAGCGTGGCCAGCGGCTCATCCACCATATTCAGCTGATCGATGAAGGTCGGCTTCTGCGTATTGATGTAGAAGACACCGGTGAGGACTTCGTCCTTTTCCTGCGCCTCCATCAG
>JBEKGH010000058.1:0-26633 GCA_050012895.1 Occallatibacter sp.
CCTCTCCGTGTACTTGCCGAACCTATCGCCAAGCCGATTTCAAGCCGGTTGATGGCTCTTCCCGCAGGCTTCGCACCGCCGCCCGCCATCAAATCGATCCCCTGTGAGAAATGGCGGCTAGAGCGGTTCCACAATTTACATGCCGTTTTTGGTCCCGAGAAAGGTGCCTTTTTCTTGAGTACAAAATCACTTTAGAACTGTGCTTCCCGGATACAGTAATTGTGAAACCGCTTTAAGGCTGGTTCGATTTCGGTTGATTCGCGCTGCGCGTTGCAGCGATCCGGGATGACTTGGGTGCTCGCTTGTCGGTCCTTCGAGAATGAATGCGCAGTATAGTGCGCGATCTGCTCACGCACGTCGTGCCTGAGAGCGGGCCCGCGAAAGGACGGAGGAGAGTTCCCAAATCTGCTGGCGCATCAGCGGCGCCCCATTAAAAGCGATTGCCAGCACGACGAACACCGTCACCCTTCGACCAGGCGGTATGCAGAAAATCCAATTCGTTCCACCACTGCCTGCTAAAGACGGACGATACCGCGCTGCAAGGCAGCCACGGCAGCCTGCGCTCGCTGTCCCTCGCCAAAATTCCATACGGACCCAAGTGGACGCTGCTCTTAACCGTTAGGGGGCGCAAAGCGCCGTCACCCTGACACAGTTTTCGGTACGGGAAGTATCGCCGCCGATAGCCGAGTAGGGCAAAGCACATCGCGCAATGTCAGCCGGCGCACTCCGGGCGGGCGGTCATATTCGACTTCGTTGAGAGTTGATTGCACTGGCGAGTCAGGCGGCGAGTTCGTATCGATGATGGAGGCCGCCGAGCCGTGGCATGGAGACAACTTTGCTGTTGGTGCTTGTATCCTCCGCTGCCACACGGCCAGCTGGAGTTTGCTTGTCGAGCCCAAGATGCGTCCGGTCGTCATGGTAGTAATTGACGTACTCATTCACAAGGCGCTTCATATGCCGCTCATTGAGCGCGATCACATGATCGAGCAGATCCCGGCGGCAGTTGCCTACCCAACGCTCGGCGACACCGTTCTGCCAAGGACTGTGGAAGCTGGTTCGCTTGGGCTGGATGCCGAAGCTTTTTACGACTTCGATCGTCTCCGCATTGAAACTTGAATCGCGATCGAAGATCAAATAACCGGGAGCCGAGTCGTAAGGGAATGTATTTCGCAACTGCTGAACCACCCATGCGCTGGTCGGATGTTTGGTCACATTGAAGTGAAGAATCCGCCGCCGGTCGTGCGCTATGACGAAGAAGCAATAGAGAACGCCGAATGTGAGCGTTGGGACGGTGAAGAAATCCATCGCGTCTATGGCTTCACGATGATTGCGCAGAAAAGCCGCCCATCGCCTTGCCGGTTCCGGACTCCTCGGCGCTTTTCGCATCCAGCGCAACTCCGTTCGCTCCGAGAGATCAAAGCCAAGCATCTTCAATTCTCCATGAATGCGTGGCGCACCCCAGGTGGGACTTTCGGAATTCATGCGGAAGACGAGGTCGCGCAATTCCCTGCTTACGCATTTTCTTCCCGCATTTGTTCGGTGCCATGAAATCCATGTCCAATACAACTTGAAGGCCGCCCGATGCCAGCGAACGACGGTGTTGGGCTGCACGAGGATCAATGCCCGCCGCCAGCCGACCCAGAGCCGGCTCAGCATCACCCAGAATAGTTTGTCAGACGGAGCAAGTCGCGGATGCGGATGCTTTTGCTTGAAAACGGAAAGCTGCTGCCGCAGAACCAGGTTTTCCAGAAGCAGATCACGGCGAGAGCGAATCAATCGAGAATAGAGAACGGCAAGGAGCCTCAAATGGCGCAGCTTGAAACCAGTTTTACATGTTAAAGGACCAAAATTGACGCCCATTCTATATACTTGATTCGACGGCAGATCGGTATTTTGACGAGGCTCAGCTCCTGAAGCAGCGCGGGTGAGGCCGACCGGAGAGCACTCCCCCGTAAACTGAAAGTATGCCGCCGATCCTGATTGCGCAAAATATCTCCAAACGCTTCGGCGCTACGCCTCTCTTCGACAGCATCTCCTGTGCCGTCCACGACGGTGATCGTATCGGCCTCATCGGTCCTAACGGCGCTGGCAAATCCACTCTGCTCGCCATCCTTGGCGGGGAACAGCAGGCCGACTCCGGGGAAGTCTCGTTCCGCAAGGGCGTTCGCATCGGCTACGTCCACCAGATCTCAGACTTCGCGCCCGAGATCACGGTTCGCCAGGTCATCGAGGCCGCACGCAAGCGGGCCGCCGTTCCGGCTGTCGCCGGCGAGCAGCGGCTGCGCGAAACGCTGGGTCGCGCGGGCTTTGCGGACAGCGACACACTCGACAGTCCCGGAATGGATCGTGAAGCCGCGAGCCTGAGTGGCGGCTGGCGCAAGCGGCTCGCCGTTGCCGAAGCTCTTGTCACCGAACCACAAGTACTTCTTCTCGACGAGCCCACGAATCACCTCGATCTTGACGGCATCGAATGGCTGGAAGGCCTGCTCCGTGCGGCCAGTTTTGCTTTCATCGTCGTCACCCACGACCGCTACTTCCTGGAGAATGTTGCCACCCAAATCATTGAGCTCAACCGCATTTACTCCGACGGCCTGCTGCGCGTAAAGGGCAGCTATTCCTGGTTTCTTGAAGAGCGAGAGGCCTACGTCGAGTGGCAGCAGCGCGCCCAGGAGAGCTTGCGCAACCGCGTCCGCATCGAGATGGACTGGCTCCGTCGCGGCCCGAAGGCCCGCACCACCAAATCCAAAGCCCGCATTGACAATGCCAATGCCCTTATCTCCGAGCTACGCGACTCCGAATCCCGCACACGAATCGCCACCGCCGGCATCATCTTCGACGCCACCGGCCGCCAAACCAAACGTCTCATCGAAGTCGAGAACGTCGCTGTCATTCTCGGTGATCGCGAAATCCTCCGTGGCATCAATGTCACGCTGACCAATGGCCTGAAGCTCGGCCTTGCCGGCGCCAACGGCTCCGGCAAAACCACGCTGCTGCGCGCCATTACCGGCGAAATCACCCTCAACTCAGGAGAAATCCGCCGCGCACCCGGCTTGCGCATCGTCTATTTTTCGCAGATGCGTGAGCTGGATACTTCACTCACCCTTCGCCGCACTCTTGCGCCCGACTCCGACTCCGTCATCTATCAGGATCGACTTGTTCACGTCGCCGGCTACGCGTCGCGCTTTCTGTTCACCAGCGAGCAGCTCAATCAACCGGTAGAGCGCCTCAGCGGCGGCGAGCGCGCCCGCGTCCTCATCGCCCGCCTCATGCTTCAGCCCGCCGACGTGCTTATCCTCGACGAGCCCACCAACGACCTCGATATCCCAACGCTCGAGATCCTCGAGGAATCACTGCTCGAATTTCCCGGCGCCCTGGTCCTGGTGACTCACGACCGCTATCTGCTTGATCGTGTCACCAACGCGGTTCTAGGTCTCGACGGTCGCGGCAACGCCGCGTTGTTCGCCGACTACCTCCAGTGGGAAGCGTGGCGCGACCAGCAGACCCGAGCCGAATCGGAGGTCGCTGCAGAGGAAGTGCCGCGGCCGGCCCCAGCCCTGTCTTCCGCATCTCGAACTCTTAGGAAGCTCTCCTACATGGAACAGCGCGAGTACGACACCCTGGAAAAACGCATCGATGAAGCGGACGCGCGCTTGCGTGCCGCCGAGCAGCGCATCCAGGCAGCCGAAGTCGTCATCGATCCCGAAGCCCTCACCGCCGCCCTCGCCGAACTCGAAGCGGCAAAGGCCGTGCACCATGCCGTCTACGAGCGCTGGGTAGAGCTAACAGAGAAGATCGGCGGCTGAAGCCGCTTACAGAATTCATTGGCGAGCAGTTGGCCGAGGCCCAGCGAGAGCGGGCCTGCAGTAGAGGGCTGACTTCTGAGAGTTTCAAGTTATCGGATGTCAGAAGTTCGCGAATTCGATTGCTTCGATCTTGATGTTCTTCAGGAAAGACCTTCGTCCTCCCGGCACACATTATGCACACCGGCCCAGGCGCGACATAGCGAAGCTCGCATCTGCACTGTCCGGGTCGACTGATGCCGGATGAGTGGACCGTGTTTCGGCATCTGTTGAGGCGGCAAGCGGAGAAGGTTTCGATATCGGCCAATTTTTCGGAAGACCGGCCCGCGGAGATTTGAGCCTATGCGAGCCATCGACCACCACCCAAATGATCACCGGCCCCCCGGATTTACCTTCCGAGGTGACGCTTTGCGCTCATCCGCGACGAAATGCTAGAAGTCTCCCGACGAAATCGAGGCCATGGGTTGGCATGATCCCACGAGGAAAGCTGCCCACGCCGAGACACGCAATGACGTTGATGAGTCCGGCGAGACGATCGCGGTGAAATTCGACAGCGACGACCAGCGATCTTCGGATTTCGCATCCTTGGATCATCAACGCACGGCATGGACCGTGCCGGAATTGCGCGCTCGCCGCGCGCTTCGCTCTTTCGAACTCTTCTACAATATCTACTCCAGCATCGAGAAGGGTTGGGAGAATCTCAAATTGATGATTGGAGATGGTCATCTGTCGTGGGTGACTACCTCCGCTTTCCGGTAACCAAATGCTGGAATAGCGCGTCCATCACATAACTGCGGCTCGGCGGCGAAGTTGACTATAATTCGGAGCCCATTCGAAAAGCTTGTTTCCTCAAGTGACGCATCCGCGGTTAGAAAGCGGTGATTGACCATAGCTGCAGTGCTGATGTTCCGGAACCAGGCATCTACATGCTGCGTTTGCACGATAGTACTTACCGCTGCTGGCACCCGGGTATAGTCCTTCACGTCCGTCAAAAGCGTATATCCCCACAACATATCTTCAAGCCAGCGCGGCGGACCATCATTCAATGAGTTGGAGGCTTCCATGGGGAGATCGCCTGGCCGGTAGCGCGCGCTGACTATCGCATCGTGAAACACCAGCGACCAGAGTGGAACCGATTCTCCTGCGGTTCGAGTATGGCGATTCTCATTCCAATCGAGCCACGGCACTGCGAAATCTGCTCCGCCTTCGCTCCCCAGCGCCAACCCATTCGATTTGAAGAAGCGCATCAACTCGACTTTGTTCGCTACGTCCTGGACGCGCGTGAGCGTATTGTCGGATTCATAGGACTGATACGGCTGAACTGCTGAAGTTGTATCGATAAAATATGCTTTCGGCTGCAGTTGGTTCACCGACTGCCAGTTGCGCCGCGCGTGCATCACCCCACTGCGTGCATTTACGATGTACGCTTGGCCGCCTGCCCAATATCCGCCTGACATCCGATCGCCGTTCCGCTTTTGAATGATGCCGTCCGGCCAGCTCGGACTCTGCCGGTAGATATCCTGGTAGTTATCGTGCAGTGCCACCGAGTAACCGTTTGGGGCATTGCAGAGCCGTTCGAGTTCAGCGATGCTCCCAAGCTGCGGTTCTGGTGGCCAAATATCGGGATGGGAGTAGTCGAATCCGCCGGGAATCCAACCTCGAACGACAACCAGTGCGCGCTCCAGACCCGCCTCGTGCAACCGCTGGATACATTCCTGCGCCTGGGCGTGTGTAAACAGCACATGGGGCCCCGATCCCAGGAGAGGATCTCCATCACTGGAATGAAAAATCTCTTCGTCATAGCGCTTCCCATGGCGCGGCTCTGCTTCGACAATCGAAATGATTCGACCCTGGGTCAAGTTCGCGAGCGCTGGAGTCTCGTCAAGCTTCGCTTTCAGGCTGCGATGCAGCCCTTTTTGCATGGCCCATTG
Organism: Occallatibacter sp.; assembly: GCA_050012895.1. GTDB lineage: Bacteria > Acidobacteriota > Terriglobia > Terriglobales > Acidobacteriaceae > Telmatobacter. Next base: position 5,732 of record JBEKGH010000058.1, read on the forward strand.
CCGATATTCCATGGCCAGATCGATGTAGTTTCCTGCCACGAGCCGGTACCGTATCGAACGCGGCCCTTCCCATTTGCCGAGTTGCTTGAGCCACGCTGGCGCAACCGACATCTCCGTGAGCATGATTCCGGAGTCGGCGAAATTTTTTTCGGGGAATACCGCCAGCCATCCGCGATCCTCTTTCAGACCTCCAAACCACCGCATATTGAGCTGCGAAAAAAATGTGTAAAAGAGCCGCTCTCGAAGCGGTTTTCTTATCCATCGCCCGGCATTTATCGGAAGTACCAGGCTCGCCGACTCAATCGGCGGAGGAAACGTCAGCCCCGGCAAGTTCTCATCCGCCCAGAGCACACGGAATTCCAGCCACGGTCCGTCGAGTGCAACATGGATGAGAAACGATCCCTTGACCGAGTCCTCACGGCCTAACAGCCAGATACGTAAGTTATCGCCTTCCCGCTGTCCACGGAACCGCCCGGGATATTGCTCGCAAATCGACCTACCAGTGCGGACCCAGACGTCTCCGGCATCGATCTCAGACTCTTCCTGCGGAGCCACAGATCCCATGCGCCACTCGCAATGATTCTTGCGATCGATGATCCGCGCGCTGGCGTCCGCAAGCAGCGCGACCGACAAATACTCATTTTCAAGTTGGATTAGGGGAACTACCGCGAAAGCCCCATCTAAATTCAGCGGAAGCCGTCGGACCTCACCCGGATCGCGAATCGCGGCGATTGCGGGCGCCATCGGCCCCATAGCAAGCGTTCCAGCCAGAGACAATCCTTTGAGAACATCTCGTCGTTCCATCTCGATCCTCGTCGTTCCGTGCTTTACGCCGGAATTTGGCCCCGGCGTTTGCCGCCCACAACTAAGCGCAAAACATTCACTCTACTGAATTGCAGACGTCTGTGTAGTCTGCTGCCCGCTATGCAGCGGATAGCTTTCTTTTTTCCAGTTCAGTGTGCCCGTCAGTTTATCGCCCTGAGGAACCGTACCGAGTGGTGGAACGGTCATAAGTTCACGCCAGTTCTATTTGCAGGCGGTGAGCGCCGCGCCCTTCTACTTGGACTGTTGCATACGCGGTCGCCGCGACCATCTCGATTTGCATATCGAGAGCCTGTCCATTGAGAAGTCCGCGACTCAAGCGGCTGCCCTGCGGCAATGGTACTCGCAGCGTAGCCTTGTCAGCGCAACTCGTGTAGTCGAGGATGATGGCCTTGCCTGATCGCCGATATCGATAGAGAACATAGCCGCGAGAGGCAGGATAGCGCACGCTCACTTCGGCTTGATCGACGCCGCCAGCGAGCCAATGTGGCGAAACCCGCGCCGAGCGAAAACCGCCTCCTGTATCCTCGATTCCGCAGAGCCCCTCTAGTAATGCCGCCGTCACGCACCCGGCTCCCCAGTTATTTGGCATCCCTGTCGAGATATCGCTCCACGGAGGCAGGAAAGCCGGCATGTCAGAGAGAGTTATTCCGGCCACAAACCATCTGGAGCCGATTTCCATAGCTTCCAACTCCAGAGTGGCAATCGGCACACTGTCGTTGCCGGGTGCGAAACTGGTGATCCAGACACCCACGTTGTGTATAAGCGGAGAACTTCCCCGCCAGGCGACCTGCATGCGTTCTGGCTTGTTCGTACCATAGCGGTTGTTGAACTCGCCATCATCCGGAGCCCAGAAGCTGCCCACATTCACTCCGCGTTCAATGTATTCGATCTGCTTGTCGCCATTCTCGTAATGAATGGTCAGTTTGCCGAGGGTTGAACCCGGTCCGGAAGAGGCGTGCAACAGATAGAAGGCGGAGCAAGCCTTGTGCACCGGAACCACTACATTGCGTGCGTAGCGCGGCGAGGATGAGACTCCGATGCACACGCGGCTGCCGTTCTCCGCGCCGGATGCGATTTGGAATGGAACGCCGCGAAAGGTCTGTGCGCCGAACGGGAAATCAACGAGAAAGTTGTTGGTTTCGCCAACCCAGCCGGGCACGCCATCAGCGCCCTCGCCGGTGTCGCAATTTGCAAGATCGCGCAAATCGAGCGGAAGAAAGCGCGTAGGTGGGCGCTCTGGCTGCTTGCCGCGCAGGATGCCGGGAAGAAAGTCGCGATGGCGCTTTGCAATTTCATGCAGGCGCCTGAGAATGTCTACACCATACTGCTCGTATCCGTGTTGAAAGCAGCCGCGCGCCAGTTCGCCTGCCGTGCAGGCGAGCACACCGCCATTGACATAGTCCCACAGCGTTTCTTCGTCGCCGAAACCCTTGGGGAATGGCGGGTAGATTGAGTAGAATTCGCCCGGCGATGTCGCGGGCATTTGCTTGCGGATGGCCTCGTAGCTATGAATGATGGACCGCGCCTGCTCCGGCGCGATGCCGCGGTTCAATGAGTATGCGTTTGAGAGCGAGACCTGGCTGCTCATATCGACGCCAAGGTCGGGGCGGAACGCAGGATCTTCGGGAACCCAGTGAGTGTAGAAACGTCCGTTCCAGGAGATGCGATTCAGGCGTTGCTCGAGATCATCGGCGAGTCCACGCATCCCGCGCGCATCCTGTGCGCGCTCAGCGTGGTCGAGCATTTCGGCAAGATACCGGCAACCGGCGATGAACCCGGTGTTGTCGCCAAAGAAGATGCCGAAGTGTGTCTTTTCAAGATCGACAACCATAAAGTCGCCGCCCACCAAAGCGGCTTCACTCTCGCAGAGAAAATCCCAGGTATCGATGGTGAGACCACGCTTGAGAAGACCGAACTTGGTAGACCAGCGGTATGGATCGCTGGTGCTGTAGCGCACGGCATGCAGGGCGCGATCGAGATGCTGCTGCATCCAGGCGTCATCGCCGGTGGTCTTCCAGACCAGATAAAGCGCCTCAAGGAAATACGCTTCTACATGGTTTTCGACCGGCGCGCGGCGCAGTCCGAGAAATCCGTCATCGGTCTTGCGAAAAAAGTCGCCATACTTGAAACGGCGTTCCCAATCGTTCTCCGGCGGCGTGCAGTCGATGTGATTCTCCCAGATCATGCCGTCTTCACGCTGGGTTACCGCGAAGATTTCGAAGCTTTGGCGGACCTCCGGCCAAAAGTAACGCATGCCTTTCAGCGTGTTTGTATTGTCCATGAGCCAATCGTCCCAGTAGCTATAAACCTGGCCATTGTGGCGGCGCGCGCCCATCGGTCCATCCGATGCCATGGTCCAATACAAAGTGTCGAGCAGATGCTGAAATTCTCCGCTCGGCTCGCGAATCTCCGTGCAAGCATCCACGATTAGGCCTGCCTTGCGGACGAGCTTGCCATCGGCGCCGAGGAGCAGGATCGAATGTGTGCCTAATGCACCGGCCGTGCTGAAGGAAACCGGCAGCGTAACCTGCCGTTCAAGATAAACTGCTCCATCCCCATCGAGAACGAGCAGGCGGCCCGATCCCGCACCGAGCACGGTGACTTCTTCTAGCGGACGATATACAGCCTGAGCGGGCACGAGGGCGAGCGATGGCTCGCTGGAAGCAGGTTGTAACTGCGCTTCCAGCGACCGAACACATCCTGCGCCAACAAGGCCTGCCGGAAGCATCTCAAGGAATTCTCTTCGCGATTGCATCGATGTTGCTCCATGCTTGGCAAAAATCCGCGGCATGCCACGGAACCTACTTTGGTGGCAACACCTTGGTGGTTCTCAACCAGGTCTCAACGCTCGCTGGCCAAGTGGTTACCGGGAGCGCGGTCGGACGCAGCCCGTAGCCGTGACCTCCCTGCGCGTAGATGTGCAGCTCAGCGGGCACCTTGGCGTTCTTGAGCTCACGGTAATAGACCAGCGCATTTTCGACGTGCACCGGATCGTTCTCAGTCTGGACAATAAATGTGCGCGGCGTGTTTGCAGTGGGATGCAGTTCCGGATTTGGTGCGAAGTCGTGGTCTTCTATGGTCAGATACGCAGGATAGACGAGCACGGCAAAATCGGGACGGCAACTTAGATCATCGGCCACATCGACTGGGTCGTAGAGACGCTGCTCGAAGTGGTTGCTGATCGCTGCGGCTAAATGTCCACCTGCCGAAAAACCTAATACACCAACGCGATTGGGATCGATATGCCATTCAGGTGAGTGGTAACGCACCATGCCCACAGCGCGTTGCGCATCTTGCAAGGCTGCCGCAAATTTAGGATAAGGCCCGGAATTGGGCACGCGATACTTGAGCAGCACACAGGCGACGCCCATCGAATTAAGCCAGCGGCATACCTCCGTGCCCTCCAGGTCGATGGCCAGAATGTTGTAACCGCCTCCAGGAAATACCACGATGGCGGCTTGGGAGTTCTTCGCGGCCGAATCATCTGACCTGGGTGAGTAGATTGTGATCGTCGGTGTTGAGACGTTGGACTCTATGAGAACCGGCCTGCCGGCAATCCAGCTGTTCTTCTCCGTGAAGGTACCGAACTCGGCGGGCGGATTCGGCCGAGCTCCAGGCGGGGCGCCAGGCCAGAGTGGCAATGTGAGATTGCCCGCTGCGGGTTGCCACGTCGGCTGCTGAGCTGAAAGGCTCACTGAGAATCCAGCGGCGACAGCGAAAACCAGAATTCTATATGGCTGCGCGCGAAAATGTCTACTCATGAAATTCTTACAAGTCTTGAAAACGGAGATACTCGAGCCATCCATGATCCGGCACCTCAGGGTTGCTCAAACTGCGGCTTGAAGACAGCTCATTTCACCTCAAGCTTTCCTTCAAGCCTGCGATCTCGCGAGGAACTGCCCACCCCGAAGGTTCGAGCACCCGCGGGCGTAACCCACCGCTGCTGCGAGGTCGACCAATATTGAAGCTGCCGCAACGGAAGATGAATGACAATTTGCTTAGACGCGCCCGGCTCCAACTGAACACGTTCGAACCCGGCCAGAATGCGTTCCGCAAACTGGACTCCAGCCGGAGGGTGCAAGGGTTTCTCAAGATAGATCTGCGTGACCTCGTCTCCGGCAACCGAACCCGTATTCCTGATCTTTACTGAGACATCGAATCCGCCGTCCGTCGCTGGATTGGTCACCATCTCCTCATAGGCGAACGCGGAATACGAAAGCCCGAATCCAAACGGAAACAGTGGCTCGATGTTCTTGCGATCAAACCAGCGGTAGCCCACCAGAACTCCTTCACTGAAGGTGGTCTTGCCATCTACGCCTTGATGCGACCGTTCGGGAAAGGCTGGATCGTCGGCGGGAGTATCTTCAAGCCGCCTCGGCCACGTAAACGGCAGCCGTCCGCCGGGATCCGACTTGCCCAGCAGCACCTTGGCAGTGGCCCATCCGCCTTCATCGCCGGGCCACCACATCTGCAGCACAGCCTTTACCTGGCTCAGCCAGGGCATTGCCACGGGCTGGCTCACATTAAGCACAACAATAGTGCTTGGGTTCACACGGGCCACATCGCGGATAAGTTGATCCTGATCGCCAGGTAGCCCGAATACCGGGCGCCCCCGGCTCCATGCAAAGACGATCGCCGTTTTCGCGTGGCTGGCCGCCTCGATGGCCGCGCGATAATTCTGAACCTGCTCGAGCGGAGTTACCCAGGAGACGCGCACCTGGATCGGGTTGTTCGAGCTGTCAGGTTCCACCTCGATCGATATCCGGTGCGGACCTGCGCTCAGATTAATTGTCGCGCGAAGATTATCCAGTCCGTCCGTCGTGGGGAAGATGTTAGCATCCCCGGCCTGGATTACCTCCCCGTGGATCCAATTGAACCAATTTTTGTCTACCACAATTTCATCGATCTTGATTTTTCCATAGCAGCCAAGAAGCTGAAGGTGAATGCGGTAATTGCCGCTCTCCGGCACAGTCAGCGTTCCGGTCCACACAATGCTCTCGTTCGCCGCAAGCGCAGTGCCCGCGGCTTCAGTAAAGTTCACTTCCCGATCCACTGCGGTGGCGTTCTCCTTCCAAATGCGACGCTCCAAGCCGGGCTCGCCAAAGTGCGATAGATACTGCGCCGGAATGGCGGTACCCTCCATATCGTCTGCTGCCGCATAGGTTACATGAGCGTTTTCACCGGCGAGCTTCCTGAGCGCAGCCAGAGGACCCACTTCGAGCGCCGGCAAACCGACTGCCTTCTCTCCCGTCATTCCGACGGCCACCAGCTGCCCAGCACCGGGCCCAATCATCGCCAAATCGGCCAAATCCGCGGGCTTCAGCGGAAGTGCACTGTCGTCGTTCTTCAACAGCACAGCCGCATCGATCGCCGTCTTCTCGACGACCTTTACGTCATCGGAATTGTCCGAAGGCGTCACCTCCAACTTATCTCTGCCATCCAGATAGCCGAACTTATCCATCTGAAGTAATATTCTGCCCGCGGCGCGAGTAATCGTATCTTCCGAGACAACGCCCATGGAGACGAGTTTCCTCAAATCGATTGTGGGCCATGGCTTCGGATAGGAGTTTCCAGGTTTCTCCTGCGGCTCTTCCGGCAATCCGCCATCGCTCAACGCCGGTCCGTCGGGTTTTGCTTCTGGAACGGTTTCCCGCTCAGGCCCATTCACAAAGTACGATGGGCCCGCGATGGAGTCGGGTAGCGGTCCGGGCATTTCCATATCCAAACCGGCGTTGATAAAGTCCGGCGCATGAGTCGCGCCCCAGTCAGAGGTAACAAACCCCGAGAAGCCAACGTCGCTCTTCAGGATTTTCTTGATTGTATCGGCATTGCCGCATGAGTATTGACCGTTGATCTTGTTATAGGAACACATGATTGACGAAACCCCGGCTTTGACAGCCGCCGCGAACGGCGCCAGGTAAACCTCGTGCAGGGTTTGGTCGTCAATGAAAACGTTGCCCGCGTTTGTGTCGTAGCCGACAAAGTGTTTGGCCTGCGACATGACGCCTTCGCCTTGAATTCCCTGAATTTCCGCTGCTCCCAATTCGCCGGTCAGAAACGGATCTTCGCCGAAGGTGTTGTAGCCGCGTCCGTAATTCAAATCCCGGTCGATGTTGATGAACGGCTGTAGCGCCACGCTGATGCCGTGCGATCGCGCCTCGCGGCCGATCACCGATCCGTTAAGCCGCGCGTCCTGGCGGCTGAATGTCGCCGCCAAGCCCATCGTCGACGTAGGTGCAATCGAGGGCACGCGTGTCAACACGCCCGGAGGACCATCGGCAAAACGCATGGGAGGAATGCCAAGCCGCTTGATGCCCGGAAGATAACCTGCTTCTCCCTGGTAAGTCGAAGCGTCTTCGCCGGCCCCATGAATCATCGCTATCTTTTCATCCAGCGTCATCTGCCCCAGAAGGCGGTCGACGCGGGCGTTACCGGTGATGGGGGCCTGCTGCGCGATAGAACATCCAGCGCCAAAAAGTACAAACGATAAAAATAAGACCAATACACTTGCTGGGCTAAATAAGTTCTTCATTGCGTTCTTCGCGATCCTTTCGAACTTCATTCGTGGAACGGTCTGTCGATTCCGTCCTCGATCGATCACGCGCATTATGCGAAGGCACTGGCTCGCACACACAAAGTTCTTACACCGCCTTGGCCGATGGTGATTTCGGGCGCGTTGACTTTCTTGTCGCTCCGTTCCAGTGACCGCGAATGACCTTCGCTCTCCAGAAGCTCAACAGTGTCGAATGCCACGGAGACAGGAACAACGAAGCAAGGTTTTCCCGACTGGTCACGGGCACTCTCAACTTTTGAAGGCGGAGTTGAAACTGCCCGCGGCCGGATGTCATTCAATCGTTCGTTCTGCCGTTTTTTTGTGTGGCGATGCGGCCTTTAGGGACCGCATCGCCAGATGTACTGGTCGTGTTGCCGATCAGAACTCGAAGCGAGCGCCCAACTGCAGGAAGCGCTTGTTGTTTGCCGTCGTTGAGAATCCGAAGTTGGTGCCTTCGGCAATGTCGTTGTCAATCGGACCCCAGTTGGTGCGATTGAGCAGATTGATGAAGTCCGCGCGCAGGGTGAAATTGGCAGATTCCGCTTTCGGCCACGGAATCTCGTAGCTCTTGGCGAGGCCCGCATTCACGTTGAAGTATCCCGGATTGCGGAAGGTGTTGGCGCCTTGCTGGCTGAGCACAGGCCCCGAACTCGCACCTGCCGGATCGGTGAATTTCGCGGCGACCAATGCCCCCGTCCGGGACACGGCGGCACGCGAGAATCCTTTCCTGGGCGAGCCAACCGCGTAGGTTGGGAACGCCGGCGTTCCGCCGCCATTGCTATCAATGGCCCAACTGTCATCGAACGCGTAAGACGGGCCGCTCGAGTTGCCTACACTGAAGGGTGTTCCAGATTGAGCTACGGTGATGGTACTGATTCTCCAACCTGACAACTGACCGAGATAAGTCCGGTCCGTTGAGATTTGTGGGACTACATAGGACCCGCCGAATGAGAACGAGTTTGCGATATCGATACCCGACGGACCATAGTAAGTATGGGCTTGGTAAATGGCCGGCCAGAAAGCGATGTTGCCAGCTTCGTTATCGTCATAGGTCGGAGCCCATTGCAGGGATCTTTCCCAGTTGTAGTTAGCCTGGTAACTGAGCCCTTTGTAGTGCTGCCTGAGGGTCAGGATTAGGGCGTTGAAGTTACTGGTGGTGCCCGCATTGACCGTATAACGGAGTTGGCCCCATTCGGCTGAAGGCCTCACATTCGTCAGCTTCCCTGTCTTGCTGGGTGTCAAATTCCAGTCGGAGTTACCCACTCCGTTCGGGCCCTGTGCCACCGCTCCGGCCACCAGATCGTAACCGTGGCTGCCGGAATAGCCAACGCTGGCGACGACATGGGCGGGCAGTTCCTGCTCGACACTCAGTGAGTAAAGGAGAAATTTCTCAGGCTTGACGTTGGGCTCAAATCCGTTCAGAGTAACCGAATAAATGGAAGTGTGCGCGGCATTCGAGTACACGTTGCCGGAAGGATCCTGGCCAAAGACCGGGAAAGGCATCTGCCCATCGTAGGTGTCTCCCCACGGTGCAGTGGTCGTTGTGAAGTCGCCAAATGGAAGTGGTGAATTCAGATTCAGACTGATGCGCGATGGTGGCTGCGTGGGCAGGTTGTTGGCAACTTCTTCCGGCGTCAGCGCGTTCTCATACAAGCCAAATCCGCCATGGACCGTCATCGTCCTGGCCTTGAATGGCGTATAGGCGAAGCCGATGCGGGGTTGCCAGTTGTTATCCTGGGACCCCGTGAATGCATTCGGGGAGACATGGACCGTCGTGTTCCATGTTTGCGCCTGGAAGGTGGATCCGGAGCCGGGATACAGCGGGGAGAACGGGCTCGAGGATGAATAACGGGATGGGTTTCCGAAGTTGTCGTAACGCAGCCCCGCCGTGATGGTCAGGTTGGGCTTGATCCTCCAGGAATCGTCAACCCACAGGCCGTTAAAAATGGAGGTAGCTCCATAATTCTGCGGCGAGTAAGTGCCGGTTTGCCCGCTGATGGTCCAAAGATAGGAAGCGTAATTCGCCTCGTTACTCATCAGTTGGAAGGCATCCATGAAATTGAAGCCGAAGCCTCCACGGCCATAGAGCTGGTCGTCGATGAGGTAATCTTGGCGGGTAAGCTGGTAGCCGCCACGGAGGGTCTGGTTGCGCCAGTTGTAACTCGCTGTGTCGCGCAGGTTATAAGTGTGCTCCAGTTGATTGTCGGGTGCGAAGGGCTCGTCGCTGCCGAAAAGAAACTCGAACTGGTAACCGTCGGTCGTGTCCAGTCCAATCTGCCCGTACGGAATCGATCCTGCGATGACCGGATCGGTCAGGATCTGTCCGCTGATGGTACGAATGTTTCCGACGTGAATTTCGTTGAGGAGTTTGGGCGTAAAAACGTGAATCCAGTTGACTGTGCCCATCCTGTTGGTGCTGGGAGTGGTTGAATCGAGCGCAGGCCGGTCTGTAAGGTCGCCCAAGGTTTGGTGGACGCGCTCGAACATGGCATAGATGCGGTCGCCGCCGTTGCGGAAGACTTGATCTATACGAGCACTGAACTGGAGACCGTCAAACGGCTGCGCCTGATTGAATATCTGGCCATGGTCATACATCGCCAGTGAGCAGGGTATGCTGTACGCTGTTCCGCCCTGGGTTGCCCCTGCGTTAGGACCGCTGAGGGCTCCGTTGGTGAAAACCGGTATCGAACTGGTGTAAGTTGAGCTGCCGGTCGGGCAAGCGGTTGAACCCAGCACGTTGGCTACTGTCTTGACCGCATAACTCGGCCCAGGGACATCGGCCGAGTTGGGAGCCGCGGTCATCGCTTTGGCCATGCCGGAATTCGGAAAAGCTGCCAACCCCCACTTGACGAACGCGGGATCCCAGTCGTCCTGGCCGGTGGTCGCGGTGCCGCCAGATCCTTGATTCTGCTTTTGAAACGAGAAGAAGAAGAAGGTCTTATCCTTGAAGATCGGCCCGCCAACCGAACCCAGGAGCTCATTCTGATGGAAATCCCCCACGGGCAAGTCGAACGGCGCGCCGTACGCCGGCGCCGTCGATGTAGCTGCGTTGATTGTGTCGTAGACGCCCTCGGACGCACCAACGTTCGCGCCCGCGTAGGTATAGTCCAGGTCGCCGTGGAACTTGTTGCCGCCTGACTTAGTGCTGAACGATGTTTCCAGTGAAGAGGACGTTCCGTTCTCGACAGAGTAGGTTTGAGTCTGCATGGCAACTTGGTCAATCATGTCTGCATTGGGGAACATGATTGCCGCGCCCTGGCTTACGGCGTCCGAGACCGGCAGGTCGTCAATCAAGTACAAATTACCGTTGATTCCCTGGCCGTTGGACTGGAAGGGCGGAGCCCAATTCGCGGCGAAGAGCGTCGCGCCGTATCCCTGTCCAGGGTTTGTCGTCTCGAATCCGGTTACTCCGGGCGTGAGCGCAAGGATTTGCTGAACGTCATGGCCCGCCATGGGAAGTTTGGAAATCTCATCGGCGGCCAGCGTCGTCTGGACACGAGTCTCATCCGAATTCAGGTCCGGCACCACGCCAGAGACCGTTACGTTAATAATGCCCGCAGACGCAGGAGTCAGAATCACATCAACGGCCCGCGTTTCGTCCGGAGTTACTGTGACCGTAATCGACTCGGTCTTGAATCCAGCTTGGACGGCGATGACCGTGTAGTTTCCCGGCGCCACGGCCGTGAAGCGGTAATAGCCGGTCTCATTTGTCTTCTCTCTCAGGTCGACGCCGGTACCGGTATTCTGAAGCGTCACAGCCACATTGGGAATGACGGCCCCGGTAGAATCCGTTACCGTCCCCTGCACGTTGCTGCCAAACTGGGCGAAGCACGGTTGCCAAAGGCAGAGCAGCGCGGCCAATACGCTCCACCGGGCAAATGATGTTAGCTTGCTTGTCATTCTGATCCTCCTTAAGATCTTCGTCGGCTGGTTTTGATTGCTCCTGGCTTGATTGCTCCTGAATCGACGCGTGGAGCGATCTCTGGAGTTCGCGGCGGAAGCCGTGCTCTGCGAACTTGATGCTTGCCTCCACGATTGCCTTGGGCCCGGTTTCACCGTGTCATCCAGTAAAGGACGCCTATAGAGACCGCGGAAGTGCGACCTGATTAAGCCTTCCATCCCTTTGACTCGGCAGTGAGGTGTCATAAGGATTACCCTGAGACTTGTACGAGTTCAAGCCGCCACCGTCAAGCTGACACCCGCTATGCAACGGCTACGCACCGGTAACCGTTTTGATTGCAATGTGTTTCATGGACGCTTCAACCCCGATGTAACGTACGTTTCTTCGCTTGTGCGGCGTCCCATCCATTTGGTAGTATTCTCCCGGTGAATGGGGGGCCCTCTTATTCCCGCCCAGACGGAGACGGCTTGCGAGTCCGAGGAAGTTGAGGCTGTTCTCTCTTCAGAAGCCTTTTCTGAAGCTCCCACGATGTCCCGGCTTCTCAAGTTCTTACGCGATAACCACTTCAGCGAAAACAAAAGCAGCCTGAACGAGTACCGAATCGGAGTGGAAGCTCTGGGTCGCCCTGAGGACTTCGATCCGGCTAAGAACTCTTGTGTGCGCGTCGAGATGCACCGGCTCCGTTCCAGGCTGCGCAAGTACTACGAGACTGAAGGTGCTGACCACACCCTCCGGATCGTGCTCTTGGAAGGACGTTACGGGCTCCGGTTCGTGCGGGTCGAAGATGTGGCGAGCACGCCGATCATCGAACCTGGGGAACCGGGAACCGCCGGTGAGGAACCCGGGTTGCGATCGAAATTTCTGGTCAATGCCGAGCAGCGGCTCGCCACTGCGGACTCGGTTGAGCGGCCGAGCAGGAGTCGCAGGCGTGCGGTGGTGGGTTTCAGCGTTGCAGCCGCAACAGCGGGGATTGTCGCGCTAGGCGTTTTCGCCTGGATGATGTTCGGCGCGCACTTCCGCGGAAAATCTGCCCGCTCCGCTAACCCGACCTCTGCATCGGCAGGCGATCCCGCAAATGCTGCCACAGTCGAAGCTGGGACAGTAAGAATCCTTGCCGGCCACCCCAGCGGAGATTATATTGACCGCGATGGAAGAACCTGGGGAAGCGATCGTTACTTTACGGGTGGAGAAGCAGTTGCACTAAAACTGCCTTACATTCAGGGGACGTCGGATCCCATCATCTACCACGCAGCTCGCCAGGGTGAGTTTAACTACGACATTCCTGTAGGGCGCGGAGAGTACGAATTGCGTTTGCATTTCGTGGAGACGACCTTCGGACCGGGCACATTCACTGGCCGTGGAGAGAGCAGCAGGGTTTTCTCTGTCTTGCTGAACGATCAGCCGCTATTGACAAGTTTCGACATTCTAAGCGACGCGGGCGGGAACTTCCGCGCGCTCACGCGAGTGTTCAAAGGAGTCTCCGCGGCCAGTGACGGCATGATTCATCTCAAGTTTCACCGCTGGTTCGATCAACCCATGGTCAATGCCATCGAGTTAGTACCCGAAGTTGGCGGCAAGATGAATCCGGTGCGGATCGTAACGCAGGATAACTCCTTCATCGATCATGCGGGCCGCCTCTGGTCTTCGGATCAATATGCCATCGGAGGGGTTTTAGCCGCTCATCAATACCCGGTGATGAATGTCCCAGACCCCCATCTCTACGATGGAGAACGGTTTGGGCACTTCACTTACCAGATTCCTGCGGCGCCAGGCCACTATACGGTGACCTTGTATCTTATCGAAGCATTTTTTGGCTCGGAGTCTCCGCGGCCTGATAATAACCCCCGCGTCTTTGACGTCTACGCCAATGGGCAGCAGTTGCTGCGCAATTTCAATATCTTCGAAAAGGCTGGGGGATCGAACAAACCGCTGGTCGAAACCTTCCGGGGTCTTGAGCCAAATGCGGCCGGCCTCATTGTTTTGGATTTTGTGCCTGTCAAGAATTACCCGTGCGTGAGCGCAATCGAAGTAACAGATGAGTCCCAATAAGCTTCCCTCATTTGCCTCGCGCCTCGCCAGAATTCCAATTATGCAACGGAAGTGTGGCGTCTGCAGCCAGCCGAAATGCGAACTTGACGAAATCCCTGTGAGCAGCAGTCGGTCGTCATTTCTCCGGCACACTCTCGGTGTGCCTCGCCAAAATTCCATCCGGACCCGAGTGGACGCTGCTCTTAATCGTTAGCGGCGCAAAGCGCCTTCGCCCTGGCACAGCTTTCGGTACGGGAAGTGTCGCCGTCGATAGCCGAGTAGGATAAAGCACGTCGGGCAACGTCATCTGGCGCACTCCAGGCGGGCGGTCACATTCGACTTCGTTGAGAGTTGATTGCACTGGCGAGTCAGGCGGCGAGGTCGTATCGATGATGGAGGCCGCCGAGCCGTGGTATGGAGACAACTTTGCTGCGGGTGCTTGTATCCTCCGCTGCCACACGGCCTGCCGGAGTTTGCTTGTCCAGGCTGAGATGAGTCCTGTCTTCATGGTAATAACGGACGTACTCATTCATGAGGCGCTTCAAATGGCGTTCATTGAGAACGATCACATGGTCGAGCAGGTCGCGGCGGCAGTTACCTACCCAACGTTCGGCGACACCGTTCTGCCACGGACTTCGGAAACTGGCTCGTTTCGGCTTGATGTCGAAGCCCTTCACTGCATCGATCATCTCCGCGTTAAAACTGGTCGAATACATTCTCACCGAATTCAGATAGTTGCGTGCTTCCTTCGATTGCCTTAACGGTTAAGAAGCACCCCCGGAGCCGCGCGGAGGTGAATTTGGCGAGGGACAACTACTCCATTCCCGGACCATGGGGCGTCTGCTGGAACGATCGACAATTGATCACCGAGCTCAGCTAGACTACCTGTTTGCCGATCGCTGAGTACCTGGAAGGTTCTACGGCAACTTCACCATATCTGACTTGAAGATCATATCGGCTGGCACCACTGCCTCATCGCGTTCGTATCCATCCTTGCTCAGGAAGATGTGAACGGTCGCCGGCTCCGGCTGCGGCAGTTTGAAGTTGCATGTTCCGTCGCTTCCGGTGAAAGCCTTGTTCATCTTGCCCTGGCCGATCTGAACATCCACTTCCACCCCCGCAACTGGAACCCCGGTCACGCGGTCGGTGACCTCTGCGCCGAACTGCCACGGCGGCGGAGGGCGCAAGGCCAACCACAACGCCAAACCGGCCACGCCTGTCGCCAAAACTCCCAGCGCCGCCTGCAACCTGCGTCTGCGCGTGAGCGTCCAACCCAGCGCCCGCTTCAGTTGCGCGGCCGCCAGCGTTGCGTCGGGAGTGGTGATGCCCTGCACTTCAAGCATGGCCGGCAGCGGCGTCTTATCCAGCAGCCAGGGCAGGAGGGGCTTGTGCAGCGCCTCGGCGCGCGAATACTCGAAGGTGATGTAGTCGGAGCCGCGCGTGTGTTCTGACCAGCACAGCACCATCGTGCGCGAAGCGCTGATCGACCGCTCCAGACGGCGTTTCCACTCCTCGCCGGGGTCGATTGACTGCGTGTCGAAGAAGACGCGATAACCCATGCGGCGCAATTCGTCGCGCAGCGGCGTCACGCGTTCCGTGTCTGCGCGCGAGTAGCTCAGGAACACATCGTATCGGGCCATGAACATACGACCTATTGTTGCAAAAGCGGCTCAAGCTGATGCAGCGCCGCGGTCATGCCCGCGCTGTCGCCGTTTTGGACCGCGGTAAAGAGCCCGATCCAGGAGGCGCGGCCGGGCGCGAAGGCAGGGGACGCCGAAAGGAAGTGCAATGTTCCTGCGAAGGTCCAGCCGCTCTGGCTGAAGGACGGGTCGGCCTGTACCTTTGCAAGAAGCCGCTGATCGGCGGCAAGTGCTGCCGCATTCTCTCTGGCGCCCCACAGGCAGGCGAAGCCGATCACATCTCGTACCGGCATATAGCCCTTTTGCTGAGCGAGCGCCTGGTCATCGAGTTTTGCCGCCAGTTGAATGCACTCCTGGAAATTTGCTCCTGTCAGCTCCGTCTCCAGGAGGTTCATGCGGTTGTCGGCACTGGGACCGAAATCCGCCAGTTCCTTGGCGATGTTAAACGCATCAGCATACTGAAAAGTCCCGTCGTGGTAGAGCCCCATGAGGTTGGTCTCCGTTGGGACCCAGAACTGGGGCAGATCGGCTTTGGTATAGACCTCGAGCGCACTGCGAAATGCCTGCTCTGCCTGATCGAAAAGGGCAGCGGCCTTGTCTACGCTGCCCCGTTTTCCCTCGTTTGTAAGCGTAACTCCGAGATTATTTTGCGTCCTGGCCCAGTCCTGCGGCAAAGCGGCTTTGGTATCGACCTCGAGCGCACTGCGATACGCCTGCACCGCCTGATCGAAGAACGCAGCAGCCTGGTCCCCACTGGCCCGCTCTCCCTCATCCTCGAGGGCATTCCCGAGATTGTTTTGCGTGTTCGCCCAGTCCTGGGGCAAATCGGCCTTGGTGCGCACCTCGAGCACGCTGCGATACGCCTGCGCCGCCTCATCGAACAACGCAGCGGCCTTGTCTCCGCCGGCCCATCCTCCCTCCTTTAAAAGCGCATTTCCAAGAAGGTCTTGCGTGTTCGCCCAGTCCTCGGGCAGATCGGCTTTGGTGTAGACTTCCAGCGCACCGCGAAACGCCTGCACCGACTGATCGAATAAGGCAGCAGCCTGGGCTCCGCTGGCCCGCTCTCCCTCGTTCCCAAGCACATTCCCGAGATTGCGTTGCGTCTTGGCCCAGGCCGGAGGCAGATCGGCTTTGGTATCGACCTCGAGCGCGCCGCGAAAGGCCTGCACCGCCTGATCGAACAAGGCAGCAGCCTGGTCTCCGCTGGCCCGCTTTCCCTCGTCGTCGAGCACCGCCCCGAGATCGCATTGCGCGGTGGCCCAGGGGCCGGGCTGATCGGCCTTGGTGTAAACCTCGAGAGCTCTGCGATACGCCTGCGCCGCCTGATCGAATAAGGCAGCAGTCTTGTCTCCGCTGGCCTGCTCTCCCTCCCTGATAAGCGCATTTCCAAGACTGATTTGCGTCTCGGCCCAGGCCTGGGGCAGATCGGCTTTGGTGCGCACTTCGAGCGCACTGCGATCCGCCTGCGCCGCCTGATCGTACAAGGCAGCAGCCTGATCTCCGCTGGCCCGCTCTCCCTCGTCCAGGAGCGCAGCCCCGAGATCGGTTTGCGTTGTGGCCCAGCCCTGGGGCAAATCGGCTTTGGTGTAGACCTCGAGCGCACTCCGATACGCCTGCACTCCCTGGTCGAATAAAGCAGAGGCCTTGTCTCCGCTGGCCCGCTCTCCTTCGTCCACGAGCGCCAACCCGAGAATGTTTTGCGTCCTGGCCCAGTCCTGGGGCAGATCGGCTTTGGTAAAGACCTCGAGCGCGCTGCGACATGCCTGAATCGCCTGATCGAACAGGGCAACGGCCTTGTCTACGCTGCCCCGCTCGCCCTCATCCAGGAGCGTAACCCCGAGATTGTTTTGCGTGTTCGCCCAGCCCTGGGGCACATCGGTTTTGGTAAAGACTTCGAGCGCACTGCGAAACGCCTGCACCGCCTGATCGAATAGGGCAACGGCTTTGTCTCCACTGGCCCCCTGCGACTCATCCCAAAGCGCTACCCCGAGATTGTTTTGCGTCGCGGCCCAGTCCTGGGGCAGATCGGCTTTGGTGCGCACTTCGAGCGCACTGCGATACGCCTGCACCGCCTGCTCGAGCAAGGCAGCAGCTTTGTCTCCGCTGGCCCGCTCTCCCTCGTCCCCGAGCGCAATCCCGAGACTGGTTTGCGTCGCGGCCCAGTCCTTGGGCAGATCGGCTTTGGTGTAGACCTCGAGCGCACTGCGAAACGCCTGCACTGCCGAGTCGAGCAGCGCGGCGGCCTTGTCTCCGCTGACCCGCTCTCCCTCACCCATGAGCGCAGTCCCGAGGCTCACTTGCGCTACCGCTGCATTCTGGCGTTCTCCCAATGCAGTGTACTCGCGCGTCAGCGACCGGAAATCGCTGACGGATTGAGCAAGCAAGGTCAGACTTTCGCCCGCGGGCGAAACCTCGCCCTCCTGCATCCGTGCCATCGCCGCCGCCCAAAGCGACTGCAGCCATAGCTCGTGAAAGCCCTTGTCGTCAGGGTGCTTCTTGTATTCCGCTTCCATGGCGGTCTCGGCGCTAGCTAGCGTTTGCGTGGCCTTGTCGTACTGCAGATTGAGCTGATACGCGCCCGCAGCCTGTTGACTGTGGTCCAGGAGCCGCTGCAACGTGGCTCGCTACTTGCTCAGAAGCGACTGCTGCGCGGCCTGCAGCGCCTTCACTTGCGCCTCCAGAGATTGTTCCTGCGTATCCTCGCTGCTGATCTGCTGGCGGTCTGCGTCTCCAGCCGCGTTGAACAATTGCGCAGCGTTCTCATAGTGCTTCAGCGCAAGCTCCGCAAGAGCTTTCTGCTCAGATGTGGTGGCCTGCGCCGATTGCTGCTGGATTCCCTGGGCCCATTGCTGCACTTGCTGATCGACCTGCGTCGAGGAGAAGCCGTTGGCCTCGGCCCACTCGGCGATGGCTGCGCCCAGGTCAGGCTTCTGGTTTTGCGCCGCCGCGACGTTCTGCTTGAGCGTGGAAACCTGCTTTTGCAGGCTGTTCACCTGCACCAGTGTCCGGTGCAGCATGGCCTCAATTTGCGCCGGTCCCAGCAGTGCGGGCGAACCCTTTGGCAACATGCTGACCGTGATAGTTGCAGGCAGCGCGGCCAATAGGCCGTCGGCCGGCTGATAGATCACCAGGTCTTTCGCACCGTCAATCTCGATGTGCAGTCCGCCGCGTTGCGCCACGTCTTGCGAAACATCCAGCCAAGCCTGGCCCTTGGGGTTGGTCACGTCGCGCGATTCGGAGACGCGCACTGAGCCGTCGAGGTAATCGAGCTCCACGCGCACCGTCGGGACCGGCTGGGGCGGCTCGGCGTGCGCATCCACCACGACCACTGCGATGGTCCGCTGCGCCGGAGCCTTTTGCGCCACGGCCGCGCTCTCGGCGATACGAAGGCACAACAGCAAAACCGCCCATGAAACCTGAGCTTTCAATCTGACCTCCGGCGATGCGGATCCAATTTTGGACGAGTGGGCAGCCAAGATAATTAGGAATTCTATCTGAAACTGGGGCCGTGGAATCTGCCAATTTACAGTTGGCGGGTGAAGCTCCCTTCAGCGCTGGCCCATCCGATGCACCTTCGCCCGCAACCGGACAGCGTGTTTACGCGGGGTATGGAGGCGGCAGCTACCCGTCGTGGCTTGTGTTCTGGTCGGATGACCGCCCAACCGGACAGAACTCGAAAATGGAGGGCTGATGTCCGAGTGTGCGCGCTTCTGCCTCTGATTGAGGCAATTTGTCTCTAGCTTCCGGCCCGGAGGGGGCGTATGATCTGCATCTCCCCGAGATTGCCGCTAACTCCATCGCTACCGGAGGCCAACGTCATGCGCTGTTTGAGAGTGCATTCCTTCCCCGGGACCCTGTTCTTCACGATGTCCTTTATGGTCCTTTTGCTGGCTTCGGCGCCGGCGCTGTACGCGCAGACTGCCAACATTCAGGAGACACTGCTGGGACCTGGCATGCAGGCCGCCTTGTTTGTGGTGAGCCCCGATGGCGGGCATTACGCGGCCCCTGCGATGCGCGGAAGCCATGAGGTGGTGGTCATCGATGGAGTGGACGGGCCTGAGTTCGACCACGCTGGCCACACCCGAGCCGGGGAGGCCCTTGACTTCGTCTTCAGCCCCGACGGCAAGCACTCGTGCTACGTGGCCCAGAGCGGCGACAACATGGTTCTGGTCCGCGACGGCAAGACTGCATTCACGATTCTGACCCTGAAGATTTTGCCAGGAGGCGCCAAGCAAGGATCCGTGGTGAAAATGGTCCAGAGTTTTGTTCACAACGTGGACGACCAGATGGCTGGGACCTCGCTTGGGCACCTCTGCCTGATGAGCCCGAGCGGAGAGCATGTTGCGGTCCTGAGTAATGAGGCGAACGCCTCCGAGTCGGGCGCCACGTATATGTTCCTCGATGGGGTGAAGAGCCCGACCTACAACTTCAACGACCCCAACCAGGTAGCTTTTGCCGCGGAAAAGCTGGTTTATGCCGCCCAAACCAAGGACCATTCATGGTACCTGGTGGTGAACGATAAGCCGGGCCCGGCATACGGCGGCCTGAAGAATCTCCTGGTGAACGATGACAACAGCCACTATGCATTCATCGCCGCCAAGGGCGGGGGTCCTTGGGGTGTGGGGGTGGATGGCGTCCTGGGCACGCCGCGCGGCAACATTCAGGATATGGTTATCGCGTTGAACGGCCGCGTTGCCTATGCAACAGTGGGCAGCACGAATGGCGCGACGGGGCAGGCCGGCAGTTCCGGCTTGTACATCGACGACAAGCTCGTCGGTTCCCCCGACCACCCCTTCGCGAAGGTGGACAAATCCGGTATGGGAAAGACTGTCTCGGGAACGGTCCTGTTCAGCCCAGATGGGAAGCGGGTGGCCTACGTCAAGAGCGTTCCCGGAGGCGCTGCGCCTGTGATTGACGGAACGGTGGGCCGGACTTACGACAGCATACGGACGATTCAATTCAGTCCCGACTCCACGCACTATCTCTATGTGGGAAGCCACAGCGCGGACTTCCTGGTGTACGACGGGCAGGAGATGCCGAGTGAGGACAGTAATGGGGTGAGCAATGTTGTCTTCAGCCAGACCGGCGGCAGCTTTGCCTATCTGGCAAAATCGGCGCAAGCCGGTACCCGAATGGTGGTGAACGGCAAAGCGAGCCCGCCCTTCTATGGGCTGATTCCAAACTCAATGAGCTTCAGCGCGGACGGAAAGCACTATGCTTACGCGGTCAATACAAATGTGTCGCAGTGGCAATTCGTCCGCGACGGCGTGGCCACCAATGTCTCGTTCCTGATTCCCTTCACCACCCGAACCGGACCACCGCACATCGACTTCCCTCCACTCATTTTTAGCCCTGACGGAACGCGGCTGGCCTGGGGATGGGGCGCGACGGACGGAGTGAGCAAAGATGTGATCAGCATCGACGGTCAGGAGATTATTCACGGCTACAGCACCTACGAGTTTCCTGAGTTCTCACCGGACAGCAAGCACTTCGCCGTCATGATCTGGGATGCGAACAAGTATTCGCTTGCGATGGATGGAAAGATTGGACCCGCTTATGACGACTTCCTGGAAGTAAATCGGAATGTGGCGTGCTTCCTGGACTCACATACGTTCCGCTTTTTGGGAGTGAAGAACGGGTCGGTGTATCGAGTGACGGTGAACCTGGGAGGATGAGAGCTGCTTAAGAATTCGTTGTTAACAAATGCATTGCTTTGCGCAGGTGCAGCGGGTTTCAGCCCGCGGTAAGCAGCCCCGTAAGATCGACGGGCTTTTACAGGCTGCGGAAAAAGTCTCTATTGAGTCACTGTTTCTCCACGGGAGATTGAGTTAGATAGTCGATCCTGAAAAAGTGATTCTCAGGCATACTGAAGTTGAGTATTTCGGGCTTGAGGGCCTTGGAGGGCGAGCAACTCGTTCCATGCCACCATCAGGCGGAACAGAAAAATGCGCCCAA
>JBEKGH010000059.1:0-29873 GCA_050012895.1 Occallatibacter sp.
GCATGTGGCGCGCGTTCGAAGTTGGGGTGCGTTCCCGCGTGGCAGGTCTCGCACATGGCGTCGACTTCCTTGACCGAGTGCTTGGCAGGATTGAAAATCTTGGTCACGTCGCCGCCGCCGGCTACGTGCTCGCTGCCCGCGCCGTGGCAGTTCTCGCAGGTCACGCCGGGGTGGTTTCCGGGCATGTCGGCCATCTTGGTGTGAGGGTTCGAGGCAAATTTCTTGGACACCTCGTCGTGACAGGTGGCGCAGGTGTCTGAGCCCACAAAGTCAGCATGCGCGGTCCCGTTGGCCGGCGCGTTAGAGGCTTTGGCTGCTGGCGCCTGAGCAGCACCCAGGGCCGTAGCCCATAGGATGCCTGCGCCGAGCAGGAACATCAAAAACACTCGCAGTCCCGAAAAACACTTGGGAGCCGCACCGAAGATCCGCGTTACCGGCCTATTAGTATGCATGCAAAATACCGCCTTAAGAAGAACTTCCTGGCACAACCTGAAACCAACCTCAGCAGCATGTGGCGTTTTCTCCATGTGAGCATGAGCACCGCCGATACCAATTGGCAGCACTCTGCCGGTGTGGAGCATCACCACATGCACGACAGATTAAAGTTTTGTTGAGTCGACGGGCGGTGATGTCCATCACACACAGTGGGGCTGCCGTTCCGGACGCGGAATGCCCTTCGCTTGAGGGAGTTGCGGCCTGGGGCGGGAGAGGAAACCATCCTTACCATCACAGGCAATTGTCATGTCCGATGAACGTGAGCCCCATCACATCCAAAGGCCATCTGGCTCAAGCAAACTTAACTCGGATGCCTGCATCCCCAAGAATCGGCGGGCACCCTGGCCTCAGCCGCAGTTCGTGCCGAGACAAAAATGGCTCGGGACCGGCGGGAGGGCGGGTCGCATCGATATGGAAATGGGGTAAGGCGATGGCGGACTTGCAGATCGCGCAGATTTCGTTGGAAGAGCAGACCCGGCCAAGAAATGTGGGCCGGTCATCGCCTTTAGGTTGCGCAGCTTGTGCGAATCGCCGCCCCGGTTGGTTTTGCTCCCTGGGCAGCGCCGTCCTGGCCGACCTGGAACTTGCCACCAGCACCATTTCATTGCCTGCGCAGGCTTCGCTCTTTACGCAGGGCGAAGATGCCCGTTGCCTGTATCTCATTTGCAGTGGCTATCTCAAGCTGACCGCCGGCCGCCCGGAAGACCGGCACATGATCGTGCGTGTCGCCGGCCCCGGTTCCATGCTGGGCCTGTACGCGGTGCTTTCGCACGGGGTTTACGAGGTTACCGCGGAGTCGCTGACCTCGGCGCAACTGCGTCCTGTCGAGCGCGAGCGGTTCCTCACCTTCCTGCGCAGCCACAAGGAAGCCCAGTTGCGCGCCGTGCAGTGCATTTGCCAGGAGTACCGTTTCGCATTGCAGGATGCCTGCCGCATTGCGCTGGCCGAGACCGTGGCCGCGCGCCTGGCGCGGCTGCTCATCGAGCTGTCGCATCAGATCGGCGAGCACACCGAAGCCGGCGAGTACCGCTTCCCGTTGCTGCTGACGCACGAAGAGATGGCGTCGATGACCTGCACCACGCGCGAAACCGTCACCCGCACCCTGGGCCAGTTCCGCAAGGAAGGCTGGATCACCATCGAAGACTCCATCTTGACGCTGCACAGTCCCGACCGGCTGCAAGGCCTTCTGTAGAAAAAAGCGGAGTTAGCGGGGTTAGCGGAGCTAGACAGACTTCGGTGCGGCGCAGATTCACGCTCTCTGTCTCCACCTCGCCACGAATGAATCGAGGCAGTCCAGATGCCGGGAAGGCGCCGGGCTTACGCCGCTAGCTCCGCTAACTCCGCTTCGTCCTTTTTCGCTCACTTTCCGCCGTTTTCCCAAGTCCAGGAGATATGATCTTGGTAGAGCCATCCTCTTATCAGGGTTGGAGTCCATCCCGCTTATGAAACGCTATCTTGCGTGCATTTCTGCTGTTCTGCTTGCGTGCGGTATTGCCGCCGCCCAGACCCCAACTCCCGACGTGGCTGCGCCTGCCCCTCCGGCGGCCGCCGAGCCGGGCGTCACCAGTACCGTTAGTCCCGAAGCGGCACAGTTTCAGAAGATCGAAGACAGCTGGTCCGACGCCGTCAACCGGCGCGACCAGTACGCGCTGGAGCTAGTGCTTTCGCCCTTGTTTGTCGACGTTTCCGCCCAGGGTGACGTGTCCACGCGCAATCAGCAAGTGGTGCAGGTGATCAGCGGCCAGGACAGATCGGTCTACCTGACGCAGAAGGTGATCACCGTGCGCATGCTGGGCGATATCGCCGTGGCCAATGGCACCTATACTCTGCACCACAAGGTGAATGCGGCAGAGGTGGACGAGAAGGGTGTGTTTACGCACGTGTTTGAGCGCGTGCGCGGCGGCTGGCTGTGCATCAACTCGCAGCGCACTGCGCTGCGCCAGGACGCCAACAGCAAGCAGAAGAAGCCGTCCACAGCCGAAGAGCCTTTCCACATCCCGTTCTTCTCCAAAGGCGACAAGGGACCGCAGTAAGGGGCCCATCGGTTGAGTCGCTTCCTGCCTGGATAAATGACGTTCATTATGGACTCTTTTAGTTTGGTCGGCAGGACTATGTGAACGTGATGCTTATTGAAGGATCGTGTACCACCGGCAACTTTATTCTTGATTCGTCCTCTCGCAGCGGCCATTCTCAATTTAGCAATCGGTGAAAAGAGGGGCGGCCAAGCGCATGCCAAGGATTCGACCGGACTTGCTGTGCTGTGCTCCGGAAGTCCCTACTTTTGACCAATTCAATCCCAACGCGAGTATTCCTTTGGGGGTATCCGCGGAGCACGTGTTTCGCGCCATGTAAGATTTCATCGATTTTCTGCGAACGGTCAACACAGAACTTGTCCGTAAAAAAATGACGCGACTGGAGGATATGCTGATGCCCGCCGGTTTTAGCAGCCTGGTGGAAGAGTTTATCGTTAGCAGTCTTCCTCGGCACTGCCCAACCATTGCTAAGAATCTTTATCACAACGGGCACCCCGACCTGCTTCCCGCCGGTAAGTATCCCCGCGATGCGGCGCAGCATGCGGGATCAGACGGCATTGAGGTGAAAGCCTCGCGGTACCTTCGAGGATGGCAAGGGCATAACGCGGAAGATGTCTGGCTGATGGTTTTTGTAATTGAGAGCGGTCGTCCTGAGGATCTGCGCGCAGGGAAGGAAAGAAAGCCTTTTCGGTTTCTGGGAGTCTATGGCGCCATGCTCTCAAGAACCGACTGGAAATTTGCAGGGCGAAATCCGGCGAGCAGGCGGACGATTACCGCGACGGTGTTGCCGACCGGCTTCGAGAAAATGAAAGAGAATTGGATATTCCGCGCATCAGCATCAATGGCTAAAGCCCAAACCTAGTTGATCGCGTTCTACAGGAACACGGGACAAGGGTCCGATTGCTTCGGATGCGATCTGGTAATAGGACTCGTATTTCTCGACCCCCACGCTCCGATATCCAATTGCTTCGGCGGCGGCTATCGTAGAGCCAGATCCCATAAATGGGTCGCACACGAGGCCCCGTCCTAACGGCAGAATCGCCCATACCAACTCCCTTAAGAGCGCTTGCGGCTTCAAGCTCGGATGTGGCGCGATCTCGCGCTCGGCTTTCGGGGTCCGCCCAATATCAAGAATATCGGAAAAGGGCAAACCTTCTGGCAAGCGGCGCAAGCCGCCAGTCTCAAACTTCCGCAAACATTCGCCGACTGTCATTCCGGGCGGAAGTGGCTTGCGAAAAATACCCCAAGGCTCGTAGGCGCCCCGAGGGAGAGAACAAACGCCAGGGAATTCTTCTTCGGCATTCTTGGGCCGGTCTCCGCCGCGCAATGTTCTTACAATCCGGATAATTTGCCCTCGAAACTCCAATCCACCTTGGACTAATACTACAGTTGGAGTTAAGGATTTCGGAGGGAGCAGGGGCCTTCAGGCCCCTGAAAACAGGTCAAAAGGAAACGGCCTTTAGGCCCGGGCCTCTATCGTCCGGCCAAATACAACTGTCAAAGCGTGGGTGGCTGCTTTGGCCCATTCCGCGAAGAACCTGCATAGTTGACTGCGCTCTCGCTCGTTCAATGCTGTAAATCGGGGAAGCGGTTGCCGAATTGCACCATCGAAGGAGGGCGGAATTCGCCAGATGCCGCCGTTCCCGTTCGCTCTTTTCTCAATCTGATCGAATTCGTACTCTTTTACGCCGTAGGGCGGATCGGTAACAATCCCATGGATCGAACCTGGCGGAACGCGGCCCAGCCACTCCAAACAATCGGCGTGAAGGATCGTTGCCTTGCCAATCTTGGTGTGGGTGTAGTCCAGCGCCAATTTGCCGATTTCGGTCACTGCCGGGCTCATTGACCTTATCCTAGCCCAACTGGAACCTTATTGGGGGCGGTACAAATTTGATCGCCGCGTGACGATCTGTTTTGGGAATCAGACAAAGTCACAGCGCCGCCAGCGCCTCGGTCTGCGTGGCAAACAATCCCGCGTACTTGGTGATGCCCACCATGGTAAAGACCTTGGTGAAGTGCGCCGAAAGGCCGAAACAATACACTTTCTGGCTCGTGTTCGCGGCTTCGATGAGGAGTTGAATCACCAGGGCAATGCCGCTCGAGTTGATGTAATCGACGCCAGTGAAATCCAGCAGGATGAGCTTGGTGGTTTCTTTCGGCAGCGACTGGTATGCGCCCAGAACCGCCTCTTTCGATGTGCTAGCGATATCGCCCTCAAAGCGGATAACGGCAACTGGATGGCCTGCAGGAGAGGTCAGCTGGTCAACACGGGATTTGGTCTCGGATTGCACTTGTGGATTTCCTCCGCTTTCATTTGCTTGGTGGGCTCGCCTTATTCTGGGTCTTTATCCAGCTTGATCAGCAACCGCACATAACTGCTTTTTCCATCCAGGCCGGTCACCCACTCCGCCTCGTCCACCAGGGCCTGAATAAGGAACATGCCCATGCCGCGCGGGTCTTCCTCGCCGTGCATCTTGCGATCGATATCCGGCTTGGCCGGTTTCTTGCCGATTCCGATGCCGTCGTCGATCACCTTCACTTCCAGGGAGTCGGGTTCGGCGCGCAGCACCACGCCCACCGAAAGCTTCTCGTTGAGCCGGTTGCCATGCTCGATGGCATTGATGCAGGCCTCGGCAACGGCGGTTTTCAGATCCTCGATGCGGTCCTCGGGAAAGCCCATCAGCTTGGCTACCGAAGCGGCCGTACTCATGGCCACCTTCTCGTAACCGATGCGCGTGGGCAGTCTTACTTCCACCGTGGTGGTTTTTAGCTCGTTCATTCAGGCATCTCCGCCGCATCCGGTCCCGGATCCGAACGATGGCATAGCGCCAATGCGGTCATGTCATCTGTCTTGGGGCCGCCTTCGGCAAACGCCTCGATGGCGGTCCACAATGCATCGAGAATACCATCGGCCTTCCGGGATGGGCACCTAGAAAATTCATCCAAAAGCCTTTCCGGCCCAAACTCCTCATCCCCTCTGAAGACCTCAGTCAAGCCGTCTGTATAGAAGAGCAGGCGGGCTCCGGGCGGAAAACCGCATCTTTCGCCGCTGTAGCTCATGCCGGGCAACATGCCCAGCGGCGTGCCGGCAGCGTCAAACTGGCGGGGCGCCTCACCGGGCTCGATCAGGAAGCCGGGATTGTGGCCGGCGTTGACGATTTCGAGCTCGCCCGGCTCTGGGTGCAAGCGCAGGAAGATGGCCGTCACATAGCGCCGCCGCGCCTCTTCGCCCTCAGCCCAGTGGTGCTGGTTCATGCGCGTGGCCAGTTCGTCGAGCGGCATTCCCGTCACCGCCATGCCGCGAAACGCCGCACGGAAACTCATCGACATGATGGCCGAGGCCAATCCCTTCCCGGCCACGTCGGCCACAGCCATCAATAAACTGCCGTCGGGCTGCTCCACGATGTCGAGATAATCGCCGCCGACCTCGTAGCAGGCGTCGGAGCGGAAGGCCAGCGAATACGCCGGAATTTCCGGCAGCGCCTGCGGCAGCAGCGAGCGCTGAATGCGGCGCGCCGCCTCCAGGTCCTGGTGCATGCGTGCGAATTCCACGTTGCGCTTGTGGTTGCGCGCATTCTCGAGCGCCACGGCGGCTTGCAGCGCCAAGCCATCAAGAAAATCGGCTTCGTAGAGCGTCAACTCGCGGCCGCCGGGAGATGCGACCAGCAATTCCGTCATGGTGTTGCCGCCGCGATCGCTGAGCGGAAAGATGAGCTGGACTTGACCATCGGTAGTGGGGTCGTTGGTAACGGCGCCGTTGGTACTGATGTCGCCGTAGGCCAGCCTGGTGCCCGAAAACGCGGCCCCTGCCATCTCCAGTTCGCGCACCACGATGCGCAGCACTGACTCCAGCACTTCTTCCTCGCGGATGGTGGAGTGGACCTGGCGCGAGGCCTCAAGCAGCGCCTGCAAGCGCGCCACCTGTTGCTGCAGTTCGATCGTCTCGCCGCCTGCTGCAAGCCCTATATCCGCCATCAAACCCCCGTGGAATCTCAATGTAGCACGGCAGCGGGCCGGTCGGCATGGAATGCTTTCAACCTTGATTGCGGTTGACGGTGCGTTCTCCGGATTGGCGAGAAACCAGACCCGAGCTCATTGTCGGACCTGACGGCGTTTGTCATCGCTAATCGGCCCCCGAAGCAACGATTACTCTCATCGATTCCTCGGGCCTTTTTCCGTCAATCGAAAATCGAGTAAGATGCGCCTATTGGAGGTTCCCATGCGGAAGAATGATTTCAAGCTCGTCGCAATCGTCTTTCTTGTTCAGCTTTGCCTGGCCGGCGCAGCACGCCAGGCACGGGCGCAGGCAGAGAAGGCTGCGTATCCGGCCATGGCTCCCGTGGACGCGTACTTGATCGCCGAGCAGAATTCGGAAATCGCGTTGGCCCGCAGTGCTGCTCCGGCATCGATCGCAAATGGAGCGGAAGTGATGGTGCTTGGGAGGAGCGGATTCACGACCGCAGTCAAAGGCACGAATGGCTTTCTTTGCCTGGTGGAGCGGTCATGGGGCGCGTCGACCGACGATCCGGAGTTCTGGAATCCCAAGGTTCGCGCGCCCATTTGCTTTAATGCGGCGGCCGCAAGAACCTTTGTGCCGATCTTCCTGATGAAGACGAGACTGGTGCTCGAAGGGAAATCGAAAGCGGAAATCCTGGCGGCGACCGCTTCGGCATTGGAGAAGAAGGAACTGCCCGCGCTGGAGCCGGGAGCGATGTGCTACATGATGTCGAAGCAGCAGTACCTGAACGACCGCGGCATGAGCTGGCACCCGCACGTGATGATGTTTGTCTCGGGGGACGCGGCAAAGAGCTGGGGAGCCGACAAAGATGATTCGCCGATCATGTTTACGAATGACCCCGAAGAGCGGGTGACCATCTTCATGTTCTGGGTTGGCAACTGGTCCGATGGGTCGCCTGGCCCGGCGATGGAGCACTGACGCCGCGTCGCCACTCGTCCCGTTGAGACGAGTAACCAAGAGTTGGCTTCTCGAACGTCATTCGAGGCTGCGGATTTATTCCGGGCGAATCACCGGAAAAACGGAAACAGCACCACTACCCGCCGGAGGGGCGGCCGTGCTTGGCGCGGAGTTCATGGAAAACTTGCGCGGCCGGGATGCTGGGCTCCGGGCCGGCTGGCGCGAATGACCTCGTCCGGAGTAGCGTACGAACCAGACTCGACCCGATCTTCCACTGCCTGCCGAAGCGCGCCCAAATCCACGCGGATTGTGTTTTGTGCTGAAGCCATGCGTGACCTTCCAGTCCCATTCCACTGCTGTTTGACTCCTGACATTAAGACCTGAGTCGGCGCAGAGCGCGGTCAATATTCTTCTAGCTCGCAAAGTCTCCGGCATGATACCGTTGCGACTCGGAGTAGATTTCCCTCTGGCGAAAGGATGACATTCCCTATGCAGGTGAGACATGGTTCCGAATTCTTGAAGTTCGCCGCACTCGCGGCAGGCTTTATCGCAGGCGCTTCGCTGGCCAACGCGCAACAATCAACGACCACCACGCAACCATCAACACCCGCTCCGTCCATTCCGCTGCAAACCTACACAGCGGCCGATACGAGCGCGACCGTCGGCGTCCCAGCCGGGTGGAAGGTGACCAAAGCCGTCTATGGCATTATCCAGATGTCCGGTCCGAACGGCGAGGCGATCTCCCTCGGAAACACGTTAATTGTCCATAACGGTAGCCAGCCTAGTCAAACGACAATGACGCTGCCCTACCAGTCCACAATTACGCAAAAGGCCGAGGCAGTCTGGAAGATGGGGGTCGCCACCTCAGGTGATTCGACTGCGCAGGTCAGCCTGATTTCAGCCAAACCCATTCCACTCGGCAAGATCGCTCAGTGCGGCATCTTCCTCGGGAGTCAGACGGGCGCGAGAGGCGCCGCAGATTGGGAGATGCGACTCTGTGCACTGCCGATGGACACCAACGGCATTTACAAGCTCTTCTGGTTGGTTGCTACTATTCCGGCCTCTGTTGCCGCTCAGGAGCGCGCCACGGCAGAAGCCGTACTCTCCAGTTACCGGCCGTCGGTGCCTACGCTCCAGAACCTTCTCCGGCCCGAGACACCACCGCTGCCCCCGATGGGCTGGGCTCCCCCGAGCGGCGACCCAGGTATGCCGAGCACAACGTACGGGGAACAAATGGCCCAGGAGACCAGCGACTGCATGGACGAAGCCGTGATTCGCGAGGAGCCGGAGGAGGATCTACCCCCTTACTGCCAATGAGATCGCCTGCGGGGCTCATGCTGGACGAGAGGTTCGTTCGCTCGTGACCTCCCGGGCGCCTCTCCTATCTGCTTCTCTAAAACCGGGAAACCGGAAACTGCACCGCCGGTCGCCTGAGGCGACCGGAATATATGGTATTGTCGAATTTAACCCGCACTCGAGAGGTGCGGATCTTTTCTCGCGTCCCAACCGTCAACTGTTTTGAGTTTTTCGTCGCGTGATTTCGCCCGATACGCATTTCCTTTTTTGAGTGGGGCGGAAAGCGCGTAGCTGAATCTCCATCTTTTGGGGCCTGTTAGCACGATTTGGGCAGATGGGCCCTGGCGAAAGGCGAAGGTATCCCGATGAACCCGACCCACGAAGCCGCTGACGCCAACCTTGTCCTGACGCTGGAGGAGATTGCTAGCCTGGCAGAGCAAGAGGGCAAGCCGGCCGATACGCTGATGAACGTGGTGGCGCTGATCGCCACGCGCTTCAGGACCGATGTCTGCTCGGCCTATCTTCTGGAGCCGGACCGGTCGAACCTGGTGCTTGCCGCGACGCTGGGTCTGCATCCGCGATCCATCGGCACCTTGCGCATGCCGCTGAACGAAGGCCTCTCCGGCCTGGTTGCGGAACGGTTGCTTCCGGTAGCTGTGCCTGACGCGCGCGAGCATCCCCGCTACAAGTACTTCAAGGAGTCGGGCGAGGACGAATACCACTCCTTTCTCGGCGTGCCGCTGATCGACCGCGGCGTGCTGCAGGGCGTGCTCGTCGTCCAGACCAAAGACCCGCGCGTCTTTCGCGAGAGTGAGATTCGCATGCTGGCGGAGGCGGCGAACCAGGTGGCGCCGGTGGTGAGTGAGGCGCGGACGCTGGACCGTTTCATTGCCCCAGCGCAGGAAAAGCTGTGGGAGCTGGCGCGCAACGTGTGGTGGAGCTGGGACCAGGAGTGCGTGAGCCTGTTTCGCGACCTGAATCCGGTGCGCTGGCGCGAGCTGAATCAAAACCCGATTGCTCTGCTGAACGAGACGCCGCTGAGCGAGATTGAGCGCAGAGCCGCGGAACTGGCGCTGCACAGCCGCATCAACTATGCGTACCGGCGCCAGCAGGAGTATCTGAACGACGACCGAACCTGGGGCGCAGGCCATGCGGGCGTGCTGCGGCCGCTGCCTGTCGCCTATTTCTCCGCCGAGTTCGGGCTGCACGAGTCGCTGCCTATCTATTCCGGCGGCCTGGGTATCCTGGCCGGCGACCACATCAAGAGCGCATCCGATCTGGACATACCTTTGGTCGGAGTCGGCCTCTTTTACGGGCAGGGCTACTTTCTGCAGCGGCTCGACGAAAAAGGCTGGCAACGCGAGGAGTATCTCGCAAACGACGTCAATCAGCTGCCCATGCAGCCGGCCATCGGCGTGAACGGTGAGCCCGTAGTAGTGGAGATTGCCACACGCGGCAGCTCGATTCGCGCCAAGGTTTGGCGGGTGCGGGTAGGCCGCTGCGATCTTCTGCTGCTGGACTCGAATGTGGCCGGCAACGCGCCGGAGGATCTTGAAACCACCTCGCGGCTCTACGGCGGCGACGCGCGTACGCGCATCCGGCAGGAGCTGCTGCTGGGCGTGGGCGGCTTTCGCGCGCTCAAGGCCATGGGCATTACACCGGGCGTGCTGCACTTGAACGAGGGCCACAGCGGCTTTGCGGTCTTCGAGGCGATTCGCACCCGCATGGAAGAGGAGGGCCTGGATTTTTACGCGGCCGCGCGGCAGATTCCTCGCGAGGTGATCTTCACCACGCACACGCCGGTGCCCGCGGGTCACGACCGGTTCAGCCCCGATCTGATCGAGGAGCACCTGGGACCGCTGCGCGAGCAACTGGGCATATCGCACGAAAACCTGATGGGATTTGGCCGCGAGCATCCCTCGGACTACGGCGAGTCCTTCTGCATGACCGTGCTGGGCCTGAAGCTGGCGCGGCGTGTGAACGCGGTGAGCTCGCTACACGGCGAGGTTTCCCGCGCCATGTGGAGAGGCCTGTATTCCGACGGCCCGGAGGACGCGGTGCCTATCGGCCACGTGACCAATGGCGTGCACGTTCCGTCATGGCTGGCGCCGCAGATGCGCCGCCTCTACGATCGCCATCTGGGCGTGGGCTGGCAGCGCGAAAGCGGCGCGGCGCATACCTGGGAGGCGATTGAGACCGTCGACGACGGCGAGTTGTGGGAGACGCACCTCAGTCTGAAGGGGCAGCTCTTCAACTTCGCGCGCAGGCGCTTGCGAGAGCAAGCCGAGCGCCGCGGCGAGCCGGAGCAGACTCTGAAGCAGCTCGAAAGGGTGCTCTCGCCCGATGCCCTGACCATCGGCTTTGCCCGGCGCTTCGCCACCTACAAGCGCGCCAACCTGCTGCTGGCCGACATGGAGCAGCTGGCCGAAATGGTGAACGACGCCAAACGGCCAGTGCAGTTTGTTTTTGCCGGCAAGGCGCATCCCCACGACGAGCCCGGCAAGCGCGTGCTGCAGCAGATCGCGCAGATGATGCGCAACTCCGACTTTGCCGACAAGTTCGTTTTCATTGAGGACTACGACATCAACGTGGGCCGCTATTTGGTGCAGGGCGTCGACGTGTGGCTGAATAATCCGCGCCGTCCGCTGGAAGCCTCCGGCACCAGCGGCATGAAGGTGGTGCTGAATGGCGGCCTGAATCTTTCCATTTTGGACGGATGGTGGGCCGAGGCCTACGACGGTCTCAACGGCTTCGCGATCGGCACCGGCAGAACCCACTCCAACATGGATGTGCACGACCGGCGCGACGGCGACGCGCTCTATCGCGTGCTTCTCGACGAAGTGATTCCGCTCTATTACAACCGCGACCGCGACGGGCTGCCACGCGGCTGGATCAAGCGCATGAAGCGGACGATTCGCACCCTGGGATGGCGCTTCAGCGCCGACCGCATGGTGATGGATTACACGTCGCAGTGCTACATTCCCGCGGCCGGCGGCACATCGAGCGAAGTGCGCACGCCGGCGTAGCAAGCGGCCCCGCGTTTCCGCCCGGCTGGTTTCGGGTGTATGCTGAACATGTACGGTAAACTCCCGTACATCAGTGGAGGTACACCCCATGGCGCTCGCTTTACGCACGGAACGGACTGAGGCTCGACTGCTTCCTGAACAGAAAAAGCGCATCGAGCGCGCGGCCCATATCAAGGGCCTCTCGCTCTCCGACTTTATCGTGCAGCACGCGGACGAAGCCGCAAGAAAGACCATCCAGGAGCACAATAGCTGGGTGCTTGGAGACCGGGATCGCAACGTTTTTGTCCAGGCATTGCTCAACCCGCCCAAGCCCAGCACACGTATGAAGCAGGCAGCCGGGCGCTATAAAAATCACACGGCTACAAGAAACGCTCGGGGCAATAGTGGCGCGTAAGAATCTGGCCGCCAACTTGAGAATTGAAGCGCTCGAAGCGCATCACGATCGGACGGGTTTCTGCTGCGGTGTCCAGGAACTTGATATCTATTTGCAGCAACGGGCAGGTCAGGACATCAGGCGCAAGCTCGCCGCGGTTTTTGTTCTCACAACAGACTGCAAGACCATCGCAGGCTTCTACACTCTCTCCGCACACTCCATCTCGGGCGCGGATCTGCCAGCGGAACTGGTGAAGCGTTTGCCGCGTTTGCCGCTCCCTGTTACGCTTCTCGGGCGGATGGCGGTCGCTCAGGCTCTGCAAGGCGCTGGGTTGGGAGAGTACCTCCTTCTCGACGCTCTGAACCGGGCGCTCAATGGATCGCGACAGATCGCGTCGTGGGCCGTGGTCGTCGACGCCAAAGCTGGAGCGCGGAATTTCTACCTCAAACACGACTTCATTCCGCTGCCCGCGTCGCCCGACCGGCTCTTTCTGCCTATGAAGACGATTGAGGCGCTTTTCGCTGGATGAACCAGCGGCCGATCTTCTCACCACTCGCGGCGCACGCCGAAAACATCAAGCTGCTCATCGTTGCTGAGCAGCGGCAGATCTTCGTCGATAGCCTGCGCAGCGAGCATACGGTCGAATGGATCTTTGTGGTCCGCGGGAAGGCGACCCGCGCGCAGCGCATGTTCGGCCGAGATGGAGAGCAGGACGTAGCCCGCTGCGGCCACCCTCGGTACGAAATCTTCCACGAGAACCTGCGCTAAGGGGAGCTTGCCAAGCCGGTACTTGGTGGCAATCTCCCAGGCCGACGCCGCGGAAACCAGAATCTCATTTGCGGGGGCTTCGATCAGTTTTTGCGCACGGGCTGAGAGCCGATCCTTGCGAAAAGCTGCCCACAAAAGCGCGTGCGTATCGAGGAGAACTCTCATTCACCCTCGCCATTCCACAGGCGAAGCTCGTCTTCCGGTAGTGGCTCGAAGAACTCGGGCCCGACATCGCCCAGCCCCTCGAGAAATCCGAGGCGCTGGCTGGCCGGAACGGAATCCACCGGCACCAAACGTACCACGGGCTTGCGCTCGCGTCCGGAGGTGATACGTACATCCTCCCCGTTGAGCGCGCGCTTCACCAGTTTGGAGAGATTGGTTTTGGCTTCGAAGATGGTTGCGGTAGGCATAATCGTATCCTGCTAACTTAGCTTAGCTAAGCTAGCACAATTTGTCAAGATCGCCTCAGTATCACAGGCTGGCAGCAATTCTCCTTGACGTACCGGAGCAGATCACTAAGGATTGGACCGATGAAGATGACGGGAGCGGGCGCACATCGGAGGGAGCAAGACTCCAATGGACTGGCCGTACAAGAAAGAACATATTGATCAAGCCAAAGTTGCCGCAAAGAAGGCTCTCGCGGAAAGGCTCGACCTGCTTTATGAAACCGGGGATGAGCGGGCGTTTGTGGAGCTTGTAAAAGCGGCGAATCCCAGCGTTAAGCCCGAGAAGCTCGTAGAGCTGATTGAGGCTTTTCGGGAGCGCCGCCGGTCTTACGCGCGCGGTTCATCGAAGCGTCCATGACTTTCTTGGACCGCCGCTCGAATGCCTCGATTTGCCGAGGGGTCATTGCGTCGATGCTGGCGTCAAAAAAAGCCTGGATCTCGTCAACTACAGCCTTTTGACGGGATTTCACAGCCATTGCCGCTCCCTTCATTGCCGCCCCCTCCTTGCCGATGCAGTTCTTTCACTATAAGCGATTCGGCGCGATTTGGCATGTCCATTCATATTCATTCGATTCAGCAAGGAATCAAATGGAAGCAAGGGGTAAAACCTCTGGGCCAGGATGGGCAGTGGCTTCCATCTCTCTGAGCGATTCCGAATACGGCGCGCGCAACACGCCACGCTCGGTAATGATGGCTGCGATGTATTTGGCCGGGGTCACGTCGAAGGCTGGATTGCAGATGCCCACGCCGTCGGGCGTCACTTGTTTGCCGGCGTGATGCGTCACTTCCTTGGCCGGGCGCTCCTCGATAGGGATCTGGTCGCCGGTGGCGGTAGCGAGGTCGATCGAGGACCACGGGGCCGCAACGTAAAATGGGATGCCGTGCTCGCGCGCCAGAATGGCGACGTTGTAGGTGCCGATCTTGTTGGCAGTGTCGCCGTTGGCGGCGATGCGGTCCGCGCCCACCACCACGGCCTGGATGCGTCCCTGCCGCATGAGGCTGGCGGCCATGTTGTCGCAGATGACCGTGGTGGGAATGTGGTCGGCCATCAGCTCCCACGCCGTGAGCCGTGAGCCCTGCAGGAACGGGCGTGTCTCGTCGGCGTAGACCATGATTTTCTTGCCGCGCTCGACCGCCGCGCGGATCACGCCCAGCGCCATCCCGTAACCGCAGGAGGCTAGCGCGCCGGCATTGCAGTGCGTCAGGACGCCGCCATCATCGGGCATGAATTCCGCGCCGAATG
This sequence comes from Occallatibacter sp., assembly GCA_050012895.1. Lineage (GTDB taxonomy): Bacteria > Acidobacteriota > Terriglobia > Terriglobales > Acidobacteriaceae > Telmatobacter. Next base: position 14,596 of record JBEKGH010000059.1, read on the forward strand.
CGCCCATCGCCTTGCAGGCGGCGATGTCTTGCTCGTACATCACGTGCGCCTCGGCCAGCAGTTTTTGCTGGATTTCGGCGAGCGACGCGCCGGAGACCATCAGACCGGCAAAAACCGCCTTCATGTGGTCGATGGCCCAGAAAAGATTGACGGCCGTGGGCCGGGTTGCGGCCAGGCGGGCACAGATGCGCTCGAATTCCGGAGCAAACTCCTGCGTCGTCCGGGCCTGGGTGTTTTTCGCTCCCAGGGCGACGCCGTAGGCCGCGGAAACGCCGATGGCCGGCGCGCCGCGAACGACCATGGTGACAATCACGTCTGCCACCTGTTCGTAGGTTGTAGCCAGCACGTAGCTCTCTTCGAGTGGGAGCTTGGTCTGATCGAGGAAGCGGACGCCCTCTGGGGTCCAGGTGAGGGTGGGAATCATGCAGTTTTAGTGTAAACGGAGGCGGCTCCGCGGGCCTATGACGGTCATGATCGCATCTTGCGTCGAAGACTCGGCCGTGCGAGCATTCCCGTATGAGCGAGAGCATGATTTTTTCAAATGATTTGAAAAAGTTACGGACGCTCAGGGCTCTGTGTGCCGCCGCGTTGTGTGTCTCAACGATCGGATTTGCTTTCGATCTTTATATCCTGATCACCGGTTACCATGCGGCAAAGCGGGGATTGCAGATCGCCTGGCTCCTGCTCTATGCGCTCTGGGCGTGCGTCTTTTTCTCGTGGCACCGCTTCTATTCCGCTCGGATAACGACGGTCACTCAGTCAACGAATCGATCTGAGCCGAAGCCGCAATAGACCTCCATCGCATGACGTCACTTTTCCGGAGGACGTAGCGAAGGGCTGAATGCATTTCGCCTGCTCGCTGGACGCCACCCGCCCGCGGTGCGTAGAGTGGTTTCGGCACCTTTCTACCTGTCTTTTTGAATCCTGCGGAGGAAGAACTTCTATGGCATCGCGCCCCACGCAAGCATCTGCGCCCAGTGCGCCCAATTACACAATGCCGTTCATCATTGTCACCGGCCTGTTTTTGATCTTTGGTTTCCTTACCAATCTGAACAGTAACCTGTCGCCGAAACTCGAGGACATCTTCCACCTGGATCACGCGTGGTCGAACCTGGTGACCTCGGCGTGGTTCTTTGCCTACCTGCTCTTCTCGGTTCCCGCAGCCAAGGTGATTGAGAAGGTGGGCTACAAGCGCACCATGGTGATTTCACTGTTCGTGATGGTGGTGGGCGCGCTGCTGTTCGTGCCCGCGGCTCACATGATCAGTTTCCCGTTCTTCCTCACCGCCAGCTTCGTTCTGGCCACGGGCGTTTGCGGGCTGCAAACCTCGGCCAATCCTTACGTATCGATTCTCGGTCCGGAAAGCAGTGCTCCGGCGCGGCTCACCCTGGCGCAGGCGTTCAATTCGCTGGGCACGGCCATGGCCCCCATCGTGGTCGGCGTGTTTATCCTGACCGACCCGAGCAAGGTAATGGACCAGGCTGCGGTTGCGCACACCGTGCAGGGGCCTTACATCGCCATCGCATGCGCCCTGCTGGCGCTCGGCTTCATCATCATGGGGATGCATCTGCCGGCCATCACCGGGACGCGCGATTTCCGCCCCGCGGCCGATCCCGACAGCGTGGAAGGCAGCGCCAGTCCGTTTGCCGGACGCAGCATCTGGTCTCACCGCCATACCGTGCTGGCCATGATCGGTATCTTCCTCTATGTCGGCCTCGAAATTGCGCTGGCCGCCAACGCCATCAAGTTCTTTGAGACACAGGGCAGCGCGATCAACGACTACCTGCAGTTTGCGCAGCCGTTCTCCCATGCCGTCAGCCGTTTTTACCCGCAGGGAATCGGGGAAAAGGAAGTTGTCGCCGTACTGGCCTTCTGCTATCCCCTTGCCATGATGATCGGGCGCTTCGCGGGAACCGTGCTGATGAAGACCATCAAGGCCCACAAGCTGCTGGCCTTCCTCGGCGTTTTGGGAGTTGCCCTGATGATCTTGGGGATGTTTTCAACCGGCCACCTCGCCATCTGGAGCCTGATCTGTTGCGGCTTCGCAAACTCCATCATGTATCCCACGATCTTCGCGCTCGGCATCGCCGAGCTGGGCCCGCTGACCAGCAAGGGCTCGGGCGTCATCACGATCGGCAATTTCGGTGGCGCAGTGATTCCGCCGCTCTTCGGGCTGATCGCAGACAAGGCGGGCTACCAGCACGCATTTCTGCTGGTCATTGCTTGCTATTTCTTCATGATCTTTTACGGCGTGTCGGGGTACAAGCCGGAGCGCTAAAGCTGGTTGCATAAATCCTCTGAGGGAATTGAAAAACGTCCCTCAGGGGCTAAAGCCCGCCTCTATTTTGGGGCTCTTGCGGCACGACTGAAGTCGTGCCCTTTCACGACGGGCTCAAACTGACCCACCATCGGCAGCTTAGGTCTTCTTTAGCATTACTCCATCAGGCCCTCCGGCGCGCCGGAGGGCTTGCTGTTTCTGCCGTTTGCTCGACCGCGCGAGGCGGCAATCGGCAGCGACAAAAGGGCGATTTGGCGCGCCGCGCCGCGGCAAACCTGCCCCAAACCGCGACACATGTCTGCACCGCTCCGCGACAGAGATTGCAGCGCATCGCAACACGGTATGCATGCGAACGCGACAACCTGAATCGCCCTGCTGCAAAAGGGGCCGCTGGGAAAGTTAAAAAATATGACTAAAGTTATTCCGGCCCGGACCGATGAACCGTGTGGATGCGAACAGGCCCATCCGGAAGTGATGGCGGCTATGGCAGGACCGGCGAGGCGCCAACGGATTTGAGGGACACGCAGCATCCGAGAAGGAGTTGATCCCATGGCCCTCGGAGTTTTGAACAACCTGTCGGCAATCTACGCTGAGAATAATCTCAACAACACGAATGCCAGCCTGCAGACGGTCTTACAGCAGTTGTCTTCGGGGTCGCGCATCAACTCCGGAGCCGACGACGCGGCCGGCCTGTCGCTGATCAACGGACTGGAGGCGAATTCGGTTGCGCTCACGCAGTCCGGAACCAATGCCACGGAAGGCGCGGGCCTGCTGCAGGTGGCCGATGGCGCGCTGTCGCAGGTGACAAGTCTGCTCGACCGTGCCGTGACGCTGGCAACCGAAGCCTCGAACGGCACGCTCAACTCCACCCAGGAGGGAGCGGCAAACCAGGAATACCAGTCCATCCTGGCGGAAATCACCAACATTGGATCGACGACCACGTACAACCAGGAGCAGGTGTTCGATGGCACGATTGTTTCCATTTACACCGGCGACTCATCGACGTCGGGCTCGTCGGTCGACAATCTGAATATCCACTCCCTGTCGTCTTCCGGCGTGGGCGATACCAATGGCGCGATGTCCTACAGCAACGGGCAGAGCAACGTGTTCATCGACCTGTCACAGAGCGGCACCGATGCAACCCTCGGCGACGCGTTCGTTAACGCATCGACCACGCTCGACGTGGCTTACATGGCTACGGGAGCGGGCGGCGCCATCGCTACCCAAAACGCACAGATCAGCGTGGGGGGCGCCACCGGCTACGCGGATACGGTTGCGGGCATGATCAGTGCCATCAACAACGCCAATTTGGGCTTGACCGCCACCTTTTCGACCGCATCGCAGGCCGGCAAGCAGGCTGTCGGTGCCGGAGCAAGTACCGATACTGGCATCCAGCTCTCCGGTCCCGGCGCGGGCGTGGGCAGCGGCAACACGCCGGGATCGCTGGGTTCGCTGGCGCTGCCAATCGTAGGCGCGGCGCACGACGCCGATGTCCTCTCCGGCACTCTCGCGGTCACTGATTCTTCGGGCGTGACGCACACTCTGAATCTGGGGATCGGGGGCGAAACCGACACCATGTCCGATCTGGCCACTTACATCAGCGGGCTCGGATACGGCATCACAGCCACCTATATCCCCGGCGGCGCCGCCGTGGCTGCCGGCGTCTCGTTCACCTCGGAAAGCTCGAAGACGGCCATTGCGCCCAGCAACGTCGAAGATACATTGGACGCCAATGCGGCCGCTACCTGGACCCCGTCCGCCGGATTTTATTCCATCGGTGTCACCAACCCCGCCGGCGGAGCCACCGTTGAGGATGCGGCCACCTCGCAGGTGGCGAGCGCTCTGCTTACCGGGGACCCGAACGGCCAGGGCGGCGTCGCGACCATGAGCTACTCCGACAGCGCAGGAGAGGATCTGAGCAACACAAACCTGATCGATCAGGCAAACGCGCAATCCGCACTGAACTTGCTCAATCTGGCCATCAGCGACGTGGCCGCACAGGATGGCTACATCGGCGCCCAGATCAACACGCTCAACTCCATCAGCCAAGTGATGAGCACGCAGCAGGAGAACGTGGTCTCGGCGCAAAACGCGATCCAGGCCACCGATTACGCCTCGGCCACTTCGAACATGTCGAAGTACGAGATTCTGAGCCAGACCGGCATCGCCGCATTAGCGCAGGCTAACCAAGTGCAGCAGGAAGTGACCAAGCTCTTGCAGTAAACAAGGTTTCGTAAGACTGTAATACCTTCAAGACAACCCAGGGACAGGGCGGCGGCAGAGCGCGAGCTTTGCCGCCCACTTTTTTGAAAGGTCGATGTCTTTCGTAAAGCGGGGTTGGGCGTGAAAAATGACCGCGTATGCCCCCACAACGAGGTATCTAACGCCATGGGCATGGAATGCGGACAAAAGATCTTTGTAGTCTTGGTACATCCGGCTCGATCTCCCAACCTTTCAGCGCGTAGGCAGTTTGGATCATCTCCTCGACCGCATCCATTCGCTCATGCACGGTCCGACTCTGCCAGTAACGATACTCGTCGGCCTTCACTTCGTCGAAGCTCGTATATTTGCGCAGAATCGCATCCATACTTCTATTGTTTCACTGGTGGGTGTCGGCTTCAACGTCTCATTTTGTGAAGCCTTTTGGCTTGAGAGGACCAGCGCACCGGCCGAGAGCATTCAAAGGAAGGGATTCCTGACCTCGAGAGACCTGAACCGCTGGCCGTGCTGGAGATCCTCGGAATAAAGAATCTCGCATCGCGCCAGGATTGCAGCCGACACAATCAGCGAGTCGTACCACGACAACCCGCTTTGGGCGTGCAGAAACAATGCCTCCGCGTAGAGAGCCTGCGACGAATGCACGGCGAGCAGCGGGCGAAACACGGCGACCAGGTACTGTCCGGCGTCCGCCGCCGGCATGGGTTTGGAGAACCGCTTCATGGCAACGTTGAAGAACTCCTGCACGACCTGATAGCTGATGACTCCCTTTTGCGTTGTCAGCGCCCGGCGGATAAGTTGCGCGGCTGTGCTCGCCTTCGAGGGTGCGCTCTGATCGAATGAGTAAACGAAAATATTTGTATCGAGGAAGAATCTATCGCTCATTCAGCTCTTCCCTGCTGAAGCGGCGGCCCGCATCGACGTTCTGCAAGCGCTGCATCAGCGCATCGAATCCCTGGGCGTCTCCCGCGCTCTCGGTAAACTGCGCGAGCCATTCGCGAAATGCTTCGTTCAATGTTCGGCGCTGTTGCCGCGCGATCAGGCGCGCCCGCTCGATCAGGTCTTCGTCGGCGCTCAGGGTAATGTTTTTCATCCTAAAATAGTGTACACGAGTTTCGTGTGAACAATTATTCAAGAGCCATGAGTAGTGTTTCGCTTCATGCGGCTTCGTTCTACAGCAAACCAAAGAAAATAAATATCTTAATCAGTGGGCGGGCTCAAGAAAGATTGGGTGGCCGCTTTTACCACTGTCCGGTCGTCAGGTACTGGTCCATCGCCTTTGCCGCCTTGCGGCCCGCGCCCATGGCGAGGATGACGGTGGCGCCGCCGGTGACGATGTCGCCGCCGGCAAAGACGCCGCGCTTGGAGGTGCGCAGGTTTTCGGGATCGGCCACGATGTAGTTCCACTTATTCGTGGCCAGATCGGGCGCCGAGCTCTGGACAGTGGGATTGGCGCTCGTCCCCACGCCGATGATGGCCACGTTGGCGGGCAGTACATACTCCGAACCCGCGACGGGCACCGGACGGCGGCGGCCGCTTTCGTCGGGCGCACCCAGCTCCATGCGCACGCAGCGCGCGCCGGTGAGCCAGCCTTTTTCGTCGCCCAGAAACTCGACCGGGTTGGTCAGCATGCGGAACTCGATGCCCTCTTCGCGTGCGTGCTTCACTTCTTCGGCGCGAGCGGGCATTTCGGCTTCGGAGCGGCGATAGACAAGAGTGGCTGATTTCGCGCCCAGGCGGCGCGCGGTGCGCACGGCGTCCATCGCGGTGTTGCCCCCGCCCACCACGATCACGTCGCGATTGCGGCACTCGTAAATGGGCTGATCAAATTCCGGAAAGCGATAAGCGCGCATCAGGTTGGTGCGGGTGAGGAACTCGTTGGCCGAGTAGACGCCGTTCAGGTGTTCGCCGGGCACGCCGAGAAACACCGGCAGCCCCGCGCCGGTAGCCACAAAGATGGCGTCGTAGCCTTCGACGCGCATCAACTCGTCGAGCGTGACGCTCTTGCCCACCACCACGTTGGTCTCGAACTCGACGCCCATGCGGCGCAGGTTGTCGACCTCTTCCTTCACGATGGCTTTCGGCAAGCGGAACTCTGGAATGCCGTAGATGAGCACGCCGCCCAGCTCGTGCAGCGCCTCAAAGACGCGCACGCGATGGCCCTTCTGGGCGAGATCGCCCGCAGCCGAGAGCCCCGCGGGACCGCTGCCTACGATGGCCACGCTCCTGCCCGTGGACGGCGCAATGGCGGGCAGGCCCAACTGTCCGCTCTCGCGCTCGAAATCGGCGATGAACCGCTCCAGGTTGCCGATGGCGACGGGCTCACCCTTCTTGCCGATCACGCAACCGCCTTCGCACTGGCTCTCCTGCGGGCACACGCGGCCGGTGATGGCGGGCAGCGCGTTGTCCTCGCGCATCTTCGCGGCCGCAGCCAGAAAATCGCCCGCGCAGATGAGGGCCACAATGTCTTTAATCTTGACGCCAACAGGGCAATCGAGCTGGCAACCGGGCCGGGCGCAGGCGATGCACCGCGTGGCTTCAGTGACGGCTGCGGGTGCAGAAAGTCCCAGGTTCACCTCCGCAAAGTTGTGCGCGCGCACTTGCGGCAAGAGCTCGGGCATGCGAACCCGCGGGATCCTGATGCGTTCTCTTGCCGGAAGCGGATTCGAGTCAGACATGATGGGTCTCTCCCAGCGCTTCCTGTCCCGGTTTTTCGAGCCCTTGTTTTTCGAGTTTTGCGCGCAACTGCGCGGTCTCTTTCTCCTTCGTAGCCACCGCGGCGCGGAGCTCGGCCAGCTCTTCCTGGCGGCGATGGTCGAATGCTTTGAGCGACTGGCATTCCTGGCCGCGGTACATGGCGTTGCGCTGCATGAGCACTTCGAAGTTCACCAGCGACGCGTCGAACTCTGGCCCATCGACGCAGGCAAATTTGCTTTGATTGCCCAGCAGCACGCGGCAGCCGCCGCACATGCCCGTGCCGTCGACCATGATGGAATTCAGGCTGACCATGGTCTTGATGCCGAGCGGCGCAGTCATGCGGGCCACAGCGCGCATCATGGGCACGGGGCCCACGGCGAGCACAAAGTCCAGCTTGCGCCCGGCGGCGAGAAGCTCTTCGAGTTTCTTCGTAACGAGGCCGGGTTCGCCGTAACTGCCGTCGTTGGTCATGATGTAAGCCTCGTGGCTCGCGGCGCGCACTTCATCCTCAAAGATCACCATCTCCCGGCTGCGCGCACCCTCAATGAAGATCACGTGATTGTCGGCGTCCATGAGCGCTCGGGCGGTGGGCAGTGCCATGGCCGTGCCGACACTGCCGGCCACGATCACGGCGGTGCCGTAGTTCTTGATCTCAGAGGGACGGCCAAGAGGCCCGACCACGTCGAGAATTGCGTCGCCCGTTTCAAGGCTATTGAGAAGCGAAGTCGTCTTGCCTACGGTCTGCACCACAATCGTGATGGTTCCGGCCGCGGGATCGGCGCTCTTGATGGTGAGCGGAATGCGCTCGCCGTATTCTTTCACGCGCAGAATAACGAACTGCCCTGGCCGCTGCTTGCGCGCGATGCGCGGCGCCGTGATCGTAAACTGCCGGATGTTGAGACCGGCGGTGCGGGCTTCCACGATCCTGAACACAGCTCGACTCGTCCTCCGGCGCTAACCTTGCGCACAGGCTCAACGGACCGACGCGCTCCCGAGCGAAAAATCCCCCGGAGCACGTTCCTGGCCTGCTCGTTCAGCATTGATTATTCAGGAATTGCCCACGATGGGGGTGTGACGCGAATCACGCGGGGGACGTGCGGCCCACGGCATCGCTTTCCGGCGTGTCGATTCCCGGTGTGGGCCCCTGTGTGGGCGCGAGTGGGCGATCCCCGTCGCCTTGCGTTTTCACATTCTTCGGGCGCGTCCACCGGATGTCGCTGAGTTTCCGGCCCAAGGCAATCGACGGCAGCTCAATCCACCGGTAGGAGCACCAGGAGACCACGATACTCAACACGAAGGCGAGAATCAGAATCGCTCCAAGAGGCATCCTGCCGTAGAGCAAATGAACGCAATAAAGCATGACGACAAAGTGCCAAAGGTAGAGACTGTAGGACATCTTGCCCAGGAGATGAATGGGACGCCAGGCGAGAATCTTTTGCCACCACTGGGCGTTGAAGCTGAGGATGATCAGGCCGCCGGCGCCCAGTGCGGTGATCCAATGCGAAATGTACCAGACTGCGTGAGCCAGGAAACTCCCGCTGGCGTGCGCCAATTCAGGGCCTGCAAACAGATAGAGCCACACGCAAGCAATGGCGATCAGAATCTTCGTGAAACGCTGAAGATGCAAAAACCATGCAGAGAGCCTTTGCCTTTCGCGCGCCAGAACAATGCCGAGAACGAAAAGAGCCGCATAAAAGAGCGAGTCGGGTAACTCCCAGTGGACGAGCAGCGGCCACTTATTGATTGCGAAAGCGACGGCGGTGAGCCCGGCGGCGATCGCGGCAGACCACCTGTTCTTCAACAGCAGAACCAACGCGCACAACCAGGGAAAGACCAGAGAGATGCGCATTTCATGAATCAGCGACCAGATGGGATTATCGAATTGGTTGTGGTCGTAGACGCCCACAAACAACAGGTGCTGACCGACCAGGCGCCAGTTCACCGGCCCAGACCAGGATTGGTTAAACCAGGCGTTTTGCGTGACGATGCCATGAAGCCAATAGGCTCCCGCCACAGAGACTGCGATGGCGGCAAGATACGGGACGTAAATGCGGAAAATCCTGCGCACCATGAAAGTGAAATACGGCTGGGATTTTCCAGCAAGTGCGGGCAGGGAAAGCACAAATCCGCTCAGCACAAAAAACAGAATCACCGCCTCAGTGCCGGACGGAGCCATTTGCACCAGGAACGAGCGGACAATTGGGGAAGCGGATAAGGTGTCTGGCGCCCACAGAATTTGAAGATGGTACAGAACCACATTCAAAGCGGCCAAACCACGAAGCGAATCGAGTTCAATGAAGCGTGCGGATCTTGCTGGAGCCTCGAACCTGGTCATCGATGTTCCTAATCGGTTGCTCGGAAAGCAAAATCGGAAGAGCCTTTTAACATGATACGAGAATCCTGCGAAGGATTTTAAGAACTCTTTGGCGGCATCAACCTTGCTGCGCTATCCAAAGCTGATACAGTCCCCAGGCCGAGAGCGTGGAATTGTCACGGATGACGCCGTCGAGCATCATGCGCTCAAATTCGGCAATGGGAACGGATCGGGCAGTCAGATCGTGCTCTTCGGCGTCGGGATCTGCCTGGGCCGGCGTGAGTCCGGTGGCCAGATACACGTGTTGCCGTTGCCGCAGGAAGCCGTACGCGATCCAAAGCGTTCCCAGGCGCGTCATCTGCGCGGCGTCCATGCCGATCTCTTCCCTCAATTCACCGCGCGCCAGCTCTTCGGGATTCTCAATTTCCATCTCCCAGCCGCCCTGGGGCAATTCCAGCGCGCGCTCCTGAATGGTGTAGCGGAACTGCTCCACCAGCCAGATGCGCTCGCCCCCGAGAGAATCAACTTCGATGGGCAGCATGATTGCCGCGTCATGCTTCTCCACCACGCCGTAGATACCCCTCTCGCCGTTGCCGCGCAGGATTTCGTCCTCACGCACGCGCATCCAGTCGTTGCGGTAGACTTCGCGGCTGGAGAGCGTGGTGATGGTTCGGCCGGCGCTCGGATCCGCTTGATGCATCGAGTCTCCTTCGCGGCTCGCGGGGCGCCGCGCGACGCATATTGAGCGTCACGAAAAGCATACCGGTCGCATGTGAATGGAGTGCAGCCTATGCGCGCGTATCGGATCGGGCACCCAGCAGCGCATTCACAGGACAGCACCCGTCACACACGCTCCCCGCTAATTTATCAACGCTGTAACCAGGGCCCCAACCTTGAATTGCTGCGTTGTTATGCCCGACGATCGGCTGGATGTAACTCTGGGGCGCTCCGTGACCCTGTTCCTTCATCGAACCAGCCTGCCATAGGCTGTTAGCGCGCCCGGTCCTTTGGCTCTGGTACGAATGCAGAAAAAGATCGCAGCAGCGGCAACCTGCGGTATACTATCGCCTCCGGGAAGGCAAAATGGAATTCCCAGCTTGATCGCGGTGGCCGTGGCCAGGCGCAATCCAGGCACCGGGGCAAGGGATTCCTCTCCGATGAAATCGCAAGTGGAAAGAAACGTAATGGTGGCTCGTAACCAGGTTGCAGGAGCGGTTTGTGCTGTGCCTGGCCCCAGTCGCCCGGGCAATATCTTTGACCGCAACAAAAATGAAGAATGGAGAGGATTGAAATGAGAAACCGTCTATTCGCCGCCTGTGCCGTAGCCGCCTTGGGAGTTGGGGTCTTTATCTCTGCGATGGCTACCCCCTACAACAGAAAATTGACCGCGCCTGTTCAACCCAGCCAACTTGCCTGCGATAACATCGACTGTGCGAAACCCGCCCTGGCCTCTCAGCCCATCGAACTTGCCTGCGATCAAGTAGACTGTGGGAAACAAGCCCCGGCCTCTCAACCCATCCAACTCGCATGCGTTACCGTGGACTGTGCGAAACCCGCGCCAGCGTCTCAACCCATCGAACTTGCCTGCGTGACCGTGGACTGTGCGGATGATGCCGAAGGCGAGGGTTAGTCGCTGCATTTCCAGTTCATCGCAAAAGAGTGTTCTCAATTGCGGCCGCCGCCCATCCATGGCGGGCTGGGAACAGCCCTTTACATTCATGTGCGTCAACGAATAGAAGTACACGGGCGTCGATCATCGCGCTTCCCTATCTCCATGGTCCCCGCTGAGCGATCTTCGAGCAAAATCAGGAGGATGAATCAAATGAGAAAGATCAGCTCCCTGTTTCTGGGACTGTCCTTTGCGGTTTCTGGCATCACGATGGCCGCAGCGCAGGATATGCCTTTAACGCCCGTGAAGCCGCCGAAGTACCTGCAGATCACCGTGGAATACACCAAACCAGGCAAGGGCGGCCTGGCCCACGACAAGACCGAGGGCGCCTTTGTTCAGGCCATGACCAAAGCGAAGTTTCCCATCCATTACTTCGCCTACAATTCCATGTCGGGCAAGCCGCGAGCCCTCTACATTTCCGGATTCGACTCTTTTGGCGAATTGGGAAAGGCCAACAAGATTTTCGACAATCCGGGAGTCGCGGCAACGTTCGAGCCAATCAACGTGGCGGATGGCGAGCTTCTGGAGGATTCCAACCAGTTGATCTTCCGCTACCAGGAAGACCTGAGCCAGCAGCCGGAGGTTGACCTTTTCCACCACCGCTTCCTCGAAGCCGAAATCCTGCATGTCCGTGAGGGTCACATCCAGGAATTCCGTGAGTTGGCGAAGCTGTGGGCCGCTCTGTGGCAGAAGGCGGGAACAAGCAGACACATGGAAGCCTACCAGTCTCAATACGGCGAAGATGGATTTTACTTTGTGTTTCTCACAGCGGACAACTCGCTGGACGATATCGACGCCCGCTTTGATCAGGGTAGCGGGAAGTTTCTGGCCATCCTGACGGACGAAGACAGGAAGAAAATGCGCGAACTGCGCGCCAACTGTCTGGATGAGGATCGCGAGGAGATCTACTCCGTCAATCCCGCGCAGAGCTATGTGCCGGATTCATTCATCAAGGCCGATCCGGGCTATTGGAAGCCGAAGGCGGGAGGGGCGGCAAAGCCGGTTGCCAAGCCCGCTGCGAGCGAGAAGAAGGCCAATCCGTAGGCCTCCGCAGAGGCAAGAATCACGAGCTGAGAAGCGGCCCCGATTGCGGGGCCGCTTTTTTGCGTGCTGTCCCTAGCAATTCACGACCATGACCGAGCAACCGGCGCGCGGCGGCCGCCATTGCACCAAAAACTGAGTCACCGACGACGACTGCATGGTGCGCATGGCGCTGAACTGGTGATCCCTTTGGCTGTAGAGCAACGCGCCGTGCTCGCTCAAGACGGCCAGCGCGGGGACGCCCTTCTTGATGAGAATGCCGTACTTGGCGGCGACGTCGAGATTCGCATCTTCGTGGCCTATGTTGATGTGCACATGCACGAAATTCGCGTCGAGAATCGGTTTGTTGCGAGCGTCGTGCAAGTAAACATCCAGTACCTGGCAGTCGGGGCACCAGTTGCCGCCGAAATCCAGCAGAATGCGGCGGTGCGTTGTGGCCGCGGTCTTGAGCGCGGCGGCCAGGTCGGCCCGGGCCTGCCCGGGAGCGGGATAGATCGCGCGATCGGCGGAGTTGGCCGTGCCGGCGGCAAGCGACAGCAGCGCCGCCAGAACCAACAGCTTGACGGTCTTCAAGGGGAGACCTCCGGGCTGTTCTCAGGATGCCACATGCTGGGTCCGGGGGACTATTTCGGGGACTTTGTGCGACAATATGGACTTGAGTAAGCGCGCCGAATGACTCCGAGCGCGCGGAGGAGCTATCGATGGGCGATCTACTTCAGCCATGGCACCTGATTCTACTGGCGGTGGTTGCATTTTTACTGTTTGGCGCCAAGCGGTTGCCGGAGCTGGGTAAGGGACTGGGCGAGGGATTGAAGGGCTTTCGCGAGGGCATTCGCGGCATCACCGATCCGCCTCCGCCACCACCCGCGCCGCCGACTCAGCAACAGAACACGCCGCCGCCACCTGTATCCAACGCCCCGATCGAGCCGAAATAAAGCCGATTGGGGAAACGCATGCGGCTGCTGTGCTCTGGCTGCGCGATTTGGTAATGATCCTCGATCGAGCGCGGGTCTGGAGACCCGCGCTACAGCCGGCCGGGAGGCCGGCGCTACACACGGCACGAGACAAAACAGAATGGCCTGTGCGTTTGCACAGGCCATTGTTTTTGGGCTTCATTCCCAGGCCGGTTCTAGAATAGGTATCCCTTGCTTTCCCACCCTTTTCGCAAAAAGCGCGAAAAGGATGGGGCAACGAAGCGATGAGTATGGCTGCTGTGGGATTTCTGCAGCTCGGGCTTATTTGTATTCCTGCGCCGAAGGATAGTAGCCGGGCTTGGCCGTGACCACCACATTGGGCCGATTCACACGCACATCGATATTGCGGTACCTGTCGTCGTAGATCGATAAGTGACTGGCGTAAACCAGCGTGTACTGGTTGCGCGCCTCGTCGGCGATCTTGGCGTAGCTCTTCTCCATGTTGTTCACGCCGCGCTCTGAGAACATGTCGCCGCCGGTCGCCGCGACGTACTTGTACAGGATGTTGTCGTAGGCCTCGAAGGGAATATGGAGGCGGTCAAGCCAGCCTTCGCCCCAACGGGCCGACTCGCCCACCAGCGTGGCATAGACGGCAATGTTGTTTGTCTGCAGGACTTTTCTCACCTCATTAAAGGTGGCCTTGCTGCCGTATTCCTTGCCGTCGGAGATCACGTAGATGATCCGCAGCCGATCCTTGGGACGCGTGGAAAGTTCTTTGGCCGCAAGGAGGATCGCGTCATTGAGGGTGTGAATCTCCTTGGGAACGGTGAGACCGGAGATCGACTGAGTTGAATGCTCGGGCTGCAGGTTCGGGTCAGCGCAGTTGCCGTTCTGATAGAGGGGGCACGACTCCGACATGGGACTGCCACCCGTATTCGGCACCATGGGGTCGGTGCCCGTGGACTGCGCCAGCGAGAGCACCGCAGGAAGGCGATTGCCCTGCGCGCCGGTAAAGCCTGTCCACTCCTTGGCTCCATTGGTGTAGGTGAATACCGCGGCCTCGTCGTAGGGTGTGAGCGCGCCCTGGATCGCGTTCATCGACTCGTTCACCTCGCGCATGTAATTCGAGGGCAGGGTCTGGTCGATGACGAACGCCACCGATATTGGCCTTGGATCCACGTAGAAAGCGCCCAGATTCTCGCGGACGTTGTTCTCGTAGACCGTGAAATCCCGCCAGGTGAGGCCCGCCACCGGTACCCCTTTGGGGTCCTTCACCGTGACCGGGACGATGACTTCTGTCACTTGCGCGTGAATAATGAGGTTCTGCGCGGCGGCGCCTTCCAAGGGCGGCGCATCGTGCGCGTTCGCCTGTGGGGCGGTCGCGGCAGGTGGCTGGCTGGGAGGCGGAGGGGGCTGCTGCGGCTGGCTGGGGTTGGACGAAGATCCGCTGGAGCCGGACGGCGTATCTCCGGCGCCGATTCCAGGCGTGATGGGCCCCTGCGTTCCCGGCAGCGCGGTGGGCGCTTGCGGGGTGGGTGCGTCGGGCACGGAAGTGGGCGCGGGAGTCTTCTGTTGGGCCAGGACCCCTGATCCCAAGATCCCTGATCCCAATCCGACAAGTGCTGCCAGCGCAATGGCCCTTCCTCGAAAATTCACAGCCTTTTCTTCCTTCCTGAGCAAAAGAAGCGGAGCTAGCGGTGTTAGCGGAGCTAACCCCGGTTCCGCTCGCTAAAGTCGATGCCGCCATTTCATTTCGTGGCGGATCGACAATGCCGGTCCACGACTTAGGCCGGCGTATCCGCGCGAAGAACCATGAAACCCGCAGCAACTGACAGAGTATCAGACGCAGCAGAGACGCACGGGTTGTATGCCAGCCGAGAAAGAACCCGTGTATGCTTCCCCTGAGGGTCCCGATTTCGTCTAACGGATTAGGATGCGTCTCCCCAATGTCATTGTCGCCCTGGTGATTGGCCTGCCGGCGTTTGCTGTGCCGGGTTGGGCCCAGCTTGCGCCTTCGCCCGACGCGGCCCCGGTGAGCACCGCTCCCGCCCCGGCGCCTGACGAAACGCCTGTAGCCACCTTCAAGCAGAGCGTGAACCTGGTGGACCTGTTTTTTACCGTCAAGGACAAGAACGGGAACCTGGTGCC
>JBEKGH010000060.1:0-29138 GCA_050012895.1 Occallatibacter sp.
GACTACGATCTGCTGGGCAATCCGGGTATCCCCAGCGGGTATTCGATTCCCATCAGCGGGTCGACGACTCCGTATGCATGGTCGACGGTCAACAGCTCACCGTTCATGTTTAACACCGTGCGACGCATGACGGACACCAACCTGACCCTGCTTCCGGTGTCGACAGTGACGTTCCGCTTTGCGTATTCGAAGAACATCTTCCAGGGGCCTTCCATGACCCCGAGCGGCAATGCCGTGGCCGGTTCCGAACTCATTCTCCAGGAATACCAGCGCAACAGCACAGACGATTTTACGGCAGCGGTGGATTGGAAGCCCGTTCAAGGCACCAAGCTGACCTATGAAGAACAGATCGACCACTACAAGGGCGATTCCTTCTTCACCGTGGCGCCCCAGTCCCTCACCGTGCAGGAGTCGGACGGAACCAAGGTTGCCTTGCTGGCGAGCTATTCAACCTTCCTACCCTACGGCTACAACGCCGCGGGCAATTTCGAGCCGTACAGCACCGGCACGGGCGCAACTGCCACCAGCGGCGTCTGCAATGCCAGCATTTCAAATCCAGCCAACATTCTTTACGCCAATCCCAATGGCTTGCCGATTATCGATCCGGCCTGCAATGTCATCAGCAGCTACTTACGCTCGCAGCCGACGCGGGAGCTTTTCCCCACGGAGATCTTCCGGCTGCAAAGCTCGAGCATTAAGAATCTCGCGATGAACGGCAACATTCGCTACACCAGCGCGAACATGAACATGCCGAACTACTACGAGATCTATCAGGGCCTGGATACAGCTACCCGCGAGCTCGCAAGTACGGGAAACGCGAGCGCCCAGCGGAAAGTGATGGCAGTCGATTACGGCATCGTGTGGCAGGCGACCAAGACCGTCAGCCTCTCCGATGAGGTGACCTACTCGAATGTTCACCAGCCTGGAACAGCCAATCTCACGGGCGGGACCACGGTGAAGGTGTCGACAACGGCGCCTAATGAAACCATTAACAACACCTCCACCCTGGCAACGACCCTCGCGACGACCGGCGCTGGGCCCGGTATGCCCAGTGAGGGTGGCCCCACCATCGGCGGACCGCAAGCCGACTATTTCAGCCAGAAGTGGCTGGCGAATAACGCGACGGTGACCTGGGATGCATGGGCGCGCAGCACGTTTTCGCTTACTTATCGCTACCGCTCGCACTTGATCGGAGAGGGCATACCTCACAATGCCCCCATCCTTCTAACGTGTCTGTATAGCGCCGACCCCGCTTGCGGAACCGTCACGATCCACGAAAACGGCGGGATCTTCAACGCAGGCCTGCGTCCCACCGACAACTGGGACCTGAATGGCAGCGTCGAGGTGCTTTACGCCGACAACATACTCACACCGGTTGCTCCGCGTCAGACACGGCATTACAGGGTGCATACCCTGTACAGGCCGAGGCCGTGGGCGACGGTTTCAGCCGCTTTTAACGACCTGGAACGGCATAACAACACGAACAACACGGGCACTACATCCGCTGTCGGCCCATTGATGCACGTCGATCACAGCCGGGTGTTTAGCCTGGGAGCGGAGCTGAACCCGAATGAGCACTACGGGCTCGATCTGAGCTACTCCTACAGCGACGTGTACACGGCTACCAACATCTGCTTCGAGGGTGCGGCCGGCATTGAGCCGGGTGGCGCCGTTGCGCCTGCCGCAGGACTCCAGAGCGGAAACCTTTGTCTCCCTGTCACAGCGGGCCACGGATCGAATACCGTCCTCTATGGGCCGGCCAAGGACTTCGATGACGCTCCGACGCAATTCGTATCGGCGGCGGTCATGCTGTCTCCCAACACGAAGTTCAAGTCCAATATTGGTTATCGCATCAGCGACGTGAACGGCAGCCGGTTCTTCACCGATGCAGGCGACGTAAACGGTACGACGGTGTCCAAGCTTCAGACTCCGTTCGTGAATCTGTCTTACGCCGTTCACCCTGATCTGATCTTCAAGTTGAACTACGACTACTACGGTTATGGCGAAGGCGGAGGTAAATCCGGTGCGCAGTATTGCAACGACAACCCGGGCCTTGCGGTAAACTCCACAAGCGCGCCGACTGTGCTTTGCAGTTCCGTGCCGAATACCGCGATGTCCTCGGCCACGCCGATCTACGGGTTCACTAACCCGCGCGACTTTCACGCCAACAACATCACGCTCGGAGTGCATTACGAGTTCTGAAACAAATCGTGAACCGTGGTTTGTGATTCGTGAACCGAGCCGCAAATCACGAGTTGCGAATCGCGAAATGCAGGAGTTGTACCATGAGCAAGACCATTCGCATGTCGTCGGCGCTGGCAGCGGTCATTCTGCTGTCCGGCGCGATGGGCTTCGCCCAGACCTCTGGGGAAGCGACCTACAAGGCCAAGTGCCAAAGCTGTCACGGTGCGCAGGGCGTGCCGAATCCGGGAATCGCCAAGGCCATGGGCGTCAAGCCCGCCACCGATCCTTCGGTCACGTCCCTGAGCCAAGCGCAGATGATTACAGACACCACCAACGGCAAGGCCAAGATGCCGGCCTTCAAGGGCAAGCTTTCCGATGCCGAGATCAAGGCGTCGGTGGATTACTTCAGGACCTTTGCCAAGTAAGAACGCGGCTTTCTGAAGTAAAGCAAGAGAAAGAGCAAGTGCAAGCGTAAGAACCAGCCGGCGCGATCGTCGGACCCAAACCCTCGATCGCGCCGGTCTGCGTCCGTGGGTTCCTGTTACCATTGCCGATGCAGCACCAACCGCCGGTAACACGGGCCTGGGAGTTTCATAACAACCACGCGGCAAGCGCAGTTCTGCGTGTACGGGCCGGCAAACATCAAGGAGATTTCGCATGACCAGAATGCTTCGTTCCCAAATCGTGTTGGCCGCAGCCGTATCGCTGGCTGGCGCCATGTGCTTCGCCCAGGATGGCGCAGCGACTTACAAAGCCAAGTGCGCCATGTGCCACGGCCCCACGGGCACACCCAGCGCCGGAATGGCCAAGGCAATGGGCATGAAGCCCGTTTCCGATCCATCGATGCAAGCTCTCACTGTGGCTCAGATCTCCGCAACCGTGAAGAACGGCAAGGGCAAGATGAAACCCATTGCCGGACTGACCGATGCGCAGGTGAGTGCCGTGGCTGCATACTTCAAGAGTCTGAAGTAGGCTGTATCCAGGTCGAGGCCTTGTAACAGGGCACGACTTCAGTCGTGCCGAAAAAGCCTCAATCAATGTCCTGGGCTTCAGCCCCTGCAGGGATACACCAACTGTGGAGCCGCTCTAAAATCGGCGCAGTAATTTGACGGCGGGCTCGCCATCCCATGGCGGGCCCGCCTACGCATGGAGGCTGAACAAACGTGTCGGCATTTCAAAAATTCCGCGAAGAATGGCTTCGTCCCGCGCTGTTTTTCGGCAACAACCCGATCAGCCTGGCTGGCGGCGCCATCACCACCGCCTCCGGCGTCACCATGATCAGCTACTGGCTGGCCGAGCTCTCGGGCCATCTCAGTGACAATCCCTATCTGGGCATCATCTTCTTCCTGCTTCTTCCGGCACTTTTCCTGCTGGGCCTGGCGCTCATCCCCATTGGCGTGTTCCTGCGCCGCAGGACGCTGCAAAAAACGGGTCAGATTCCCGCCGTATTTCCCAGAATCGACCTCAACGATCGCATCTTCCGCCACGGCATCGACATCGTGCTGGTGGCCACCATCGTCAATTTCCTGGTGGTCGCCACCGCCAGCTATCACGGCGCAGAGTACATGGATTCCCCGAAGTTCTGCGGCGCCTCCTGCCACGTG
The DNA here is from genome assembly GCA_050012895.1 of Occallatibacter sp. GTDB lineage: Bacteria > Acidobacteriota > Terriglobia > Terriglobales > Acidobacteriaceae > Telmatobacter. The sequence goes on from JBEKGH010000060.1 coordinate 3,789, forward strand.
ATGGCGCCCGAATACACGGCCTACCAGATCTCCCCGCACTCCCACGTGCCCTGTGTGGAGTGCCACATCGGCACCGGGGCTGGAGCCTACTTCAGCGCCAAGATAAACGGCACCAGGCAGCTGCTTGAAGTCACCTTCCACCCGTTTGCGCCGCTTGCGCCCAAAATCATCCCCAACTATCCCACGCCGATTCCATCGCCGGTCACCAGCCTTCGCCCCGCGCGCTATACCTGCGAGGGCTGCCACACACCCACGCGCTTCGACGGCGACAAATTGCTCGTCAAGTCATCGTTCGCTGACGACGAACAGAACTCCGAGTCGCAGACGGTGCTCATTCTGCACCTGGGCGGCGTGGACTCGTTCTCGCAACGGAGCGGCATTCACGGCGTGCACCTGGGCCACATCGAATACATCTCGACCGATCCCACGCGCACCACGATTCCCTGGGTGCAGCGCACCAATCCCGACGGCACTCTCACCACCTACGCCGCGTCGGCCCTCAACGGCGCACAGCCCCAGGGCGAGCGGCGAGTGATGGACTGCATCGACTGCCACAACCGCGCAGCGCATACCTTCGTCACCGCGGAGGAGGCCGTGGACAGCGCCATGGCTGCGGGTGTCATCAGCCCCTCGCTACCCTTCATCCACAAGGAGGGCCTGGCACTGCTGAATGGCCCCTACACCAGCCAGGAAGAGGCGCGAGTCCAAATTCCTGAGCAGCTTGAAGCCTTCTACCGCACGCAGAATCCCGCCGTGCTCGCCCAGAAAGCGGCGCTCGTGAAAGATGCCGGACAGGAACTGTACCTGCTTTATCGCCAGAATGTGTTCCCGTTCATGAAAGTTACCTGGGGAACCCATCCCAACCACATCGGGCACCAGGAGTATCCCGGCTGCTTCCGCTGCCACGACGGCGACCATGTGGCCAAAGACAGCACCAGCATCACGCAGGATTGCTCGGCCTGCCACAACCTGCTGGCCGTCGAAGAAGCCAAGCCCAAGGTGCTTTCCGACCTCGGCATTCAATAACGACGAACAGGCCGCAAAAGGCTGCCGCCGTGCCCCATCCTTTTCGCTCTCTGCAGCCGCGAGAGGCGCGAATCCGCAAACGAGTAGAGCCGGTCTCCTGACCGGCTGCAGTGTGGGCCTCCCGGCCCACGCAACGCTGGCGGCGTGGACCCCGCCATTACAGCCGCTCCGGAGAGCGGCGCTACTTGGATACAACCTTCCTAAAATGCCCAGTGCCCTAATACTACAGTTGTATTTGGCCGGACGATAGAGGCCCGGGCCTAAAGGCCGTTTCCTTTTGACCTGTTTTCAGGGGCCTGAAGGCCCCTGCTCCCTCCGAAATCCTTAACTCCAACTTAACTCCAACTGTAGTACTAAGGTCCGGATTTTTACACCCGGGAAGGCACTCTAACTCCGCTAACTCCGCAAGCACCGCTAACCCCGCTGCTTCCCGCCGTGTTAGGCTGGCATTTCGCGCCCAGGAGCACGATCGCAGATGCCTTCCAACCATCCTTTCCACTTCAATCTGGTTGCCGCGGCCCACGCCGCCATGATCGAGCACGGATTTCAGCCCGATTTTCCTCCGGGAACCGACACGGAACTGGCCGCAATCAAGGCGCAACCCGCCCTTGCCGCAGCCGACGGCCTTTCCGACCTGCGCAATCTGCTCTGGTCCTCGATTGACAACGACACTTCGCGAGATCTCGACCAGATCGAGTGGGCCGAGCAGTTGCCAGACGGCCGCATCCGTGTGCTTGTGGGAGTGGCGGATGTCGACGCGCGGGTTCACAAAGGCACGTTGCTCGATACTCATGCGCAGAGCGAAACCACGTCGGTGTACACGGGCGTCACCATTTATCCCATGCTGCCGACGGCCCTTTCCGAGGGCATCACCTCGCTCAATGAGAATGAAGATCGCGCCGCTATCGTCATCGAATTCTCAGTGGACGCCGCTGGAGCTTCCTCCGATGAAAAGGCCTACCGCGCCCTGGTGCACAATCGCGCGCAGTTGGCCTATCCCAGTGTGGGCGCGTGGCTTGATGGCACGGCCGCGGCTCCGCCCAAGGTTGCTGCCAACGCCGATCTCGCAGCGCAGCTCAAATTGCAGGACACAGCCGCGCAACGCATGGGTGGCAATCGCTTCCAGCACGGCGCGCTCGATCTTGAAACCATCGAGACGCGGCCGGTGCTGGTTACCGACCAAATCATCGGCATTGCGCCCGTCCAGAAGAATCGCGCCACGTCGCTCATTGAAGAGTTCATGATCGCGGCCAACGGCGTCATCGCGCGCACGTTTGAGCAAGCGGGCCTGTCTTCGATTCGCCGCGTCGTGCGCACGCCCAAGCGCTGGGACCGCATCGTCGAATTAGCCAAGGCAAAGGGCTACTCGCTCCCCGCCGAGCCCGACTCGAAGGCGCTCAACGACGTTCTGCTGGCGGAAAAGCAAAAGGATCCCGATCACTTTCCCGATGTCTCGCTCACCGTCATCAAGCTGTTAGGTCCCGGCGAGTACATTCTGGTCAAGCCCAACCAGCCCTCACCCGGTCACTTCGGCCTCGCGGTGCAGGACTACACCCACTCCACCGCGCCCAACCGCCGCTTTCCCGATGTGATCACGCAGCGGCTGCTCAAATCCTGGCTTACCCACTCGACAGCGACCTACTCTGACGATCAGCTCGACGCCATCGCGCAGAGATGCACGCTGATGGAAGACGGCGCGCGCAAGGTAGAGCGCGACATGCAAAAGCGCATTGCCGCCGTGGTCCTCCACCCGCACATCGGCCAGAGTTACCCGGCCATCGTCACCGGCGTGAACAATTACGGAACCTTCGTCCGCACCCTCGATCCGCACGTGGACGGCAAGGTCGTGCAGGGCGGCAAGGGCCTAGACGTTGGCGACAGAGTCACCGTCAAGCTGGTGTCCACCGATCCCGAGCGCGGCTTCATCGACTTTGCGGCGTAAGACTATTGTTTTTAATAAGATACAGTGATAAATCGGAGCAAACCGAGCCGCTCCGGCGCTTCTCTGTGCGATTCTTGCCGGGACCGGCGAATCCTTGTGTCCGGCAACGGCACAAATGCGTCTAATCTAAAGAAACTGTCGATTCTTCATTGGTAACCAGTTCGCGGAGTGCTCGCATAGGCCCCGTTTGAGGCAGTCAAATGTGTGCCCTGAGCTCATTTGCTGGCCATGGCAGGTTCCGCTGGCCAGTGTCGGGTCAAATTCAAATAAGGGAAATGGATGCGCTTCAACTTTTGGCTGATCGTCGGGCCGGTGTTCTCATGGATGGCCCTTTGGGGTCTACCCGCTCAAGTTGGTTCGCAAACCCCCGGCTCCGAAGCGACAATGGCGTCGGCCACGCTGCCCGATGCGCCGCAACCGCAAGCGACAACAACCCAGCCCGACTCGAGTTCCAGCACGCAAACACCAGCGGCAAACACCGCGCCGGATCACAAGCCCCTGCCGCAACCGAAACGCATCCTTGGTATCATGCCCAACTATCGCGCCGTCAGCGCGGGCGTTATCCCTCCCCCACCCACGCCGCGCGAGGCATTCATGGTTGCCACCAGAAACAGCTTCGACTACTCCGCCTTTGTCTTCGTCGGCGTCACCTCCCTGCTGGCGGAGGGAACAAATGCGCACTCTCAATTAGGCAAAGGTGTTGACGGCTACTGGGCCTACTACTGGCGCGGCTATCTCGACAAAACCGACGGAAACTACTGGGTCGACTGGGCCATGCCCACGGTTCTTCATCAGGATGAGCGCTATTACGCCAAGGGCGAAGGCGGCATCCTCAGGCGCGGAACCTACGCGGCTACACGCGTATTCATCACACCCAACTATCACGGCAAGAACGGCTTCAATACCTCTGAAGTCCTGGGACGCGGGATCTCGCAAGCCATCTCGCTCGCCTACTACCCAAGCAAGACGCAGACCGCCGGAGGCTACACGCAGAAGTATGCATATGCCATCGGACGCGACGCCCTTACCAACGTCTTCCGCGAGCTTTGGCCCGACATCAACGAGCATCTTTTCCATCGTCATCATTGATTCACAAACCGTAGCGTCATACTTTTTCCAGGTGAAAGAATGCACGGACGTACCAACCCAACTTTGATCGTCTTCGTCGTGGGTTTACTCGTGACGGCCGGCTCGTTTTCGTCCAGGGCGCAACTGCCTGTCTCCAGGACAGACGTCGCTGTGTCTGCTGACTTACCCGACGCGACGGCGCCGCAAATCGAAGTAGCTCTTGCCGCCGATTCCCGGATAGTCGATCCTCAGTCGGGACAGGCGCAGAATCCTCAGCAGCCGGCCACAGGAACCGCCCCGGCTCCGGTCGCTTCAGGCAGCGCCGCGCAAAGCAGCTCCAGCTCGCAGAACTCCGAGCAACCGCCAAATACCCAGGAAACCAAACACCAGAAAGCCGAAGAAGAGGTCAAGGAGCAGGAACATCAGCGCATGGCGGGGATCATACCCGAGTTCAACGTCAGCTACCGCAGCGATGCCGTCCCTCTTACTACCGCAGAGAAATTCAAGCTCGAATTCCGTGCCGCCACCGACCCTTACACTTTTGCGATCGCGACCGTTGTCGCAGGCTTTGGCGAAGCCAATGACTCCAATTCCGGCTTCGGCTGGGGCCCCGAAGGATTCGCAAAGCGCGCGGTTGCATCTTACGCGGATAACGTCATCGGCAACACGCTCGGCAATGCGGTTTTGCCATCCATCCTCCACCAGGACCCGCGTTACTTCCGTCTCGGCCACGGCTCCATCCACCACCGTTTCTTCTATGCCGTAGCCACCGCCTTCATTTGCAAGCACGACACCACCCGCAAGTGGGAGCCCAACTATTCCAACATCCTGGGCAATATGATCGCCGGAGAAATCTCCAATTATTACTATCCCGACGGGAACAAAAGCAACGTCGGCCAGACCATCGAAACCGGCTTGACTGTCACCTTCGAGGGCACCTTTGGCTCGACCCTCGAAGAGTTCTGGCCGGATATCTCACGGAAACTCTTCCACAAAGATCCAACCCATGGTCTCGATGCACAGGCGCAGGCGGAAGACGCTGCTGCAAAGCAGAAAAAGCAGCAGGAGGAGGACCGGCAGCATCAGCAATGAGAATCGGAAGCAACCTCCGCTTCTCGAAACAGCCAAAACCGATATGAAATGCAACACGTGTCTTCTCCAGGAGATTCCCCCATGGCTTTGATCGTTTGCTCCCGGAAATCACTTTCTCGATGCGTTTTCTCGCTCGGAGTTTCTGCCGTCGCGCTGATCGCCGGCTTCAATGCCTGCGCAAACCTGCCAGCTCAACAGGCCGAAGCAGGCAACCTTCACCCAGCCGTTCCCGCGGCTTCGTCGGATGCAGTTCCCGCGCCAGACCCGGCCCCGCCGTCGGCCCCCGCTGCGCCTCAATCCTCCAGCACAAGTACGCAGGCATCTCAGAATCGGCCGGCGCAAACTACGCAGGGGGATTCAGCTGGCCGGCAGACCAAGCGCATCCTCGGCATCGTCCCCAACTTTCGCGCCGTCAGCGCCGACGAAAAGCTGCCTCCTGAGACCGTCAAAGATAAGTTCATCAGCGCTACAGAGGATTCGTTCGATTATTCCTCCATCTTCATCCCGGCGGTCATCTCGGGCTACAACATGCATGAGCGCGCTACGCCCCAGTTCCATCAGGGAGCAGCCGGCTACGCGCGCTACTTTTGGCATTCGGCCGTCGATCAAACCAGCGAAAACTACATGGTCGAGTTTATTTTTCCCACCGTCACCCGCGAAGATTCGCGCTACTATACTCTCGGCCACGGCGGATTCGTGAAACGCACCGGCTATGCTCTCAGCCGTGCCGTCATTACCCGCTCCAACTCGGGAGCTGAAGTCTTCAACATCAGCGAGGTCTTCGGCGCCGGCGCCGCCTCGGGCATCTCGAATCTCTATTACCCATCTGCCTCGCGCTCCCTTGGAAACACCTTGACCGAGTGGAGCCTGGACGTCGGGATCGACGCAGGTAGCTTCTGGGTCAAGGAGTTCTGGCCCGACATCAACCGCCGCGTCTTTCACAACAAGTACGGCCAACAGTAGCCCGTTGCCCCATCCTTTCGCGTTTTCTGCGAAAGGGTGGGATAGCACGCGCATCACCGCTTGGGGCATCCGCCTACTTCCGCTTGCGATCGAGCGTATGGTTCGGCGGAAACGGCCGGCGCGGCGGATAATAAATCCGCTTGGCCGGAATGGAGAGCGTCTCCCGCTCCGGATAACGCAGCGCCGTCAGGTGCCCGCCGTAGGCGCATCCCGTATCGACATTGATGGTGTTGTTGAGCCACATCGGCTCGCTCGCCGGTGTGTGCCCGTGCACCACCAGCGCCTTGCCGCGATACGCCGCCGCCCAGATCCTGCGGACCGGCAAGCCCGCCGCATCTTTTTTGCCCGTCAGGTCGCCGTGCAGGGCAAAGGCGCGCGCCGCGGCTGAAGAACGGCCCTGCAGCGCTTCCTTCAACCCCGCATGTGCAATCACCAGCCGGCCTTCGTCGAGCACCAGGTGGCTGGGCAGCTCATGCAGAAAATCCAGCGCCGCGGCGCGAAAGCTCTCCGCCTCCGCGGCCAATTGGTCCAGGGTCCGCGCCATGCCGCGCGTCACCCGGGCAGCCCCGCCCCGCAGCACCCGCACCAGTTCGGAATCGCGATTGCCGGCAACGCAAAGCGCCGTGCCCGCGCGCGCCATGCCCATGGCCAGCCGCAACACCGCCGGTGCAGCCGGGCCGCGGTCCACCAGATCCCCCACAAAAGCCAGCGTCCGTCCCTGCGGCGGAGTCACCGCAAATTCCTTGCCCACCCGCTCCACGCGGTAGCCCATGGCCTCTATCAGAGACAACAGCTCGTCCAGGCAGCCGTGCACGTCGCCCACGACGTCGAACGGTCCGCGCGCGTGGCGCAAAGCCAGTGGATTTCGCGTTTGCACGAGCCGGTGCAGCAAAGCGGCCTTCCGCTCCGCAGCTGGCCGTGCCTTCTTCCCGCGCCGCGTCATCGATTACCAGTGTAGTCTGCGGGAGTTTCCGCCCATTCCCTCCGTGCCCCATCCTTTCGCGCTTTTTGCGAAAGGGTGGGATAGCACAAACCTCGCCCTACCCGCGCTTCGCCGACTTGCTGTTCTTCTCCGCCCGCAGCTTCCATGCCGAGTGCAATGCACCGCGCAGCGAGTCTTCATCGGCCACCGCGAGGCGGATGTGCGTCATGCCCATGCGTCCCCATCCGCCATGAATCGGCAGGAACAGATCCGAACGCTCGGCAATGAACTCCGCTTGCAGCTCTGGCGTGAGCATCAAGTTGCCGTAGCCTTCCTTCACCGAGGCCAGCGTGGCAAAGATGCGTCCGCCCACGCGAAAATCCACCGCGCCCATGTGCGAGCCTTCCTTCGCGCCTTCAAGGCTCAAAGCAATCCGCCGAAAATCCTTCGCAGTCATCGGCTCTCTATTCCCTACTCCCTATTGGCTACTCCCTGTTTTCCTCAAACTCTTCATTCAGCCAATTCGCGAACGCCGCAAAATCCTCGCCGCGCCCCAAAAAATCGCGCACCATTTCTTTTGCCGGCTTCGACCCACCCTGCTCCAGCACCGTTTTGCGATAGCGCTCGCCGGCATTGCCGCCCAGCAAATCTTTTGGATCGAACTGCGCGAAGAAATCGAGCGCAATCACCTTGTCGAACATGTAGGTGTAGTAATTCGACGAGTAGCCCATCAAGTGCCCGAAGCTCGCGTACATCTTGTTGCCCTCGATCCAGCTCCACGGCTGGAACCTGCCATACAACTCGCGCGTCATCACGTCGGGATCGATGCCCGCCGGGTCCTGGTCGTGCAGGTCGAGTGAAAGCGTGGTGTAGTAGAGCTGCGTTCTAACTGAGTCCGCGCGCCCAAACGCACCCGCGCGCTTCATGCTCCGGATCAGCTCCGACGGAAGGGTCGCGCCCGTCTCGTAGTGCTTCGCAAAGGCCTGCAGCAGCTCTTCGTCGCGGAAGAACTCCTCGAGCATCTGCGACGGCACCTCGACGAAATCGCCCTCCGTGGCAAATCCCGAGAGCCCCACCCACTCTGTATGGCCGCCGAGCAGTGCGTGCATCAGGTGGCCGAACTCATGAAAAAATGTCACCACGTCGGAGTACTGCAGTAATCCCGGGTCGCCCTCTTCCGGCGCAGGGAAATTGCAGATCAGTCCTGCCTCCGGCAGCACGCGCCCGCGCACGCCCGTCACCACCGGCGTGGCCGAGAACCACTTGCTCTTGCCCTCGCGCGGATGCATGTCGAGATAGAACCGCCCCACAAGGCGTTCGTCCTCGAAGACCTCGTACACCGAAACCGCCTCATGCCACGCCGGCGCGCCGGATGGCCGGAACTCCACTTTGAAAAGTCTTGCCGCGGTCTGCAGCACTCCCGCTTCGACGCGCGTGTAAGGGAAATACGGCCGCACCGACTGCGAATCAAAATCGTACCTCGTGCGCCTGAACTCCTCGTACCAATAGCCGCGGCTGGTAATGTCGATTTCGTTGAGCTCCGGCTGCCGCGCACGCGCAAACGCGAGCACCTGCGCATGTTCATCCCGCGCGCCTTCGCGGCTGGCCTCATCGAGCTTCGCCAAAAATGTGCGCACGTTCGCCGCCGACTCCATCATCTGGTCGGCCGTCGCAAGGTCGGCCCAACTGCGGAAGCCAAGCACGCTGGCAATCTCCTGCCGCGCAGCCAGCAGATCGAGCAGAAGCTGCCGGTTCTCCGGATACGCGCGCGTGTGGTACGCCAGAAACATCCTCTCGCGCAGCGCGGCACTCGCGGCAAAGGTCATTACCGGCATCATGTCCGGCGGATCGGTGGTCAGCGTTACGCGCTCCGCGCCATCTTCGCCCTTTTGCGCCGGATGCCGCGCAATGTAATCGGCCGGCAAACCTTCCAGCTCCACGGGCGCGGCCTCAATCGTCTTTCCGCCCTCCTGAATGTTGCGGCTGAAGGCCAGCGAGAGCTGCGTCGCCTTGTCGTGCAACGCATGCAGGCGATCGCGCGTGGCCGCGTCTTTGTCCACACCGGAGAGCCGGTAGCCCAGCAGTGTGCGCTCAACATAATGCTTTGTCGCCGGGCTCGCGCCGTCCAGGCTGACGGCCACGAGCGCGTCATACACTGCGCGATTCAGGCTCAGCGCGCTGCCCGCCATGGCCACGCGTTGCGCTTCCATCTGCGCCTGGTCGCGCACCGCCTTGTCCGCAGCCACGGAATTCAGGATTCCCGCCTGTGCCCCGGCCAGGCTCAGTTGCTCGATGGCCGCGTCAAAATGCCGCAGCGAATTTTCCGGCGTACGCTCGCCTTCGACCGCCAGCAATGCGGCCAATGCATTTTCGTGGGCCGCCAGGCGCGCGCTCACCCACGCGGTCAGCGCCTCGGCCGATGCGGCGCCGCCCGCCCCCCACACGTGCAGGGATTGGTTTGCGGCAAGCAGCGTCTCAGTACTCATAGCGAGGAATCCTCCGAAACTCTAGAGTAACAAGACGCTTCGGAGTGCGCCCCTCACACTGTCGCGGACCAGTTTGGAATCGTTTTGAAAGGGCACGAGTTCACTCGTGCCGCAAGAGCCGCAAAAAGAACCCGGCTTTAGCCACTGAGGGAGGGTTTTCTTGAGCCGACCCACTACCCTTCACGCCGATTTGTGCGCGGAATAGCCATCGAGGCGCTTCTTGAAGAGAAAGAGCACGCTCGGACCGAAACAAAGCAGCATCACGGCGATTCCCGTTACGATGCCGAAGCTGGTGAAGAACGGAGCGCAGCATTCGTCCCGGCGCCGAACCCAGACGTGGCAAGGAACGGCGACCAGCAACTCCAGGACGCTGCCTTTGAGCAGCCAGGAAATAGCGCGGGAGGTCACTTGCGTTGCATTGCGGAAGTACAGGTAAAAGGCCACGCCCCAAATGAGCCACAGGACCACCCACCCGCCGGCGAACTTCGCAGACGTATCGAGAAAGCCCGTGCCGAAATTGTCACCACGTGCGGCGAAGCCTATGCAAAAGATGACTGCAAGAGTGAGAAGGCCGAACAGCATCGATGAAACAGCAACCGAAATTGCGATATGCGTTCGCGGCTTCAACTTTTTCTGCGTGGTGTCAACGGACAGGAAGAGCAGGAGGGCCTGGCCGACGAGCACGGCAGCGATCAGAATCCACGCCAGCCACTCCTGTAACGCCGAGATCAGGCCGGTCAGGAATATTTTCCAAATTGGATCGGTGAATCCGCCGGCAATGAGGAAAAAGGCCGGCACAAGAAGGAATCCCACAATCACGGCGTAAAACACGCTGATGACGACGCCCCACTTGCGCATGGCACGCGTCCTTTCCGTCCAACGCATCCCATCATACGCTCGCAGAATTCACAGCACGCTAATCCGCAGTCCAGTTTTCTATTCCCTATTCCCTACTGGCTATTCCCTGTATTTCGGGCATCTTCAAAAACTCCTCCGGCTTTAGCGCTCGCGGCGTGAACCGTGCCTCGAACACCGCGCCTTTGAAGTAATCGCGCTGGTCGATGCGCGTTCCGATGGACGAGTGTCCTGGTCCCTGCGGCGTCAAATGCAGTTCGCCTTCCCCCTGCATCTCGTCGCCCACATAATTGCGCAGCATTTTGCCGTCGTACACCGCCGTCACGCGATACCACGCCCCGAGCGGATGCAGGTCGTTGCAGTTCAAGAGAGTCCGTGCAGACCCGTTTGAAAACGCAAAGCTGTCCAGGCACCACTGGCCCTTCACAATGCGAATCTCGAACAGCATGCGGTTGTTGGTGTCCTTGCCCGTCGCCGGATCGATTTCCGACAAATGGAAGAAGCGCTGCGCCTCGGCTCCATCGGCATCGGGCCTGAAGATCACCTCCCACGTGTACTCGCTCGCCCCGGCCAGCGGATGCACGTCCACAAACAACGCATCGTCCACGCCGTTGAACGCGACGGCGTTGCCATACGGCGAATCGATCAGATGCGGATGCCCGAGCACGTGCGTAGGATGGCCGCCGATGGAATCGATGTTGTCGAACCGCCAAATCGTAAATTGGGAATCCGCCGCCGTTTGCCCGCCCACCGCGCACGCCAGCGCCCCTGTTGCCAGCGCCGCAACACTATTCCGCACAAATCTCATCGTTGCATCTCCTCTGTGAAGTCTCGCCCGGCTGACTTGCTGGCTCGCTTGTGGGGTCGCTTTTTCTAACTCCGCTAACGCCGCTAGCCCCGCTAACTCCGCTGTCATTTCAGCTCATACGCCTTCTCCGGCTCGGGCGCCGCATCCGTAACCTTCGGCATCTTTGCCGGATCGATCGTGGCCGCGCCGGCCAGTCCGACGCCCGTCACGTTCGAGATGCTCAGCAGCGGACCCTCGAATCCCGTCACTTTCACTTGGCGGACGACTACGTTCTTCATGTTCGCCAGCGTGATTCCGCTCTTGCAGGTCCCCGTCACGTTGGTCAGCGAGAAACCCACCAGCGGCTTGCGGGGATGGATCTCCGTGGCCTGCACCAGCATCGGCATATCGGTCACGCGGATATTCGAGAAGTGAAATTCGCGGAAGAGCGGAATGCCGGCGTCGCCGGGAACGGGAAACTCATCCTGCTTGCCGCTGTTCAAATTGTTCAAACGCAGAAATCCCTGTTTCGCACCCGAAGCCTCGAAGTCGTTCACCGTGATGTTCTCAACAAACGCGCCGCGTCCCGGCCGGCTCTTGATGTAAATGGCGTGGCTGCGCGCGCCCACGCATTTGCAGTGCTCCACCACTACGTTACGCACGCCCGCCGAAGTCTCGCTGCCGATGCCGATGCACGCAAAGTTCTTGTCGTTGAAGGTGCAGTTCAGAATGTGCACGTCTTCGCACGGCCGGTTGATGGTGTAGGCTTCTTCGCCGCGCCCCGATTTGAGCGAGATGCAGTCGTCGCTGGTTTCAAACATGCAGCCGTCGATGGTCACGTGACGGCACGAGTCCACATCGATTCCGTCCGCGCCGCTGTGGATCACCACATTCTTGAAGGTCACGTTTTCGCAATATACGGGATGCGTCGACCACATGCCCGTCTGAACGGTAAAGCAGTTCTCCACGCGCACATTGCGGCAGTTCGTGAACTCGAGCAGCGCGGGGAGCCGCATGCCCGTCTTGCGGTCGACACGTCCGCGGATGGCATCGCTGGCGACGATCTTTCCCGGCCCCGTAATGCCGATATTCTCCGCGTCGGTTGCGGAAATGAATGCGCCGTAGCCCTTGATCCAGCGGCCCTCCCAGCGTACCTGTGTAATGGGATAGTCGGCCATGTCGCCGGAGCCAAGCAGGCTCGCCCCGTCTTCGATGCGCAGCGTTACATTGCTGCGCAGCTCGAGCGCGCCCGTCGCGTAATCGCCCGCGGGAACGATTACCTCGCCGCCGCCCAGCACCGCGCAGCGCTCGATGACGAGTTGCAGGGCCAGCGTATCGTTGGTTTTTCCGTCTCCGGTCGCGCCGTAGTCCTTCACGTTCAACGAGACCGTCGATCCCGCCGCCGCCGGCTTGGTCGCCGCCGCATGGATTGTAGCGGGCTTCGCCGATTGCGCCCATTCAAGACTGCTCAACCCGGCCGCAACCGGAGCCACCAGGGCTCCGCGCGCCGCCGTCTTCAGGAAGTTTCTCCTGTCCACAACTCTGCTCATGGCTCGGACTCCTCCATCGATAATGCGAGCGCCGCCGACTCAAGCCACAAGTGGTCAGTCCACTGACGGCGCGTCAGCCATCTTCAGCCGCCTGGGGAACCCTGTCAAGCACCGTCGCCAGGGTCCCTTCCGCAGTGGTCCCGGGGACCCTTTACCCGGTCCAACCGGTCCAGCCCGCCTCAAAGTTTGGGCTAAACCCACGGTCCTGGCCGTTTCGGGGCCGTCCTGGGGCCGTTATTGGGCTGTTCCGGGGGTGGGCGCGCTGGTCCCAAGCGCGTTCCCAACCCATATTCCATGTTGCAAAGGGAACATAGCGGCCTTTAAGATGCGTCAATTGAAGGAAATGCCCCACGCGGTCTCCAGCCCGACCGAACCGCTGCCCGCGCAGGCTCCGGCAGTGCCGCGCCTGCGGGTGAGCAAACTCTGCATCGCCCTTCTGGCAGACACCCCGAACGAGCTTTTCTCGCGCGCTGAAGCTGCGCGTAAAGACTCTGTTTTCCTTGAGTTCCGCCTCGATGCTCTGGCCAAGCCGGCGGCCGCGCTCCCCGAGCTCAAGACCTTCCTCGCCCGTCATCGCGACGTAACGGCCATCGCCACCTGCCGGCGCAAGTCTCTGGGCGGCCACTTCACCGGATCGCTGAATTCCGAGATCGAACTGTTGCTCAAAGCCGCCGAGGCCGGCGCCCACATAGTTGATTTAGAAGTGGAATCGGCCGAACAGGCCACGCGGCCGCAGTTGGCCAAGTTCCGCGCCGCCCTCCGCGCCGCCGGAGCCGCCCTTTTGATCAGCTCCCACGACTTCAGCCGCACCCGCCGCCGCGACGGCCTCAACCAGACGGCCCAGCGTATCGCCGCCTTCGAGCCCGAATTCGTCAAGGTCGTCAGCACCGCGCGCAGCCTGGCCGATAACCTCTCCGTCCTGCGCATGATCGAAGACCAGTCGCTCGACGCCCACGTGGTGGGCATCGGCATGGGCGAGGAGGGGCTGATCAGCCGTGTGCTCAGTCCCCGCGCCGGCGCAGCCTTCACCTTCGCTTCCGCCGCCGAGGGCGCTGAAACCGCTCCCGGCCAGGTCTCCGCGCGCACCCTCCTTGACATCTACCGCCTCGAGCAGCTCGACCAGGCCACGCGCATTTTCGGCGTCGCCGGCAATCCCATCTCTCACTCGCTTTCGCCGCTCATGCACGTCACGGCCTTCCGCCGCGAAAACGTCAACGCCGTCATGCTTCCGCTCAAAGTCAAAACGCTCGACGACCTGCTCACCATCATCCGCGACCTGCCCCTCGACGGCGTCGCCGTCACCATGCCGCTCAAGCAGGAAGTGCTGCCGCATCTGGCCAACATGGACGCAGTCACCGCGAAGATCGGCGCATGCAACACGCTGCGCACCGGCGCGGACGGCAAGCTCTACGGCTTCAATACCGACGTGGCCGGCATCGTCCGCCCGCTGGAACGGCGCATGCGTCTCAAGGGCGCGCGCATTCTCGTGCTCGGCGCAGGCGGCGCAGCCCGCGCAGCGGTCTTCGGCCTCGTGGAGCAGGGTGCAGAAGTGACCATCGTCAACCGCACGCACGAGAAGGCCGCCGCCCTCGCGCGCAAGGCCAAGGCCCATGTTTTAAAGCAGGCCGCGCTCGCCAAGAGCCGCTTTGACGCGATCATCAACACCACGCCGTGCGGCATGACCGGCTTCAAGCAGCAGCTCCCCATCAAAGAAAACGAGCTCAACACCGCGCTGGTCTTCGACCTGGTCTATACGCCGATAGAAACCCCGCTCCTCAAGCTCGCCAAGTCGCGCGGCCTCGCCGTCATCAGCGGCCTTGAAATGTTTGTGCAGCAGGGCGCGCGCCAGTTCGAAATCTGGACCGGCAAGCCCGCGCCGGAAAGCGAAATGCTCCGCGTCGTCGAGCTCGAACTCCGCCGCCACCCGCAGTAATCCGTCATCTACTCTTCGATAGCGAACCCGGATGCCCAAGAGCCGGGGTCCTCATCGGCAGTTTCCGTTCATCGGGTGCAGAGCCCGCCCGGAGTCCGCCGATGCGTCTGCGATTTTGAGACGGGGGGAATGGTATTAAATCACTGTGCGCTCGTGAACGACTTCAATACACCGAGAAGATTCGAGTAGTCGTCGGTCCACAGCCGCGAGCCGGGCCGTCCTCGCAGCGGCTCCCATCGATAGGCTCGGCTCCTGTCGGCGGCTAGCGCGTCCAGGTCAGTGCGATTCCGAGCCATGACGATCCAGATCGACGGCAGTTTTCCTGCGTCGTGTTCGGCCGGAGAGATCTCGGTATCGTCTGCGATGATCGCCGCCAGATGTGCGTCCTGTGCCAGGTTCCCCAGTGTCGGCGCCAGATTGAAATAGAGATTGGAGACGTGATAGGCAATCAGGCCGCCGGGAGACAGCTTTCGCAAATACAAGGCGAGAGCCTCTCGCGTCATCAGATGCATCGGGATGGAGTCTCCGCTGAAAGCGTCAAGAACGATCAAGCCGTATTGGCCATCGGGCGCTTCGCGGAGTCGCAGCCGTGCATCGCCCAGCACAATCTTTGCCGCCGGCGCACACTGGCTCAGATAGGTGAAATACCGCGGATCCTCTGCGATCTGCTCAACCAGCGGGTCGATTTCGTAAAAGGTGAGTGTCTGCCCGGCCTCGAGGTACGACGCCATGGCGCCCGCGCCCAATCCGACAATGGCCCAGTCTCCGCGCGGCATCTTGACCTGCGCATCCTCGAAAACGGCTCCGCCGGGTCCGCTCCGCGTGTAATACGAGAGCGGCTCGCAGCTCGCGCTCTTGCTCACACTCTGCACGCCGTGTACGATGCCGCCGTGAAAGAGCAGCCGGAATCTGCCATCGGTACTGTTCCTAACCCGATAAACGCCAAAAAAGCTTCGCCGGGCAAGTAGCGTCTCACCATACGGAGCGTAGAGCCAGCTTGCCGTCAGCAGCGCCAGCAGGCCCAGAGTGAATCGCGTCCGCCTCTTGCCAAAGCTCAGGCACCACAACATCGAATAGCCAAAAACCAGCGTCGTTTCGACGTGTCCTGGTTGAATCCCAATACGAGCCAGGACAAGGATTACGACAACCATGCAGATTCCCAATGCAACAGGCAGCAGCCAGTCCTTTCTCTTTGCCCACACACCCGTGTTCGCACTCGCTTCATCGCTCGGCATAGGCCGGATCATGGCAGCAAAAATCAGCACCAGCGGGAGTTCCATCACGGTACGAAATACCACTGGAGCGATGAGCGAGTTGAAGACCCCTCCCAAAACCCCGCCAATCGAAATGCAAAGATAGAACTCCGTCAGGTGCTGAACCGCAGGCCGGTTCCTGGCCAACTCGCCATGAAAAACCAGCGCCAATCCGAGCAGTACTGTCAGATACAGCAGGAGCAGAATGGCGAGCGAAAATCGTGTTTGCGAAATCACCGGGCAAATTCCCGCCAGAAGTAGAAACGGCAGGCGTTTCACCACCCACTGGTGCGGAATGGGCGGCTTCTTGGCGAAGACCAACACAAAACTTCCCAGGTAAACTGCCAGCGGCAGAACCCAGAACAGCGGAATCGCCGGCACGTCGGCAGTAATCGCACTGGTCGCTCCAAGCATGACGCTTGATGGAATAAATGCCTGCGCAATCCAACGCCATCGCGTATGCCATGCAATCGGCTCTGCGCCGCTTTGTGTCTGCACCGCAGCTGCGCCGGACGCATCTTCATTGCTTTGCGCGCCGCGCCTTTTCCACCTCCAATCCAGAAGGCCGCACGCCGCGATCAACACAAAGAATCCGGCATACGCAAAGCTCCAAAACCGGCTCTGCGTGTGCAGTCGGAGCAGCGGCTCCAACAGCAACGGATACGCGAGTAAACCCAGCAAGCTTCCTAAATTACTGGCGGCATAGAGGAAATATGGATCCTCGGCGTCCCTCCGGCCCGAGTCGGCAAACCATCGCTGCACCATTGAGGTTGTTGCCGAAAGCGCAAAGAACGGGAGACCCACCACCACCAGCAACAACAGCAGCATCCATGCGGCCGGATTGTGCCCAACCGGAGGCTCCCATCCTGCGGGGAGATGCAACGGCAGCAGGCCGACGATCAGCAGGGGAGAAAGCACGATGAGGAGGTGGAGGGCAATCTGTTTCCTCCGGCTCAAGTACCGTAACGCTGCGTGCGCGTAAAGATATCCAGCCAACAGCATGATCTGGAAAAATACCACACACGTATTCCAGACCGCCGGCGTGCCTCCCAGCATGGGCATCAGCATCTTCCCGACCATCGGCTCGACAACAAAAAGCAGGGCCGCGCTCAGGAACATCGATAGGCTGAAGAGGAGTAGCGAGAGCTGCGAACTGCCCAGCTCGACCTTTCCCAAATTCGAGGTCGCAGGGGAGGCGAAATCTGGAGGTCTCATTGGTTAAGCCACATTATAGCCAACCTCCAGGCTCACTCTTCTTGTAATACCGTGTCGCAGCTGGAGAGGAATCGCACGAGGAAACTGTATCCAAGACATGCCGCTTATGGCGTACTCATACTGGGCGACTGCCTGCCTTCGCTGCACGAAGTGCAGCGAAGGAGAGAGCCGAAAGATTTGCAACTGCTTTTTCGCAATGTCGCTGCTTGCCGCTGACTCGCCGACTCGCTACCCCTTGCCGCCTTTGTGTTTCTTCGCGGACTTCTCCGCCTTTTTCTCTCCCGGCACGTGCGTCACGGGAATCGGCGCCATGTCCGGACCGATGCGCTTCACCTGCGTATCGATCATCTCGTAGTCGATCGTCCGCGGAGACACGGGCCGCGTAATGCCGGTTGCAGGATCGGTAGTCACGTTGGCGCTGCTGGCGAGCTGAAAGCTGAAGGCGGGGACCGGGCCTCCGGGCGTGTTCTGGGTAAATACGAGCACCGGCAGGTAGCCCTGAATCGGATGCACACGGAACGCCGTCTCGTAGCGGTGATGCTTCAGGCTCCACGTGAAGACCCTGATCTGGTCGAAATCGTAAGGCAGCCCGGACTGAGGCGGTGCGAGAGCCATTACGTACTCGGCCTTGTCTCCGGGAGGGTCGGCGCCAGAATCATTCACCTTCTTAAGCATCCACGCTCCGATGATGCGCTGGCCTTCCGCATACTGCGCCACATCGTCCGGCACGTCCACATCCATGCGGCTACTGAGCAGCCAACCCACACGGCCCTGCGGGTCGCGCGCCAGCCACCAGTCTTCCATCTCGGGCGGCGCGGTTTCTGCTGCGGGCGCGGGCGGCGTCTTCGCCGTGCCCGGTTTCGCGTTGCCGGTTGCCGGCGCGTTCTTGCCTCCCACGGCGGGCTTTGCCGCATTCGTCGGCAACGGCCCCAAGACCTCCGCCGCCTTCTTTGGAGCCGATGCCCGCACCAGCAGTTCCACCTTGGTGTTGCCAGGGAGCAGGTAGAACCGCTCCGTTTCGCGGCCAGGAAGCAGATGCATGGCAAGGTCGTCGCGCAGCGTGGCCGTCGCCGCCACCGGATCGTTTTTGCTCTCGGCGGCAAGCTGCACAAACCCGTCGTAGGTCTTCTCGTCGATCACGGCGCGCTCTTCAATCCAGCCGATCTCGTTCTTGTCGGTCTTGACCTTGAGAAAGCGCCGGGCGTGTTCCAGAACCGCCAGCGGCTGCCCGTTCACCACCTGGCAAACGCGGTTTGAAACCGGGGCTACGCGGTCGTGGAGATAGACGGGGCGCGCCGATGCGACGTACACCATCTCATGCTGTTCGTGGCGGAAGCGGTTGCAACCGGTGAGGAGCAAAACACAGCTCAACGTCACCAGCGATGAGGCAAATACCGTTCCGAAGCGCCGAAAAAATCTGAGTAGAGGAGTTGGCAAACGATTAGGCACGGACCCTTGCAATTGCCTTGAGCATAGCACTGCACAGGTTTCAGGTGTCAGGTTTCAGGTGCCAGTGGTGATCCGATGGTAATCAAAAGTCCGAAGAATCAATAGAGAACGGCTCAACAGAGTCCCTGGAGCTTCCGGGCACTGCCCTGACACCTGAAACCTGACACCTGACATCTGAAACCTGCTCTCACGGTAGCGCCGCCACGCCAGCGGCTCCCACGGGGTCAGTTCCCGTTGCGGAAGTAATCGCAGCGGTCAGCGCTCCGGAGCTCATGGTGAAGGCTTCGAGGTCGGGGTCGCCGCTTGAAGTCGAGCCGCCGTTGGAAACCGCCAGCACAAAGTTATCCTCGCTGTCCTCGGCAAGGCCCGCGGGCACGACGCCGGAGGCGATGGTGCTGCCCGAGGCGATCGTATAGGTGGTTCCCGAAACTGAAATGGGAAACCATGTGATGTTCCCAGAACCCGTATTTCCCTGGCCGTTGGCGACATAGACGTATTCACCGGACGCAATGGGCAGAATGGCATGCGGCGACAGTCCCCCGCTCGCAATCGGAGAGCCTGTGATCTGAGTGGGTGCGGAACGAGGCGTGCCGGTGCCCAGCGAGCCGTAGTTGAAAACGCGCAGCCCGCCCGAGTTCGCTGAGGAGTTGGCCAGGGTTTCGCCAATGTAGAACAGCCGGTTGGTGGGATCCACTGCCACCGATAGTGCCGATCCGCTGCCGTTGACGACAGGAATCACGGTTGCCGAGGAACCCAGCGGATTCGCGTTGCCGGATGTGAAGGGAACCACGATCGTGCCACCGGCGCCGAGCGCGACAAACAGATTGGTCGCGTCGGGAGAGAGGACCATCTGGGACGCGGACGCGTTGGTCACATTGAATGCCTGGGACGGCTCGGGGCCCAAGCCGGTATACGCGCCGGTCGAAGCGTTGATGGGAATGGCGTCCATCTGCACACTTCCGGTGGCCGGGCTGAACGTGTCAATCAGCCACGAGCCGCTCACCTGCATGGCGGCAGGGATGTCGGAGGAGATCACCGCGCCGCCATTCCCAATCGTCAAAGCGCCGCCCGATCCGATGGTGTAGAGATAGATGCCGCTCACGGTGCCCACGTAGAGAAACCCTCCACCCGGCGCAATGGCGATGCAATTCGGCGCGGACGCCAGATTGTAGGGGCTGCCGGAAACCTGCTCCAACGTGCCGGAGGAGATGGAATACACGGCAATCTGCTTCGTCGTCTGGTTCAACACATAAAAAACGCCGCTCGAGTCCGTAGTCTTCGTGACCGTCGTTGTCGAAGTCGACGTGGGCGCGTTCCAGAATCCCGCGCATCCCGCAAGGAGCGTCGCGCCGGCAAGCAGAATAAGGCCATATCTAATCTTCATCGTCACTCCAGGCAGAATGCACACCCAGGACCATCACTTCCTGGAGACTCCGCAAAAGCATTCCGATTCAAGGGTAGCGCCATCCAGTACCTTTTGTCCGCCGCCAGATTCGTTGCCCCGGGACGGAAATGCCGGACTGTTGAAAAAGACGTGGGCAGAATCATTTCCGCTCAGCGGAAAGCCCGGCAGAAGCTTGTGGAATGAGGCTTGAGGGTGGACTGCGATTTGCAGGTTCGAGAACTCGTCGCATAATTCCAGTTTTGAAAGGGCACGCTTTAGCCGTGCCGAAAGTGCAACCAAATGACTTCGGGGCTTTGCTAAAGCCACTCATTCAGTTTTGGGTCTCTGCGGCGCGCGACCCATCCACCGGGCAGGTTCTCTGGCCGTGCCCTGTCAAAGCCGGACGGCAATTTTAGTGCGCCCCGGCGGGCGGTTTGCCTGCGATCTTCAGGAATTGGTCGAGGACTTCGGTCAGCGCTGCATCGAAGTTCTTGTCGTGGGTCTTTTGCAGATAGGCGATCTCGATGGAATCGGTTACGGTCCAGAGGATGTAATGGGTTTTGCCATCGTAGATCACCAGGCGGAACATGGGCAGGGGATCGGAGGCTCCCTTTTGCTTGTTGGCTTCGCTGGGGCCGTAAGGGGCGACGAGCCGGAGTTCGAGGACGAGGTCAGCCTGGGCTGGATCGCCGACCAACGTGTAATTGCCGGTGGCTTTGAGCGCGGCACAGAACTCCGTGTACGGGCGATCGGCGTCGCCAGTGAACGGCTCAGGAAACAGGCCGCTGTCGGCGCCGGCGTTCGAGACAAAAATGGTTTTCGCCGCGGCGATCGCAGGCGGAATCGGGCCGGCGTGATCGTACGCAGGCATCTGCGCAAGAGCGGTAGTCGCAAGGGAGAACACAGCGGCAAGGCTCAGGCAAAAACAGGCATGCAACATACGCATGGTTCACCTCTCTTCCTGTGAAAAAAGGCCCGTGAATCGCCCTCGAACGGTGCAGGTCGGAAGCCAGCGGACGGAAGGGCTCGATTCGATCACAAGATGTTTATTTTCAATGTTATAACGCAAAGATGCCATCGCTCAGGAAAGGGTTGTACAAGGGCGCAAGATTTCTGTGGAGAAGAGATCTGGCCCAAAATGGGAAGAAGGCGCTGGTCCTGTTGCGGACTGTAACCCGAACAAGCAAAATGCCTTACCGGGGAGAGCCCTGAATGCCGGGTATTTTCAACAAAAATCCCCTTATCTATCTTGGCACGGGGAGGGTTGCCCAGTGTCAGCTTAGTAAAATAGGCAGATGGTTAGAACAAGGAAAACACGCAACTTAAATCGACGGGCCCCGCTTTGGATTTGCGTCATAGCGGGAGTCTCTGCCGTTGCGCTGGTGGCGTTGGTGGTGCTTTTCACCACGCGCACAGTGCATGCAGATGCGAGCCTTCCTCGAGCAACCATCACCGCACCTGCGAACGCAGCCGCCGCGAGCGTGACACCAGTCTCACTGGCTCACGCGCAACCAACGGTTCCCGCGCAGCCAACGATTCCAAAGACCGGCCCCACGTCAGAGGCCCAGCACTGGACCGACAAGATTCATGGCGTCGCTTCCTGGTATGGCGGCGTCTTCAACGGCCGGAAAACGGCCAGCGGCGAGATCTTCGACATGAATGCCATGACCGCCTGCCACCCCAGCCTTCCCTTCGGCTCAGTTGTGCGGGTGGTGAACCGGTCGAACCACCGCTCTGTGGTGGTGCGCATCACCGACCGCGGCGATCTGGTGGAAGAGGGACGAGTGATCGACCTCTCGTACGCCGCGGCAGAGAAGCTGGGGATGACCTGGGCCGGGATTGCGAAGGTGGATCTCCAGGTGCTATCGCTGGGAAGGCGAGAGACGGGGAATTCCGCCAACTAGGCGGCAAGCGAAACAATCCAGGTGACGAGAGACCCGGCAGGGGTGTGTCTGCCGGTGGGGTCGGTGTGCCTGAAATGAGCGCGCTGCGTTATTCTTGGAATTCAACTGGATAAGGGGTGAACAAATGCCAGACCAAGAGAACATTTTCCGGGCATATCTGCACGTCGCAACATTCTGCGAAAAAATCCTACAAGAGGCCGACGGTGTGAACACCTTGGTCCGGCTGATCGATCGATTCAATGTTCAAGGGACAACTGAAGAAATGCAGCCCATTGTCCTGTCGTTCATGGTCTACATCAGTTTCAAGTCTGGATTTATGCGAGGGAAACAGAAAATATCTCTTCGTCCGAAATCTCCAAAGGGAGAAGAGTTGCCATCGATGGATATTCCAGTTTTATTTGAAGGGGACGATGATCGAGGACCAGCCCTCGCCTTCCCAATAAATTGGGCTGTCCAAGAGGAAGGACTATTTTGGTGGGACCTGTTCCTAAATGATGAGCTAGTTACTAGGATGCCTTTGCGAGTGAATTACCAACAATTAATGCTGGCCATCCCGGGTGGTTCTTGAAGGTAGTAGAAGAACCGCTCCTCACCACTTGGGCTTCCTTGTCCGAAACAGAAAACGGATGAGCGCGCAGGACCTCTATTAACCTCTTCCAGAGCATTTCATGATCGGATTCATTCTCTGCTAAGACCAATTCGATTTCTGCTACAAATTGCTGAGCTTCCAAGACTGACTTTTGGTGCATATTCCAGCTTGCTTGAACTAGCCAATCCTCGAATAAAGACAAGGCTTTCTCCTTGTCGTCTTCCGAGGCAAGCAGATCGACCAAATGTTCGCGGATTTCAGAAACGGTAATCATGTCAGCCAATTCTAACCCACCACCGCCGCCATTTGAACGTATTCCTGTAGATGTGATGCGCCAAAAGTTTAACGGGAGCGGTTACTGGGATAATGTCCGATCTGGAAAATGGACTGCCGTCGTCATGGAGTCCCGAGTGTCTGACGCACTCCCTCAAGAAACAGTCCAAATTACCAGCGTCATGCTTTCTTACCGCGATGAAAACAATAATGAAATGGCCCGCGTTCACCAGTACGAACGGCCAGATAAATCAATCGCTGCCAGTGGCCTTCCCGACCCCAAGCGTATATTCATCGACGGCAAACTTTATCGTCTAGAAAAAGGAAAACATTAAGGTGCCCTGTCCCGGGCGTCTCAGTTTCCCCTTTCCTTCGTATTCAGTCAAGTGTATTGATGCCATCCGCCCCTTTCAAAACGGCGAAGCGGCTCTAGTTGTCTTCCGGCCGTTTGTAGGGCTTTTGCAGATACTGGCGGGCTTCGTTGACCGCACCCTGTGTGTTGTCGTTGGTCTGCACGGCCAGGCGGTACTCGTTGACGGCGCGGTCGCGCTGGCCGGTAATGTCGAAGATCTTGCCGATGGCGATGTGGCTCCAGACTTCGGTCCAGGGCGGCTCGTCGTCGCCGCGAAGAGAATCGCGGAAGGAGTTGACCGCGGCCTGGTAATTCCGCTGCGTGACCAGCACCTCGCCGATGCGATAGCTGGCCAGGGAACTGAGGGGGTTGGAGTCAAGCGCCTTCTTGTATTCGGCGAGAGCGCTGACCAGGTCGCCCTGCGCCACCAATTGCTGCCCCTTCAGGATGGCGATGCGCACCTGCAGATCGGGGGTGGTCTTGAGCACCCAATCGGCAGGATCGACGCTGATGCGGCGAGGGCGGCCGAAGGTGTCGACCACGTATTGGGTATCGGTGCCCACTACGTCGATCTTCTGGACTTCGGTTTTGCCGTCGGTTTCAACGCGGAGCTCGACCGGCATGCGAAAGAGATCGAGATCCTGGTTGATTTCGCCGATGGTGCGGAAGCCCTTGTTGTTACCGAGCCGGTAGACCGAGTACTTGTTGGCGAAGCTGGGAGCCCCGGTGCCGTCGACCCACTGCGAGAAGAAGGGGAGCAACTGCTGCTGGCTCAGCTCCTCTGAGACCTTTTCGAAGTCCTCGGTGCGGATGGAGGTGTCGGTAAATTGGCTGAGCGCGCCTTTGAGGATGGTGAAAAAGGCCTTGTCGCCGACTTCGCCGCGGAGCATGTGGAAGATCATGGCGCCCTTTTCGAGGGTCATGGACTGGAACTGCGGCGAGAAGGGATCGAGGCGGCTGGTGCTGGAAAGAGGCACGGTGTCGTAGGCGAGGGCGCCGGCGGCCACATCTTCAAGAGCGGCGCGGAGGGCGCTTTTGCCGCTCTCGTCTTCGAGATACATCAACTCGCCGTAGCGCGACATGCCGTTGGTGATCCACGCGTCGCCGAGGCTGTGAGGACTGATTTCGCATCCCCACCACTGGTGGGCGATGGTGTTGGCCAACAGCCGGACGCTGGATTTGTCGCCCACGCGCGAGCCTTGAATGGCGGCCAGCTCCGGAGCGTAGACGGCGGGCAAAGTGTCGTCGGGAAGCTCCACGACGTTGAGGTGCGAGGTTTCCGCCTCGCCGAAGCTGTCGGTAAAGAAGTCGTACTCTTTGGCTGCGGTTTGGGCGAGCTGGTTGCCCGAAGCCTGATGGCTGATGGTGAGATAGACCTTCACGTTGCCGGGGCCTGCGGTAAAGGGATCGGCAAATCGACCGGCGATGACGGTGCCGGGAAATCCCGGCTTGGCCCATTTGAAGTCGTACTCTGAACCGGGCTTGCCGTTTGAGAGGGTGACGGACTTGGGCGTTCCCGTGCCGCCGCTCGAAAAGACCCGCATGCCCTGGGGCACGCTGATGTGCATCTCCGCAGTGAAGCGGTCGGTCATGTAGCCGGTGGTGGGGAACCAGCGGGCCGCATAGAGCAGGTAGCTGATGGGTTCCTGGACGGCCGCCAACTTCAAGCCTTCGATGGGGCCGTCTTCGTTGCCTGTGATGGTGCCGTCGTAAACAAAGGTCCAATGGGACGTTTGGCCAGCGACGAAGGGCGCAGAGGCGGTGACGCGAATGGAGCCGTCGGCAGTGCGCTCGCCCTCGAGCAGCTTGCCGCTTTCATCGGTGATCTTGGTGACCTTGAGCGCGGGATGAAAGCCGAAGTTGACCACGTCGAGATTGGCGGGCGCGGTAAAGCTGACCACGGTGGTGGCGGCGAGGTGGTGGGTCGCGGTATCGAGTTCGGCGTCAATCACATAGCCGGTGATGTTCAGTGCCGGGCGCTCGCGTTGCGCGGCCGCGGGAAGGACCGCGAGGGCGGCGCAGGCGAACGCCAGCAGCGCAACGAAGTTCGGTCGGCCTTTTGGGGATTTGAGAACTTCCTCGTGTCGAACCATGGGATCCTTCATGTACCTAGCCGTTATTCGTGAATGATTTGAAATGATTACATCACCTTCAAAACAAAACCTGCGTAGTATTCGACCGGCCCTATGGAGTGCGGACTTCACCCTGGGCTATTCTCGACCGCTCCTCCGGAGCGCATGGCCGCCGGGTACGCCGCTTCAATCTCCCGGGCAACGATGGCCGCTACGGTCTCGATAGCGCCCTGGT
>JBEKGH010000061.1:0-24789 GCA_050012895.1 Occallatibacter sp.
TGGATGCGGCGCGGCGGGGAAGCGCGGCGCACCGTTCGCCCGCCTTCCGGCGCACGGAAACGGATGTGCTGATCCAGGTAGGGCTGGGACAATTTTTCGCAGCGAAGATGCGCGCCGGCGTTTTGTACTGGGTGTTTCAGCAATCGCAGGAACGGCAGGCGGGGTTGGAGGCGCTCGACCAGTACCGGATGGCGCGCGAGGCATGGGCTACGGCGGCGCAGGCGGGGGCCGTGTATCGCAACGACATCACGTATGGCAGCACGCCGATGCGGCGCGGGCACTGGACGGATCGGCTGGCGGCCGTCGATAAAGATATTCTGGCGCTGGCGGCGCAGGTGAGCGCCTCGCCCGAGGACGCTGAGGCAACCCCGGATACGCGGCGGGCGATACGGGAAGCGATGGGACGGCCGGTGCGCCCCACGATTGCGTGGACCCACAAGCCGCCAGCGGCATTTCAGCCGGGAGCGGCACTGGCGCTTGCGATTACGGTTCCGCAACAGGTTCTGGAGCCGATTCTGACGCGGGTTTCTCTTCGCTACCGGCATGTGAATCAGGCGGAGCGGTGGCAGAGGGAGGAAATGCAGGCGAACGGGACAGTGTTCAGCGCGGAAATTCCGGCCGAGTACACGCAGTCGCCCTATGCGCTCGAGTATTGCTTTGAGCTGCACGCGAAAGATGGCGCCGCGTGGCTGGCTCCGGGGTTCAATGCGGCCCTTTCGAGCCAGCCGTACTACGCGGTGGCGCGCCAGGGCGCCTGACGGCCATACCCCCGAAGCGGCTAGTCCTCCGACCGCATGAATTCGCACTTTTGGCTTTGGTGGTTTCCCACCCATTCGCCAGAAAAAAGGCGAATGGATGGGGCACGGGAAGGTTCTTCTTCAATCGGCCGGAGACCTGGCGGGCCGGCCAGACTCCGCGGAGCCACAGGAAACACGGCGTGCGCTGCGGCCGCATGTGTACAGCCCCAGCCCCGATGCGTTATCCTGAACCTTAACCCATGATTTTTTCTCGCGACTACATTGGGTATCTCGCCCGCCGCACGGTCAAGCACTTGATTGACGCCAAGTTGATCACCTCCAGCGATTTGAAGGTGACAGAAGAGCGCGTCAACGCAGCGCTGCTCGACGAGCTTACGCTCGAAGACCGCATCAACGAAGAAGTGCGTGTGATTCTCGAGGCCTACTCCGAGGAGATGCGCAAGAGCGGCGCGCAATATGCCGAGATGTTCAAGAAGGTGAAGAACGAGCTGAGCAAAAAGTACAAGGCGGTGCTATGAGGATCAGCCGCGACAAGCTGAACAAGCTGGCCCACACCGTGGCTGACACGCTGGCCGATATCGACCAGGTTGGGTTTCTGGACGATCGCAACACCATCCGGCAAGAGGCCCGCACTGAGCTGGAGATTCTGCTCACTGAAGAGGCGCGGATCGATACGGCGGCGCGGCTGAAGATCGCGAACCAGCGCAAGATCATCCTCGAAGGCTCTCAGGAGTGGGACATTCTGTACCGCAAGTACTACAACGACGAAGTGCGCAAGCTGGGGATTTGAAGCGCAATGGCGCGAGTATCGGCGCGGCATGGCGTTGGCCGGAGGGCCGGTTTTTGCTAAAGTAATAAAGGTGCCCGCATTCGCGGGCCTCCCCGCACAAGCTGTGGCGCTATCGTCTAGGGGTTAGGACGTGAGATTCTCAATCTTAAAACCCGGGTTCGATTCCCGGTAGCGCTACCATAGATTTGACGCTAAAGCCCGCTAAATCAGCGGGCTTTTCCTTTGCCTGAAAATCGCTCTCGCGGCTACTAACGGCAATTCGCGGTCACAGTGGTACACAAAATGGTACACAGGCTATTGGACCGCTTCTGAGGCTTGCGGGAATGCGGCCTTCAATCCCTCTGCTACGTTGTGCGTCTGGTACTCGACAAACTTCCCGAACCCGGCGGCAACGTGCGTCTCTGTTACATGGACGTAGTACCTAGCTGCCACGGAAGGCGAGCTATGCCCCATGAGGCGAGCCAGCGTGAAACGGTCCATCCCCGACTGTGCGGCGCGGGTTCCGAACGTGTGCCGCCAGCAATAGAACTCGAAACTCGCCAGCTTGGAATCCTCAATTGCCGTCTTGTGCGGATGCTGCACAGAGGTAATGTGTCCCGAAATGCCCGCGCCCGGAAACACGAATGCAGATTGCTTCGCCTTTGCCTCTGCCTCCCTCTTGCGTCTCTTTAGAACCTCCGCAACGCGGGGAGTGAGCGGTAGGCTTCGCTGTGCGCTGTCCGTCTTGCCTTGGCGGACGTGGATCACTCCATGCGGGCATTCTGTGCGGGCCGTCAAGTCCACATCGGCCCATCTCAGCGGGAACAGTTCGCTGTTGGGGCGCATCCCGGTATCGACCGCCAGAATCGTTGCATCCCGGAGATTCTCGGAAGCCTTCGCCAGATACTTTGCCTCTTCCGCAAAACTTAGAACGCGGTCCCGGCCCTTGGACTGTGGCAGTTCATGGATGGCCGGAACGCGGTCCAGTCTGCCCCACTCCACCGCGAGATGCAGAACCCGGCGCAACGTCCGCAGATCGCCGTTCACAGTGACCACGGAATTCTCTGGCACCTCTTGCCTGTGCCGTGCGTAGCGGCTCACTGTCTCGCCTGTAATCGCGTCCAGCGGGGCATCTGCAATCGCAGCGAACGTCAGCAGTCTATCCAGGCACACGCTGTAAAACGTGTGCGTCCCCGGCTTCGTATGCGTCTTGGCATATTGCAGGAATTCTTTGGTGAATGCGCGGAAGATCGGCGGGCCAATCGTTGCCGCTTTTGGCCACGGGTCATTGGGGTGAATCTCGCCAAGCCTTAGCGCTCGGCGGTGTTCCTCTTCCACGTCCTTCGCCGCGTTCTTGTTTTGAGTCTTGGCAGACTGCCGGATGCGGTAGCTCTCCACCGTCCCGTCTCCCTGTTTGATCGACCATCGAAAGTTGTACCAGTAGACCTTGCCACGTCTGTAGAGCATCTATGCGCCTCGCTTCCCTCTCGGTTCAGACTTCGGTTTGTTCTTGCTGCCCTTTGGCCGTCCGCCCAGCTTGCCATTCGTGCGGGACGTTGCCGCCTTGCGCTTGCTGGTCACTTCCCCACGGCAAGCCGGACAGTAGCAGATAAGCTCGACTTTGTGAATCGGACACTTCATGTCAAGAATATAACCCAACATGCTAGGTTATTGCAAGACGCTACTGAATGTCACGATTCACAGCGCCGGGACTTCCCGCCATTCCACGGGCGATGCTCTCTTCAATGCCCACGAGATCGCACGTCAGACACTCATACGTGCCGCTGCTGTTCTGCCGGTACAGGGCAAAGCTCGCACACTGCGGGCATCGGGGCATGGAACGCAGCAGCCCGTCTGCTGCCGCTGCCGATTCCAACGGGGAGGCAAGGGTGCATTTCTCACTAGGGGATTTCTCCAAACTCTCACTAGGGGGAACCGCATCGGGAACTCTCACTAAACCACTAGTTAGGGGAGAAGGCTTAGTTAGAACGGTTGTGTCGGCTGGAATCAGGCTTTCAATCAAACGGTAATGACCGGCCCGCCTATGTGCAACGTACTGCTCAACAGGCTTTAGCCAGCCACGTTTCACGGCGTCTTTCCTGTAGTTCGATACCGTTGTCCAGTGAACGCCAATCAGTTCGCCAATACGCTCGATAGGCAAAGCGATGGACTGCTCAGTGCGAGCGCTCTGGAGATGCCTGCAAAGCCCGATAAACTGCGCTGTGCGCGTCCGGGGGCTTTCGCTTTGTGCGGCCTGCCATGCAAGGTCTAACGGATCAGGACCACCTACCGGGTAACGAGTCATGCTCGCTGCGATCTTGCGAACGTCTACTTCCTCTAACGGCGGTTGGCAACGGCGGGCATTGGCAGCAATTAGTCTCTCTTCCAACTCTGGCAGTTCCGCTCCCTTTCGCCGCAATGCGCCTCCGTAACTCGCCAGCCCGGTGTTGCGCTTGCCCTCGGTGAGAATGCCGAAGCGTTCCGCTGGCATCGCTCGGAGCTTGCCTGTCTTGTCTGTCAGCAGTTCGATCAGCCAGGCCGGGGCGTCCGCCACAGGCCGCTGCGGTTCTGCCCACCGATAGGGCCGCCCGGTCTCATGGATGGACGGCGGAACAACCACGTAGCCGCCTGCGGCCTTCACGTCCAAACCTTCGCCAAGCCTGCCAGTGTTGCAGCGAATTTCGCTGGCCGCCGGATACGTGAACCATCGGTGTTCCCCGCCGTCAACACGGCCCGTGTGCGAAGTAAGAGTATCGGTAAGTTGGCCGTGTTGTTCCTCAAGTGTAGCCAGTGATGCTCTGCCCTTTTCCCCGTCAACATCCAAGACGAAAACGCGGGAGTCCGATCCGGTCAACACGGCCCAGTTGCAGAGGGAGTATTTCGCTGCCCATTTTCGGATGATCGCCAGATCGGAAGTTGCCAAGGTCTGCCAGCCTTTCAGCCGTGGCACCTTGGAGCGCGGGACACAAGGAAACAGTTTCCAGCCGCGCTCTGCCAACCTCTCAACATCCTTCCCCGCAGCGGCCTCCTGATTGGCCGCCATGCCTAGCGAGCTTCCAGCGCTGCTGGGGCGGACAGACGGGCCTCAATCCAACTATCCAAGTCAGTCTTGCGATACCTGACCAATTTCTCTCCGGCCCGGAAAAAACGCGGCCCTTTACTCTCCGACCGCCACAAGCGAAGCACGGCTCCGCTCACTCCGATGTATCGCGCTGCCTGATTCTCATTAAAGGCGTGAAGCTCGCTTTGTTCCACACTCGTCATTCGTTGACCTCCCTCGCCGCAAAGAGCGTTCCCTAGCGGCATAATGCGAGTGTTGACCTTTTGGGATTGACAGTAAAAGGTACAGAGAAAAAACTTCAGAGAGGATTTTCTTTTGGCTTGTACCCTGTTACGGGCGAAACCGGCGCACAGCGACGTGGACGGCCTCACAGCCCTGCGATTGACCTGCGATGTACTTGGCGCGATACGTGACCGCGCTGGCACCGTTCTCTATCCAGAAGGCATTTCTTAAGCGGGCAACCCGTACCTCTGACTCATCGCCGTTCAAATTGCATTCGTGACGGAAGAACCAATAGAGTTGCACCATTCCAAACACTTCAACATCTTCGCTTCCAACACTCATCGATTCAGTTGCAATTTCTATGTGCTTTTGCGCATCCGGAAGATACTTTATATCCAAGTCCCGAAGAGCGTTGCTCGCCGCGACTATATACGGTTGCCCCAACATCCGTCTTGCTCTGTAGAGTGGCGAGTCAGGAGCATTCTCTTTTCTCGAATCCTGCGCGTAGGCCATCAGTTCCTCTACCGATTGTCGAGCCTTCTGGAGCTTTCTATTTAGCATTCGTAACCGTGTTGGTGCTTCCTTGCAAAGCTGCCTCTTCCATTGCGAGCTACGATCCGTCGCAGTCCGCATTTCTAGGTCAACTATGGTATCTAGCAAGAGTGCAGCAAGTTGTTTTCGCTGCTTCTCGTCAAGGTCATTCAGGCAGACAGCCGTCTCTTGGTTGTCGGCAATGCGCGATTCCCACTCCGCGAACTGCTGCGCGGCGGTTCTCTCGTCGGATCTGCAAATTATTTGACTAGGGACGTTGCCAGGGACCGGCTGGGGCTGGAGATTCTGGTATCTCGCAAGCATGAATGGCCCATAGGGACTGAGCCAGCTCGCAGCTCTTGGCAGCTTTACCGCTTGTTCGTCGAGTCTCTTAAGCCAATTGAAAGGGCGGCCGGATCGTTCGCCGCCTCCGTTGCGGTCTGACACCTCGCCACCTCCCGAGTGGCATCCCGGCATTGAAGAGATCGGCGGGGCAAGCCGGGAAAGCCTGCCCATTCGGGAGCTACCCTAGCCGATTCAAGAGAATAATAGCCTACGTGCGTTCTGCGGGTAGTGTCCTAATGCTGCGTTGATCGGTTTTTGGGTGCTTCGATCCAAGTAAATCCATCTCTTGTTAGTTCGCCAGCGTGGATATGGCCTCCATATCTCCAGTAGTCAGCGTCAATCGCCGCGGCATCCGGGTGGCAACATGCTCTGACAAGGTTCATAGCGGCGGTTCTCAAATCAGGCTTTTTATTTGGATCAATCAGGTAGTGAGCAATGCGCGGGTCCATGTTTTCATTGCCTGTGACCATGCGCTGAATTTTTTCCGATCCGGTATAGGTGATGTGAAAGTTTTGTAGATTCGGGTTTTGGTCTCTTGGAAGCAGAAAGCGTTGTGATAGCTCATCGAAATAGAAGGTAGAAACCCTGAAGAAAGGAATGCCTTGAAAAAAACCAACAAGGTAGGCTGTAAACAATCTTCCGTGTTCTTCCGGCGGCAAGTCTTGCCTCATTGGAACGTGCGTTATACGCCCATCTTCCAGCGCATTCTGCAAGACTCTAATAAGGTTGCGGGATAAGGTCGATGCAAACTCGTAGCCATTGGCGAACTTGCGTTTTGAAAGCAGTTCAATTTGCCGATGTACTGGGCCGGTCAATTCAAATGAGCCTATGATTGCTAAACCGGACATCGCATACATGACGCTGGCAAAGCGCGTATGAGCGAAAAAAACCTTTTGATCTTCGTCTGTCTTAATTTGCAGCGGCAGAGTCGCTACCGCGCATCTACCATCCGCAGCGAGTACAAAGCGCATGTCAGCGGGGTCGTAGCCTGCCGCAATCGCCGTCATGGCGTCTCGTCCCAAGGAAACCTTTGATGGGAAGCAACAGAGACCTGCAAGCGGTGATCCATAGCAGACGATTTCCTTTTCCATGAGCGCACCTTCACTGCTACCATTGGATTGCGCTCCTAAATGGTTTCGCAAAGTAGCCCGGTTGCCGCCGGGCGCTTTTGCTTTCAGACCGTTTTCGTGTTCAGTATATTACTCCGCATAAATGATCCTATGAAGCCAGCGTCCAACACGCCAGGACGCGCCCGCACTCGGCCGGCAGTGGTTTTCCCTTTCGACAGTCCCGGCGCCTCGCCAGCGAACAGTCCCTTCCGTCTGTTGGTTAGGGCTGATAGCGCCAGAGGTCGTTAAGGTCGGCACCGCCATTGTAAGCCCCACCAAAGAGCCAGAGGTTGTCAGTGCCGTCAGTCCAGCTAATGGCCCCAATTCGGCCAATAGGAACATTAGCGGCGGCGGGAGTACCGAGCGTGCCGTAAACGCCACTTGCATTTGCCGTGTCACTACCGCTCATCCAAGTCCATTCCTTGTTCATTGGGTTGAATTCCCAGAGATCGTTGAGGTTGCCATACGTCCCCGCCGAATCGAGACCGTCGCCGCCAAAGAGCCAGAGGTTGCCGCTCTTGTCGGTCCAAGAAACCGACAGATACCGTGCCCCAGGAACATTGCTGGCGGAGGTAACGCCTCCGGTGCCGTAGACTCCAACAGCACCTTCCGTGTCGCTCCCACCCATCCACGTCCATTCCTTTGTAGTGGGGCTGAATTCCCAAAGGTCGTTGAGGTCGCCCCACATATCGTTTGAATCAGCGCCAATGCCACCGAAGAGCCAAAGATTGCCGCCACTATCCGTCCAACCAATGGCGCTATCGCGACTACCTGGAAAGTTGCTGGCAGCGGCGACGCCCTTCGTACCGTAAATGCCTTCTGTTTCGTATGTGAATGCACCTCCCCACCATGTCCAAGTCCTCGCTGTTGGATTGAACTCCCACAGATCGTTTATCTCGATCCCAACACCCTCAAGTCCAATTCCACCGAAGAGCCAAAAGTTACCGTCGCTGTCAGTCCATGAGACCGCTTGATACCTACTCGCAGGCACGTTGCTGGTGGAGGCAACTCCCAGCGTGCCCCGAGTACCACTTGCACCCGCAGTGCTACTTCCGCTGACCCATGCCCATTCCTTCGTCGTGACAATGAACTCCCAAAGGTCGTTGAAGGGAACACAGTCTCCACTCGAATCGTTTTCGCAGCCACCAAAGAGCCAGAGGTTGCCGCTGCTATCCGTCCAACTGACGGCGTTGGCTCGTGCTCCAGGAACATTGCTGGCGGAAGCAACACCCAGAGTGCCATAGACACCGGGTGAGTTTACCGTGCTGCTCCCACTCATCCACGTCCATAGATTGTTCGTGGGATTGAATTGCCAGAGATCATTAAGATTGCCATTCGCCCCGGTATAATCAGCGCCGCCTCCGAAGAGCCATAGATTCCCGCTGATGTCGATCCAACTGACGGAACCACCCCGCGCTCCGGGTGTGTTGCTGGTGGAGGCAACGCCTAGAGTGCCGTAGACGCCGATTGCACTTCCCGTGTCGCTACCGCTCATCCACGTCCATTCACCGTTTGTAGTTGAGCTGCCAACCACTATCAATTTGGAGCCCGATTTTGTGGTGTCCTCCGTTGACGTTGCGGTGATAGTCACCGTTCCTGCAACTGTCGGTGTGAACACTCCAGAAGACGTAATCGTGCCATCTGTTGCACCCCACGTAACCGCCGAACTATACGACCCGTTTCCCTGTACGGTTGCCGTGCAGTTGGATGTCTGCGTGGTCAGGATGGACGCCGGAGAACAGGCGACCGCAACAGACGTGATCGTGGGTGTGCTACCCCCGCCGCTGCTACCGCCCGAACCTCCGCCACAACCGGACGTGAGCAGGGCAATCGACACTAGCAAGGTGAGGGGAATCTTTCCGGGCAACTGCATATCGGCCACCTTTCAAACGCCAAAGAGTGTATGCGCTAAATATAGCGCAAAGGCTAATCCGATCATGGACGGATGGCAAGGGACATCTGCGCAGCGACGGGGGAGCGAATCAGGAAGCTGCGCCAGGTCAAGGGCTGGCGACAGATCGACCTTGCGGAGCATTCAGGCGTCCATGAAGTTCACATCTCGGACCTGGAGCGCGGTACACGCGAGCCGGGGCTGCGAACCCTCAGCAAGATCGCCCGTGCTCTGGGGACCACCTTATCGGAGTTGTTGAAGGGTCTGTGACGTGCCTAGCACATCGAAACGTCACTTTGTTTCGATTTCAGGCTCATAGTTCCGCGTGACATTTCGAATTTCCTCCGTCCCGTCGAGGCGAGGAATTAGTTGCCACCGCGAGCCAAATTCCGTCCTGAATCGAAAAATGACTCCCTCCTTAACGACCGTTTGGTACGTAGCTTGAATCTTGATTGATTCGCCCGGTCGAATAATGTTTGCCTGCGCCAGCATTTCGCTTTCGTCTGATTTGGAAACGGACACGTCCGTGGCGGCGCTACTTCCCAAGTTCCTGAATTCCCAATTCTGCATCGCGAGGCTTGACTGATAACCGCTGACCACTCTAAATCGGGGCCTCGTAGATTCTTCTTCTGCACTCGTTCGCTCGAAAAGTGCTCGCGCCGCTTTGAGGGTTCTACGCCGTTCCTCTTCAAACCTCGCTCGTTCAGTATCGAATTGAGTATGAGCGAGTTGGAGTTGATTTCGCGCGATTCTTAGCTGAGCTACGGTCGCCTTGTAGGCGCAAGCTGCAAAAATCCCGGCAGCCGTGGCGACCAAAGCTGCGATAACTGTTGCTGATGCTTCGAGTGCGACGGCGTTTTGACCGTATGTAAGCCAGTGCCACCAGTGCGTGAGCTGGTACAGCGTAGGATGATTTTCCCAGTCCATATCGCGGTCAGGTTATCACTTCCAGCTTGAGAAAACTCTCGCGCGAGCACGTTTGCCTCGGGATCGGGCGGTCAAATCTCGCACAGTTAAGGATGCCCTGCGATGACTAATCAGAGAGCGCACAAAATCATCTCTAAAGCGCATCTCACCGGATTTGAAAAACGAATCTACCCCACGAATCGGGGAAAAAGCGCCTCGCTCTATCGCCACCTGTTGACATTTGCTGACATCAATGGGAAAACAGAGCGGAGGGAAGAGATGCCCAAAGCAACCGCGCCGCAAATGCTAGACCGCGACTGGTTCACCGTAGCCCAAACCGCTGCATACCTCCAGGTCAGCACACGGACCGTGCATCGCTACATCAAAACCCGCATACTCTCCGCCTCTCAGTTCGTACCCGGCGGGACTGTTCGCGTCTCGACTATCAGCATCGAAAAAATGCTCGAAAAGAGGCGGCACTAATTTGCACCTTCGCCCCCGGTTCCAAAAATTTTTGGGAGTCGTGAGAGCGAAAAAAAGCGTCCAACCCTCCGTACCCCATAGGTCAGGACAACTTCGGCAACTCCGGCAAGCGGACCGGGCAGCCCGCCATACCCTTCTAGCCGTCTCTGAACAGTTCCCGTCCACTCCCGGACGGGCCTTCGCTATGGCCCGCTTTTCAGAGCGAAAGATCACTTTTCATCGCCAAAGCGCCAAAAACTCCCCCCTGTGAATTCGCAAAAAAGTAGTCCGAGCGTTGACCCCGACCGCCTCTGAGACAACTAATGGCGAGTGTGTAAGAGAGCCGGAGAGTAGGTCATAGCGGGGGGCGTATCCAGTCTGTACCGTCAGAAGTAGCAGGTCCAAGGGCATCTGTGTGCGTCAATCATTCCCGCTTACCCTATGCCGGAAGCCCGCCAGGACACATGCGGAAATTGGTGCAATATCGCACTAAATTCCAGAGCCTTCCCCGCTCTCGCTGCGTTTCCACAAAGGGCAGAGGGTCTGCAATCGCTCACAGGCGGTTTCTGTGCGTTCGCGCCCCATCCTGTGCGGTGTCCGCTCTCCGGTTCAAGCGGGTCACGGTTGAACCATCTTCGTGCGCTGGAGTCTGTACAGCTAAGTGACGGGCTGAATTGTCTGTTTCTCCATTTGTGGTACACATGGCGGTACACAGCATGGTCACAATTGGCTGTAACCGATTGAATCTGTTTGCTAGGCTGCTAGATTCTCAATCTTAAAACCCGGGTTCGATTCCCGGTAGCGCTACCAATCAACATCCGCTAAAGCCCGCTAATTCAGCGGGCTATGCTTTTGCCCTTTGCGCTAGCCGCCATATCTCACACGGATCGGTTCTGAGGCGAGTGGTGGGTCTTGGCAGGGGCGAAGTGCCGTTTAGCGGCCGGCTATCGGCTCCGCGATGGGCTCGGCGGGTGTGCCGCGGGGCTGATTTCGGATCGAAGCCGGATTTGAAACATAGCTCCGCCAAGCCGGTTGCCGGCTGCTGTGGAAAAAGGTGGTTGGGCGGAGGCGGCCAGTTTCAGCAGCGCAGCGCGTCGAAGGCCCGGGCGTAAATCTGTTTCCACGGATAGGTGGAACTGAGTTCCAGCCACACGCGCCGGGCGCTGATGCGTACCAGGGCGCCGATTTTGAACAGCTTGAGCCGGATCGTATCCACCTGCGCTTGGGCCCACTCGGTGCCCTTCAGAGCCAGCCGCCGGAGCGCTTCAACCAGCGTATAAGCCAGCGCCGACAGGTACAGCCGCAGCTGATTGCCCTTCATCTCTTCGGTCGGCAGCCGATAGGCGAACAGGAACATCTGCTCCTTGATACGGTTCTCCATCTCGCCGCGCTGGCAGTAGAACTTCTCGTATAACTCGCGCGCCGCCCACTTATCTGGAGTTATCGATGTAACGACGAAGCGTGGGTTTTCGCCCTTGTCCAGATACTCAGCCTTTGCAACTACCCGCCTGGCCCGCGCCCAGCTCTTGTGCGTTTGATAGTCGAACTCGGTAAAGACACGCGCGGCCTTGCCGGTCTCGGCGTGCTCGAGCTTGGCCTCGTGCATCTGCTTGGCGACGATCTTCTGCAGCCGGCTGTTGCGCGCCAGGCCGAACAGGAAGTCCACGTGGTTCTCCGCGGCCTCGCACCAGGCCATCAGTTCCTCGCGGCAGAAGCCCGAGTCGCCGCGCACGACGATGCGCACCTTGGGCCACTTGGCGCGCAACTGCGCCACGAGGCGCTTGACTTCATCGAGCGCGCCCGCGGCGCCATCGATGTTGGCCGGCCTGAGCCGCGCGCACAACAGTTGATCGCCGGCGAAGATATAGAGCGGCAGATAGCAATAGCTGTCGTAGTAGCCATGAAAGAAGCGCTCCGGCTGATGACCGTAAAGCGGAATGTCGGTGGCATCCAGGTCGAGCACGACCTGGTCGGGTGCTTCGGCGCGCGACTCGGTGAACAGATCGCAGAGCAGCGCGTCGATTTTTTCCGGCGCGTAGTCGATCTTGTGATAGCGCTTCGAACCGCCGGGCAACTCCAGCCGGTTCAGGGTACTTTTGCCGGCCAGGGGATCTTGCAGCTTGCGCCGGCCCGCCAGCACCGCCATCAGCGGATCGTGGCGCAACTGCTCATGATCGCAAAGGTCTTCGTAGCCCAGCGCCAGCCCGTAGATGCGCTGCGAGAGCATCTCGCCAAGCTGGTGCTCGACCAGCAGCGGCGACCGCAGGTCGGTGAAACAAGACGCCACCCGCTTCAGCAAACCGATCTTGCGATCAGCCTGGCGCAACAACAGCGCTCCGCCATCGGTCGATACCTGGCCGGCCGTAAAACTGGCTTCGACGCGGCGCGAAAAATGTGATGCAAACGAGAAGACTTTTTGATTACACTCTGTCATGTGAAAGGCCGCCCTTTCCGCAGCCATAACCCGCTTCGATAACGTAGTTATGACACAGAAAAGACGGCCTTTCCAGCTATTTTCCTCGTCCCGACTCACCCCAATCGACAATCGGACTGTGAGATATGCGGGCTAGCAACCAAATTCGACTGGTACAGTTTTGGGAACGGCAGGAGTTATTCTATTTTCATGCGCGAAGTTAGCTGGGAATACATGTTTCCTGACGATTTGGAAGCGGCGTTCCAGGAAACGCCTGTTGTTTACCTCCCTTATGGCATCTGCGAACCTCACGGTCCTCACAGTGCGCTGGGGCTGGACGGGATTAAGGCCCACGGGATCTGTTGCGCGGCAGCGCGTGAACACGGAGGCATTGTTGCGCCGCCGGACTATTGGCACATCCACGAATTAGGGGGCTATGCCGTATGGGCCAGAGAAAGAATCGGGGAGCAAAGGCCCTGGCTCACCGCCGTCCCGCCCTGGATTCACTTCAAGAACATTTGCTTTCATCTGCGGGCTGTCGACGCGCTGGGCTTCCACGCCGCCATCCTGCTGACCGGCCATTATGGGCCCAACTGGCGAGACCTCAAGACGGTTGTCAGCCTGATGCAACCGCACTTTAAGATGCGCATCCTGGGAGTGCCAGATTTTGAGGCAAACACGCCGGGTTTCGACCAGAACGGGGACAGCGGCGATCATGCCGGTAAGGTGGAAACATCTTTATTGTGGGCGCTCGAACCGAGCGCTGTAGATTGGTCCCGATTGCCGCCCGAGGGTGCGCCGGGGCCGCACTTCGCAATGGGAAATACCGTCCGAAAAGCTAACCGGCGGACGGGAGAACGAATGGTGGCGGACGAGGTCGCGTGGCTCGGCGAAGCAGCAGGCAAATTGTTAGCCGAATACGGGAAATCCGAAACGCAAAGCCGAAAACCTTTGTCTTTTTTGGAAATCGAGCAGATTTGGGCCGAACAGATCGAGCCGCGTCTGGGTGATTTCGAATCGATGAAGGAATTTTTCGAAGGCCAGAGCGAACCTCCGCCTCTGGATTCGCGGTGGAGGCTGAACTGGCCAGGTTTCCCGATTTCAGGCTTTCCGATTTCAGGCTTTAAAGCTAAGTGACACCGCAAACCGAGCCCCCCCTGCCTGCGGCGCTGCAAAACACCCCTACTGCATCTCTATTGCCGGACTGCCGGCCGTCCGTACGGCAACCTTTTCGGTGCGGAACATGGCGATGGCTTCGATCTCAACCAGCAACTCCGGACGACAGAGATGCGCCTGAATCCCCGTGGATGCGGGAAGTGGATCAAGCCCCTGCTCTTTGAAGAACGCCGTACGCTCTTCGTTAAAGACGTTATAGTCGCGGTCGATATCGCGCAAATAACAGGATGTACGCACGATGTCGTGCCAGGTTGCGCCTTCGCTCGCCAGCAAGCCTGTTATATTGCTGAACGTACGCCGAAGTTGGGCGCGAAAGTCACCGATGTGGACGCTCTCACCACGCTCATCGATCGAGGCCGTGCCGGAGATGAGCAGGATGGCGAGGCCATTCAAGTCGATCCTCATGCCGCGGGAAAACGAACTTGGCTTGGCATATTCGAATGCCTCGTTGAGAACGTCGTGATTCGCGATGGCTCTCTTCTTGATTGGCGTTTGCGCCATGGTCTCCAGAATATCTCCCAACAAATCCATGGCGCAGGCTCCGACCGTAAGTTTATCGCACAAGAGTGCGCCGCGGAAATGGTGCAGGGGAGATGCAGCGCGATCGGTCGTTACTGACGATCGCAGAATTTTCTCGGCGTACAACTCCGCCGGGCGAAAACCTCACACGCGCTCCTATCAAAAAAAACAGAATTGCCGCTATCTTGATGACTCCTCAGTCCGGGGCGCACGGATCAATAACAAGATGCTGGCGGTTGCGAAGAGGGGCATTAATCCAGCCACCAAAAATGCGGGCCCATAAGAAAAGCGATCGACCAAAATGCCGACGGCGATGGTGAAGACTGCGCCGACTAGACCGGCAGCAAACCCGCTCAGTCCTGTAACGGTGGCCACAACATCCTGAGGAAACAAGTCAGAGGGAAGAGTCAGTCCCATGGTGGACCAACTGGCGTAACCCCAAAGTGCAAAACAGATCAGCGCCATGGCGGTATAGACGCTGTGCACGCTGGCAGCGGGAATGCCGGCAAGAATCGGCAGGGAACTGAAGACGCATACCCACGTGCGAGCGCGAACCACGGAGACGCCCCGGCGAATGCAATAACCAGAAACCAGGCCACCAGTAAAATTGCCAAGATCGGCAGCGATAAAAGGCATCCATGCGAAGAGAGCGATTCTTTGCAGACTGAATCCGCGCGCATCGCTGAGGTACTGGGGAAGCCAAAAGACGTAGAACCACCAGATGGGATCGGTGAGCGCGCGGCCGAGAACGATGCCCCAGACATTTCGGTCCCGGGCAAGACTGAGCCAGCGCCGCACGCCGCGTTCCGCGGAAGTAACAGGCGCATTCTGGCCTGCGCGGATGAACGAGATCTCCTGCGGCGTGACCCTGGGATGACGGTCCAGCGGATGATAGACCCGCAACCACACCAGCAGCCAGACAAAGCCGAGCAGCCCGGAAAAAACAAATGCCGATCGCCAGCCAAATGCCAACGCGAACACGGGAATGACCAGCGCCGCCACTGCTCCTCCCACGCTGGAACCGCTATCGAAGATGGCCACCGCGAGGCTGCGTTCCTGGCTGGGAAACCACTCTGCAACCGTCTTGCTGGCTCCCGGCCAGTTCAAGCCTTCCCCAATTCCCAGCAGAAATCGAAAGCATGCGAACCCAAATACAGAAGAAGCGAATCCAGTAAGGATGTTGACGACCGACCAGAAGATTACAGCCAGGGCCAGCCCAAGGCGCGTGCCTACGGCGTCAAGAAAAATGCCGCCGAGAAGCCATGTGACGGCATAGGAAATCTGAAATGCCCCAAGGATTCTGCCCAGGTCAGTGTGCGTGAGATGATATTGCGCCGAAATCATTGGCGCCAGGACGGAGAAGGTCTGACGGCTGATGTAATTGATAACGGTCGAAAAAAAGAGCGTCCAAACGATCCACCAGCGCACTCGTCCTGGGCTGCGAGGCTTGGTCGACCTTCCGTTTTGGCGCGGGAGATTTATGGAATTCATTTC
Source organism: Occallatibacter sp. (assembly GCA_050012895.1). Lineage (GTDB taxonomy): Bacteria > Acidobacteriota > Terriglobia > Terriglobales > Acidobacteriaceae > Telmatobacter. The sequence goes on from JBEKGH010000061.1 coordinate 15,657, forward strand.
TTCTCGCTTAATCGAAACGAGCCCAGAACTGCCGTTAACTGGTCCGAGCAACGGGCTGATCTACTATCTCTTCCGTCTGTGGATTCCAGTAGAGTCTCTTGCCGCTCCAGTACGATTGCGCAGCCATGATGGTAACAATGGAGTGCGAGAATCCGTGATCCACCGTTGCGTTAGGCTGGTTTCGCGACTGCATGGCTTTGAGCCAATTCACAATATGCACTTCGCTATCGTCATCGGGGCCGAGCGAGTCCGGCGGCTCGGCGCCCGGAACTCTGACGATTTCCTCCCGGTCTATTGCCGGACTTACCAGGGGCATACTCTTCGTCTCGACAGATCCGGACCATTCATCCCGGCCACCTTCCTTACTAACAGTGAAGAGCGAAGCGCCTTCGCCGCCATAGTTAGCAATGGCCCCGTCGCGACCCTGGATCCTTGAGAAGCTACGGAAGCTATTCCCGAATACGCTCTTGTACGTATAGAGAAAGCCTTTGGGATAAGTTACGGCGGCAACACAAGTGTCTGGATTTTCGCGCCCGTCTTTCCAGGCATAGATCCCGCCGTTGGCCACAACACTCTCGGGATACGCTTCGTCAGTCCAGAGATGGACCAGGTCGCAACCATGGCTCATCCACTGATCGAAGATTCCCGAGGAATAATCCTTATATAGGCGGAACTCGAGATATACATGGGGATCGAAAGGACGGCGAGGCTTGCCTAACAGCCAGCGATCCCAATCTGTATCTTCCTCGCGAAGCTTCGACTTTTGCTCGAAGAGCCACTTTCTCCATTCCAGGTTGCGATCCTGTTCCCTCACGGGTGAGTTGCCGGTATCCATATCCACAAACCGCCAACGCTCCTCATTCACATTCCATTCCTGCTCGATATGAACGATGGCGCCAATGCGGCCGGACCGAACGATGTCGCGAACTGCTAACTGATAGGTCTCGCTGCGGTGCTGCGATCCCATCTGGACAACCTGTCTTGAAGCCTTTACCGCATCGCGAGCCTGCTTGGCTTCAGAAAGAACATTGGCAAACGGCTTCTCTACATAACAGTCCTTGCCCGCCTTGACTACATCCACGCAAAGCTTTGCATGCTGGAAGTCACCCGTGGCGATCATGACGCCATCAATGTCCTTACGGGCAAGCATGTCCTCTGAGTACTTATAAGATTGCGGATCCAGATTGAAGACTTCCTTGACCTGGGCCGCGCGACGCTCCCGCGCCAAACTCCAAATGTCGCAAACGGCCACGGTTTCAACCGGAAGATTCCGTGAGGCCAGTTGGACCATATGCACATGGCCATGACTACGCGCTCCACATCCCAGTTGAGCCAGGCGGATGCGATCGTTCGCGCCCAATACCCGCGCATAGGAGCGGGCGTCCATTCCCGCCGCGAGCAAGGTTCCCGCTGCCTGCTTCATGAAGGTTCTGCGATCGTTCCCTGAAATCGACTCATCAGTCATGGTTTGCGCCTTTCCTTTCGTGCAGAACGCCCTCAGTGAGTGAGCGATTCCTGGTGCAGCTTATTCGCCGGTGCAAAGTTCAAATTGATCGTTGCACCTCGATCAAGAGAGCGTCAAGAAGACGGGGCGTCGATGCGGCACACCGCGCGCGCATAGTTCTGAAACGCGGTAACGGACCATTCGGGCTCTCTTGTGTATACTTGGTGCCGCAATGGATGTGTCGTAGTTACCTTGCAAAGTAGGGAAAATTGAAAGATGCGATGGAGAGACAAAATGATTAATCGACGCGAATTCCTTGATTCGCTTGCCGCAGGGGCGGCGGGTTTGGCTATTGGTTCCACCGCCAAGAGCTACAGCCAGATTCTCGGTGCGAACGATCGCCTGAACTTTGCAATCATGGGCCTGCGCTGGCGCGGCTATGCCCATCTTTCAGCCCTTATGGGGAATAAAGATGCCGCCCGTGTTTCGCATGTGTGCGATGTGGACAGCACGATTCTGGCCAAGTTTGCGGGCATCGCTGAACATGAGTTGGGATATGCTCCCGCCAGCGACAAGGACTTTCGCACCGTCCTTCAGCAAAAGGATGTAGACGCCGTCACCATCGCCACTCCGGATCACTGGCACACTCCGCTTGCGATCGCGGCACTCGAGGCGGGCAAGCACGTTTATGTTGAGAAACCATGCAGCCATAATCCTGCCGAGGGGACGATGTTGGTGCAGGCTCAACAGAAGTACCAAAAGCATGTGCAGCAGGGCACACAGCAGCGATCGTGCCTGCGCACCATGGAAGCCATCGATAAGATACACAACGGACTCATCGGCAACGCCTATTTCGCAAAAGGCTGGTACAGCAACACAAGAAAGTCGATCGGCATCGGCAAGGAAGTGCCCGTGCCGGCACAGCTCGATTGGGATCTGTGGCAGGGACCCGCGCCACGCAGACCGTACAAGGATAATATTCATCCCTACAACTGGCACTGGTTCAAACACTGGGGTACGGGCGAGGCACTGAACAATGGTACGCATAGCATCGATTTATGCCGCTGGGCGCTCGAGGTGGATTATCCGAAGAGCGTTACCGCGTCGGGCGGAAGATACCAGTTCAAGGATGACTGGCAGTTTTATGACACTCTTGTAACCAGCTTCGATTATGGCGATAAGATGATTTCCTGGGAAGGCAAATCGTGCAACGGGATGAAGTACTACGACCACACCTCGGGGCTGACCGTCATGGGCACCGAGGGCTCGGTATTTATTTATGGCGACGGCGGGAGCGGCTACGATATCTACGATCTCAACGGAACCAGGACGGGTGTGTTCAAGGACGACGACACGACGCCGTTCAATGACAAGTTCGACGGAGACGTCCCAACAGTTGCCCACTTCGCCAACTTTATCGCGGCAATCCGCAAGGGAGAGAAGCTCCACGCTCCTATCTCACAAGGAAACATCGTAGTCACAACGCTTCAACTCTCGAATATCGCATGGGAGTTGAACCGGGAGTTGCAGATTGACCCGCGCGACGGGAAGATTCAGAATGACGCTCAAGCGATGAAAATGTGGGCACGGGAATACGAACCCGGCTGGGCGCCGCATCTCTGAGAGTGGTCGGTGTTGCAGGCGCCCTCTGGGCGCACGCCTGGTTTGTTTATCGAGGAAGATGCAGTGAAAAGACTCTTTGCTACATGCCTGCTTTTCTTGAGCGGAGCGCTCCATGCCAGCGCTGGCGATCGCAGCGTGTTCAGGAGCGCTTATGCGCCTCAGGACGTTGAGTTAGACACGGATCCCAAGTCAGCATTCTGGCAGGGGGCGCCTTCGGTGTTTGCGGAAGTAGATAGTTGGGGACACGTTCTTCCGGAGTACCGAACGCAAGTAAGTTCCCGATGGACGAAGAATAATCTCTATCTTCTGTTTCAATGCCCCTACGAGGAGCTGTATCTAAAGCCCTCGCCAAATTCCGCGGAAGAGACCTATGGGCTATGGCAGTGGGATGTCGCTGAGCTGTTCATTGGTTCCGATTTTCACAATATTCGCAGATACAAGGAGTTCGAAGTTTCGCCGCAGCGGGAGTGGACCGATCTCGATATTAATCTCGAACTCCCGGATCACACAGTGGGGTGGACGTGGAACTCTGGATTTCAGGTAAGTGCACGGATCGATGCGACGGCAAAGATATGGTATGGCGCCATGCGAATTCCGTTTGCAGCTTTGGATACGCGCCCCCCAGCGCCGGGCACGACCTTTCGCGCGAACCTGTTCCGCAGCCAAGGACCGCCCGATCATCGGAAAGCCATCGCCTGGAAGGCGCCCATGAGCAATACTTTTCATGAACCGAAGAGGTTCGGGGTACTGATATTGGCAAGAGATAAGTAATGAAGGTAGTGTTAGCGGTGTTGTGGTAGGTGTTAGCGGAGGTTATGGTGAGCGGCTCGTCCGGTGTGCAACTGGTTTGCGTTCTTGCGATGGCGGGTCTGTGTGCAGCGGCAATTATGGGGCAAGATGCGCCTCCGGCCGAGGCATTTCGCGTACTTCCTGCCGCGGAAGCAGAAGGCCCGCAGATTACGCCGTATCTGCTCTATCAAACCGCGCTTGCATGGGATGAGGATGAGCTGCGCCTGGAGCGCTGGTCGCGCGTCAAGAACGAGAGCGATCTTCTGCAGTTGCGCGCGGAGCTGAGGCGATCGCTGCTCGCGATGATCGGTGGACTTCCCACAGAGAAGACCAGCCTGCACGCGGAAATTACGGGCAAAGTGCCCGGCGTCGGGTTTCATATTGAAAAGTTGATCTATCAGAGCATTCCGGGGTTCTATGTAACTGCACTTGTGTATGTACCTGAGAACGGCGAGAAGTTACATCCAGCCATTCTGGTTCCCGCGGGTCACTCGGCAGACGGAAAAAATCATTACCAGGCCCTATGCGAGAGGCTCGCCCTGCGCGGGTACCTTGCGATCAGCTGGGACCCGGTGGGGCAAGGGGAAAGAAGCCAGTTTTGGGATGCAAAGGCAAAGAGGAGCCGTTACAACCTAATCTGCGGCGAGCATGCCGTGATGGGAAACCTGGCCTATCTGGCCGGCGCCAATCTGGCCCGGTGGGAGGTGTGGGACGGGATGCGCGCGGTGGATTATCTGCTCACTCGCGCAGACGTAGACGGCTCAAGGATCAATATTACGGGCACGAGCGGCGGCGGTTTCCAGGCAGCGCTGATCGGCGCACTCGATGACAGGATCAAGGTCATCATTCCGTCCTGTTACATAACCGCGCTTCCCATGCGCGTGGAAAACCGTATCTTTGCAGATTCAGACAGCGACCCGGAACAGGATCTCTTTGGACTTATCTCGAAGGGAGTGGATCACGCGGGCATGTTACTGGCGATGTATCCACGCCCGGTGATGGTGGCGACCGCCAGTCTCGATTTCTTTCCGGTGCAGGGTGCTCATAAGTCCTACGCTGAAGTCAGTAGCTTCTACAAACGTTTTGGACACGGCGACCGAATCGATTTCGCCGAGAGTTATAACGGGCACGAGTATTCGTTGAAAAACCAGGAAGCGGCGTTGAGCTTTCTCGATCGTTTCAACCAGATGCCGGTTCGCCACGGCCTCCCGCCGGTAACTCCGTTCAGTGACGCCGACCTGCGCGTGACAAAGAGCGGGCAGGTGTCGGTCGATTATCCGGAGGAGCGCACGCTTCTTCAATTCATAGCCGCGTATGCTGCGGACGCTTCGCATCGCAATCAGACAACATTGGCCGAGCTCGACCGGAGCGAACACGACCCAGATATTGCTGCCTGGAAGACTGGCCGCTATGAAGGCTTCTCTTCACCCAAAGAAGTGCGATGGGAAGCTGTGGGGAGCACGACGATTGGAACGGCGCATATCGACCGTTATGTGCTTCATCACAGCAGGTATCTTGAGATACCACTTCTGCACTTTTACAATGAAAGCGGTCACCCTAAGGGAGCAGTTCTTTGGGTTAGTCTTCACAGCAAGGCATCTCGATGGGATTGGCCGCAGATAGTGAAGCTCTTGAACGACGGTTACGAAGTATTCTCATTCGATTTTCGCGGGATGGGAGAAACCAGCATGAAGTTTCGCGTCGATTCTTCCAGCGCCTCATCCCCGAACAGCTTTGACGAAGCGTACGTCGATCCGCTCAACAGCGTGATGGCCGATCATGTATATAATTCCTTGCTCACCGGACGGCCCTATTTCTTGCAGATGATGGACGATCTGAAGATCGTTGAACTCTTTATTCGTAGCCTGAATTCACGGTTCCCACGGGAGCCGCTGACACTGGCCGCAACCGGTGAAGCATACAGCCTGGCGGTTCGATTCCGGGAAGTCGATCCGGAAGTCTCAATTCTGAAACAAGAATCCGCGCCGGTTCTAAATTGGTCTGCGTTGGTGGCGCAGGGCCAGGAGCAGTGGCCCATCGCGTTCCTGATGCCATCGGGGGCTCTCATCACAGCAAAGTAAGGAAGGGCGCGTGGATACAGGCAGCCAAGTCAGCGTGGAGAGGTATTCTTGATTGCGGCATGAGCGTGTGCCAGGTTGATCTGTTTGCGAGGCGCGGTCCGCGCCTGGCGTGAATCGCGTGTTCCAAAGAACGTGTAATTGGGGAGAAAGGGTGCGTACTATGGTGAATCGTCGTGAGTTTGTGAAGACCGTTGGACTAGCAGCCGTGGCAGGGGCGGGTATGGATGCAGTGAGAGCGCAAGCCGCCGTCACGCAATCGGATGCGAGCGCAGGCAAATCCAAATGGGCAAGGCTGCTGCCCGGATGCTGTGCCTACTCGTACAATGAGGCCCTCAGACACGGCTCGATGACGATGGAGGATTTCATTCTCAAAGCAGTGGAGTTGCGACTGGCCGGCGTCGACATGACGGCGTACTATTTGAAGTCCACCGATCCGGAGTATCTTCACAGCCTGCGTCATTTGGCGTACAAGCACGCCGTGGCTTTCTCGGGATGCGCATGCGGCGTGAGCATGGTTCAGGTTGACGCTCAAAAGCGCGCGGATAGCGTGAAGGACATTGAGAAGTGGGTCGATGTGACAGACGAACTTGGAGCGTCCCATCTGAGAATCTTTGCGGGCGTGCTGCCGGAAGGCGCAAAGATCAAGGATGCTGTCGATTGGGTGGTTGAAGCGATGAAGGCCGCATGCGACTATTCCGGCCAAAAGGGTATTACGCTTGGGGTTGAGGACCACGAAGGGGTTACGCAGAACGCGGACCTTTGTGTCGAGATCATGCAACGGGTTAATTCGCCGTATGCCGGAATCAACCTCGATATTACAAACTTCGTCCCCACGCCAACTCAAGACGCCTACGCGCAGATTGCTGCGTGCATTCCTTACGCCACCAATATTCATATTCGCGACCATTTTTACGATCACAGTGCGGTGGATATGGACCGCGTATGGCAGATCTTTGCGCAAGCCGGGCACCAGGGATTTGTGTCAGCGGAGTATGAACCCAACTACCCTGGCAGTCTGCCACCCTCGACCGGGGTGCCGAAACTGGTGGGCGATATTCAGGCGCTGTGCAAGAAATACTCCAGTTGTTGAGCGATGCGGAATGCGACTAGTACCAACTGTCTACTTCACTTGCCAATGAGCGCGCTATAAACCAGCGTGCGCAACTCCGCTACCGCATCCACTGCGGCAGGGTCGCTCATGTGCTGCGTCATGGCAATCACCACGATGTCCTCTTTGGGATCGATCCAGAAACTGGTGGTTGCGGCGCCGCCCCAGGACAGTCCGCCATCGCTGCCGAGTGTTGCGGCTGCCGCCTGGTTTTCGATCACGGCGAATCCCAGGCCGAAACCACTTCCTTTTTCATAATCCGGAATTCCCGCCGGCTCCAGATGGTCCTGCCCCATAAAGTGAACGGTCTGCGGGCTGAGGATGCGCACGCCATTCAGCTCGCCGCCATTCAGGATCATCTGCGCAAAGCGCCAATAATCTTCTGCCGTGGCGACAAGTCCGTAGCTGCCGCCCTTGCGCTTGTGATTCACGGTATAGCTGTTCACCGACCATGGCTGGAAAAGCGCCAGATCGCTATCGGGATGCCCGTGAGCCTCGTCGAGCGGCGTCAGCTTGCCGTTCTTCATCCAGTAGACCGTCGCCAGCCGATCCGCCTTGTCCGGCCCGAGCCAGAAGCCCGCGTCTTTCATTCCCAGAGGATCGAAGATGTGCTCCTGCAGGTATTCGTCGAAGGGCACGCCCGAGATCACTTCCACCAGCCGCGCCTGGACGTCCGGCCCCACGCTGTAAGCCCACTTCGTTCCTGGCTGGTAGCGTAGCGGGATCTTCGCCAACCTCTTCATCATCTCGTCCAGCGTCAGGTCCACACTAAAAAGGTCGGCCTTCGCATATTCCTCATCGATTTTATCGTTCGACAAACCGTGCGTGAAACCCGCCGTATGCCGCATGATGTCGTGAATGGTGGGCGGGTGTTCGGGCGCAACTGTCTCGTCGAGCGGCCCGTCAGGAGTCCGCAGCACACGCAGATTGGCGAACTCCGGCAGGTACTTCGAGATGGGGTCGTTGATCTGAAAGCGCCCCTCCTCATAGAGCGTCATCAGCGCGGTCGATGCGATCGCCTTGGTCATCGAATACTGGCGGAAAATCGTGTCCTTCTGCATTTTGGTCTGTTTCTCTACGTCGGCGTAGCCGAGCGCGCTGAAGTGAACGATTTTTCCGTGGCGTGAAACCAGCGTGACGATGCCCGCCAGGTCGCCGTGATCGATTTTTTCAGAGTAGAACTGGTCGATGTACGCGAGGCGCTCGGGCGAAAAGCCCTCGTCCTCGGGCCGCGCGGTAGGCAGGCCCTGCGCGAAACCATTCGCGGCCGCCAGCGCCAACGGCCGCCAGCGCCAAAATAACAACTACGAAATTTGCCCGCATGAATCTTGTCATCTTCGATCCTCCGTTGTGTTCCTTGATGGGCGCCGGCTGGACTGCTCAGTTTGCTTTGTCGGCGTCCATGGCTTTCTGCTGTTGCTCAAGAATGCGATTCATGGTTCCGGAAAAGATCATGGCCTGTACGTTCTTGGGAACGCGGCAAGTGTCCAGCATCTCGTGATACCGCTTCTGGCTTGCGTCGAACTCCCCCAGTTCTCCCTGGAAGATGTCGGAGCCGAAGACAAGTTTTTCAAATGCATCGGGTGCTCCGGGCGCGGTGTGCGGGCTCACCACTCCGCTCCACCAGAAAATTGAGCGGAAGAATTCATAGTTGCCGGACAACTTGATGAGACTCGATCCGGAAAGGTCAAAGTAGAGATTCGGGCTCCAGCGCGCAATTTCAGCCGCTTCCGCGTAATCGGGGTTGCCGAGGTGCGCACCGATAACGATCAACCTGGGCCAATGGCGCGCAATCAAATCAAGGCGCGTTGCGCGCATGCGTTCGAAGCTCACATTCTCCGGCTGGTCGGGGTTCTGGCGGAGAACAATGCCCGTATGAAAGAGGAGAATCATGTGGTACTTCGAGGCTCGATCGTAGATTGGCCAATACGACGGGTCGTCGTAGTTTTTCTCGGAGGAAGTAATCTCGCCCAGACCGCGGAAGCCAGCCTGATGAAATTGGTCGATCTCCTCGAGGACATTGGGATTGTCGAGCTTGATGTCGCCGAAGCCGATGAAACGGTCAGGGTGTTCGTGGATGAACTTCGA
>JBEKGH010000062.1:0-42185 GCA_050012895.1 Occallatibacter sp.
TTGGTGGAGCGCGCCGGGAATTTTTCGCAGGGCAGCATTACTGCCTTCTATACCGTGCTGATGGAAGGCGACGACCAGCAGGATCCAGTGGTGGATACGGTTCGATCGCTGCTCGACGGTCACGTCCTTCTTGATCGCAACCTGGCGTTTCGCAATCACTATCCGCCGATATCTATATTGGATAGCGTCAGCCGCTTAATGACAAGCATGGTTTCGGATCAGCATCTTGCCAAAGCCATTACAATTCGCTCGCTCATCGATGTCTATCAGCGATCCGAGGACCTGATTCGCATTGGCGCGTATCAGAAGGGCTCCGACGCTTTACTTGATAAGGCGGTTGAAACTTTGCCGTCAATCAACAGCTTTCTCAAACAGAAACCCGACGAATTCACGACACTCGAAGAAACCGTTCAACAATTGATTGCACTTCCCGCCTAAGAGCGGGATGCTTTCCTGGAAGGAATGCCTCTTGCCATTTAGATTCTCACTTGCCTCGGTTCTGCAACTCAGAAAAAGTATTGAAAGACGCGCTGAAATTTCACTGATGTCTGCTCAACTTGAGGTCGCTCGCGTACGCCACAGGATCGATGAGCTAACCTACGAAATGGCAAAAGCGTGTCAGGAGCGAGAGAAGGCCTTGCGCAATTCCACCCCCGCAATTCGCCTGCAGGCCAAGCAGGTCGAAATCAGCGCGGCCATCGAAGCGAAGCAGATACTTATTGAGACCCTTCAAACTCTGAAGTTGCAGCGAGACACTCAGATGAATGCGTATAAAGCCGCTCACAGGGGCCACCAGGCGCTCACTGATCTGCGCGCGCAGCAAAAGAATTTATATGAACAAGAAGAACTGCGCAGACAGCAGAAGCAACTCGATGACATCTTTGCATCTCGATGGCTACGCAGTTAGTGCGACGTAATACGGTTTTTTCTCTCCCGCCCGCGACCATCGATCGCGGGCCTTTTTTCTGAAATGCTCTTTTGGCGCGCGCAGCCGATTGCCTACTGGGCATAGATTGCCCATCATGATCGGCAAGCGTTGCCGGGTTTGCTGCGTGAAGGCACACTCCGAAAATCCTGCGCTCCCAATAAGATGAACAATACAAGTTAGTTGCCCGCGATAATTTGAGATTTGGTTTTTGCTAATCTCTGGCCTGCCACGTGCAATGAATTGAGCGTGCGAATTACGCTCAAACCCGTGAATGGCGGTATGGCCTCGATCCAGGTGGCGGCAACGAAAGTTTCGGGACGGTCATTCCTCGATACGCTTGCACAGACTTCGAGCATCGCGGCGGCCAAGCCGGCGTTGACGGTGGCCGCTTCAAAGGGTACATCGAGCGACACTCCAGATCATGGCAGCGAAGACCAGACGTCGAGGCCGCCGATCGCTGCATCTGAAAATGAAGCGGTCGACGCACAAGAGATCTCCACCGCGGGTAGCACGATTCGCAAATCTGCACCAGTGATTGAGGGCGAGCAGAATCAGGATACAGAACCCAGTCGCGCGGGGTTGACGATCGGGGGCCTGGCGTCTTCGGCTCATTCGCAATCACAGTCAAAAGCGTCTCAGCCCGCTGAAAATCAGATCACGGATTCCACCCCGCAAGCCGGCGATCAGGGTGCGGCGCAACAGATCGTCGTCAGTATGCCTGCTGTCACGCTGTCAGAAGCTTCCTTTGGCCGCTCCATGCAATGTGAGGCAGCTTCTCCGACGGCTTCTGCGGACCTGCCGGGAACTCCTAAGGCTCCGTGGTCGAACGCGAACTCAGCTGAGCAAACCGGGAGCGATGGAGCCGACACCAGCCAAAGCCCAGCGCCCCCGTCTGCCTCGCCCGCATCGACAGATCCTTCTCTTCTTTCTGAGGCAATCGCAGCCGAGCTAATTGAGCAGTCCGCTTTTGCCGTTGGAAGTACTTTCTCGCAAAGCATGGTTCTGTCCAAGGGCGACGGCGCGGGCACTTTGACCGACAAGACATCGCAATTGAAAAGCAGCGGCGCAACATTCACGGCGAATTCGGGCGATACAAATTCATCGAAGGCCTCTTCGGCCCAGGGTTCGATCTCAGCCGATCGCTCCGCACAGAATGGAAACCCATTGCCCCAGCATGCGCCGGGGGATTCCTCCACGGCAACGCCGCTCGCTATCAAGCCGCTGGAGGCCTCGGTCACACAGACCATTCCAGTCTCGAATCACACCGCTTTCGTTTCGCCCAGCCAACCTCATGCCGCGTCGAGCACGACCGATGTGCTGATAAAGGCGCAGGACTCGGCGGATGCGGCTGCGGAACAGTTGGAACAAGCCGGCTCCACAGCAGCCGCTGGCATCAGCACAGCCAGACTGATTCAAAGCATGAGCGAGTCGGAGATGCGGGTAGGGATGCATTCGGCAGAATTCGGTGACATCTCTATCCGGACGTCAGTTTCACAGCAGCAGTTGACGGCACAGATCAGTGTGGATCACAGCGAGCTGGGAACCGCCATATCTGCCCATTTGCCTTCGCTGCAGAGCAAGCTTGGAGGCGAGTTTGGCCTGCACGCATCGATCGAAGTAAATCAACTCGGCGCTTCTGTTACGGGCGGAAATGGGCAGTCATCGCACCAGAACCACAAAATGACATCGCAATCTGTACCGCCCGATTCCTTGGCGCTGCAAGCAGACGGTGATCCGATAATCTTGCCGCGCGAATCGCGCGATTTTTCAAGACTCGATATCAGGGCCTAAGAAGAAACGATTTTACGAAGGGGAATTCAGATGAACATTCAAGGTATCAGCCCGTTAATAGCAGCTCCGCAGACAGGCCAAAGCGCGAACAACACCACGGCCGCGGCGACCAGCTCGACCAGCTCGAGCAGTTCGTCAAGCACCTCCAACCTGGGCTTGTCATCCTCGAGCCTTGAGAGCACTTTCCTCAACCTGCTGGTAACCGAATTGCAGAATCAGGATCCGACGCAACCGGTCGACCCGACAGCAATGGTTGGTCAGATGGTCTCGCTCAACCAGTTGGATCAACTGATCTCGATCAATCAGACATTGTCGAACATGTCGACATCAAGCTCCTCCACAGCGGGCTCAACGTCAGCTACGGGTCAGTCTGTTCAACAAGCTGCCACCAATGCGGCGAGCACGGCTTCGGCGGCGGCCCCGACGCGCGCCTTGACGAGCGCTCAACTTCCAGCAACCTCGAACTCCACCGCGGGCAACAACACGGGTCTCATGAATCTCTACGGTAGTTACGTTTTGCCAAATGCAACCACAAATTCCATGTACTCAGGAGTGCGTTAAATGTCAGCCTTTACGATTCCACTTTCAGGCCTTATGGCGACCACTCAGTCGCTGAATGCGATCGCCAACAACCTGGCCAATCTGAATACCGATGGCTACAAGGATCAGACGCTCAATTTTGCGAGCGTCTTTAACCAAATGCAGGGAACGTCGGGGAACGGCGACCCAATCCAGGTAGGAGATGGCGTCCAGGTTGCCGGGACAGTCTCTAATTTCGCGAATGGCGACGTCAATTCGACGGGGGTCTCTTCCAACATGGCCCTGCAGGGGAATGGCTTCTTCGTTGTGCAGAACAGCAACGGCGTTGACTACACCCGCAACGGCGACTTCACAGTGAATTCTCAGGGGCAGCTCTGCACCCAGGGCGGTCAGCTCGTGTTGGGATACCCGGCAGTCAACGGCGTGGTGCAAACCGGAGCGGCCCTTGCCCCGATCACGGTCAATCAGGCGAATAACATACCTGCTGCGGCGACGACAAATTTCCAGATGACTACGAACCTGGATGCGACTGCAGCTGTCGGCACGACCTACAGCTCGCCAATGACGGTGTACGATTCGCTGGGCCAATCGCACGATCTCACCATCAATTACACCAACACTGCTCCCAACACCTGGAGCTACAGCATTACGCTGCCTGCGGCCGATACCGGCGGCACCGGCAACCCTACAACGGTCGCCAGCGGCACATTGGACTTCAACTCTTCGGGTGTCCTCACTTCTCCTTCAGGCACCGTCCCCGGTATCACAATCTCCGGACTTGCCGATGATGCGGCAAAGATGAATCTGACCTGGGATTTAAACGGCAGCGGCGGGACGCCTGCAATCACCCAGCAAGCGGCGGCCAGCGCGACCAGCGAAACCACTCAGAATGGATACGACACCGGCACGCTCACCAGTTACTCCGTGCTCTCCGATGGAACGGTGCAGGGGCAATTCAGCAATTCGCAAACCCTGGCGCTGGGCCAGGTAGCGGTCGCGAGCTTTGCCAACAACCAGGGCCTCACCCAAACTGCGGGCAATGACTATCAGGCTTCGTTCGCGTCCGGTGATGCCGTTGTGGGAGAAGCCGGCCAAGGCGGCAATGGCACCATCACCGGGGGCGCAGTCGAACAGTCGAATGTGAGTCTCTCCTCCGAATTCGCAAACTTGATCGTGGCGCAGCAAGGATACGAGGCGAATGCCAAGGTCCTCACCACCCTCGACCAGGTATCCCAGGCGACTCTGCAGGTGGTCTCGTAGACTCTGGGTTTGTTGGGCAGTGATTAAGTTACGATTAGAGGCTTTTCCAGGCAAAGTCTCCTGACGCGTGGAAGTGCGCCGTGTCATGCCGGCTCTCATGGCTGTCTCACCAGCCAGGGGCCGGCTGGCCGACGCTATTTTGCGTTCAAATTATTTAGATCCATAGATCTGCGGGAAAAATCTCATCTTGCCGGAGGCTCCCCGTCCCTGCGCCAATTCCGGCGATTCAATTGCTTTGAACTTTGTGGAATAGCTCGGTCCCTGCTATCAACCCAGGACCAGCGCCCGGATTTTTATCGGGCAGTGGACCTCGGCAAGGGAACCAGCACTCTCGAGGTTTTATGAGCGCAGTTGTTCAAGAACTGAATTCCAATTCCATTCAGCCGATCGGTGCGGAAACGCCTCAGGGCGCGCTGGATTCGCTCGATAGCTTGCCATGGTTGCCATTCACTCTGTCCGTTGAGATTCCGGCGGTGCGGTTTACCATCGGCGACCTCCTTGGACTAAAAGCGGGCTCGATTGTGGAGACAGGTTGCCACCAGACCAGCGACCTGCCGCTGCGAGCCAATGGCCTGCTCATCGGTTGGGCAGAATTTGAAGTAGTTGGTGACTGCCTTGCCGTCCGTATCACGGAGCAAATATGAAATCTACCTTAAGTCAAAACCCGTACTCCATTTATTCCCGCACTGCGCCAGCCTCTGAGCCGTACGAGCGGGCGTTTCCACGCCCGCTTAGTCGCCCGCTAGGGCGTGGCAGAGACTATCGGTGCGATGTTGTATCTGCTCCCCTTTCCCGCGCGACGACTCGACTCGTGCCGCCTCCAGAGCCCGAAGAAATGAAGCCGGAGATGCCGCCGCTTGCCCGCGCGACGACACGACTTGTGCCACCTCCAGAACCCGAGGAAATCAAGCCGGAGATGCCGCGGCAAGGTCTACTTGGAAGTCTCTTCTCCTGGCTCCGCGGCGGCGCACCCGCACGCAGACAGCTTCGGTTAGTCGAGACAGTTCCCTTGGGCGAGAAGCGCTTCGTGGCAATCATTCATGCCCAGGGGCGCAAATACCTGGTGGGCGGCGGCGCCTCCGGCGTGGCTCTCCTTACCAGTCTTGATGAGCCCGCGTCGCAACATGACTCCATTGCTCCCTTGGCCGCACCGGTTGAGGTGGCGGGATGAGTTTTCCGAGGGGCACCGCCTGGGCTGCTGCACTTGGTTTGCTTTCACTGGCGCTTGTTGTGCCGGTGATTGCACAAGGGCGCCCGGCTGCTCCTCAGACTCCAACTTCAACTCCAGGCGCCAATAACTCGTCGACGAATCAATCGGCGCCTGTGACTTCGCAAACATTGCCGCCGGCGTCCGGCAATGGAATTTCCTCTCCGACTGGCGCCAACACCCCAGCGAGCGCGGCTACTCCGATGGCCGCGCTCGTACCTCCTGCAAATCCAGCGAGCGCAGTTCCGCCCCCCGTCCCCGCAGCTCCCGCCGCGAACCCGCCTTCTGCGCCCAGCGACGTTCCGTCGCCCTCGCCTGTTCAGCCTCAAGTTGTCTACAACGTCAATCCTGCTCAGCCGGTAGCCAACAATGGCTTCTTGCAGATTCAGGGCATGCAAGGTGAATCGGTTCCGTGGTCCATCGTCGTCTTGCTGACGGTATTGACGCTGATCCCCTCCATTCTCCTCTGCATCACGCCATTTGCGCGGCTTCTCATCGTGTTCCACTTTCTGCGCCAGGCCCTGGGCCTGCAAACCACGCCTTCCAACCAGACACTTATCGGGCTCTCACTCATCCTGACCTTCTTTCTCATGCAGCCCGTGGGCGAGCAGATCTACGAAACGGCAATCGTTCCCATGCAGTCAGGCAAGATTAACGCGATGGCTGCACTCAACCTCAGTGAGGCGCCGATGCGTAAATTCATGTCGCATTATGTGCGCGAAAAGGATGTAGCGCTCTTCATTGAACTTGCCAAAGAACCGCGGCCGGCAAGCATTGACGATGTTTCCATGCGCGTGCTTCTGCCTGCCTACATCTTGTCTGAGCTGAAAGCCGGATTCCAGATCGGCACGATTTTGTTTCTGCCCTTTCTGATTGTCGACATGGTCGTCGCGTCAATCACCACTTCGGTAGGTATGCTGCAGTTGCCGCCTGTCGTCATCTCAACACCGCTCAAACTACTGCTGTTTCTCATGGTGGATGGCTGGCATCTGTTGATCAGTTCTTTAATGAGGAGCTTTAACTGAATTTATGGACGTCGATCAGGTAGTGTTACTCGCCCGCATGACCCTGCAGGAAGTAGTCATCCTGGCCGGCCCCATTCTCGCCATCGCGATCGTAGTCAGCCTCGTTGTGAACATTGCACAGGTGCTCACATCGCTCCAGGACATGACGGTCTCCACCGTCGCGCGATTGATGGCCACCGGCGGCGCATTATTTCTGTTCATGCCCTGGATGTGGCGGCATCTTGCCACATTTACGCTTTCAACATTTTCTGACTTTCGTGTGTACTTGAAATGATCGAGATCCCTCTCATTACGATCATCAGCGGCGCCCTCACCATCGGAGTGCGTCTAACCGGGCTCATGCTTTTTGCGCCGTTTTTCGGCAGCATGGTCATTCCCGCACGGATCAAGGCAGCTCTTGTTCTCGCCCTTACGCTCGCCCTGTATCCGGCGTTTGGTGGCCAGATTGGACCGCACACTTTGGTGCAGTGGCCGCTGCTGATCTTCAATGAATTTCTTGTCGGCGTTGGGATGGGAATCGCCACCAATGTGGTGTTCGAGGCAATTCAACTCGCCGGCCAGGTGCTCGGCATTCAGATGGGATACTCACTCGTCAACATCCTCGATCCGCAGAGTCAGGTCGACACACCCGTAGTCGCCATGTTTTATCAAAGCATCGCCATGCTGCTCTTTCTGGGGATGGATGTCCACCTGTGGCTGCTGCGCGCGGTGGGCAACAGTTTTCGCTATGTTCCACCGGGAACGGCGCACATCAGCAGCCTCTTCACCATCTCAATTCTCAGAACGGTTGGCGAGATGTTCTCGCTCGGTGTCCAGATCGCCGCCCCGGTACTTTCCGCCACGCTTGCGGCCGATATTATCCTCGGGCTCCTCGGAAAGGCATCGCCGCAGATGCCTCTCATGTTGATGGGGCCGGCAATCAAGAGCATGATCGGCATCTGCATATTAATTGCAACGCTCAGGTATTGGCCTGATCTTTTCCGCCATTTATTCACCGATGCGGTGACAAATGGCGAGCAAATGTTTCATTTGGCTGGTTGAACTTAGATGGCTGATTCAAACAAGACCGAACAAGCAACACCGCGACACAGGCAAAAAGCCAGGGAGCGCGGCCAGGTCACACGCTCGCGTGAACTGAGCAACGCGCTTTCGATGTCCGCGATCGCCGGCGTTCTGTTTCTCATCGGTCGAGGAGCCATCCCCCATTGGACACACTACTACCGCACCATGCTTGAACTTGCATCTTCGGAGTCCATTGAGCCGGGAGGCCCCGTCCTCTATTGGACAACGGTCGAAGTTCTGCGATGGACTGTTCCCATTCTCGCTTGCGGCTTTGTGGTTTCGCTGGCTTGCGGTTTGGCGCAGGGCGGATTCGTCTTCGCACCGGAATCTCTGGCATTCAAATTCGAGCGCCTCAGCCCGGCCGCGCGGCTCAAGCAGCTTGTTTCTCCTGCAGCCCTCAGCACGATTCTCAAATCTCTTCTCCCGTTCACCGCCGTCGCATGGATCGGTGTGGCGTCAATCCGCAGCCATTGGGAGCAGATCCTGGGCAGCTCTTACTTGGATGCGCGCAGTTTTCCCAGTCTCATGGGCAGCATCCTGCTCGAGATTCTTTGGAAATCAGGCCTGGTTTTTGCCCTCTGGGCGGGCGTGGATTACATGTTCCTCTGGTGGAAAAACGAAGGCGACTTGAAAATGAGCCGCCAGGATGTGCGCGACGAACTGAAGCAAACCGAAGGCAACCCGGAGACCAAGGCAAGGTTCCGCAGAATCCAGCGCCAAATGCGCCGCCGCCGGTTGCTTAAAGCGACAGAGAAGGCAACCGTGGTCGTCACCAATCCCACGCACTATGCGGTTGCGCTTCGCTACGAGTCGGACATGGCTGCTCCTGTAGTCGTGGCCAAAGGGCTTGACTTCGTGGCGGCCAGGATCAAGGAAGTCGCCTGGAAGTTCGATATTCCGGTGATGGAAAACCGGCCGCTCGCCCAGGCACTCTACAAGACCGTCGAGGTTGGAGATCCCATTCCATCCGCGCTCTATCATGCCGTGGCCGAGATCCTTGTTCTCGTGTTTAAGGTTCAGAACGACGTGCGCAATCGGGATGCACGCACCCGGAAAACAGCTGAGCAGAATGCCCAGGCTCAAAGAACAAATGTGAGGCCGCAGTGAAAAAGAAATCTGGATTGATGGCGACGCTTCGTACCTACTCTGACTGGATCATTCCTACCGGAGCCGTCGTTCTGGTCTTTGTGATGCTGGTTCCCATGCCGGGCATTGCTCTCGATCTTCTGCTCACGCTCAGCATTACCGCGTCTGTGCTGGTGCTGATCACTTCCATCCAGGTTCTTCGTCCGGTGGATTTCTCTGTCTTTCCCAGTCTGATTCTGCTTCTCACGCTCATGCGCCTCGCCCTTGACCTCGCCGCAACGCGTCGCATCCTGCTGCACGGCAGCGAAGGCCCATCCGCAGCAGGCAAGGTGATTGAGGCCTTTGGCCAGTTCGTCGTCGGCGGCAATTACATCGTCGGCTTTGTCATTTTTCTGGCATTGATTGCGATTCAGTACCTGGTGGTCAGCCACGGCGCGGTGCGCACCGCGGAAGTGACAGCGCGCTTCACTCTCGATGCCATGCCGGGAAAGCAAATGGCCATTGACTCCGATCTGAACACCGGACTCATCAACGCCGAACAGGCTCGGCAGAGGCGCCAGCAGGTTGGGCGCGAAGCGGAGTTCTGTGGCGCCATGGACGGTGCGGCGCGTTTCAGCCAACGCGACTCGATGGCAACGATTCTCATTATGGCTATCAATATTGTCGCGGGATTCCTGATCGGCGTCTTTCAGCAGGGAGTCCCGTTTCAGGAGGCGCTCAAAACCTACACCATCCTCACCGTGGGTGACGGGCTTGTCGTCATCATTCCGTCGCTTCTCGTATCGGTGGCCGGTGGAATTGTGGTCACTCGCGCGGCCTCGGATCACTCCCTGGGCTCGGATATCGGCACCCAGATGTTCCGTACTGCGCGTCCGCTCTGGATTGTTAGCGGATGCCTGCTGTCGCTGGCATTGATTCCCGGAATGCCCAAAATCCCGTTCATCCTTCTTGGCGGTGCCACTTTGTTTGCAGCCTGGAAGATGAAACCAGTCGAAGCCGAAGCGGCAGCCGCCAAGGCCGCCACCGAAAAAGCGGCGAAGACGCCCGCCATCGATCCCATGGACGCGGCGCTCAAATTGGATGAATTGATGCTCGAAGTTGGAGTAGGCCTGGTTCCTCTCGTCGATGCCAAGCAGGGCGGACAGCTGCTCGCGCGGGTCAAGTCATTGCGCAAAAACCTTGCGCAGGTACTGGGATTCCTGGTTCCTTCCATCCACATCACCGACAATTTGTCGATGAAAGAGAAAGAGTACGTCATTTATCTGCGTGGGGTAGAGATCGCGCGATGGGAGATGAAGACGGGCCGTCTCCTCGCAGTCAATTCCAATCCCAAGCCGGGAGATCTCTCCGGGATTGAGACACGTGAGCCGGCATTTGATTCCCCGGCAAAATGGATTACGCCGGACCTGCAGGCACAAGCCATCGCCGCAGGATACGCCGTCGTCGATCACACTTCAGTGCTTGCGGCGCATCTATCTGAGCTCATCAAGCAGAATGCGCACGATCTGCTGACGCGCCAGGAAACCAAGCGCTTAATCGATCGGCTCTCCGACTCTCACCCGAAACTTATCGACGAGCTGATTCCAAAGTTGATGACGCTCGGAGAAGTGCAAAAGGTACTCCAGCAACTATTGCGCGAACAGGTTTCGATCCGCGATCTGGGCACGATTTTGGAGACGTTGGTTGAGACGGCGGCAATCAATAAGAACCCCGTCATCCTGGTTGAAGCTGTGCGGCACACTTTGGGTCGTGCTCTGGTTCGGCCGCATCTGGATGAGTCGGGCCGTCTGAAAGTGGTCACACTCGATGCTTCCATCGAGGAAGAATGTGCCCGGTCGACGCAGAACGCGCAGCTTGCGTCACAGGGCATGCTTCAGATCTCGGTGGCGCGGAAGGTTCTGGACGGATTGCGCGCCATGATTGGCGACCAGGTCACACTCACGCCGCCGGTCTTGCTTTGTTCGTCTCCGGGCCGGTTCTACCTGAGACGAATACTGGAGCCATTCATTCCCAGGATCGTCGTGATTTCGCCTTCGGAAATCCCTGCCGCGACCCAGGTGATGTCATTGGGGTCGGTGAGATGAACATGCATTCTGCCATTTGTTTGAGAGAGGTAAAGAAATGACAGCAGCAGAGATGGCATATCGAACGAGTACGACGGATATGGCCAGCCGCGACGAGCTTGTTACGCAGGAACTGTCGCAGGTCTATTACCTCGCATCCTGCATCCGCGAGCGGCTCCCGCAGCACGTTGAGCTGGACGATCTCGTAAGCGCAGGCGTCGTTGGCCTCATTGAGGCCGCGCAAAGCTTCGATCGTTCGAAGAATATTCAGTTCCGGACATTCGCGAAATTCCGGATTCGCGGCGCGATCTTTGATAGTTTACGTGAAACCGACTGGGGATCCCGCTACATGCGCAGAAGGGGTCGCGAAATTGCCGACGCGACCGCACGTCTTCAGGCTCGATTCGGCAGGCACCCATCCGAAGCTGAGATTGCTTCTGAGATGCAGATCGAACCGGACCGTCTTCGCAAATTGACGGCGCAAATCGACGCGCTACAGCTTGGCAGCCAAAGCGTGGCATCATCGGCCGATCGCTCGGAATCTCTGGATGTGATTGAATCCGCGCCGAGCCTGAACGATCCTGATCCGTTCGACCTATGCCTGGTTGGTGAGCGAAAGGCACACTTGGCCCAGGCCATTTCTCAGCTCTCTGAACGAGAACAGCTTATCCTCTCTCTCTATTATCGCGAGGAACTGACAATGAAGGAGATCGCAAAGGTTGTTGGAGTCGCTCTTTCGCGCGTTTCGCAGATTCGCCAGGAAATCATGGTCAAGTTGAGAGCCTCTCTCGATCATCTAGAACGCAGCCCGGTTCCGTCCCTTTCAATCCAAGGAGCATATGATGAGCACCCCTAGCCAGGCGCCAGTAGACGCCACTCAAAAATCTGTAAGCCCGAATCAACCAAGCGAGTCGGGAGCAAAGGCACGGGCAATTCACAGCTGCAATTTTCGTGCGGCGGGCCGGCTTTCCAACGAGGATGCTCGCGCGGTGATTGCCTTGCACGAAAAGGTTGCCAATTACATTGCTGCCGCATTTGACGCGCTATTCGGCACTTCGCTCGCCGTAAAATTTGCGGAACTGAATCAAACATCTGTGCATGAGCACGTGGCCGGAGTTCCAACGTTTTGCTTTGTTGTGCAATGTTCATCGGGACTGGTGACGGTGGAAATCGACCTGGATCTGGTCTTCCCCATCATCGAGTTGCTGATGGGCGGCGTCGGGAACGCAGGAAACGCAGATCGCGACCTGTCTGAGATCGAAGAAGAAGTGATGCTCGATATCGTTGCAATGATCGTGAAGCAGGCCGAAGCAGTCTGGGCAATCCCTGGCCTGTCCATCGCTCCTGGTTCCCGAATCAAGCCCTCTGCGATGTTGCAGACTTTTCGGCCGACTGAAAAGCTCACTGCGCTGCGCTTTGAAGCAAGTTTGGCGAATGCTAAGGGCAACTTCAGCCTGATCCTATCGAACTCGCTGCTCGATCTATTGACAAAGCGGATCGCGACGAATCGTTCACAGAAGAAAGCTCGGATGTTCAGTTTTCCCGCGCTACCTCTGCGTGAGCGCATTCTCGATTGCGAGATGGAAGTCCTAACCGAATTGCCTGAACTCCGCGTCTCAGTCAAGGATCTCGTTACGCTTGCGCCCGGATCGGTTTTGAAGCTTCGGTCGCCCGTCCAGACCCCTGCAGCGTTGACGATCGGAGGGCGCAGCCTGTTTCAGGCTGTTCCGGTCCGAAGCGGGCAACAGCGCGCGGCACAGCTCGGTCATCGTACCCCAACCTCAGAGTGGAAAGAGAGATAAGGCTCATGGAAAACAAGCTCACAAAGAATGGTTTGAGAATCTTCGCCGCCGCGTTTGCTCAGTCGCTCTCAGCCTCGCTGGCTGAAGCTTCTGGGCCCAAATTGCCCCTGGAAATCGTCGACAAAGGAACAATTCCCACCAACGACAGCACGCCAATCCAATTCAAGCTGACTGTCGAGGGCGCGCTGAGTGGTGAGTGTTTTGTCGAGTTTTATGAACCGCAAGTAGCCGCACTTCTGTCAAAGCTCATGCAGCAGCCCGTCACGGCTCTCGATGACAATCACCTGGCGCTTTTCACAAGACTCGTCGCCACCGCTGCAGAAGATCTTTGCAAATCAGGCTTCGCTGGTGATGACGCACTTAAAGCCGGGATTGAACGGGTTTCCGGCCTCGCGTTCGGGGGCCTGTCCGTTGTCCCTCTGGTGGCCTCTGAGCCCCCGGCAGAGTTGCATGTACTCCTGTTCTTCAGCCCCGGCTTACTCGAAAGTGTCACCAGGGTCTTGGACAAAAACGCCGCGGAAACTGCCGGGGACAGAGGGGTGCTCGCACACAACTTGAATCTTGTGATGGACGTCGAGCTGAATGTCAGCCTTCGGTTCGGTCAGCGACGGTTGCCGCTTAGCGAAATCCTTGAGTTGTCATCCGGCTCAATCGTGGAACTGGATCGAACGGTCAATGAACCGGTGGAGCTCTATCTCGACGGCAAGTTGATCGCACGCGGTGAGGCGGTGATTGTTGACGGCAACTATGGACTGCGCGTGACAGAAATTCCACAGCCTCTCACATCGCAGTTTCTTAACTAAAGATGAAGCTGATTCATCGTGGGCCTATTTCTCTCATCATTGAGGAGCCGGGCACACCGGGGAGAATGGCGCGAACGGTTGGGCGCGATGTTGTCGATGTTCACGCTTCCGAGGCCCATTTCACGCGGTGCAGAGATCTGATTTGGGTGAGATTGACCGGCAAACGTGGAAAATCGGACGTGGTTTTTCGCCGCCGGAATGCCGCCTTGGATGGAGCCGAAGCAAATTCTCAGGGTGTCACAGAAACTGTTGCGTCTGGAGACTAGAAAGTTCCGCACGACTGGTCGATAAGAGTGCCAGGTGAAGGTACGTGTCGAATCAGAAGGTTTACCAATTCAGCCCGGGGCGGGCTTCATCGGCCAATTGCCGAATACCGCATAATGATCTGATCCATGAGTTCCCCGATGTCCCAGTACTTTCTGGGACGCTCCTTTCCATGGAATTAGTCATCTGTCAGCGCTCCGTCGACTTGGAACAGGTTTCCCAGCTGATTCTTTCCGACCTGGGCGCGACTCTGCAGATTTTGCGTCAGGCAGGGCGCGAGAACTCAATGGATGGCTACCTTGAGCGCGTTGAGGACTGCATTGCAGAGTTAGGCCTCGAGGGATGCCTTGAGGCCATGGCGAAATGTCCAATTGCGAGAGGTCCCCTCTTTACTTCTGTTTATTCTGCCTGGGAGCGCGCTCGGGAAACCGCATTCATTGCAAGGTTCGTCGCCGAGAAGCTTGCCTTAAACGTCTCTGCAGAGGATGCCTATCTGGTTGGCTTAGCCCATGGCATTGGCAATCTACCTAAAATTCTGGAGTGGGGCTTGATAAGTCAGATCGGTGACGACAGTGATCTCGCCGGGCTCAGGATTGTAGAAGCCTGGCACTTGCCCCATTGCATCGCCGAGTACTTCTTAGGTCGTATGGCGGGCAAGTCGCAGACCCAATGGACAATGATCGTCGATTGCGCCCTGGAGCTATTGGAAGGCCGGCCCTCCGCCTGGCTTCGCGATGAATCCATCTCGCTTCCTTTCACTCCGTCCGAGAGATACCCGCATGCCGCGTCCCAGCGACCCGCATAGGCGGACTCTTGATCAGCTTGCAGATTGCCTTCGTATGAGGAAAGCAGTCGGTCCGGAACTCGCGAACTGGTATGTACCAACCCCTCTCATCGAACCTTCATAAAAGTGGGCTTTAAAGCCCTTTTCGTGGCCTTAACCGGGCAGTTGTTGCCCGGAATTGTGGCATGCGTCGTGCTTAACTCTTCACGAAGGGGTTTTCATGGATAGCGGACTCTATGCCGCGAGCACGGCCCTGGTCGCTCGCACTCAGGCTCTGGATACGATCGCCAACAACCTTGCGAATGCAAGTACGGTCGGCTTCCGCGCCGAGCGGAATGTCTTCAGCTCGGTGCTCGCAACAGCCGGCGATTCAGCCGAGTCTCCGTTCAGTCAGGTAGTGAATCGTTTTGGAATACTGAGCGGGACCACGATTGATCAAAGCCAGGGTGCGCTGCAAAAAACCGGGAGCGAGTTAGACGTTGCCATTGAGGGGTCCGGTTATTTTGTGGTCCAGACTGCCGATGGCCCCATGTACACGCGCAATGGTGCATTCCAGGTATCAAGCCGCGGCCAGCTGGTCACTGCGTCCGGCGATGCCGTCATGGGAGACCGGGGAGTGATCAACATCCTGCCGGGCCCCGTCTCAATCAGTGCTGACGGAACGATTTCTTCAAATGGCGCGGTCGAGGGAAAGCTGAGCGTTGTCGAGTTTCCTCCCGACACCGCGTTCACGAGCATGGGGAACACGTACTATTCAGCTCCGGTGAAGAGCGCCCAACCGGCAACTAATTCCAACGTGCGACAGGGGATGCTCGAAAG
The DNA here is from genome assembly GCA_050012895.1 of Occallatibacter sp. GTDB lineage: Bacteria > Acidobacteriota > Terriglobia > Terriglobales > Acidobacteriaceae > Telmatobacter. The sequence goes on from JBEKGH010000062.1 coordinate 15,435, forward strand.
TTCCAACGTAAACCCCGTTGAAGGAATGATTGAATTGGTGAGCGCGCAGCGCACCGCCGAAATGATGCAGCGCACGCTTTCAATGTTAAGCAACGATATGGATAAAACTGCCGCACAAGACCTGCCAAAGGTCGGATAAAGGAGATCGAATGTTTCGCGCACTCTACACCGCTGCAACCGGAATGACCGCCCAGCAAATCAATCTGGACAACATTGCGAACAATCTCGCCAACTCGAGCACCGCGGGATTCCAGTCACGCCGCGTGCAATTTCAAGATCTGCTCTATCAAAGTACGATCATGCCCGGAGCAGCGGCGACGCAACAGACCACGGTTGCGTCGGGACTGCAGATCGGCCTTGGCACGCGGCCCGGAAACACTGAGATTGTCCAGACCCAGGGTGATTTGAGCAGCACGGGCAATCCGCTGGATTTTGCCATCCAAGGCAGCGGCTTTTTTCAGATCCTCCTGCCCAACGGCCAGACCGGTTATACGCGCGCCGGCTCGTTTCAGGCCGATGCACAGGGCAACCTGGTGACGGCCAACGGCGACGCACTTCAACCCGCGATCAATATTCCCGCCGCGGCCACCAATATTACGGTGGGCAGCGACGGAACGGTCAGCGCGACCTTGCCTGGCCAGACGCAGGCGCAGCAGGTTGGTACCATCCAGTTGGCAACTTTCCAGAACCCCGGCGGCCTGAACAGCGTCGGCAACAACATTTATATGCCGACCACCGCCTCAGGAGATCCCGTCGTCGGTGCTGCGGGCGGATCCGAAGGGCTGGGCACGATTCAACAAGGAATGCTTGAGCAATCCAACGTAAATGTCGTAGACGAATTCGTCAATATGATCCTTGCGCAGCGTTCGTACGAGTCGAACTCGCGAGTTATCAAAGCGGCCGACGAGATGTTGCAGCAGCTCAATCAGCTTTCGCAGTAAGGCGGGTGATCACTGATGATGCGAATTAAACCCATTTTGTTGTCGATTGGATTGGCCGGCGCCGTGTTGCCCGTAATGGCGGCGGCGCCGGGATACTATCCCATCAGCACCGGCAATGTTGCGGCAACCATCAGCGCCTCAGGCATGGCAGTAGCGCCGGAGCAGATCACGTTTCTGACCGAAGTTGTCGCCACCAGGCCCGCCCCGGCACTTAAGCTACGCTCCGTTGAAAAGATCGGCAGTGATCGGCTTTCGGCGCGCATGGAGTGCATCCAGAACGACGAATGCCTGCCATTTTTCGTCGCCATTCAAACCGGCCGGGAAAGTGAAGAGCAATCCGCCGCCATCGGCACCAGGTATTCATTGACAGGAATTACCCCGCGAGCAGCAGCCGTTGTTCGAGCCGGAACCACTGTGAACTTGTTTCTGGACGGCGAGCACATCCACATTCGCATCCCGGTCAAGTGCCTTGAAAGCGGCGCTCCCGGCCAGGCGATTCGAGTTGAAGATAAGAGCCATCGGCTCGTTTACACAGCGCAGGTGGTCGACGGATCAGCGGTGAGAGGAAGGCTGCAGTGAACAAGAGTAAGATTCACGCCGTTTTGAAGATCGTCATCTCAGCGATCCTTGCTGCCTTATTGTTCACACCGCTGGCCGACGCGCGCACCAGCAAGAAGAACAGCCCTGCCCGGTTGAGGAGCGACTACGTTGCGCGACTGCAGGAACAGGAAGCGCCGAAAGCAGAGCGAACGGTCGGCAGTCTCTGGATTCCAGGCGATGTTGAAGATCTTTCCTCGGACTACAAAGCGCGGAAGCTCAACGATACGGTGGTGATTCTGGTTGCCGTGCAAACCAACGCGGCCCAGAGTGGCGACGTCAACAGTGCGCGCGCGTTTCAAACCAGCTCGGCAATCACCGGCCTTGCCGGAGACATCAACACCAAGGGCGTGAATCCGTTGTTCAATGCCAACTCCAATACAACATTGAAGGGATCGGGCGCGACGGACTCCAGCACAACATTTAATACCAGCATGACGGCCCAGGTGATCGCCGTGTTGCCCAGCGGCAATCTTGTGATTGAAGCGCAGCGCAAGATTTTCATGAACAATCAGCACGAAGACATCACCATTCGCGGTGTCGTGCGGCCCAACGATATCGGTTCCAACAACACTGTGCCCTCCACGGCTCTCAGCAACCTAGAGATCGAGATGAAGGGGAAGGGAATTATCGCCGACAGCACGCGTCCGCCGAACCGCATTACACGCGCGCTCCTCTGGCTGTTGGGATTCTGACGATCATGAAAATCACATTCTTCAAAACGAATTCGCGGATGGGGCTATTGGCAGGTTGTCTGCTCACTCTCGGCGTCATGGCAGGGACATCTTTGCCGATCGCCGCTGCCGGCAATCCCAACCGCCGCGTGCTGATCAGAGATATCACCAGCATCGAGGGTGTGCGCGACAACATGCTCGTCGGCTATGGCCTCGTGGTCGGGCTCAACCGCACCGGCGATTCCCAGCAGACGTACTTTACCGTGCAGACCCTGGCCAACGCGATGCAGAAAATGGGCGTGCTCATCTCTCCCGGCCAGGTGGAAGTGAAGAACGTCGCATCGGTTTTTATCACAGCATGGCTGCCGCCCTTCGCTCGTCCGGGTTCGCGCCTCGATGTCACAGTTTCCTCCGTTGGCGATGCCAAAAGCCTTTCCGGCGGGGTGCTGCTTATGAGTTCGTTGCACGGCCCCGATGGCCAGGTATATGCCGAAGCGCAGGGTCCGCTCATCATGGGCGGCTATACCGCGGGCAGCGGGAGCAACGGAAAAGAAGTGAATTCGGTGACGGTGGGAGCGGTCCCCAACGGGGGAATTGTCGAACGCGATACTTCGGTGGACCTGCACGATTTCAAAACCGTGTCATTGCTGCTTCGCAATCCTGATTTCACGACCGCAAAGCAAATTGCCGATGCCATCAACCAGGAGTTTCAAAAGACGGTTGCTTCGACCATCGACAGCGCCCGCATTGATGTGGATGTTGCACAGGCGGCTGCGCCATCGATTCCTGAGCTGATAACGCGCGTTCAGAATCTGGCCGTGAAAGTATTCACACCGGCGAAGATCGTAATCAACGAACGCACCGGCACCATCGTTCTCGGGGGAGACGTAAAGCTGTCGCCGGTCTCCGTCATTCACGGGAATCTCTCCATCGAGGTTGTCACCACGTACGTAGCAGTGCCTGGTCCCAGTGTCTACGCGCCAACCTTCGTTGACAATGGACAGGCTGCTGGCGGTTCGGCTCCGGCGGGCGCTGGCGGTTCGGCTCCGGCGGGTGCCGGCGGATCTCGAAATCCCGGCAGAAACGAATCCAATGGGTCGACGGGAGGCGGTCGAGAGACGGTTGCTGGTGCCGCTCCAGAAGCTACTGTGATTCCGGAAACGACGGTCAACGTCACCGATCAGCCAGCGCAGTCGATGCGACTGGATGAAGGCGCCGATGTGGATGAATTGGTGAACGGTCTCCACGCCATCGGAACCACGTCGCGCGACGTGATTGCAATTCTTCAGGCCATCAAGGCTGAAGGCGGCATCCAGGCCGATTTGGAGGTCCAGTAAATGGCAACCGGATCCATCACGGGCTCTCTCGCGGCACAGGCTCAAGAGTCACTCTTGCAGGCGCGTGAGCAGCATGCGCTTCACCAGCTTCAGTCGGCTCCAAGCGGCCAAAGTGATACGAAGATTGAGAAAAGCGCCAAAGAGTTCGAATCCATGCTACTGAGCAACTGGCTGCAACAGGCCGAGCAATCCATGGCCAGTGTGCCCGGTGCCGACGATGACGAAGATGCCGGCGCCCGCGATCAGATGATGAGCCTGGGCGTGCAGTCGCTGGCCACGGCAATGACCAACTCCGGGGGCATTGGAATCGCCGCGATGATTGCCAAAGCTCTGCATTCCGCGGCAGGCAGCCAACAGCCGGGAGTCTCCCAGGCGGGCAACACGGAGGCGAAAAAGCTTGAAAAACTACCCTGAGAGTTGGATTAAACTTTTGCTGGGGATGTGCCGATAGTGACACAGGCATAAAAGAAGGAGTTGTGATGAGAATCGATCTAAACCAGGCAGCAAGTCAGATTGCAAGTGAAAGCAACCCGAAGCCGGTCGACGCTGAGAACGTCGCCGCGTCTGACCTTGCCAACTCCGGCGATCGAACCACGCTCACTTCTACCCAGCAATCTCTCAACGCGCTCGTGAGCACGGCCATGAGTTCACCAGAAGTTCGACAGGATCGAGTGGATAGCCTGAAGCAGGCAATCAGTGGCGGGACATATGAGCTTGACCCGGAAAAGATTGCTTCTTCAATGATTGACGAGCAAGCCTAGGTTCGCAATCATATCGGGCCCCGTGCCTGAAGGCTAAATGCGGAAAGTTGCGGGGATGATTTCGACGATCGTTCAGGACAGGAACAGCAAGCTGGAGGAGTACCTCCAGCTTCTGCGCTCCATGGCGTTCGAGCTTGAGCGCGCCATGTCCGCCATCTCCGAGAATTCCATCCCGGCTCTTGAAGGCAGCCTCGCCAACCAGGAGGCATTCAGCACTCGCCTCGTTGAATTGGCTGACGATCTCTCGATGCCGGTGCAGCAGGGACCGCTCACCGTTCGTGGCTCAGCCGACGATTACCTGCTCCAACGGGTTCACGCCGCCGGCAACGAGTTACAAAGCCTGAATCGCCGCTATTCCGCTTTGTTGAAGTTTTCCAGTCGCTCAGTGGCGATGATGGTATCGCTCTTCAGTTCCTATCAAGGACAGATTCAGGAGGTTTCTGGCCCCAGGTTGAAGTTGCAAACCTGGTCATGCCGGATTTAGCTGCTATGGGAGGCTTGAACACATCGCTCTTAATTGGTATGCAGGCGCTCGAAGTCAGCGAGGGTGCGCTGAATGCCACAAGCAACAATATCGCCAACTCCAACACCCCGGGCTATACGCGGGAGGTCCCCGAGATTTCTGAGACTCCCGAGACAGTTTCCGGCGGGACTGTGACAGGCGGTGGCGTGAGCCTTGATGGTCTCCAAAGCGTCCGTGACGAACTGCTCAATCTGCAGATTCAGCAACAGACGTCCGCCCAAAGCGGTGCAGATACCGAGTCGTCGGCGCTCGAACAGATCCAGACAAACTTTGCGAGCACCGGGAACGATATTGCCAGCACATTCTCAGCATTTTCAAGCAGCCTTGCTCAGTTGTCTGCCAGTCCCTCCAGTACTGCGGCTCAGGATGGAGTGATCACGAGCGGCCAGAATCTCGCCGAGTCTTTCAATACGACGGCGAACAGTCTTACGACCGAGCAATCTGCGATGAACACCCAGGTCACGCAGACAGTGGCTCAAATCAACTCGCTGACCCAGCAGATCGCGCAGCTCAATGGGCAAGTTTCTCAGTTGACCGCGGCTGGCCAGGATGGCGGCACGGTCGAAGATCAGCGCGACGAACTGGTTCAACAGTTGTCGCAGTTGACCGGGGTCTCGGTTACGCAAAGCAGCGATGGCGAAACGATCACCACGGGCAACGGGACGCCGCTTGTGATGGGCGGCCAGAGTTTTTCCTTGCAAACCACGACGGGCAGCGATGGGATGCAGCACGTCCTCGACTCCAATGGCACAGATATCACCACCACGATCCAGGGAGGACAACTCGGAGGATCGATTCAGATTCGCGATCAGGTGATTCCCAGCTACTTGACGCAGCTGAATACGCTGGCCAGCCAGTTCGCCTCGGCTTTCAATGCAGCGCAGGCCGAGGGTTACGACTCGAACGGAAACGCTGGGCAGAGTTTCTTCAGCGTCCCCGCAAGCGGCGCCGGCGCGGCTGCAGGAATCACCGTGTCCATTACGGATCCTTCTCAGATTGCCAGCAGTTCCGACGGCACTGCCGGCAGCAACGGGAATGTGGCTAACCTGTCCGCCGCGCTGACCAATGCGCTCCCGTCCGGGCAGACTCCGTCGCAGGCCTACGCCAACCTGGTCTTTCAGGTTGGTAATGATGCGTCGAACTCAAGCTCGCAGTCGACGGCAATCGGCCAGAATATTTTGCAACTTACCAATCAGCAGAGTTCGGTCTCCGGGGTAAGCATTGATGAGGAGACCACGAACCTGATTCGCTATCAGACGGCTTACGAGGCAGCAGCAAGAATCGTAAGCACAATCCAACAACTCGGCACCGTGACCCTCGATATGGGTTCCACACAGAGCTATTGATATGCGCGTAAATCCCAACATGGTTCCAGACATCCTCGCGGACCTGCAGCAGAGCCAGACGACCCTGAACACTGCGCTGCAGGAAGTGGCGACAGGCAAAAGCGTCAATGTGCCGTCCGACAACCCGGCCGCTTCCGCTGATATGGTCCAAAACACTATCGAAACTGCGAACGTGGACCAGTACACGCAAAACGTGAGCACCATGTCATCCATGGTGCAGACGGCGGATTCGTCGCTTGGATCTGTGGTCACTTCATTGACCCAGGCCATTTCGCTTGGCACCGAAGGGGCTAATGGGACGAACAACACCTCAGATCTGCAGGCAATTGCCACGCAGGTGCAGGGGATCCTGCAGAGTGTTGTGGCACAAGCAAACACTTCTTATCAAGGAACGTATCTCTTCGGCGGCACGGAGACTTCTACAGCTCCCTACACGGCAAGTTCCTCTTCACCTTCCGGATACACCTATAACGGCAACAGCGATGTGAATTCAGTTGCTGTCGGCGATGATATGAATGTTCAAGTCAATCTTCCCGGCAGCCAGATTTTTTCGAGCGCCAGTGCGGATGTTCTGGGTTCGCTCAGCTCGCTGGTTACAGCTCTCCAAAGTGGAAACGCAACTACCATCGGAACCGCAACCACGGCAGTCAACGCGGCTCTTAGCAACGTCAGCCAGCAGCGCGTCTTCTACGGCAATGCCGAGAGTCAACTGAATTCCCAGGAGACTTATCTTCAGCAGGAAACGGTCAATCTGACGTCGCAACAGAGTTCACTTGTCGACGTGAACGAGGCGCAGGCGGCAACGGACCTGAGCCAGGCTGAAACCGCCAACAACGCCGCCGAAGCGGCGGCGGCAAAAGTTCTGCCCGACACATTGCTCAATTATCTTGTGCCTACGCAGTAGACGCGGCCCTCCGGGTCGGAGTTGTCCACGCGTGCGCTCTTGTACGCCGGAACCCTGCGTCGAAGAGACGCGGGCGCGGCGAGACACTCACAGCAATTGCATTGCAGCCGACCTTTGTGACTTGGTTCTAAGGGCGGTCATGGCAGAGTTTATACCGACCAGCCACCGAATCTGCTCTCGGTCTGCTTGATCGCGTAGCCGCCCGATTGCATCGCCGCCGCGCGCGTTACCTCCGGCTCTGCTGCCACGTTGCGCAGTTCCACCTTCTGCCAATGCTCGCGGATCCTCAAGACCTCGGCCATTTCCTGTTCGAATGTCTCGGCAGATTGGTTGACCTGAGCCTCAATCAATTTGCGCCGTAACGTCGAGTAGTAGACCGAAAGCTGCTGCGTCAACTCGCCCCCCGTGCTGCTTGAGAGGCAATTCTCCAGGTATCCGATCACCAACAAGGCATGCCTCGCTTCTTGGCATCGATTTTCGATGTCGTTCCTGCGCTGGGCTGCCGCTGCGCGGCGCAGGTTTCCGGCAAGGGTGTCGAACAGGGCAATCAGCAGCCCAAACCCGCTCGCCCCTTCCACTGCCGTTTTTCGATATGCAAGATATGTGCTATTCATATTCTCCGCCGCTTACTAGCTCGATGAGCTGCTGTTCATTCCCAATTCCTGGTCGATTTCCTTCATCTGGTTCGGCAATTCCTGCAGCGCGATTTCGGCCTGGCTGTAGTCGGCCTGCAACTGCGTCTGTAACGGGGTGATGAAGTTCGTCTGGAAATCATTGATATCGTCTTGCAAATCGGTAATTTGGCTGTTCATGCTTTGCAGGTCGACGGTGAAAGCGCCATCCGCAGGGCTGATAAAGCTGGTTAATTGCTGGTCGAGCGAGTTGGCAAAGCCATTCAGGGCAGAACCCTGAAAAAAGCTTTGCACGTCGGAGAAGTTGTTCTGGAGCGCGCTATCGAGCGTGCTTGTATTCAGGCTCAGTTGGCCGTTATCATCGACCGAAATGCCGAGCGACGTCAGATTAGGAACCGTGGTGCTGCCGGACGCCGGCGTGTTTGTGTAATCGAGAGCGGCCAGCACCTGATTCTGCAGGTTACGCACGGTTGAATCGCTGGCCAGCACTCCCTCGCTCCCCGTCGAGCTGGAGAACGTAAACTGGGTGCTTAGATCGCTCACCAACTGGTTGTAATCGGTCACAAATTGCTGCAGCGCGGTTTGAACCTGCGATGTATCGGGGGCAATACTTAAGCTCACATCTACGCCCGGATCTGCACTGACCAGGCTCAGGGTCACGCCGGGAATCACGCCCGTGACGGAGTTCGACCCGCTTGTAATCGTGATTCCGTCCACGGTCAGCGAGGCGTCGGCCCCAGTAGCCGCCTGCGTGAACCCAAAGGCTGTCGAACCGGAAACAGTAAAATTCGCAGCCGAACCGGTGGAGTTCGCAACAATTACGCTTGCGGTCACTCCCAAATTGTCGGTGTTAATCTCATTGGCAACATCGGTCAGTGTCTCGGAGCCGTCGGTGGTTATCGTCGTTGCGGTTCCGCTTCCGCTGGTGATGGTGAAACTTCCAGCAGGCATGTCCGTCGTGCTGCTCGCGAATGTTCCCGACGTCCACGAGGCAGTGGTTGCCAGGCTATTGACGACGACTGTGTGATTTCCGACCGAGCTGCCCGAGGCAGCTGAAGCAGTAGCCACGTTTGAGTCAGAGGAGCTGACGGTCATTGCCGAGAGGGGTCCGGTAATGCTGTTGAAATTCTGCATATCGTTATCCAGGTTGGATGCGTCAGTCTGAATCTGGTCCAGTGCGCTGATCTGGCTTTGCAGCGTACTCTGCTGCGTCTCCCAAGCCTGTTCCGGCGCTTCTGCAGCAGTGATCGCAGAATTCACGGCCGCCGTCACATCGATACCCGGTGACGAGGCTCCCGTTGCGGCTTCGAGTATGGAGCTGATGTCGATGCCGGACGACGAGGATGCCGACGATAAAAGCGAACTGAGCGAAGATGCGGAAGTGCTCATAGCGAATGCCTTTTCCTCAACCTGACTTTGCGGTCGATCGGGCTGATTGCTTGCCGTCAAGCCACAAGACAATATCGGCTATTCAGGGTTCAAATTCCAGTCCCCGGCAAAAAAAGGCGCGGCGGCGCCATCACTGACGCCGCCGCCTGTTGATTGAGGTTGAGGTCGATGTTGATGTGAATTACTGCAAGAGCTTCAGGACGTTCTGTTGAATCGAGTTGGACTGCGACAGCGCTGCCATGCCCGTCTGCTCCAGGACGCTGTTCTGCGTCATCTGCGCGACCACCTGGCCTACGTCGGCATTCTGGATGCTGTCTTCAGCACTGGTCAGGTTGGTGACCGCGGCGCCTTCAACGCTCTGGCTTGCGGTCAGTTGGTTGACAGTGGCGCCAATCGTTCCGCGGGCCGCGGCCACGGTGCTAACCGCCGTGTCAATCAGGGCCAGTTCGGCCGTTGCGCCCGCCGTGGTAGTGAGAGCAGCGCCACCCGCCGTCAAACCCAAGTCGGCGCTAGAAAGTGCGGCGACCGCGTCGGAAATGGTGCTGTTTGTGGTTCCGTCGCTCTCGAATACGGAGCCCGCTGAACCGAAAACCGCCGTCCCGTTGAAGTCCGTTGACGTGCCAATGTTGTCGATCTCGGTCTGGATCGAGGTATATTCGGTTTGGATTGCGGTCGCTTGCGTCGCGGAAAGGCCGCCGTTCGATGCTTCAGTGGCTAGCGTAACTGCGCGGTCGAGTAACGTGGTGACCTGCGAAAGCGCTCCGTCGGCCGTCTGCAGCATGCCGACGCCATCCGAGGCATTTTGACTGGATTGGGTGATGGCCGCGATGTTCGCCTGCAGACCATTGGCGATGGACAGGCCGGCAGCATCGTCGGCCCCGGAGTTGATCCGCAAGCCGGTTGAGAGCTGCTGCAGGTTCTTGTTGAGGGCAGTGGTAGTGTTTGCGAGGGCGTTCTCCGCCTGCAGCGAGGAAATGCTATTGAGAATCGAAAGCATGGTATTGCTCCTTATATCGAATTCCGCCTGCACCGAGCCAGTTCCGCTGAGGCCCAGATTCGCTACTTGGAGCAGGTGGTGGGCGTTACCCGCAATCTATCGGCTTCTCGGTTTTGGGATTCTAGGTGGGCTGTGATTTTTTTTAAATTCGAAGAGTACAACTTTCATGGAAAGCCACGGCGAGAGAATAATTGATAACCACGCCGGGCAACTCGCCTCTGCTCGATCGCGGCCAGAGGGGCCCGGCACGCCACACTTCAAGCATTTGAAATGTGGCAGACTGGCGCATGAATCGCGCGCAGGGATGGAGTTAAAGCTGTGAGCGGTCGTAAAGACTCTGCCAGAGAGGCATTCTTTCTGTTAGGCCAAGGCGTTCAAGATATGCAGTGTCCAACACGCCGTCGCAAGCAGCCAGCGAATTCGTGCCCACCGCGGCGATCACATCTGCGCAATGCACCGCGGTCAGCGGCAAGAAGTGTGATCGAGCTTCATCGCTGGGCCGATGATGCAGCGCCACCGCGTGTACCAATGCGGCCGGCAACCCCCAAATGCTCATTAGGTACGCACCTATCTGTGCATGCGTACAGCCAAATGTCTCGGTCTCGAGTGGCAGAACTTCGGCCGGATTAGCGGCGGTCTGAGCAAGAATGGGCAGATACTCCTTCGGTAACTCTGCCAGAAGGATGGCCCTGCCGATGTCGTGAAGTAAGCCAGCCGTGAAGCTCTGCTCCCGTATTAGGCTCGGCTGGTTTTCCGTTGCAGCGATTTGTCGAGCCAGAGATGCGACTGCCGCGCTGTGCTCCCAGAGAGATGGCAAATGAGCCCTGACCGGAGAACTGCATTCGAACCGCGAGAAGATGTGGACTGATACCACCAGCGTGCGTATGGCTTCAGTTCCAACAAGCGCCACCGCCTGCTTCACGCTCGAAATCTGGCTCCGCGCCCCAATGAATGCCGAATTCGCCAACTGCAGAATCTTTGCTGCCATGCCTACATCTTTTTCAATGATGCGTTCGAGTTGCGACAGTGATGTGTTTGGAGACGCAAGGGCTGAAGTCAGTTGGTTATAGAGAATCGGCAGGCTCGGGATTGAGCGCAGACGCGCAACCATCGTCTTGAGCATGCCGTTTGCCAGGGCATCGCGCATGCTGAACGCCAGGCTCAGTCGAAGCTTCAAATCCTCGGTGTCGCACGGCTTCGACAGAAATTGGTGCGTGGGAACAAGCGAACGCAAAATGGAATCTTTGTTCGACTGTCTCGAAAGCACAACTCGCACTACGTCTTCATGATGATTCTTAACTTCCTCCAGCAAACGGGCGCCATCCATAACCGGCATGCGCGTGTCTGTGATTATCGCGTCGTATTTTTCGCGTTCCAGCTCCTGGAGAGCAGTTGGCCCGCTGTTGACAAACCTCATTTCCCACTCAAAGCGCATGTCACGCAAGGCCCTGCGCAGCGCATCGAGGACAAGCGGTTCATCATCGACAAAGAGCAATCGCTTCCGCATTAGTTCAACCTCCCCATCCCCGTGAGTAGAGTTGCGGAAGGCAAAAATGTTCGAGTGCAAGGGGTGCGAAGACTGCTTGTTACCAGCCCTGGACCCCGGCCTGCAATCCACCCTGCGACGATTACCGCGATGAGAAAGACGTACTCCATCGAATATGGAAGCACCATGTGGAGCGGAAAAGCGGCCAGTACGGCGAGCGACAGCGCAACTGGAGGCAGTGGCCCTTCTCGAAAAAATAACCTCATCGCTTCTCCTCTCAAAGCTAAGGAGCGCAACAGAAGTCCGCTATAGCCGAATGAATCCACGAGATAAGAGCGTTCATTAGGGTGCTCGAGAACGTACCGCGCCCACTTGGTCGACGAGCCTGGTTTTCGGTTTTCTGGAGATCTTGTCGGCATTCGGGCACCCGTGTTACTTAAACATCGGCAACTCGGGTCGTCACTTTCAACCCATAGTTCGCGCGGATCAACCGCCAGAGATTGATGAGTGGTCAACTTGATTTGTTTTCAAAGTTATTTCAATGCAATCAGCAACAAGCACCGCGCCACCAATCCCCCTAGAGAAAACTTTCAATTTATGCACTTGACGTTGAAGTACTGGAATCAACCTGTTAAGGTGGCGCCCCGGCATTGATTTACAGAACCAGGGCGCTCCCGGCCCGGTTTGTGTAAACTTCTGTCTGATGCAGTCGCTGCGCGAAAGACTGGACGACAGCTCGCGTTTTCTCATCGCCACTGAGCTCGTATCGGTGCGCGGTTCCATGTCTGATGCCAGTGCGATCAAGGCGCGGGGTTTTGCCAATGAACTCGTAGCTTGCCCCGAGATTGACTGGATCTCGATTACCGATAATGCCGGCGGCAACCCTCAAATGGCGCCACTTACACTCGGCAGGCCCATTCTCTACGCCGGCAAGGAAGTCGTGATCCACCTTACCTGCAAAGACCAAAACCGCAATGGGCTTGAAAGCGAAGCCTGGATGCTCAACAGTGAAGGCTTCCGCAACATCCTGGCCATGACCGGTGATTTTCCGGTGAGTGGTGCCGGCGGATTGGGAAAACCGGTTTTCGACATTGACTCGGTTGGCCTGATCTCGCTGCTCAACAAGATGAACCAGGGGCTGGGTCAAGGAGCGTCCAACGGCGGCCAGCAATTGGACAAAACGCAATTTTGCATCGGCGCTGTGACCACGAACTTCAAACTACGCGAGGGCGAGGTGGTTCCGCAGTATCTGAAGCTCAACAAGAAAATCGAGAGCGGCGCGCAGTTCATCATCAGCCAGATCGGCTTTGATGCGCGCAAGACTTCGGAACTGCGGTGCTACATGGATACGCACTCCGCAAAGGACACGCCCCTGATCGGCAACGTGTACCTATTAAGTTCGCGTGTCGCACAAATCTTTCATGAGGGCCGCATTCCCGGGGTTGTGGTTTCTGATCCGCTTTTCCAGCTGTGCAGGCTTCACGGCCAGTCGCCTGATCGCGGCAAGGCTTTCTTTGTCGAGTTTGCGGCGAAACAAATTGCCATCTGCCGTGGTTTGGGTTACCGCGGCGCGTACCTGGGTGGAGTCCACGATTTCAAATCGATCGAGAGAATCCTCGCTGCGGAGCGGTCGTTTGGCGTTGATGACTGGAAGCAGTTTGCCCGCGAAATTCAGTTCTCCCGGCCGGGCGAATTCTTTTATTACGAGACGAATCCCGTGACCGGCCTCGCCAACCCCGAGCGCGAGGTGCCTCGGCCCCCGGCATCCGGCCGGCAAGTCACGATGGTCTACGCCATCTCAAAACTGGCGCACAACACCATGTTCGAAGTGGGCAAGCCAGTCGCGAGGCTGGGCGCAAGTCTCTGTGCGCACGCGCGCGATCCGATGCAGGGCCCGGCGCCGATGCGGGCGCTGGAGAAGCTCGGCAAATCGCTTCTTTACCACTGCAAGGATTGTGGCGACTGTTCGTTGCCCGACATCGCGTTTCTCTGCCCCGAATCGCAGTGCGCCAAGAACCAGCGCAACGGTCCCTGCGGCGGCACGCGTGAGGGCCGTTGCGAAGTGGATGGGTATGGCGACTGCATCTGGCTGCGCGCCTACGAGCGCCTGAAGCACGATGGCAGCGAACAGCATATGCTCGACCACGCTCCCGTGGTCCAGAATCAGGGACTGCGCGGGACGTCGGCCTGGGCAAATCTCTGGCTCGGCCGGGACCACTCGGCCACGCACGCTGATGCAGCGCTTGGGAACCCTGAGGCCGCATCGAATCGTCCCGCTGCGCCGGAATCTGAGCAATTTGTTGTCGGATCTCCGGCAGCAAACAACCAAAAATCAGTGATTTAGCGTAGGCCTTAAGCGGGCGAAGCTTTTGCAGTGGCCATTTAGTTGTGGTCTCGACTAAAATTGGACCGTATTGATCCAAAAACCCCCTTCGAACCTCGAGAATGGTGGATAGAAATGCCTCGCAAGCTTCACATCATCGGCGAGTTGATGAACAACTCCTATGCTCGCGCGCGCCGCGCTTTCACCGAGCGTAATCCGGCGGGCTATCAGGAACTTGCGCGGCTGCAGTCGCAGGCGGGCGCCGACTACCTCACGCTCAACCTCGATGGCACGCAGCGCATCCAGGTGCGCCGGCAGGAGATGCTCGACTTGCTGCCCGATGTCATTCCGGCCATCCAGGAAGTTACATCGACTCCAATCGCCTTTGACAACCCCTCGATCGACTACCATCGTGTGGCTCTTGAACACTACGATCGCGCCAAGAGCGGCCCTCCGATTCTGAACTCGCTGGCGGCGTCGCGCGAGCGACTCGATGAGATGGTAGAACTCGTCAAGCACTATGACACGCTCGCGGTGATCATGGCCTCTGAGAAATTCGCGCCCGATGGCACATCCCAGTGCCTCAACCCTCAGGACTCCTACCGGACGGCGAAATATTTCGTCGAGCTGCTCCAAACCAAAGCCGGCCGCCGCAACGACCAGATCATCATCGACACTGGTCTTGCGCCGGTGGGCGCTGATACTTACGGCCTGATCAATATCGGCCTTGATGCCATGCGCCTCATCTCTGCCGATCCCGATCTCAAGGGCGTGCATCTCATCGTAGGCCTCTCAAACTTCGCGTGGGGAACTCCAAAAACCGTGAAGTACGATCTCGAAAAAGCCTACCTCACGCTGGGAATGGAGGCCGGCCTCGACTTCGCGCTCGCCAATCCTGAAATGAACCCCGCGCCGCTCGCCTTCGATCATCCCATGGTGACCAGGCTGCGTGAAGCGCTTGCGCACGGCCGAACCCAGGAAGGCGAGTCGTCAGAGATTTCGGGTTTCCGACAGGCTGAGGCCATCATGAATATCTGCCGCGAGACCGAGGCCGTCGACTTCTGAGATGCGCGAGGATGCACAGATTCCTGCTGCAACTGCCGGCCGCCGCATGTGGCTGCGCGTTGGCGCCCTGATCAATGGCTCGGGCTCAGGCGCATCACCACTGCGCGATGCGCACGTTGTCTACAGCGAAGCCGGAATTCTCTATGCCGGCGCCGATACGCCGCCCGCGGAATTGGTGAAGAACGGTCGAGCGCAAGCTACGCCCGATGCCGAACTGCCAGACTACACCCTGCTCCCCGGACTCATTGACGCGCACACGCACATGTTTCTTGAAGGCGGCGAACTCGATTTCGACAAGCGCGCAGCCTTCCTGAAGCAGTCGCCCGATGAGCTGCTTGAGCAAGCCAGGGGACGCCTCGAAAAGATTCTGCGCATCGGCGTAACGGCCATGCGCGACTGTGGCGATAAAGACGGCGTGGGCCTGGCGCTGAGCCGGCTTTGCGCCTCTCACGCTCGGCCGCCGATTCCCTACATCGACAGCCCGGGCGCGGCGATCCATCATCGCGGGCGTTACGGCAGCTTCATGGCCGAGCCGCTTGAGAGTTTTGCCACCGCAGCAGAATGCGTGGCGGCGCGTGTCCACGCCGGCGCCGATCGCATCAAGATTATTCCCACGGGCATTATCAACTTCAAACAGGGTGCAGTCACAGCCGCGCCGCAGATGACAACCGAAGAGATCGCCGCGATTGTCGCCGCTGCCAAAAGCCACAACCGGCAAACCATCGCGCACGGCTCGGGAGACGAAGGACTTGAGCACGCCATCGAGGGCGGCGTCGATTCCATCGAGCATGGCTTTTTTCTACGCGACGATCAGCTCACCAAAATGCGCGACCGGCAGATCGCATGGGTGCCCACGTTTTCGCCGGTGCAAAAGCAGGTGGACCATGCAGACCGATTAGGTTGGGACGCGCAGGTGGTTGCGAACCTGCAAAGGATTCTCGACCGGCACGCTGCCACTTTGCTGAAAGCCCACGCCATGGGAGTACAGGTCATCGCCGGCAGCGACGCCGGCTCCTGCGGCGTAGCTCACGGATTTGGATTCTTAGAAGAACTTGAGCTGATGGAGCGAGCCGGACTTTCACCCGCTGCAATCGTTCACTCTGCAACCGGCGCGAGCGCCCGGCGCCTGGCATTCAAGGAGAAATTCGGTGAAATCAAACCGGGTTATCTGAGCCGATTCATTCTCACGCGCCATTCGCCGTTCGAAACCGTTGCAAATCTTCGCAAAGAAAAAATCGTCGTTTTCGATGATCACGTCTCCGCGACAGGCGAATCGCCCGACGTCAGCGGGCTGTGAATATAGATGCAACTATCCTGGAGTTCGCAGAGCGTGGGCCGGGAGGCCCACGCTACAGCCGGCTGAGAAGCCGGCGCTACAAGGTGGTTGTGCGCAATGCAGATCAGAGCTCGATAAGCATCGCGCCGTCTTCTACCGCGAGCCCAATGCCCGCGGCCGTCGCCGCCTCATTCAGCGCAGCGTCGAGCATCGCCACGGGATCGGAGCTCACGTCGAGACGCCGCATCAGTCCTTCACCCTTCTTGCCGCCCGCCGTCAGGGTGATCTTCAGCCCGCGCCGTTTGCATTTCACCGCAGTTCCATCTTCTAGCTTGGTGTTCATCGGTTTAATGTAAGCGTCCACATAGTGAACGCCTATTCCCGACTTGTCCTGTGTGTGCTCGGGAAGTTTTTCTTTCGAGGCTGGATTCAGATCGCAGAGTTTCGATTTCACGCGGGCTCCGTCACTGTTTTGAGTTGAGATATTCGTCCATGGTTTTTCTGAAAGCGCGAATATGGTCCGGCGTGCTTCCGCAGCAGGCGCCGACAACGTTCGCGCCCGCTTCGAGCAGAGGCACAAGTCCCTTCACCATCTGTTCCGGGGATTCGTCGTAAATGATTTTCATGTTTTCAAGCCGCGGCTTTCCGGCATTGGGCTGCACCATCACCGGCAGGCTCGTGGCGCTCTTGTACCGCACCACGGCTGCGCGCGCGCGTTCCATCTCCATGCCTGTTCCGCAGTTCAGCGCCACCACGTGTGCACCATGCTCTTCCATGAACGATGCGGCGCGTTCCGGATCGATGCCCATCATAGTGCGAAACGTCGAGCCGTCGAGTGTCACATCGTAGGCCATCGAACCAATGATGCAAGGCGCACCGGCTTTCTGCGCGGCTTCGATACCGAGCAAGAGTTCTTCGAGCGACGTCTGCGTTTCCACAATGATGGCGTCAGCGCCGGCTTCGACCAGCGCAGCAGCTTGCTCCTCGAAGGCGCTGCGCACCTGGTCCTCGGTAAATTCGCCGAAGGGCGCCATCAAACCCCCAAACGGGCCGATGTCGCCAAGCACATAACCACCTCGCTCGCCAAATGCTTCACGCGCAATTGCTACCGCTGCCTGAACGTGATCCGCTTCCCCATGGCGGTTGAGCATGATGCGGGAACCGCCAAATGTATTCGTGATGAGGCACTCCGAACCAGCCTCCACGTAGCGGCGCTGGATCTCGAGCACCCGCTCGGGATGGTTCAGATTCCACGCCTCGCCGCAGTTGCCCTGCTCCAGTCCCGCCAGCATCAACTGCGTTCCCATGGCGCCGTCGCCCAGCAAGGGCCGTTCCAGCATTGCTTCCTGCAAGAGTTTTTTCATCGTTCTTCGGCGTCCTCCGCCAACTCCCTTTGTACCAGAGCATAGTGGATGGTTTCGAGCACGATGCCCCATTTATGATCGCGACTTGAAGCTTCGCAATAACATCCCGACCCTGCGGGCGTCCGCTTCCATCCGATTACAGCGTTCAGCCGCTTCCCCTTGAGCGGCTTCTCCCGCTCAATCGCAGCCATCAGCGCATCGGCGCCATCGATAAAGCGGCACATATATGTGTAGCCATCGTCGCCCGCAGCCGGTACGCACTCCTGTTCGCGAATCGGATACTCTTCGGCGCGCGGTCCCAGCTTAACGCAGTAAAGAAACGTAAGCGGACGCCCCATATTGGTGCACGTGGTCCCATCGTAGCGGAAGACGGCGTCCACGCTGCCGTCCGGTTCCATGCGCATGGTGAGCCGCTCCTGCGTCCATCGTTCCAGAGCTTTCCTGTTGGTCTGATACTGCGCATTGCGATCGATCACTGGCGCACGCGTCTCAACCCGCTCTCCCGCATTCCGCGGAGCTCTCCGATAAGCTGCGCGCCGGTACTGGCACGGACCGAACGAGCATCGCTCGCAGGGAACAAGGGTCGTGAGCTTTTGCAGCCGATCCGTGTACCGCGTCAGCCCGAACGCCGCCAATTGCGTCTTCTTCGGCCGCAGCATCCCTGTGTCGAACACCTCCACAGAGGAAGGAAATCGCTCAGACCGCGTTCTCTTGAGCAACTCGAGAAAGCGCGGCTGGTCCTGAATATCCCACTCCGGATACCCGGGACTGTAGTGAGGCAGGACCGCCATCTGCCGCTGCTCGGCCCAATCGCAAAGCCGCGCTCCAGCCAGCGTCGTCAGGTGCTCGACAACCGCCGACGCGTAGACCTCGAGAAAAAAATACTCGTCGGGTTTCTCGTCGCCCCAAAGCCGGCGCGCTTCTTCCTCGGCTTCCGGGCCCGCGCCAACCGCGACCAGAATCACGCTATGCGCCCCCGCATCATGCAGCGTATTCCTGAGCCTCTTGCTTGAAAACTGCTCGCCGTCAACACTAATCGAGTCGCTGGCAATCTCAAATTGCTCGGCCTGCCGCGCGTACATCCACGGCCCGCCATTCTGCGCGTACCAATCCCGCGCCCAATCGGCCAGTTCACGCGCTCGACCTTCGAATACCCAGCCTCGCGGAAAGCCGAGCAGCCGCACATACTCCTCCTCACGCACTTCGAGCGAAGGCAGCGCGCAGGCCAACTCGATCTTGTCGCTTACGGCAGGCACGGCATCCGCTCCACGGGCTTGAACTGGCAGCCTTCCACAAAGAAATTGAAGAAATCCGGATGCGTCTCCAACCGGCAATGCTGAACCCGCTTCACCAGCTCTTCCAGCTCCCGCCGCTTCGTTTTCGAAAGCAAAGCAATTGTTGCCCCTTCGATCGCGATGTTGCCGGCCGGCACAATCTTCGCCGCCGGCAGATTCGGCACCAGCCCGATGCGCTTGGCCGCCTCCACCCCGATATGCCGACCAAATCCTCCCGCGAGATAGAAAACATCGATATCGTCGAAATCGATTCCGTACGTGCTGAACACCACGTGCAATCCCGCGACATTCGCTCCCTTGGCCTGGGCCAACTCGCTTACATCGCTTTCCAGCAGATAGACCTCTCGCTCCGCGTCGCTGTAGAGATCGATGCGATGCAGGCTGTCCTCGAAGCGTCCGAACTCATTCATGCGGCCCGTGCGCAACAGCTCGCTGAGCGCGTCCACCAACCCGGAACCACAGATGCCCTCGGGCTTTCCGTCGCCGATTACGCCGAGTTCGAAGCCGCCGTCGGCGTCAATCTTCACCGCTTCGATGGCTCCGTCCAAAGCCGGCATGCCGCACGCAATCGCTCCGCCCTCGAAGGCCGGTCCCGCAGGGCATGATGCCGCAAGAATGCGATGCTTGTTCCCCACGATCAGCTCGGTGTTGGTGCCGATGTCCATGATCGCGACCAGCCGCTCCTGATGGGCCATATCGACCGCAAGCATTCCCGCCGCGGCATCCGCGCCCACGTGTCCGCTGACGATCGGCGCCCCGTACACACGCGCCCGAGGATGAATCGGCAGAAGACTGTGCTGTCCGGTCTGGGTCAGGCTCGTGGTCGCGCGCTTGCCAGCGGCCATCTCGATTTCGGTGACGGACTGGTAAGGACTCTGACCGATCGAGTACACGCTTTGCCAGAAAAACAGGTCGCGCATGGTGGAGTTGCCCACCACCACCATTTCGTAAATGCTCTTCGGATCGACGGGGAACTTTTCGATCGCATGGCTCAGATATCCGGCCAGCGTCCGCATCAGCAATCGCCCCCGGTGCTCGGTGTCGTAAGCGATGCGCGACATTACCTCGGACCCGCCGAAACGCTGCGGGTTCTCAAACGAGGTGTCCGCAATCAACTCGCCGGTTTCGAGATCCATCAGACGTAGCACGACCGTGGTGGTGCCCAGGTCCATGGCAATGCCGTGAATGGGCCCGGTCGACCGGTCAACTTCGACACCGTCGATCAGGATGCGGTCCCCATCCCGGGTGACGGCGGGATCGAGCTGAACCGGCCCTTCGATCGCATCCAGGCCCGACGCGTGCCGTTCGATTCGCATCTGCCCGCGGCGCATCGTATGGCAGCGCACATGTCCGCCGCTGCCCGTCACAAACGTCTGGCAGGAGAGGCGAAAATTACCCTTCAGATGCTGTTCCGGGCCGGTCCGCGCCGAGAGCAGGCCCATCCCCTCGATCACTTCGACCATGCACTCCTTGCATTTTCCCTGCTTGCGACAGGAAGTAGGCACGTCGATTTCGAGACCTTCAGCGTGTTCGAAGAGCGACTCTCCGCTCGCCGCTTCAGTCGATTGTCCGTTGATGGTAAGCGTGACAGTCATTACGAAAAAGTTCCTGGAACTGCTTGCATAAATTCCGTTTGAAAGGGCACGACTTCAGTTGTGCCATGAAAGGCGCATAAACAGTGGGGTTTTAA
Source organism: Occallatibacter sp. (assembly GCA_050012895.1). Classification (GTDB taxonomy): domain Bacteria; phylum Acidobacteriota; class Terriglobia; order Terriglobales; family Acidobacteriaceae; genus Telmatobacter. The sequence goes on from JBEKGH010000062.1 coordinate 36,035, forward strand.
CCCCTGAGGGACGTTTTTCAACCGGCTGAGAGCATTTATGCAGCCAGTTCTACCAGTTCCCGGCTTCGAATTCAGCCTTCAATGCCGCCACCACTTCATGCGCTGTACCTTCGCGCTCCTGTTCCTCGCTCCAATGCCATGCGTCCAGGAAGGCGTCGGTCGCTGTTAACCCTTGCTTCATCGCCTGCGCGTCGATGAGCGCCATGAAGCGGTCGCCCAGCATCGCGGTCACGGTCTCGGACTCATCCTCGACCGTGATCTGTGTTGGAATCTCTTGCCAATAAAGAATCTTGTATGTGGCCACGGTTCGCACCCGCCGATTTAAGACTGTGCCGCCAGCCGCAAAAACAGATCCACTGCGGCGGAAGCATTCGCTCCATATCCGTCAGCCCCGATTTCGTCGGCAAACATCTGGCTGATCGGAGCGCCGCCCACCGCCATCTTGATGTGGGTGAGGCCGGCCGCATCAAAGCCGTCGATCACTGTCTTCATATACATCATCGTAGTGGTCAGCAGCGCGCTCATGCCAACGATATTCGGCTTGCATTTTTCGGCCGCGGCCATGAACTTATCCACACTCTGGTCCACGCCGATGTCGTGCACCTCGAAGCCTGCGCCTTCGGCCATCATTCCCACCAGGTTCTTGCCGATATCGTGCAGATCGCCGCGCACCGTGCCCATCAGCAAAACACCCTTCGGCTTGGTGCCGCCATCCTTCGACGTCAACAGCGGCTTCAGCACCGCCATGCCGGCCTTCATCGCCCTCGCTGCAATCAAGACCTCGGGAACGTAAAGAATATTGTGCTTAAAGTCCTCGCCTACCACGCTCATGCCGGCGATCAGTCCTTCGGTCAGCACCTCCTGCGCCGTGCGCCCTTCGGCAAGCGCTTCTTTCGTCCGCCGCTCCACCTCCGCGGCGTTGCCTTCGTACAGGTACTGATTCATCAGGGCGTAGTCGGGCATTTTTCCATGACCTCACTTGACCTCAGCGGGCGCTCACCGCTGCCGCGCGTTTCGAGTTGAACTCCTCAAGGGCTTCCAGCATGGCCAGAATATTTTCGCGAGGCATGCCGGGGCTGGTGCCGCCGCCGACTGACAAAATAATCCCCTCGCCGCCGGAACCTTCCAGAACTTCCAGCGTCTCGTCCTTCACCTCTTCCGGCGTCCCGCGCACCGCAACCTCCAGCGGATTCACATTGCCCATCAGGCACATGCGGTCGCCCACGCGCCTCTTCACTTCAGTAATATGCCGCTGCTTGCCCCAGTTCAACACGTTGAAACCTGTGTCGGGCAGATGGTCCAGGCATGCATCCACTTCAGCGTCGTTGTGATAAAGCTTCACCCAATCCTTGGGGAAAGCATCGCAAATGCGCTTCAAATAGGGATGCGCGAACTCGAGGTAGTGTTCCTCGTTGATGAAACCCACAATGTCGTCGAGGATGAAGATGCTCTCCACCGTATCGCCCATTACCTTCTGCTGCGCCTTCAGCCAGTCGATGATGACCCGCGTGCACAGATCGATGAGCTTGTGCGCGCCCGCCGGGTTTTCCACCAGATCGATCATGAATTCGGTCGTGCCGCGCACGAATCCCGCCGTGCACAACGGCCCACGAGAGGTCACCATCGGCAGGATGTAGCCGGCATCCAGAATTCTCTGCCGCGACCTCTTGATGCGATGCAGCGTCAGCCCTGCAAAACCGTCGGCTTCAACTTCGTAATCGGGAAATCTGTCGATGTCCTCGAGGTGATAGAGCGTCTGGTACTCGCTTGGCGTATTGTCCTGCCAGAATTTAATCTTCGCGCCCAGAATCGATGGCTCCGCCGCCATCCCGTACTCCATCCACCATGAGGGAACGAAGATGACATCCGGGAACTCCCGCATGATTTTCAGATTGGATTGAAACCAAAGCTCCGGATCGAGGAAATAATCCAGATGTTCGATCCCCAGGTAGCCTGGAATCCACGGGCTGTCGATAATCAGCGCCATGGGAATCTTGTCCATCTTTTCGCGGCGCACCGCGCGTTTGAACGTATCCCATTGTTCTGGCAACATTTCAACCTCTCGATCAGCGCCCACGGCGATGATTCGTTCCTTTGCTGCTGAATCTCGAATTCAGTAACCGCTCCGCCGGCTTAGCAGATGCTTCGGAAGCGGAAACCTCCGGCCACGCTTGAGCCCGATTCTCTCACTGAGGGTTCCTGTGGGGAAGGGAACAAGCAGATCAAGTTCGACCCTCGAATTAATATAAGGCATCCCAGCTGCGGCTCACAACACGAGGCGCTCTGCCATTGGGTTCGCCAAAACTCTTTCCGGCCGGAACACGCCTTGTCTGCTGCGAAAATGGCGAAAACTGCCGGCAACGGTCCTAATGAAATCCAGATGGTACCGTGATTCTCTCCATGGATTGCATGTCTAAGTGATTCTGATTCAAACGGTTCGGAACTGGCCGTACTTCGCGGCCTTCTTTGGCATTCCGCTAAAGCCCGCACGTCTGTGAAGTCTGCATTGGCCAGCCTTTAGCCCGCCGCCAGTCGCTACCCAAACCCCGGCCCATGGTCTGCTTTTGCTTCGTCACTGACCGTGCGAACGATTTCTCACTTGGCAGCCCCGGCCTGTCGGGGTATTCTTTTGCTCTAATTACTCCAGTATTTTTCACCATTTGGAGGAATATGAATTCATCGAAGACCATTACGCCGCAAGAAGTCAGCAGTTACCTCGAAAGGCTGAGTGCATCCTCCACAAAGACTCTGGCCGCGTTCTCCGATTCGAAATGTTCCATAGGGTCTTCAATCTCTGGGCAACTGAGCGTCGACGATGCCGGTATCGTCTCGGTCCGCACCCGGGGAACATTCTCGGTTGTTGAATCTTCTATCCTCGAAACATCGATGGCTGAGTTGGCCAACGCCTCGTGCACCTATTTGTCTCGCTCCGAAGCGAAGGAAGCTCCGTTCTTCAACTGTTTTGAACGGGAATTGCCCTTTACTTTCGGCATCCTGTTCGATTTCCCAAACGGTTCCAAACTCGCGCTCTTCGAAATAGCCCAACATGAGTAGAGCGTGTTTCATAAATAGTAGAGCCTGTTTCATGAATGGTTTCGCGAAAGGGCACGACTTCAGTCGTGCCGAAAAGGGCTGGAAAGCTAAGGGGTTTTAACCCCTGAGGCATTCGCGCTCGCCGGCCAGGCCGTTTATGCAACACGCTCTAATCATCCACGGGGCCTCTACCTTATCCGCTCTACTCCCAGACCAGTTGGCGGATTCCGACATCGAGAATCACGGTCACAAGTTTCTTTTCCGCGCCCCATGTGAAATCAAGCGGCTCGCGCAGGTAATGCCCTTGATGAGGATCGTTCACCCACGGGACGGTCAGGCGATCGAATTCCGGATCATCGAGTTTTGGCGTTTCCGTCGCGGAGCGCAGGGCGACCATGCGCCTGGGTTTCTCATACACGCGAAACGAGACAGCGACCTGAAGAGGTAGAGGCTGCTCTTCGCCTTCCTTGACCTTGGGGCTGAATAGGATGAGTCCCTTGTCCATGGGACTGAGCGGAAAGCTGAAGCTGGCGCGATGATCGGCAAGGCTCACAGCGCCCGTGACCGCGCTGTCGAAGAAAGGTTCCCACGGCTTGCTGAGCAGCTCAACCCTGATGAGCTCTTCATTACCGAGCCCCTCGTTGCCGAGCCCCCCGTTGCCGATTCCAAGACGAAAGCCGTGATGCAGCGCGTAGCTCGAGAGCGATCCTCGATCCAGACGCGCCACCGCAAAACTTCCATCTGTCGAGAGTGAGGCATCGTCATTTCCGCCCGAAGCAACCAGCAGAGTGGTGTCCTTCCCAGTAAGCCTCGCTCCTTTCGCGCCCATAGGCGACACCGCAAAGGGCGAGACTTTTTCATACGGGACCAGAACATTGAGAAAATCCGTCGACGCAGCATTTTTCTTGAGCACCAGCAACGTGAAATTGTCCCATCGATTTTGGGGCGACCATCCGCCGGGCGCCGCCGTGGGCCGCAGTGAGAAGTAGTACGGAGGCAGCCTCGGGTCCCCTTTCGAAACTGTCTGGACGGTCTCATCGCCAGGCAGAATCGGAACCACATCGAGCCGGGCCATATCGTCGCCGAACGTGAGCACCTTGTCATGGGCCAGCAGTTTTCCCGCAGGATTGAGGTACCACTCATACGGCTGCTCACGGTCGCTTTCCATCTGGTCGTTGACCACAGCCACGCCGAGATCGCGAAACCAGACCACGCTGCGTTGCTGCGTCACATGATCGTAGGTTTTGAGCTTTGCTGAAATGATGCCGATTTGTCCGACATCCCCAAAAGCTCTCAACTCCGTATCGTCGCGGCCAATATCGTTTTGCGAGGTCTCATAGAGAAACTCCTTGCCGTGCTGCTTGACATGTTCGGCGTAGAGCCCGTCAAGCCGGTCGTAGCCCCACGGGTTGCCGATGCCGACCGTATTGTGCGCCACGGTCGCCTTGGAGTAGCCGCCGTAAGTGTCCCAGTCCTGATAGCGGCCCACGCGGCCCCGGTCCACGGTGATCGGGATCCCCTTGTAGCAGAGCTCCAGTTCCAGAGCGTCGGCATGGGCATGGCCGGAGATGACGAGCCCCGTTTCGTTCTCGCGCCGTCCGATGAATGTGGTTCCGTACTTCAGAAGGAAGTAGTTATCCTGCGCGCCCCAACCGGAGCGGAAGATCCCGTAGCCGGAGAAGCGGTGATTTGCTGACAATTCGGTGGGAGCCGTTGCCGCGGCGGACAAATCATAGTCAAAAAGCTCGTAGGGATCATCGGGGATCATTCCCGGCCGTCCACGCTCGATGATGGTCCGGCCCACCCAGACAAATGTCGGTTCCTTCAGAAGTTTTCCACCCTCGATCAATTCCTCAGCGCCTACGGTATCGCGATCCGTGTCGCCCACGGCAAAGATGTGACCATCCGGCTCGGTAAGGTTCATCCTCCACTCAAGCGTCCGTCGCATCGCATCCGTGAACGCGGGATCGGCGAAGTAGTCGCGCACTTCGAGGTTGCGGCTCGCCACCATAAATTGCAGCAGCGCCTGAGCCGACAAACTCCAATAGTGGAGCGAGCCCTCCCCGTAGGCGCCGTCGAGCCCGAACTCCGTAAAAAGCAGCTTGGGAAGCTCCGATTGCGCCGATCGCAGCCACTCCGGAGACTCAGGAAGATCGGGGTAGAGCATCGCGATGGTCCCCATCATCGAAGTGGCGAAGATGTGAAAATTGAGGCAATACACGCTGCGGTAGTACCACGTATATCCCTGCGAAAACCGCTCATCGGGCCACCAGCTGTCGAGCATCCAACCCTGAAGAAAGTGCGCACAGCGCCGCACTTCTTCCTTGACCGCCTGCTTGTCTTCCGCAGTCATCAGGCCGGCCGCTGTGGCAAGGTCATAGGCCTCGAGAAACTGCATTGAGGCCTCTCCTTCATGAATGCCGTCGTTGAACCAGTAGTTGTTGATCTGGCGCACGCCGATGGCGGCCATCAGTTTCTCGCGCAGCACCCTTCCGAGCGCCGCCTTGGGATGAAGCGCGTAGGCCGTGGCGATGGTCTTGAAGTCAGGCGAAGGATTGTCGCGTTTACCGATGGCGACGAGTTCCCCGGTAGAGCGCGAAGGGGGGGTGGCAGGATATTTCTTGAGCCAGGCGTCCACGCTATTGTTGGTCTTCGTCTCGAGGTCAGCGTAAGCGGCAGCCAAGGCGGGAACCCCGGCCTGTTGGCGCAGCCGCGTCACATCGGCGTTGGAAAGGTAAAGACGGGGATTCAATGCCGGAGTATTGGTTTGCGCCGTCAAGGAAGAGAGGGAACAGCCAAGTATTGCGAGACAAAGGGCACACTTCAACATCCGCATCAGCAGACAATCCTCCAGGCGTTGTTTCGGGCCAGTATGCATCCTCACGGCGCGAAGCGGAGCTGACAAGTGAATTTACAGTAAGGCGTACAGTAAACTCCAGTGTTCCGCGGCGGCAGATACTAGAGCGTTTCTAATTTAAGTATCTACATATTTGTGTGATAATCCTCCTGTACGTTTGAGGGAGGGCTGCATGCAATCGTATTCGCAGGACTTGCGTGATCGTGTGCTCGGAGGGTTGGCCCGGGGGGAAGGTCCTTCGGCCATCGCCCGGCGCTTTGA
>JBEKGH010000063.1:0-25151 GCA_050012895.1 Occallatibacter sp.
TTTGATCTGCGTCTTGGAGAGTAGCTTGCGAACTTCCTCGCGGTGCAGCAGGAGTTTGCGGGTACGCGTCTCGTCGTGGTTGGCCATGTTGCCGTGGGAGTAAGGACCGATATGCAGGTTCAAGAGGAACGCCTCGCCATCCTTGATGAGGCCGTAGGAATCCCTGAGGTTGGCCTTCCCCTCGCGAATGGACTTCACCTCGGTACCGCGCAGCGCCACGCCGGCTTCGAATTTTTCGAGGAGAAAGTAATTGTGGCTGGCGGCTCGGTTGTGCGCGGCGTCGCGCTCGCCGCTGGCCACGGGGTCGCGCGGCTGGGCCGCCTTTTTCGCGGGCTGCGCGTCTTTGGGAACGATCATGTGGCTGCTTTGGCGGGGCACAGGCGAGCGTCCTTGAGTCTTCATCGTAGCATCGGCGCAGATTTCGATGGACGGCAGCTGAGCTTTGCTAGAATGAAGCAGCGTTTTTCGCTCCCGATCGGCACAAGGAATCTCATCGCAACGCCCGCCGGAAACCTGCAACCCAGGCTCGCAATCGCCGCCGGGGATTGCGCGGGCGGATCTGGAGAAACGCCGGGGAATAGGATGAAGCGCACGCCCGCTCCGGCCGTGGCCGGAATCATGACATCGAGAACTGTCTTAGCCATTGTCCTGTTTGCTGCAGCGGCAGGCTTTGGCCTGCCGGGCGCGAGGGTCTACGCCGAGTCAGCCAACTCCGATTTCAAGCAGGGCCAGGCCGCCGAGGCCCGCGAAGACTACGACACGGCTTTCGACGACTTCCAGAAAGCCTTCAACAAGGATCCCAGGGACGCGCGCTTCAAGATTGCGCTTTCGCGCGTGCGCGTCACGGCATCCTCAGTTCACGTCACCAGGGGCCGCAAGTTGGCGCAGGCTGGCGATAACCAGGCTGCGCTGGGCGAGTTTCTCCACGCTGCCGAAATCGATCCCGGCAACGAGGCCGCGCAGCAGGAGATTGGTCGCATCCGCCAGAAGCAGGGTGAAAGCGCGCCGGTGCCGGAGGTGGGACTTCCCGAGCCTCCCGCGGAAGCCGAGCAACTCCAGACCATCGAGTCTCCGCCGGAGCTCAGGCCGGTCTCGAATGAGCCGCTTTCCCTGCATATGGCCGAGGACTCCAAAGTGGTGTACCAGACCGTGGGCAAAGCCGCCGGCGTCAATGTCATGTTCGATCCCGACTACCACTCCAGTCGCATTGATGTGGACCTGAACAACGTTTCGCTGCTCGACGCCCTGCGCATTGTGGGCGTGATGTCCAATACCTTCTGGCGTCCGGTCACCAGCAATACCATCTTCGTGGCCCAGAACACTCCCGCCAAGCGGCGCGACCTGGACGAGCAGGCCGTGCAGACCTTCTATCTGACCAACGCATGGCAGCAGAACGATCTCAACGATGTGGCCACGGCCATCCGCAATGTCATGCAGGGCGCCAAGGCCTTTCCGGTGCAGAGCCAGAACGCCATCGTCATGCGCGGCACGCCCGATGAGCTTCTGCTGGCGCAGCAACTCATCGAGGACCTCGACAAGCCCCGCGGCGAAGTCGTAGTCGACATCGCGGTGCTCGAAGTGAGCAAGAACTGGGAGAAGACGCTGGGAATGCAATGGCCCAGCAGCTTCGGCGTCACCCTGCAGCCGAACTCCACCGGTACCACCGGCACCACCGGCTCCACCACCTCGACTGTCAGCCCCACTCTCTACAGCCTCGCCCATCTCAACTCCACTGACTTCGCTGTTACCGTGGGTTCGGCCACGCTCAACCTGCTGCTCACTGACAACAACACCAAGGTCCTGCAGAGCCCGCGCATTCGCGCTACCGATGCGCAAAAAGCCACTATGAAGATCGGCTCGCGCATCCCCATCGCCACCGGCTCCTATCAAACCGGTGCGGCCACAGCGCTGGTCAGCTCGCTGGTGAACACCCAGTTCCAGTACCAGGACGTGGGCGTGAACATTGAGATGACGCCCAGCGTCCACTACGACCACGACGTTACCCTGAAAATCAAGATCGAGGTCTCTGCAGAGAGCGGAACCGAGACTATCAGCGGCGTCACGGAGCCCATCATCAGCCAGCGCGTGGTCGACCAGACCATCCGCCTCCGCGAGGGCGAGGCCAGCATCCTGGGTGGCATTCAGAACAAGCAGGAAGCGGTGAACTGGACCGGCATCCCCGGATTGAGCGCCATCCCCATCCTCAAGTACATCTTCGGCTCCAAGGACCACACCATCCAGGACGACGACATTGTCTTCGTTGTGGTGCCGCATATCGTGCGTTCGCAGGAGCTGGATCAGGCCAACTTGCGCGTCATCGACACCGGCCTGGGGCAGACTTCGATCGCGCTGCGCCATGGAGACAACGACAATGGCGCGGCGGCGCCCGCTGTGGTGCCTACCGCACACACCATGCCGGCGCAACGGCCGGTCGTGGGATCGATTCCTTCGCAAAGCGCCATCGAGGCCGCGCCACAGATGCTGGCGCAGTTGCGCTCCGATATGGGCTCCAATAGCGGTCCCACGGCCACCGCGCAAGCGGCCGTGCCGCAACCCAATCTGCCCGTTACCCAGTCGCCGCCCAGCCAGCCACCTGGCGTGCCGTCTCCTCAGGCCCCGGCTGCGGCAAGTCCGTCCACAGCCACGGCGCCACCCCCGCCCGTGGCGGGCGCCAGCCTGGCTCTCAATGTGCCCGCAACGCCCATGGCCGCAGGCGCCACTTTCCAGGTTCCCATCGTGCTCAATGGGGGAACCGATGTCACTTCCGTTGCCTTGCAGTTGCACTACGACACCGCCAATCTGCAATTGAGCGGCATAGCGGCCGGAGACATCCTCAGCCGCGACGGCCAGCCGACCGGCCTCAGTCATGTTGAGGAACCGCCGGGAACCCTCGTCGTCAGCATCTCGCGACCGCCGGGAACACACGGCATCACCGGCACAGGCGTGGTGTGCGTGCTTACCTTCCAGGCCAAGGCCCCGGGCCAGAGCGGCCTGGGCATCACGCGCGCCTCGGTAGTGAACACGGCCCAGCAACAAGTACCGGTGCAGACAGGGCAAGCCACCATTGTTGTGAAGTAGGGGTTGTGTCGATGATGCTTTCGCGTGCCGCCGAAGAGATCGTTGCCGTGAAAGGGCACGACTTCAGTCGTGCCGAAAAACGCCGCGAAGATTCGTGGGCTTTAGCCCCTGCGGGATGTATTCCCGTTATTCGAATAAAAAGCCAAGCCGCCAACCGCAAGGCTCCGTTTTTTCCCGCGCCCAGCAGTCAACGCGGCCTTACGCTGGCTGAGCTGATCGTGACTACGGCCATCCTCACCATTCTCATGTCGGCTGCCTTGCCCCTCGTGCGCTTCCAGGTCAAGCGGCAAAAGGAACGTGAGCTCCGCGCCGATCTGTGGACGATGCGCGATGCCATCGACAAGTACAAGGACGCGGCCGACAGGAACGCATTCCAGACCAAGATCGAGAGCCAGAATTACCCGCCCGACCTTGAGACGCTGGTAAACGGTGTGGACGTGCAAGGCAAGAAGGTCAGGTTTCTGCGCAAGATTCCCGTGGATCCCATGACGAGCCAGGCTGAGTGGGGATTGCGCTCCATGCAGGACGACCCCGATTCCGACTCATGGGGCGGCCAGAGTGTCTTCGATGTACACTCCAAGTCGCAGGGAACCGCGCTTGACGGGACCAAGTATGCGACGTGGTGAAAGACAGTGGGTAGTGATTGGTGGGTAGTGAGGAGTACCGACAGAAGTGAGAGCGGATTCGAGGCAATGTGCACTAACCACTAATCACTCACCACTAGAAAAAGACATGAGCAACAGACGCACACAATCCGGCTTTACCCTCATCGAGCTGATGATCGTGATGGCCATTATCGGCATCCTCATCACCATGGCGATTCCCAGCTTTGTGGGCGCCCTCAGGCACGCGCGCGAGGCCGCGCTCAAGGAAGACCTGCAGACCATGCGCACCGCCATCGACACCTACACCATGGACAAGCAGAAGGGACCGCAGTCGCTCGACGATCTGGTCCAGGATGGCTACATCCGAGCCATTCCCGAAGATCCCATGACGCGCAGCAAAGACACCTGGGTGACCGACAGCAGCGATTCCATGGTTTCGCTGGATGAGACCGAACCTGGCATTATCGACGTCCATTCCGGCTCGACTGAAACTGGCACCGACGGACAGCTTTATTCTTCCTGGTAACTTTGGGAGTCCTCTCTTTTAGGTTCGCAACACAGATACTGCTGTCATCCTGAGCGAGCTTAGGCGCATGAAATGCGCCAAATCGAGTCGAAGGACCTGCGGTTGCTTTTCGCGAATCGAACTCAGCACAAAAACGGGGTGCCCCATCGAAGCTTTGCCGGGGTGGGGTCGCACGAACCTCACTGTACAAGTCTTGTATCAGGGCGCGGCTTTCAGCCGCGCCGCAAGCCGCCATGAAACGGACTGGGATTTAGTCCCTGCGGGATGATGACCGGAATCTATACAATCATCTTTGAAACACGCTTCGATAGAGCGTTCCTATCCTGCGCCGCGCCGGAGGAGAGTCTTCATGCAAGCTATCCGCACCCTCGTCGGCCTCTTATGTGCCGCCGTTCTTTGTGCCGGCCTTCACGCCCAGACGGAAAATACCATTCACATCCGTCTGCTCGACGGCAAAACCGGGCTGCCCGTAAAAGCCTCGAACTATTTGGTGCGCATCGATCATCACGACACCGCGCACAACGAATGGACACACATAAATGACGACGGAACCGTCCTCGTGACGCTGCCCCCCGACGCCCGGGAGATCGCGGTCAAGGCCACCTATGACCTGGCGATGCAGACCTACATCAACTGCGATGTCGCAAAGGAATCCGACAAGGAAAGAGACGTCTGGTATCCCATCGGCAAGATTCTGCAGTCGGGCGTCGTCGCCCCCAACGAGTGCAGCCAGACACAATACACCGCCAAACCCGGCGAGTTCGTTTTCTTCGTCAGGAAACGCAATTGGCTGGAGCAGCAGAATTAACAAGCATTTCTCACATGCCGCGAGAATCTCTAGCGCCGGTCTCCAGACCCCCGCAAAGGAGACAGCTCCTGATAATGAGCTATTTTCCCTGCCGTCGAGACATCTGTGAGAAATGCTGCCTGGCCTCCATGGCGCTCGCCCCGCAGGCCAACCAACGGATAGGATGAAGTTCGTGGCGTTCGCCCCTCCATCTCAGGACGTTCTCGATTTTGTCGTGCAAGTGGCGCACGCCTACGCAAAGCTGATCGCGTCCCCGTATGCCGATTCGGAATCGGGCCTTGGCGGCAGCCTCTTCTATGCCGGAGAAATGGACGGCATGGGCCGCGCGCTCGTCGTCGCGGCCAACATCGCCGGCGCAGCCACGCTCGTCGCATCGGCAGACCTTGCCTTACAAAAGCAGGCTATTCGCGAAGCCATCGCCGATTTCCTCGTCACTTCGCTCGACGAGGCCTTGCGCATCCTCAAGAACCAGCTTCGTAAGCGCGAAACGGTTTCCGTTTGTGTCGCGATGGCTGTGGCGGCCATGGAGCGCGAGATGAACGAGCGCGGCGTGCGGCCGGACCTGCTGCGCCGCGACGTGCCCATCGTGCCTCTCCATGAGGCGCTCATTGATCGGGAAGGCGAGCAGGACGAAACCGATCTCACCAGCATTCCGGCGCTCGTCATCTGGCGCGTGGACTCGGCTCGTCAAAAAGATTTGGCAATGCTGGATGCAATCGCTCTCGAATGTCTCAACGCGAACGACTGGCCAGCCCGCCGCTGGCTGCGCCTCGCGCCGCGCTACCTGGGCCGTATGGCGCAGGACCTGCGCCTGCTTTCAACGCATCGCGCATTCGCCGCCCGCTTTTCTGAACAGTTGAATCAGCGAGTCGATCACGGCGAGATTGCTTTTCCCTGCGAGATTCTCTCCTACGTTCGCAGCCTCGAGGAGAAACATCGTTTTGAACCCGGCGACCGTCCCGCCCCCTTAGTCCCTTAGTCCCTGCTCCCTATTCCCTATTCCCTGCCTCTTCAATCCGCGCCCGCAGTTCCTTGATCCCATAGCCCGTTTTCGCCGAAACCGGCAAAAGTTCCTCGACATCGAGCGCTCGTTTCAGTGTCGCCAGGCTGCGCGTGCGCTCGTTGCCGCTCATCCGGTCAATCTTCGTGGCAACCACTACGAACTCGCGGCCCGCGTCGCGCAGCCAGTCCAGCAACTGGCGGTCGTTGGGACGCGGCGGCACGTTGCCGTCCACCAGGCAGATGCACAACGCCAAGGTCTCGCGTTCTGCGAGATAGGGCTCGACAAATGTCGGCCATTCCGCGGAGATGGATTTCGAAACCTTCGCGTATCCATAGCCGGGCAGATCGGCGAAAATCATCTTCCGCTTGCCCCGCGCGTCCGAAACCGCGAAAAAGTTGATGGCGCGCGTGCGCCCCGGCGTGGAGGAGACTTTCGCGGCCTTCTCGCCCACCAGCGCGTTCAGCAGGCTCGATTTGCCTACGTTCGACCGTCCCAGAAACGCGATCTCCGGCGCTTCGGCCCTGGGAAACTGCGCCGCTGAAAGCGCGGAGAGCAAAAATTGAGCCGGCCATTGCATTGCGCGAAACCTCTCTCCTCAGTCTACGAGACACAAATGCCCGCAGAATGTAGCGCCGGCCTCCTGGCCGGCTGTAGTGCGGGCGTCCACGCCCGCGCTTGTCAACAAATAATTACCAAATCAACCGATCAACGTACTCCAATCCTCACTCCGCAACCGCCAACGGACGGTCCCGATCGCTGCGTAAAGTCGGCACCGCCGCCAGAAAACTCCGCGTGTACGCGTGTTGCGGTGCGGTCCGATGGCGCGTTGAGGGACCGGTCTCCACCAGTTCGCCGGCCTGCAGCGCTCGCTTCTGAGAGTTGAACACGGAGCGGCTCGCGCAGTACAATCAAGCTGACTCGGGGGACCGGTCACAGGCGAGTCCTTGGCGCGCGTTGCAGCGCCATATGCGGCACGTTTTCTGTGAATCTTCTTCCCCGCCCGGCGTTGCTACGCACCTCTCATGAAAAACTTCTGCACAGTTCCGGTCATTGCCTTTTGCATCCTCTCAATGTTGGCTCCTACTGGTTGCGGTGGCGCCATTCTGCCGCCGGCCAATCCGGGGAGCACCGTTACCGCGGCGCAAAGTTACACCCAGCAAGCCGGCTCCGGCATCCAGACCTTGCAGGAGTGGTACCTGTCCAGTTCCGGCCTCTACGCTTCTCCCTCCGGCTGGTGGAATTCCGCCAACTCCATCACCGTCCTGGCAAACTACGAGCGCGTCAGCGGCGACACGTCGTACTATTCCGTGATTGCCAATACCTTCACCGCGGCGCAGGGAGCGCATGCGAATTTCGTCAACAGCTTTTACGACGACGACGGCTGGTGGGCGCTGGCCTGGATTGACGCCTACGACGTGACCGGCAATCCGGCGTACCTCTCCATGGCGGAGACCATCTTCACGGCCATCACTGGAGGCTGGGACTCGACCTGCGGCGGCGGCGTCTGGTGGAGCATTTCACGCACTTACAAGAACGCGATCCCCAACGAACTTTTCCTCTCCATCGCCGCCAAACTCGCCAACCGCACATCGGGAAGCGCATCGGCATCTTATCTGAACTGGGCGCAGCAGGAGTGGACGTGGTTTAAAAACTCCGGCATGATCAACGCGCAAAATCTCATCAACGACGGTTTGAATTCATCCAACCCCAATGCGTGCACCAACAACGGCGCCACCACGTGGTCCTACAATCAGGGCGTGATTCTCAGCGGACTCGTGGAGCTTTACCTTGCCGACAAAGATCCTACGTTGTTGCCGGCGGCCGAAGCCATCGCCAACGCGGCCATCGCCAATCTCACCCAGAACGGAATTCTCACGGACCCGGGATCGATGTCGGGCGGCGACGCTCCGCAGTTCAAAGGCGTCTTCCTGCGCAATCTCATGGCGCTCTACGTGGCCGATCCCGATCCCCGCTACCAGTCTTTCGCCGACGCCAACGCGAAAAGCATAGTGGCCAGCGATCAGGGCCCGAACTGCGAGTTCGGCGCCCTCTGGCAGGGGCCCTTCGACTCGGCCGACGCCACGCGGCAAACTTCCGCGCTCGACGCGCTCATCGCCGCTGCCGCGATGCAATGAGAACGCCGCGGCCAGGCTAACTCTCGCTCTCTTGCGGTCTCACGCGGATCTCCGCTGCACCGGCGCCCAGCGCAGAGTGGCGCGCCGTGATGCGAATCGTCCCTACGCGGCCAGGGATGGTCCTGATGTACACCGCTCCTGCGCCTCCATTCGCCTCAAGGGGAAATGGATTGTCGCCAACGATGACACCCGGCCCGTCGAGATCGAGCGCGACCTCCCCTCCGGCAAATGCGCGGGTCGCGCCGAACTTGTCGACGACCGCGAAGGCAAGCCGCGTGCTATCCGAACCGTCGTTCACAAGCTCCGCATCGTCCGCATGCAGCCAGAAGCGATCCGCCGCGTGATCTGACGAAAACCGACGCGAAAGCACGCGCATTTTGCCCACGTAGCCGTCAATTCGCAATTCCGGATGGGCTGCGCCGTCCAGTTTGAGATCGGCGAAGAAGGGCGGAAACTTCAGGTTCGCGTAGTTCGTGCGGTCGGGATTGAGCGTTGCATGCGGCTTGCCATCGATGAAAATCTCAAGCCGCTCGCAGTTCGAGAAGATAGCGGCGTGTTCCCCCGGGCCTGACGGTGTTTGAGGTCCAAAGTCCCAGTAAAAGCTCGGCTCGATCACCGGCCTTACCGACGGCTCGACTTGCGCGAGATAAAACGCCGCGCCCAGTTTCGGCAAGCGAAAAACATCGGCGACGCCGGGACATTTGACCGCCTCGTAATCGTTCATCAGGCTCGCATAGTCGAACGCACACCACGCGATGGTTCCCGCCATGCGCTTGTGGTCAGCAACCTTGCTGTGCGCCTGCGCGTGATAGAGCGCCTGGCTCGTCTGCTGCACGATGTCGCCGGCCCTCCGGTACCTTACAGCGAATCCCTTGCCAGTCGCGTAATTAAACTGTCCCACTGTCTCCGCGATCATGTAGGGATAACCCTCCACAGGATCGAGAATGCCCACGCTATGATCGGGCGTCGCGTGATAATCGTCGAACGCAAAAACGTCCTCGTGCCACTCCTGCTGCCAGTTCTTCCGCGAATCCGGCGTCATGGTGCCCGAAGTGGGACGGGAATCGTCGAGCGACTTCGCCACCTCCCGCGTGCGCCGATAGAACGCTGGATCGTTGCGCGATTCGTTGATGCGCACGCCCCAGATCACAATGGCTGGATGGTTGCGGTCGCGCCGGATCATCGCTTCCACGTCGCGCACCGCCAGGTCCTGCCAGCTCTCGTCGCCGATGTACTGCCAGCCCGGCGGTTCCTGCCACACCATCAGTCCCCACTCGTCGCAGGCATCCAGAAACGCCTCCGACTGCGGATAGTGCGAGCAGCGCACGATATTGCAGTTGAATTGCTTGCGCAGAATCTCCGCGTCGCGGCGCAGCAGACGCGGCGGCGCAGCGAAGCCTAGATACGGATAGAGCTCATGACGATTCAATCCGAACAACTGCTTGCGGCGTCCATTCAGGAAAAATCCGTCCATAGCGAAACGCGCCTCCCTGAATCCGATACGTGTGGCAGAACGGTGCACGGGACGCTCATCGAGAAAAAGTGTGACCTCGACGCGATAGAGATGCGGATGCTCAGGATCCCATAACTGGATGTTGCCGAGATTGCTGAGTGTAAGATGAAATTCCTCATCGGGTTTTTCCATCTGCAAGTTCTGCGTCACCCTGGCAATGGTCTCATCACCGTGGCGCAGCGCAGCCTCCAGGCGAATGCGCGCCGGCAGCGGCGCAGCCGCATCCACACGGCAAGTGATTTCAACGCGACGGCCGGAATCGAGCACATCGACCGGCTTGGCAAACACTTCGCGCAAGAAAACTGCAGGCAATGCTCGCAGTTCAACCGATCCGGTGATGCCCCCGGGCAAGAGATAATCCACGGCGGTTGCTCCGCGTGGCGAACCGGCCGGAGGTACATTCAGCCAGCGCGAATCGACCGCGATCGCAAGCACGTTTTCGTTCTCGGTTGTCAGGCCGGTAATCTCGCGGTCGAATGGAAGAAATCCGCCCACGTGCGGCTCCAGGTTGCGCCCGTTCACCACCGGAGTCGCGCTCGCCATCACGCGATCGAAGTGAACAAACAGCCGCAGCCCACACCAGGCAGCAGGTACCGCAAAGTGCCGGCGATAGACAAAGAGATCGTCCCACTGCGATGGCGACCAGTTGCGCCAGGAGAGATCGGCAACTGTGTGCGGCAGTGTGACACGAGGCAGAGCCTTGTCGTCGAAGGCGGGATCGAGGGCCGCAGCAGTAGATTTGCCCGCAAAAATCCAATTGCTATCCAGGCCGAGCACGCGTTGCGCAGGACCGCTCGTTTGCGCACCCCATGCTTTCGGTGGAGACCAGTCCAGGCAGGCCGCCATCGGCGCCAGGGCCGCGGTCGCCGAACAAACCTGTACAAATTTTCTGCGAGAGATTGGGTGTCTTTTCACTTTCCTCGACCTTCGATCCCGGTGCTCATCCTTCCATCATGGCCGCAACCCTTCGCGGGCACACCGAGCGCGGCTGCTATGACGCCAGAACCGCAACTTCCAGCGGCCCTAGCGAGACCTCTGTGATGCCGCGCCGATCGCGAATCAAATCGTCCATGGGCTTTGGCAGCGCAATTTTCTCTTGCGGGGTCTCCGTCAGGTTCAGCAGGAAATAATAGGTCGTATCGCCGTCCTGCCGGCTCGTCACTTCTACTCCATCAGGCGCTTGAATCAGCGGCGCGAGCCCGCTGGCGGCGCCCGCCACGTGTGCCAACGCCTCATAGAATTCATCACTGGTCGAATCGCAACCAACATAAATCACCCAGCCGCGGCCGTGACGATTGCGCGTGATGGCCGGCCGGCCCTCCATGCGCCCTCCGCCGCGAACCGTCGCAATCACTTCGGCACCATGCACCGTGAGAGATTCGATTGCACTCCGCGGGCTGAAAGTCGTCTCGCTTCCTGCAAAGCGGATTCCCAGCCCGGCCTGGAGATTCGCATCGAGATTCCCATTCTGCGAATTATATTCAACCAGGTCGAGAATTGCCTCGGATCTGACTCCTGCGATCTCGGTGAACGGTCCCGGCGCAAGCGTGAGCCGCATGCTGTTGTCGACATTCTGCGTGGCAGCGCGGTAGTTCAGCAGCAGCGTTCCCCCGCCGGAAACAAAAGCCTTCAGGCGGTCCACTGTTCTGTCGTCAATCAGACGGAGATTGGACGCGACGACGACTTTGTATCCGGAAAGGTCTCGGTCTGGCGGGATGATGTCGATATCGCAGTGCAGCGATTTGAGTCCGGTGTAGTAGCTCTGGATTTCGCCGTAGCGCGGAGTCCTGTCTCCGCCGATACCGCCGACGCCTTGCGCCCATGAGTTTACGTAGTCGTAGATCAGCGCGATATTCGCGCGCGTGGTTGCGTTTGCCAACTTCGGGCCAATGCGGGCCATCTCCCTGCAAATGAGAGCCAGCGCGTCCTTGTCCGGATTGATTGCGCCATCGAAGCCCTTGATGAACGACGGCCGGTGCTCTTCGTTCCCTACGGCAGGCCGGCGCCATTCAAAGTAAAGCTGCCCGTGGCTGCCGTGCGCCAGGTCGCAATAGGCCTGCAGGCGCAAGCCTTCGGGATCCGCATCGGGCGGAACGTAGGCATTTTGCTCCGCGCAGATAAATCTCTGGTGCGGCCCCGCGCAGCGCGTGACATCGCTCAAGTAACCGGCAGTGTATTGCCGCTGGAACCGGCTCAGGCCGGGCGCGCTCACGTAGTTATCCCACGCCGACGCGTCCAGGAATTCCGCTGCGGCATACGCATCCACCGCTCCGGTCGGACTCGACCAGTTGGTGAGAACGAATTGGTTCTCCGTTCTCGCATGAAGAATCTCCGCCTGCTTGCGCAGATGATTGAGGAACGATTCGGAGAAGAATCTGCGGTAGTCGAGCGAGATTGCCGGCTGCCAACCCCCTTCCGCGGAGTTCGACGGAAAGCGGATCTGCGACCAATCGGTGAATTCATTGCTCCAGAAGGCGCCGTTATAAACGCGGTTCAACTCATCCAGAGTGCCGTAGCGATTTTTGAGCCATTGCTCAAAAGCGCGCTCAGAGACCGCATCGAACGTCTGCTGGGGATTGCCAGGTTCGTTGTCGAGTTGCCAGCCGATCACCGTGGGGTTCTTGCCATAGTGATCGGCGAGCGCGGTGACTACGCGCGCGCAGGCCTCAAGATAATGCGGGCTGTTGGTGTTGTATCCCTTGCGCCCGCCATAGGTGTAGGGCCCCTCCGCACTTCCGCTCAGGACATCGGGGTACTGCTGGTAAAGCCACGGAGGAATGGACGCCGTCGGCGTTCCCATGACGGCCCCGATGCCATTGCGGCCGGCAATTGCAAGCGCGCGATCCATCCAGTCGAAATCGAATTTTCCGGGCGCGGGCTCGTAGAGCGCCCAGGCGAATTCGCCCATGCGCACCGCATTGATACCGAGCTCCCGCATCTCGTGGAAATCGATCTCCCATTCGCTCGATGGCCACCATTCCGGATAATAGGCCGCGCCCACAAGATAACCGTCGCCCATTCCGCGGCCGCGTGTTGCGGATTGATTCCCGGACTGTGAAGAGCCCGTTGCGGAATTTGCCGCGGAAATTGCAGCGGAAACTGCATTGCGCCCCACCAGAGCGCCGAGTCCGGCCACGCCGGCAAGCTGATTAAACTTACGCCGATTCACACACTCTCCTGCTTATTCAGATCTGCTCAGTCCTGTTCAGTCTTGCTCAGTCTATCTCGCATACGCAATGAGGCCGCCCAATTGCGAGCGGCCTCATGGTACTGCATTGAATCAAGAACAGCAATCAATCTAGAACACGTACTTTCCTGACAACTGGAAGAAGCGTGCGTCGATGGTGAGGCTCTGTTCGGACCCCGTCCCGGTAATCTGGACTACGCTTGCGCCTATATCCGTATTCGTGTTTCCAGGGTTGCCGAGGGTCGGGTGGTTCAGAAGGTTGAAGGCGTCGGCGCGGAACTCCAGGTACTGCTCGCGCCATGTCTTGAAGTCCTTGAACATCGACGCGTTCAGCTTCCAGTTGCCCGGACCTGAAACATTGTTCCTGGGGCTGCCGAAGAAAGGCGCCACGGCCGCGTAACCGGTGACATACGGCACGGGCCCGAGGGAGTTTATCGACCCGTTGGTGTTGTATTGTCCGTCGGCAAGTGCGTTATCGACACCCACTGCCGGCGAGTAATAGCTGAAGGTGCCGGTTTGGTAAGGCGCCAGGGCGGAAATGGCAGCCGCGTTGCTCGAACTGACGACGCCCAGCGGGTCGGCAAAGGCGCACGGGTTAAACCAGCGCTGCCTTGTTTTGGTCTGCGCCGCGCAAACATTCGCGGCTGAATTCGACGCCCCTCCAGTAGTGATGCCGCTCTGTGTCAGATTGCTCACACTGCCGCCTCCCACGTCGGCCGCCGGCGCCTGCAGGTTGTTTGCGTACGCATTGCCGACCTTGATGGCGGTGTTGTTCTCGCCGCCGTTGGCATTACCCATGCCGCACGGATTCGCACCGCAACCTGGAAGAGCGGTCGAAACTCTGCTGATACTGACCGTAAACGGCTGGCCGGTCTGGCCCCACCACTCCATATCGGTCTTCCAACCGCCGATGATGCGGTCCAGCACGCCCGGATGGTTGACGAATTGCCGGCCGACTCCGAACGGCAGGTCGTAATCGACATTGATCACGGCGCGCTGCCGGATATCGTAGCCGGACTGTCCCCACTCGTGATTGATGGGAATGAGATAGGACTGCCTGTAGCCGCCGTAGTCGCCGCCCAGTATGTCGTTCGTGTTATCGAACGCGTGCGCCCAGGTATAGGTGCTCAGGAAGCTCAAGCCGCGGCTATAGTGCTTCTGCACCGTAACCTGCAGCGAGTTGTACGAGCTTTGGCCCGTCCACCCCATCCACTGGGACCCGCTGAAATGCGGAAAGGGCGTGAACCCGTTGCTCGACTGGCCGCCGATGGTAATCGCTAGCGGCTGGTTGGGGTTGTTGTAGAGGGTCACCAGGTGGCGTCCCACGCTGCCCACGTAGCCCACCGTGGCCGTCGTCCCTCCCCAGAAGGCATGTTCCAGGCTCAGGTTGTATTGCATGTTGTATGGCATGGCCATGTACGGGTTCGGTCCTGTTCCTGCTTCCTGGATGTTCGGGAAAGTGGCGAAGTGCTGGATTCCGCCGGAAGACAGGAACCCTGAGAACCCATTCTCGAGCGTGTTGCCGAAGGCATTTTGCGATTCGCAATAAGTTCCCTGTGTGCACGAGGGCAGGCTCGCCAGGTTTGCGCTAATGACGTAAGGCGGATTCTGCGTGAGAGCCGAGTTGCCGCCCGGCTCGAAGCCGCCCATGAAGACGCCAAATCCCATACGCATGACTGTCTTGTCGTCGAACTGGTAAGCGCCGCCAACTCGCGGCGAAAAGTTGAGCTTCGCAAAATTCAGCAGGTGCCGGTTCGTAGTGTAGACGACCGCCACGTTGTCCGCGGTGAGCAGCGCCTGCAGGTTCGGATCGAGCTTCTGGCCGGACTGGCTTTGCGGCATCACCAGCTTCGCCGTCCCGGTCCCGCCGTTGGACGTCATCGTTTCGGTCTCCTGAACAAAGTTCCCCCACTGGTCGCCCTGCTCAAGCTGGGGCGTGAAGTACTCGTAGCGGAGGCCAAGGTTCAGGGTGAACTTCTGCGTCACCTTCCAATCGTCCTGCCCATAGCCGGCAATATATTGGTGTGCGTAGTGTTGGTACACGTAGGTGCTGACGCTGCCGCTATTCATGTTGTCGGTTTGCGGAGTGATATACGTAAACGGGCCGCTTGGGTTCGTTGGCGCGCCTTGCGTGCCCGCCGTGGCCAGTCCGAGGAAGTCCGCGCTGCCATATCCGGTGCTGCTGACTCCCGTCACACCGGTAAATGTGCCGCCGTAGCTGTAGGCTCCGCGCGGGGTCCCGTCGGCGATGGTGTAGAAGCGCATCGGCATGGCCTCGAAGCCCATCTTCAGCGAATGGTTGCCAATCACCTTCGTGACGTTGTCGATGACCTGGAAATCGTTCTGGCCTTCAGCGGCCGGATCGTTGCCGTGGGCTCCAAAGGCTTGCCAACTGGTGGATACCGCCGGCAAGCCGCCGTTCAGCGGGCCGGCGTTGAACGGAACGCCGAGCAATCCGTAGGTAGCCGAGATGTTGTTGCCCGCGTTGAACTGCAGGTTCTTGTCGCTGCCCCAATTGAAAACGAAACGGAATTCGTTGATCAGGGTGGGCGAGAAGGTGTGCGTCTCGCTGATGTTGTAGTTCGCGCTGATGTAGGTCTGGAAGGTGCCCTGGTTGCTTCCGACTCCGTCCAGGGGGTTGCCCAGGGGCACAACAAAGTGGTTGATGATGTGCTGGTAGTCGACGCGGAAAGTGGCCAGGTCTTTGGAACTGATGTTCCAGTCCAGCTTGCCATCCCAATTGATCGGATCCGAGGTCTCGTTCAGGTCCGTCGCGTAGTTGGTGGATGCCGGTCCTGAATCCGTGTCGCTCGAAGCGTTGCAGCCCGCGCCTGGGGCTTCGATTTGTCCCGGGGTGGTGGTCCAGCCGCCATTCTTTACTCCGAAATTGGGTTGGCCGGCGCCAGCGTAGTTGGGGCATGGATACGCCTGAGCAAGCGCCAGTGCCGTCTTATCGAGTTGCGCCCCGCTGAAGACGTTCTGGCCGGGGGCAAACGTAAGACCATCATATGTATATTGGCTGGAGCCGGACTGCTGCAGCGTGCCGGTCGGCGCCTTCCCGGTCCCCGATGAGTTGTTGGCGCTGCATGTGTATGTGCCGGTGTTGGTGTTGGGGATATACAGCACCGACGGACAGTTGCCACCGTTCCAGGTCGGATTCAGAATCTCAGAGAAGTCGCCCTGCCGCTCACGCGGCGTAGGCACCGAATAGGTGCTCGGAGTCGCTCCAGCTACGAAGCGCCCCTCCTGGATGTCGCCGAAGAAAAACAGCTTGTTCTTGATGATCGGCCCGCCCAGGGTAGCGCCAAATTGATTCATGTGGAACACTGCAGGGGTCGAGCCGACGGGCTGGGTCCAAACCAGCGCGTCGAGTTTCGTATTTCTCACGTACTCCCAGAGATCCCCGTGAATTGCGTTCGTACCGGACTTGGTGGTGGCATTCAGCACAGCGGCGTGGCCGCGCCCGATCTCCGCGCTGTAGTTGTTGGTTTCCACCTTGAACTCTTGAATGGCATCGGGCGGAGGCAAGACGCTGTAGGTCGAGCCATTGATGTAGTCGTTGTTCGCGGTATTGTTGTCGGCGCCGTCCAGCATGTAGTTGTTCTGCTCATCTTGCTGGCCGTTGGACGAGAAACCGCCAGTGCTGGAGCTGCGCCCCACGTAAGGCGTCATGCCCGGCGCTTCCTGGGCGATAAAGGTCCAGTTGCGATTGGCCAGCGGCGCGTCGTTGAGGAACTTGGAGTCAACATCCGTGGCCGATTCCGCTGTCTGCGTCTGCATCAGCGGCGCCACAGATGTTACCGTGACCGTCTCGGAGGTCTTGCCCGGCTTCAGAGCCAGGGGAATGTTCAGGCGGTCGGTCACGTGCACCACAATATTCTGCTCGACCGTGGTCTCGAAGCCCGCCGCAGACGCGCTGACCGTATAATTCCCGATCTTGATCGGCGCAAAGAAGTAGTTGCCGCTCTCGTTGGACTTGGTCTTCAGCACCAGGCCGGTATCGAGGTCCGTCAGCGTTACATCGGCGTTCGGAATGACCGCGCCCGTCGAATCCTGGACCACACCGATAATGGCGCCCTGGTCAAGCTGGGCCATGGCGCGGCCGGCAAAAAGAACCATCAGCGCAACGCTGAGAACAGTTAGGCTGCGGCAAAGCCAGCCTGTCCAACGATTATTTTGGGGTTGATTGCGTTCAGTGCGAGTTGATTTGTTGGTTGTCACTTGGCGAAAGTTTGCAATTGATCGCACAAACATGCGGGACTCCTCCTTGATTGGGAAGGGCGTACGACCCCTTTTTTGCGCCCGCCGAAATGCTATGCAAACGTTCTTACCCTTGTCAAGGATTTTTTGAGAAACCGGTATTTGTAATTTATCGTACTGATACTAAAAGACTTAATTGATGAAATCATGGCAGCGGTGATACTGTTCTAAGTGAGCGGTTCCCGCGATTGCTCCGCCTCCCATCCACACCACACTCCGCTGGGAATTTCATTTTAAGTAGTTGTTAATGATTGCCTTATGGCAATCAACACCGAACGAGCCCTTTTCATCTTGACGGCGACGTCGCTGCCATTGTAAGGTCTTTGCGAAGAGTTTGTGAGACCGGTTGCTGGCTGAACCCACCTTGACTACCATCAAGCCGCCGATCAAGCAGCCGGATACAGGCAAAACGGAGAGACAGATGAGCACGTTCACGGCTGTAAACACCTCAACCCGGCAGGCAATTGAAGCCGGCGAAGGCATTCTCAGGCTCGCCCCCACATGGGTGCCGCGGGTTTATACGCAACCCGGCCGCAGGCTCAAGCTTGACTCGCGCGATCTCTACGCCTACGGCGCCCACCGCGGAGGCATCGACGAGCGCTGGTTCGCTTCAACCACCCCGGCCATGAATGACAACCGCACACCCGACGAGGGTCTGAGCTATGTGGTCTCAAACGGCGACCGCTTTACCCTGAAAGAAGCCGTCGAATCCGAGGGACCGCGTCTCGTCGGCAGTGCAATCTGGGAGAAGTACCATCGCTGGCCCGTCTACAGCAAGTTCTTCGACAACATGGGCCCCATCATGCATCATCTGCACCAAAGCGACGAGCAGGCTCAGCTTGTCGGGCGTCAAGGCAAACCGGAAGGTTACTATTTTCCTCCGCAGCAGAATGCAACCGACGGCAATTTTCCTCATACCTATTTCGGACTGGAGCCGGGCACAACCCGCGACGACATCCGCGCCTGCCTTGAGGCATGGGACAAAGGCGACAACGGAATTCTCGACTACTCCAAGGCCTATCGGCTCAAGCCGGGCACCGGCTGGCTGGTGCCGCCGCGCATCCTGCACGCTCCGGGTTCCCTGCTGACCTATGAACCGCAGTGGGGCAGCGATGTGCTGGCCATGTTCCAGTCGATGGTCGAAGCGCGGCCGGTGCCGCGCAGCCTCCTCACTCAGGACGTTCCCGAAGACAAGCACTGGGACTTCGATTTCCTGGCCGATCTGGTCGATTACCCGGCCAACCTCGTCGACGATTTCAAGAACCAACATTACCTGGAGCCGATTCCCGTGGCCGATACCGCCGCCGAAGGCTATATTGACCGCTGGATCGTTTACGGAACCATCGCTGGCCAGCAGAAGTTCAGCGCCCGCGAACTGACCGTCGAGCCTGGAGCGCGCTGCACCCTCCGCGACCCCGGCTCGAGCGGCGTCATCGTCACCCAGGGCCACGGCCGCATCGGCAAGCTCGATGTCGACTGCCCGTCGATCATCCGCTTCGGGCAGATGACGCAGGACGAGGTATTCATCTCGCACGAAGCAGCCGTCGCGGGCGTGACCTTCGAAAATCACTCAAAGACCGACCCACTGGTGACGCTGCGTTACTTCGGCCCCGACGTGCACTCCGAAATGCCCCACGTCGGAGATCATGCGCGCCTCTAGAGGGAACGGGAAGCGCCGTCAGAAATGTAGCGCCGGTCTCCAGACCGGCCGTCGTGCGGGCCTCCAGGCCCGCACATTTCCAGGGAGAATGAACCATGCGTCAGCAGCATTTTGAACAAACCAACAGCAAGATTCAGGAGCGCTTCCGCGAGCTGAAGCCTGATCAGCTCAAGCCGCGGCTCAAGCTTTCCTGGAGCAACTGGGGATTCGGAAGAGAGCCGTTGGCCGACTCGGCAGCAAGGCTCGCGAAGTCCAAGGTCCCTTATATTGAGCTGCACGGCAACCACTACGGCCCGGACCTCGGTTACAAGGTGGATGAGACGCTGAAGATTCTCCGCGACCACGGCCTCAAAGTCTCCGGCGTCTGCGGCATGTTTTCCGCCGATAACGATCTGGCGTGCAATCGCGCCGTCTGCCGCCAGGCCGCTATCGATTACCTTGACCGTGAAGTTCCCTTCACGCGCGCCGTTGGTGGCAGCTACTTGCTTGTCGTTCCCGGCGCCGTCGGCCGGCCCAAGGCCTACGACGACGTCGAATTCGAGCGCTCCGCCGAAACCCTCGCCATGCGCGGCGACTTATTTCAAAAGCATGGCATCAAGGCCGCCATCGAGCCCATTCGTTCTGCCGAAGTGAGCCTGGTGCATACCGTGGCCGATGCCAAGCGCTACCTGGCCCAGGTCAATCATCCCGGCGTCGGTCACATCAACGGCGATGTCTACCACATGCAGTCGGAAGAGCGGCACATCGGCGATGCCATCCTCGACGCCGGCGATCAGCTCGTGAATCTGCACATGGCCGACAGCAACCGCAGCGCCATGGGCGAAGGAGCAATGGACCTGGCGACCATCATCCGCGCGCTGTACGCGATTGGCTACAACCAAGGCGACCGCTTCGTGACCTTCGAGCCCCTCGGCCCCGGCGGCGATCCCTATCCCGCGATGCACGGCAGAGCCAACAAGCCCAAGCTCGATGCCTTGGTCGAAACCAGCATCCGCTATTTCCGCGAAGTCGAGGATCTCGTGCTGGCAAACTAGCCCGCGTCAAAGAACTCAAGGCCCCAGTCGGGCCTTTCACCGATTCACTTTTTTCACTCATTCACTTTTTCACTTTTCTCTGACCACTGACCACTCGTCATGAAGACCTACTGCTTCGCATTGGATTTACACGACAATCCTGACCTGATTGAGGAATACAAGCGTTATCACAGGCAGGAAAACATCTGGCCCGAAGTGCTCGAATGCATTCGGGCCAAAGGTATTGTGAGCCAGAAGATTTATCTCGTGGGCAACCGCTTGGTCTTGATCCTTGAGACCGCTGACGACTTCGACCTCGACGCCAAAGCGGCTGCTGACAGCGCGAGCCCGGAGATGCGAAAGTGGGAAGAACTCATGTGGAAGTTCCAGAAGCCTCTACCCCATGGCCGCCCCGGCGAAAAGTGGGTGCGCATGGAGAAGATCTTCGAGGTCAGGTAATGCAGGTCCGATAAGAAGTTTCCCCCGTTTTCCATCTCCCGCGAAGCATTGGATTTTCGCTGCTCAAGGAAGGTTCGATGGTTTTCCCGTGCAGTCTCGCCGCCGCGCTTCTGGGTCAATCGCCCAGCAAGCTCGTCTCCCTCGCCCCTTCCGATGTCCTCATCATCGCCATTTATTTCGTCATGGTGTTAGGCATCGGCGTCTACCTCCAGCGCTATGCCAACACCTCCAACGATTTCTTCATGGCCGGCCGAGAAATGACCGCATGGGTCGCGGGTCTGAGCTTTCTCTCCGCCAATCTGGGCGCCATCGAACTCATGGGCTGGGCCGCATCCACTTATCAATACGGCATTCTCGCCGCGCACTTCTACTGGATCGCCGCCTTCCCGTCCATGGTCTTCCTCGGGCTGGTGATGATGCCCTTCTACTACCTATCCAAAACCCACTCCGTTCCCGGCTATCTGCAACTGCGCTACGGCGAATCCGCGCGCGCCTTGAGCGGAATCTCCTTCGCCTTTATGACCATCCTGATGTCAGGCATCAATATGTACGCCATGGCCATCGTCATGAAGGTCGTGCTGGGCTGGAACATTCACTTCAGCATCTGGGTTTCGTCGCTCACCGTCGCCGTTTATGTCGCTCTCGGCGGCCTCTATTCCGCCATCTTCAACGAGGTTTTGCAGTTCTTTCTCATCTGGCTCGGCGCGCTCATCATTCCCATTCTCGGCATGATCGAAGTCGGCGGCTGGAGCGGACTCAAAGCGCGCATCTTTCAGCAGGTGCACTCGAACGATTACGTCCATCTCTGGAGCACGCTCGGCACTTTCTCCGGCAACCCCATGGGCGTGCACTGGACCGGAATCGTCTTCGGCCTCGGCGGCGCCATCGCCTGCGGATACTGGACAACGGATTTCCTGGTTGTGCAGCGCGCCATGGCCGCCAAAGACCTTCGCTCCGCGCAACTCGCGCCCATCATCGCCTCTTATTTCAAAATGGTCGTGCCCCTGATCGTGATTCTTCCCGGCCTGCTCGGGCTCGCCGTTCTGCCCTTCAAACTTGTGCCTGAAAGCGCCATGCAGCCCGGCCTGCATAGTTACAACGAAGTGCTGCCTCTCATGCTGGCGCGCTACGCGGGCCCGGGACTGCTCGGCCTCGGCATCACCGCGCTCATTGCCGGCTTCATGTCAGGCATGGCCGGCAACGTCAGCGCCTTTGCCACCGTGTGGACCTACGACATCTACCAGCCCTACATCAAGAAAGGAATGTCCGACTCCCATTACGTCCGCGTAGGCCGCTGGTGCACTCTGGGCGGTGTCTTTCTCTCCATCGGCACCGCCTACTTCGTCACTAATTTCAAAAGCATCATGGACTACATGCAGGCGCTGGTGGGCTTCTTCATCTCGCCGCTTTTCGGAACCGTAATTCTCGGCATGGTCTGGAAACGCGCCACGCCAAAAGGCGGTTTCTGGGGCCTTCTCGCCGGCACCGGTTCTGCTGTAGCCATGTATGTCGGCGTCAAAATCCACCCATCATGGATCCGCTACATAGCGTTCTCGCCCGATGCCAAAGACATGGCCGAGAACGTCTATCGCGCGCTTTGGTCTCTGCTTATTTGCGTCTTCGTCACCGTCGTCGTCAGCCTCTTCACCAAGCCGAAAACCGAAGAGCAATTATCGGGACTCACCTGGGGCGCCACCATGTTCCCGAAAAACGAGCATCTGCCTTTCTGGAAGACTCCGCTCTTCTGGGCCTCCGGTGTCGCCATCTTCTTCGGCATCCTGCAATGGATGTTCTGGTAGCTTTGTAGCGCCGGTCTCCGGAGGCAGCGGAAAAACTCTTCAAGAGTCGCACGAAGTGTCAGGGCACGACTTTAGTCGTGCCGTAAATCGCAGAATGATTGAGGGGGCTTCAGCCCCTGAGGAATTCACAGCCAGAAAATCAAAATGAAAAATCGAACCACAATTCAAAATTGTCTCCTTTCCGTTGCGATTCTCGCATTGCTCGCGAACGCTGCCCCTGCTTATTCCGCAACCGACAATACTCCACCTCCCGATCGCTTTCTCGCCCTCCACATCGCCCCGAACGACGCCGCATCCGGACAAATGCTCTATCGCTACGGCGTTCCCTTTCTTTCCACGCCCTCGCATCCCGCGACGAAAGACGTCATCCAAACCACGGTTGGCGTAACCGTCAAAAGAATC
Source organism: Occallatibacter sp. (assembly GCA_050012895.1). Classification (GTDB taxonomy): domain Bacteria; phylum Acidobacteriota; class Terriglobia; order Terriglobales; family Acidobacteriaceae; genus Telmatobacter. Next base: position 22,449 of record JBEKGH010000063.1, read on the forward strand.
TTTCTCCTCGGCCTGATTGAAACCCAGCGGCCCTCTGCATGGACCAGTCCCCTCACCTACGCTTCGCGCTACATCGTCGGCGACAATCTCGGCACCATCCATTTGCATTATGCCGACGGCTCCACGCAGGATTACCCGCTCATTCTGGGCGAAAGCGCTTGGTGGGGCCTCCCGTTTTATCAAACGCGCGAGCCCTTTCCCAGCGACGCGCACCTGCGCAAAGCGTTCGAGCAATCCCTGCATCTCTACCCCGCCGCGCCGGTCGACGATGGCAACTACGTCGCCGTCATCGCGCCCAAAAACGCCCCGCTCGCCAGCATCGAAATCACCAACTCACCCGAAAAGCACGGCTCCGTCGCCGTCTCCGGCATCACGGCAGAAGTCGCCCCCGACGTGCGCATTCCCGGATCGCTGCCCATTGCCGCCGGCGAATTCACTCCGGAATTTCGCAGATTTATCGCGGCAAAGCCGCTGCGTCCAGCTGGCGTGGACGATGCCGATTCCAAAAAGCGTCTCACCGCTCTCAACGACGCCTTCTATTCCACAGACGCCGATTTCAAATCGCCCATCCCTGCCGAAATCCCCGCCGCATACTCCGGACCGCGTGTCATATTCAAAGGCAATAACTACGCCGCCGCGCTGCAGAATGCGTTTTATGCCAACGTCCAGGACATGCTCGACAAGATCGATGCCGATGGCACCTATCACACCTCCACGCGCAACGCCCTCTCCTGGGCCGGCGATCCGCGCTCCGCGGGCGGTGAATTCGGCACCTACCGCAAAGATGTCGGCGTCTATTACGGCGATGCCTGGTCGCGCGACCTTGGCCGCACCATGCAGGAACTCACCGAACTCGGCTTCCTCGGAAAAACCACGCCCACCGCAGACTTCGCTCTGCACTCCGCGCGCACCTGGTCGCAGAATCCTTCACTCAACTACAAGGGCGTGCCCCTTCCGCCGCACTGGAGCCGCGTCATCAACCGGCCGGATTTCGCACAGCCTTTCGAGAACGACGGTCACGGCCTGATTGCTCTCTTCATCTACAAGCTCTGGCAGCGCGTTCCCGATCGCGACGCATGGCTCCGCGCGCGTTGGCCCGATGTGAAAGAGGCAGGCGATTGGATTCCCTGGCAATTCGATCACGCGGACATCACTGGCGCAAAAAATGGCGTGCTCTACACTACGGGCGAATCCGCCGCAGGCAAAGGCTACTCCGTTTATCCCGATGCCGTCTGCATGACCGCGCTCGAAGCCCTCGCCCAGATGGCCGATTCCGTCGGCGAAACCCAATCCGCCACATTGTGGCGAGATCGCGCCGCAAAAATGCGCGCCGCAATTCCCGAGCGCTACGAGATCACCGATCCCAAGTACGGCCGCGTGTGGACTCTCGATGACGCCGGATGGCCCAATCAGAGCACTGTCCTCGGCCCGCTCATCTTCCTCGCGGATTATCACGGCTTCGCTCCGCAGGATGATGATCCTGCGTGGCGTCCTATCAATGAGGCTGCGTATCAGCGCTTGATCGATACATATCGCCCCTTCGGTTTTTATGGATGGGCCATGGGTTACGGCCAGGGCTTCGTCACTCAAGCGGCCTTGCTGCTCGACCGCATGAAGGACGTCACGCCCATGCTCAACTGGACCGCCCGCGAATCCTACGACGCTGAGATTCATTCTTTCGTCGTGCCTGAGGGAGTGCAGGTCACGCCCGACGGCCGATCCATCTTCCGCACCGGCGATCAGGGCAACGGCGTGCAGGAAGCTGAGATCGTCAAAGTCTTCCGCCTCCTCATCGGCGTCGACGACAATCAACCCGAGCGCCTGCGCATCATGCCGCGCCTGCCCTACGGCTGGAGCGAAATCGCCGTCTCGAAATATCCCGCTTTCGTGGAGCACAATGGAGTCAGAGAGACCGCCAAGCTGCGCTATGACCTGCGCCGCACCGGACGCAGCCTCTCGCTCGACATTTCCGCCGACCGTCCGCTGGGCTCAGTTTCAATGCGTCTCGGCCCATTTGAAAAACAGCCCGCGGCAACCGATGTGCTCATCAACGGCAAGCACCCTTCCGATGCAGCAATCGAACAAAGCGGCGATTCCTGGTGGGTGAGCTTCACAACCTCGATTAGCCCCGCCGCAACTGCGGCAACAAAATAGCTTCCAGGTAAGCACGACAAAGGAGCCCGAAAATGCGCGAACGTCGTCACATGTTGCCCGTCTGGTTTTTCATCGGCCTGCTGCTGACCATCTACGGAGTCATCATTCTCGTCACTTCCATCGTCGACTGGTCCGAGCCTTCGCAAGCGATTCTCGCCCAGTATCATCCCGCCCTCTGGGGCGGCATTCTTCTGCTGCTCATCGGCAGCTTCTACGTGCTCAAGTTTCGCCCTCGCCGGCCGTCTCGCAACAGCGACAATTGATTCGGCGGCAGAATACTCCATCCGTGCCCCATCCATTTCCGCGCCCCTTGCGGAAATGGGTGGGACAGCACAAACCCAATCTCACCAGCCAACTCCACCTTCCTTCCCGCACTGGCCCGCCCGCGATCTGCTGATATACTCGGAGTCAAACCGCAGACTGCGCGAGTGACCGGTTTCTAAAATGCCCTCCTCGGCGACCCGTCTGTGTGAGGAAAGTGCATGAATATCAGGGAGATTGCCAAGCGGGCTCGTGTTTCTCATTCCACCGTTTCCCGGGTCATCAATC
>JBEKGH010000064.1:0-45703 GCA_050012895.1 Occallatibacter sp.
ATTCCCGGGACCAGCGGCCTCCGCAAGCAGGATCTCATTTTCAAGATCCTCCAGGCGCAAAGCGAAAAGGAAGGCCACATCTTCGCTGAAGGCGTCCTTGAAATTCTTCCCGACGGCTACGGCTTCCTCCGTTCCCCGGACTACAACTATCTGCCCGGACCGGACGACATTTACGTATCTCCATCCCAAATACGCAAATTCGATCTCAAGACCGGTGATTCGATCAGCGGCAACGTGCGCCCGCCCCATGAAGGCGAGAAGTACTTCGCGCTCGTCAAGATCGAAGCCATCAACTTCGAATCGCCCGAAGAGACGCGCAACAAGATTCTCTTTGACAACCTCACGCCGCTCTATCCGCAGGAGCGCATCAAGATGGAGACAGTGCGCGAGGGCATCAGCGGCCGCGTGATGGACCTGCTCACGCCCGTCGGCAAGGGCCAGCGCGGCCTCATCGTCGCCCCGCCCCGCACCGGCAAGACCATGCTGCTGCAGTCCATCGCCAACTCCGTGACCACCAACCACCCCGAAGTCGTGCTGATCGTTCTGCTCATCGACGAGCGCCCCGAAGAAGTCACCGACATGCAGCGCTCGGTGAAGGGCGAAGTCATCAGCTCTACTTTCGACGAGCCCGCCGCCCGCCACGTACAAGTGGCCGAGATGGTGATCGAGAAGGCCAAGCGCCTCGTCGAGCACAAACGCGACGTCGTGATTCTGCTCGACTCCATCACGCGTCTGGCGCGCGCCTACAACACCATCGTTCCGCCTTCGGGCAAGGTCCTCTCGGGCGGCGTCGACTCCAACGCCCTGCAGCGGCCCAAGCGCTTCTTTGGCGCGGCCCGCAACATCGAGGAAGGCGGATCGCTCACCATCATCGCGACCGCCCTCGTTGACACCGGCTCCCGCATGGACGAAGTCATCTTCGAAGAGTTCAAGGGCACCGGCAACATGGAAATCATCCTCGACCGCAAGCTGGTCGACAAGCGCGTGTTCCCGGCCATCGACATTCAGCGCAGTGGTACGCGAAAAGAAGAGTTGCTCATCCCCAAGGAAGACCTCCAGCGCGTCTTCATCCTGCGCCGTGTGCTCAATCCGCTTTCACCCGTTGAAGCCATGGAGCTGTTGATCAGCCGCCTTGAGAAGGTGCGCAACAACGCCGAATTCCTGGCCAACATGAACCAGCTCTAAGCAGCATTCCGAAGAATCCAACCGAAGCCGTCAGGGCGGAAAATGATCCTCCGTCCTGGCGGCTTTCCCGTGTAAAATCTCGCCATGCCTGTGAGTGCATCGATCGAAAAGCATCCTGACAGCTGCGCCGTGGTCGTCTTTTCTGGACAAATCACGCTCGGGTCCTCGTTGAGCCTGGTTGATTCGCAGGTCCGTTCGCTGATTACGAGCGGCGAGCGTAAGATCGTCTTCGACCTCGGTGGGGTCGAATCGGTCGATAGCGCCGGACTCGGCATGTTGATCTATGCCTACGGCTCGCTGAAAGCGAAAGGCGGCAATTTGCGCCTCTGCGGAGTGGCTCCGCGTGTCCAGTCGCTGCTTGAGCTGACGAACATGAATACACTTCTCGCGATCGATGCCACGCGCGAAGAAAGCCTGGCAGCCCTCAGGGTGTAACCGGTGCAAATCTCGCCGCCTTGGCGGGGCCGACGCGTTACGCCACAGGGCGTTATGCTTTTGGGCGTAATTCTTCTCGAAGATTATGCCGTTTTATCCACTTGCGGCCCCACCGCGTTCCAGCAACCGCCGATCCCATTTGCCCAGCTCGGCCGCAGCGTCGTAGGTGCTTTGGCAGAAATCGAGCAACACTGCGCTCGGCGATTCCGCATTTCGTACATCGTCATACGCAAGCAGAAACTCCCCGAGCGTCGCATCGTAGTGAGCTGCACCCGGACGCACACGCGCTTCCTTGAATCCCTGCGGCTCCGGTGCGGCATACGAATAGAACGCCGGACCACTCATCGTGCCGCTGCCCGGCCAGAATCCCACGCTGCTCACCTCGTGCGAGTAGGCTTCGCGCGTAATGCTGTCGGCGCCCGGCCGCTCCGGCGCCTTCCGGCCGGAAAAACGCGTCACCGCCAGGTCAAAGCTTCCCCAGAAGAAATGCACCGGGCTGGCCTTGCCCTCGAACCGAGCCCGGAACTGATGGAAAACCGCATCCACCGAGCGCAGGATGCACCAGAAAGTTTTGACCCGTTCTGCGTCGTACGCCGCGTGCACACGATCCTCGTCGAAGGGAATGGGATCGGGAATCTCCACCGGCATGCGCCAAATGCTGACTTCGACCCCCGCCGACCGCAGCATCTCCATGAATTCCCGGTAGAAATCGGCGACCGCCATGGGCCGAAGCGGCAACTCACCCACCATTCCATCGCTGCACTCCAGCACCAGCCGACCGGCGAGAAAGTCGAAACGTATCTCGATCGACCGCGTGCCGTAGGGAATGTTTGAGGTGGTAAGCCCGCGCGGGGTCACATAAAGAGGCACGTTCCACCAGTGATTCACGAGCGGCGTCAGCCGCATCCGCACTTTGCCCACAATCTGGGTCCACATGTGCAGCGTGGCGCAGGTCTCGCGCCAGGAATCGAGCGGCAGCGCGGGCCAGCATTCCGGACTGTCGCCAGTATCTGTGTGCGTCATATTCCCTCCAACTTTGGCGCCTGTGCGCGTCCAATTTGAATCGATCCCACAATGATTTTCTTTGGCTTCAGCCTGTGTCTTGCTTCCGGTCGCCGCCCTTTCCCATTTTCTGCCTCGCTGCTAAGATAAATGAAGCCACTGTGGGGCTGTAGCTCAGCTGGGAGAGCGCCTCGTTCGCAACGAGGAGGCCAGCGGTTCGATCCCGCTCAGCTCCACCAAATCTTCCTGTCCCATCTTCCCACCCATCTCTCCGTCTTATCATCGATGCAAGAGCTGTATGCCCTCGCTGAGGTGATCGCTTGTCCCAGGTTGTCTCTCTTCCGGAAGCTCCCGCAACAGCGCTGAGGCCCCTTTGTGTCGATCTCGACGGAACTCTGGTCAAGTCCGACACTCTCGTGGACTCGCTGCTGGTGCTGGCGCGCACCCATCCGGCATGGTTGTTCGCTCTGCCCGGACGCCTGCTGCGCGGCAAGGCCGCCTTCAAAGAGTTTGTCACCTCCCGCGTCTCGCTTGACGTCGCGCATCTGCCCTACAACCGCACCTTGCTGCAATTTCTTCACGAGGAGCGTGCCCGCGGCCGTGCTCTCTATCTCGTAACCGGAGCTGACGTTCGGCTGGCCGAGCGGATCGCCGCGCATCTCGGTATCTTTACCGGCGTTTTGGGCAGCGACGGCGCGGTCAACTTGACGGGAACCCGCAAGCTCGATCGCGTGCGCAGCCAGTTCGGCGGCGATTACGGCTATATCGGCAACGACACGCCCGATTTGCCCACACTGGCCCATGCGGCTGAAATCATGGTGGCCAATCCCAGCCTGAGCCTGCGGATCAGAATGCGCCTGCGTGGCATTCGCCCTGCGCGCAGCTTCGATGAAGGCCCCGGATCGCTCTGGACGGCGCTCAGAGCCATGCGCGTGCATCAGTGGGCAAAAAATCTGCTCATCTTTCTGCCGCTTTTGCTGGCGCACGTGCACGATACCAGGCACCTGCTCGCTGCGCTGCTGGCCTTTTTCTGTTTCGGCCTCACGGCTTCGTCGGCCTACATCGTCAACGACCTGTTCGACATCGAGGCCGACCGCCATCATCCGCGAAAGCTCGCGCGCCCCTTTGCCGCCGGCGACCTCCCGGCCATCGCCGGCGTCTGCATGGTGGCCGTCTTTCTATTCCTGGCGTTTCTGGGCGCGCGCCTGCTGCCCATGGCCTTCTCCGGATGGCTGCTGCTCTATCTGGCAACTACGCTCGCCTATTCCTGGGTTCTGAAGCGAATCGCGCTCGTGGACGTGCTGGTACTCTCCGGCCTCTACACGCTGCGCCTGTTCGCCGGCAGCGCCGCCACTGAATCGCACATCTCGCATTGGCTGGCCGGCTTTTCGGTTTTTCTGTTTTTCTCTCTGGCCATCGTCAAGCGTTTTGCCGAGTTGCAGAATTTGCGCATCAGCGGATTGCCGCCGCGCAACGGGCGTGGCTATCTGGTAGCCGATACCGATCAATTGCGGAGTTTCGGCACTTCGAGCGCCTTCGCGGCAGTAATGGTCTTCGCCATCTACATCAGCAGCAGCGACATTGTCATGCTTTACCGCCGCGCGCAACTGCTGTGGCTCATTATGCCGCTGATGATTCTCTGGCTCTGCCGCATCTGGTTGCTGGCCTCACGCGGCGAGCTCGACGAAGATCCCTTGGTCTTCGCATTGTCTGACCGCATGAGCCTCGCAATCGGGATTGCCGTCGCTGCCATTGCCCTGCTGGCCATCTGAATGCCGCACAGTGAACCTGATCGGCAAAGCTGCCGATTGATAACGAGAGAGGTAATCGACGTGGCTTCTGTTACGATTCGCAATCTTCCCGAAGTGACCCACCGCGCGCTGAAAATGCGTGCCGCATCCAATCACCGCAGCCTGGAAGCGGAAATTCGCGAAATATTAAAGGACGCGGTCGCCCCTGCGCGCCGAGTTAAAGGTGCTAAACCGTCGCCTTCCAAAATCAAAATCGGTTCGGAGCTTGCTGCCTTTGGCCGCCGTTTTGGCGGAATCGACCTGAAGATTGACTAAACGGGCTCTTTGGCGCGATCGGTACAACCTAGTCCCTCAGTCCCTACGTCCCTGGTCCCTGTCGTTCTCAGCTGAACAAGTCCTTCATCTTCTCGATCAGGCCAGGCGAGGTAGGCTGGTTGTCCACGGTCATGGTCTCGGAGAGCTTGGTCACCAGCTCGCGCTGCGCGCGGTTCAGCTTGCGCGGGATCTGCACCACCACCTTCACGATCAGGTCGCCATTGCCCTTCTCGTTCAGGTAGGGAACGCCGCGTCCCCGCACGCGCAGCTCTCTGCCGCTTTGCGTGCCTTCGGGAATCTTGATGTTCACCGGAGCGTCGATGCCGGGAATCTCGAACTCGGCGCCCAATGCCGCCTGGGGAAAGCTGATGGGAATGACGCAATAAAGATCGTGCCCGTGGCGCTCGAAGAAATCGTGCGGACGGATGGCAAGAATGATGTAGAGATCGCCCTTGGGCCCGCCACGGCGGCCGGAGTCGCCCTCGCCCCCATAGCGGATGCGGGTGCCCTCTTCGACACCCGGCGGCACCTTCACTTTCAGCTTGATTTCAGTCGCCGCGCGGCCCTCGCCGCGGCATGCCGTGCAGGGATCGCCGATCACCGAGCCCGTGCCGCCGCAGGCTCCGCAGGTGCGGGCAACCGAGAAGAATCCCTGTTGATAGCGGAGCTGCCCGTGGCCCTGGCAATGGCTGCAAACGCTTGGGCCGCGGCCTGACGCGCTGCCCTGGCCGTGGCATACGCTGCATGTCTCCAGGCGGCGGATCTTCACCTCAGTCTCGGTGCCAAAAACCGCATCTTCAAAGTCGATGGTCAGGTCGAAGCGCAGGTCGTCGCCACGCTGCTGGCGCCCAGCGCGCGAGCCCCCGCGCGGAGCGCCGCCCATCGAAAACATCTCGCCAAATAGATCGCCGAAGATGTCACCCAGGTCCACGCCGCCGGCAAATGGTCCCGCTCCAAAGCCCTGCGCGCCGAGACCGGCGTGGCCGTAGCGATCGTAGGCTGCACGCTTGTCGGCGTCGCTCAGCACCTGATAGGCTTCGCTGGCCTGCTTGAACTTCTCTTCGGACGCGTGGTCCCCGGGGTTGCGGTCAGGATGGTACTTGAGCGCCTGTTTGCGGTACGCGCTCTTCAGTTCCTGATCGGTGGCGTCACGCGAGACGCCCAGCAACTCGTAATAATCTGCTTTGCTCACTCTTGTATTAGAACCCATTGCTCCCTTGATCTAGCTCTCAGCTTACAGCTGCTTCACTTGTTCACTCACTTCACTCTTTTCACTTATTCACTGGTTTGCTTCGCGTTGTGAGCCACGCGCACCAGCGCTGGCCGCAGCAGCCGCTCGCGGATCTTATATCCGCGGCGTACCTCCTCGGCCACATGCTGGTCGGGCACGTCGTCGCGCTCCACCGCTCCCAGCGCCTCGTGCACACGAGGATCGAAATTCTCGCCCACTGCGGGAATCGCGCTCACCTGCATTTTTTGCAGAATCTCTTCCATCTGCTTCATGATCAGGCTCACGCCGGAGCGCAGTTGTTGCGACGAGCCTGTGGACTTGAGCGCCAGTTCGAAGTTGTCGAGCACGGGAAGGAACTGCTCCACCACGCTGCCGGTCACATGATCGCGAAACTCCACCTTCTCGCGCTCCGCGCGTCTGCGCGCATTCTCGAATTCCGCCTGCATGCGGGCAAGCCGATCGAGCAGTTGATCGCGTTCGCCCTTCAATTGATCGATTTCCGTCTGGCCGCCGGCCGGCGTCTGACCTGCCGCCTCGGCCTCGGCCAAGGTCTCATCGGGCGGCGGCAACTCAGCTGCGGGATCGATCTTCGCTCCCGTTGCACTGCTGGCGGGTTCCTTGAATCCCTTCACCTTCAACTCTTCTATCTCCTGATTCAGCATGATTCCGCACGTTCTCCGAAACGATCGGTAGGCTTCACTCTTTAGATGAAAATACCTCGGGCTCCGGTGCAGCGGTTCGCGTTAGCGCTGCAGCCCGCCCCAGAGCAGTTCGCCGTGCCCCATCCTTTTCCGCGCCTTTTGCGGAAAAGGGTGGGCGAGAATGCCAGTGTCGATCGACCGGGTCAATCACTCGAAATCGTCCCCGGCGGCTCGCTCCCTCGTTCCCTTGGTCCCTGCTTTTTGCGCCTACCTACGCGTTGGGCAGATCAAGGAGACGCTCGGAAAGGCGCGCAATATAGCTTACCGCTTCGATCATTTCCTGGTATTGAATGCGCGTGGGCGCGATCACAGCGACCGTCCCCACATTGGTTCCCCCCAGCCGGGCCGGCGCGCCGATCAGCACCATATCCTGCATTGCCGGTGAAGCTTCATCCAGGCCCACCACCACGCGTACTTCCTGCTGGCGGCCGTCCACGTAAGCAGTCAGCAGCTCCACCAGCCGCTGCTTGGCCTCCAGAGCCAATAGCATCTGGCGCAGTTGCTCGCGATCCTGCTCCGCGCCGATCAGATTCGCGATGCCATCCACAAAAAGCGCCGGTCCGCTTTCATCGCCGGCCAGCGCGCCCTTGCGGCACAGTTCCTCCACCGCGGTCAGCAACTGGCGATAGGCCTCGCGTTCAATGTCAACGCGGCGCTCCACTTCCAAGCGAATACGATCAATCGGCCAGCCATGGAAGTTTTCGTTCAGGTACCGGCTCGCCGTTTCCAGTTCCAGCGCCGTCAGTTCGTGATCGAGCATCAGCACGCGGTCCTGCACGGCGCCCGCTTGAGTCACCAGTACGGCCAGCACGCGCCCCGTGGAAAGCCGCGAAAAATGAATGTGCTCCAGCACTTGCCCTTCCGCCGAGCTGGCCAATGCCACGCCCAGGCCGCGCGAAAGCTGCGCCAACACGTGCGAGGTGCGCTCCAGATAGTCATGCGAGCTTGCCACGCCGGAGAAGCTTTCCTCAATTTGCCCGCGGCGCGCCGCGCTCAACTGAGACTCCGCGCCGCCAGATGCAGAGATCCCCGCTAACCCTCCTGCCGCCGTGCGGCTGGGTTGCGTAATCTGTCCCACGTAATAACGGAAAGCGGCCGCGGTAGGAACGCGGCCCGCCGATGTGTGCGGCTGCTCCAGAAGTCCTGCATCGCCCAGCGCGGCCATCACGTTGCGCAGCGTGGCCGAGCTCAAACCTTCCCGATCGGCAAACTGGCGCGCAATCGCCTGCGAGGCCACCGGCTCGCCGCTCGCGATGTACTGGTCGATGATCGCAGTCAACACCAGCCGCTCTCGCGGACTGAGGCGCACATCGGACATCTTTGAGCTTCTCCCTCCCGCCCCGGCCGCAGCCAACCGCAAACCGCTTCCGCGCTTCCAAGGCAGGGATTCTTGTCGGTTAAGTCCCGTTATTACTTTGACTTACGTACGAAAATTCCGGGAATACTCCAATTCAAGTCTAGTGACGGTCGTCTGTCCATGTCAAGGCGCGGCGAGGGCTGGCCCCGGAGGGGCCATCGAAAATAGCCCGGGACAAGTTCGCGCCAGCGAACGCAGTCCTGGGTAGCGAGTTCAACTACGACTGCAGCCCCGGAGGGGCGGCGCGAACCCGAACCGTTGCCCGCGCTGGTCATGCGATCGCCTTAGGCGCGGTGCCGTGCTGCCGGTACACATCATGGCATCCTCACGCCCCTTTATATGACGTTCGTAATGTTCCTCCGCCGCCTGCTCACCGTCCAACTGCATATAGTGCTATTGTGAAACCGTCTGCAGGCGATCACCGCACGCGCAAATGCATCAAAGTTGATGTTTTCCTTTTTTTGGAGGGGCCAAATGAACAGAATTCTCCGTTTCCTTCGCTGCTACTCGTTGCTGCTCGTCGCCATTGCCTTCGCATCGATCGCTTTGGCGCCCGCAAGCCGGGCTGAGTCGTCCGCAAAGATCGAAAAGCACGCACGAAAGATCGAGAAACGGCTCACCAGGTACCGCACCGGCACCCTTTTGCAGGTCGACTTTCGCGACAACAGCCAGGCTCTGGGCTCTCTGGGCGACGTCTCCGATGCGACCTTCCAGATCACCAACGCCGATAGCAATAAAGTGCAGACCTTCAACTACGCCGACGTAACGCGCGTGAGTAAGACGAAAGAGTACATCGGCGCTGGTTCCGGGCCCGAGCACCACTTCCACCATTGGGTCCCGGTCCTGATCGTGGCCGCAGCCGCTGGCGGAGGCATTGCCGCGTACGAGGCCATACGCTGATCGGCTCTCATGTAGCGCCGGCCTCCCGGCCGGCTGCGGTGCGGGTCTCCTGACCCGCGCATCGCTGCTGATTCCACGCTGTTAGATTGGAATGAGGACGTTGCAAAACCCTCCAGACGGGCCTTGCTGCGCCGGAAAAACTGCCAATGTTCCATCCCACTGAAGATATTCGCATTCAATGGACGAAAGTCGTCCTTCCCCCGGTCTTTCTCGAGGAGGAGCTCCCCCTCACCGAAGCCGCTTCGACCACCATCTTCGACGCCCGCAACGAGATCGTGGCCATTCTCAACGGCCGCGACGACCGGCTGGTGGTGCTGGCTGGCCCCTGCTCCATCCACGACGTGAAGGCCGCGCGCGAATACGCCGGGTTGCTCAAAGAAGCGATTGACGAATTTGCCGCCGACCTGCGCATCGTCATGCGCGTCTACTTTGAAAAACCGCGCACCACCATCGGCTGGAAAGGCCTCATCAACGACCCGTATCTCGACGAGACCTTCAAGATCAACGACGGCCTGCGCCTGGCGCGCCATCTGCTGCTCGACCTGGCCGCAATGGGCGTGCCTACGGGAACCGAGTTCCTCGACATGATTTCGCCGCAGTACATTGCCGGCCTGGTGTGCTGGGGCGCTATCGGCGCGCGCACCACGGAGAGCCAGGTGCACAGGCAACTCGTCTCCGGCGTGTCGTGTCCCGTGGGATTCAAGAACGCAACCTCCGGCGACGTGCAGGTGGCCATCGACGCCGTGCTCTCGGCCTCCTGGTCCCATACCTTCCTCGGCCACACCCATCACGGCCAGTCGGCCATCTTCGTCACCAGGGGCAATCCCGATTGCCACATCATCCTGCGCGGCGGCCGCAATTCTGTGAACTACACCGCCGCGAGCGTAGCCGAAACCGCCGCGCTCATGGAGCGTGCCGGCATCGCCCCGCGCATCATGATCGACTTCAGCCACGCCAACAGTGGCAAGGACTTTCGCCGCCAGAGTATCGTTGGCCGCGACGTCGCAGCGCAAATTGCTGCAGGGAATCGCAACATCATCGGCGTCATGATTGAGAGCAACCTGGTCGCCGGTGCGCAAAAGCTCACGCCCGGCCAGCCGCTCAGTAGTCTTGTCTATGGCCAGAGCATCACCGACGGCTGCATCGACTGGAAGGAAACCCGCTCGCTGCTCGAGGAGCTCGCAGCCGTGGTCCGCGCCAGGCGGAATGCTCGAATATCCCCTTGACGGAATATTCCTTTGGTGGAATAATACAAATATGCCCATCGAGATCGTCGTGACAGACGAGTTCGTCCTGTGGTGGGAATCGCTCGACGAAGGCGAGCAGATCAGCGTGCGATCTGTGGTCGATCTTTTGGAGAATCTCGGCGTGACGCTGGCGTTTCCTTTGACCACAGCAATCGTCCAATCCAGGAAACTTCGGGAGTTGCGTATCCAGCATGCCGGACGGCCCTATCGCGTGCTGTATGCTTTCGACCCTGCCCGCAAAGCGGTGCTACTCGTCGGCGGCAACAAAACGGGCAATGATCGTTGGTATGAAGAGTATGTTCCCTGGGCGGAAAGAATATTTGCCGATTATCTGCGCGAGACAGGTCAGAAATAGGAGGTCCCGATGAAAACTTACACAAAATGGAGCGAACTCAAGGCCAGAATGAGCCCCGAGGCTCAGCGCAAGGCCAAATCTCTCACGGCAGATATGCTCGCGAAGATGCCGCTCGAGCATCTTCGCGCCGCCCGCCAAATGACTCAGGTCAATCTGGCGCAAGTGCTCGGCGTCAACCAAAGCGCCGTCTCCAAGCTCGAAAAGCGCACCGATATGTACCTGAGCACTCTCCGCAGCTATATCGAGGCGATGGGCGGCGAGCTTGAAATACAAGCCGTCTTCCCGGAAGGCTCGGTGCGCATCGAGATGCTGGGCGAATAAATTGCGCTGCTCTTAGCGCGCGCGCTCAATCTACCGCGTAATCCAGCGGTTCACCGGGCTGCTGGCCAGCCTCCTCACAGTACTTCAGATAGCTATCGATGCTTGCGCGGAAGGCTCGCGCGAGCTCCTTCGCGGTCGATCCCTCAAAGTGAATCACATCGTTGAGGTCCGCCACGGTTCCCGAAAACGTGTTCTCCTTCGGATCGAAATCAATCGGTCCTGCCGTATAGCCTTTGTATTCCATCATGGCTTCGCCTCTAAGAGATTAGGATAGACCGGCTGCCAGCCATTCACTTCTTCACTTTTTGACTTCTTCACTTGCACTTCTCACGCCGTCCCCATCACCACCGTGTGCGGGCTCATCGGAATTGGATGCTCCGTGATCTCCTTGAATCCAGCCTCGGCGTACATCGCCGAAAGCTCCGCGAAGGTATACGCGTCGCCTTCCGCGGTCGTGGTCAGCATCGTCATCGCAAAGGCCGCAGGCATGGGCGGGGATACCCGGTCCGGGTTGGGCACAAACTCGAGCGTCGCCGCGCGCCCACCGGGCTTGAGAGCCCCGCGCACCTTCTTCAGCAGCCCGACATTCGTAGCTTTGTCAAAATGGTGCAGAAAATTCGTCAGCAGCACCGCGTCGTACGGCCCGCCGAACTCCACTTCGAACGCGCTGCCCGGCAGCATATCGTAGCGGTCCTTCACGCCAGCTTTCTCTGCGTTCTTCAACGCCACGCGCAGCACCGGCGCCCAATCGAGGCCGGTCACGCGCGCTTGCGGGTTCTGCTTCGCGATCTCGATCCCGAACAGCCCATGCCCCGCGGCAATATCCAGCACGTGCATCGGTCCCGTGCGTCCTTCCAGCACCACCGCGCCCAGCGGTCCCGCCATGGGCCCCATCATCGGCGCCATTTTTTCAGCAAACACCACCCAAATGGGATTGTCCGGCTCAACCGTACCCTGGCCGGGAAGATGCGTGTGGCCCGCGCGCACAATATCGGCCAGTTGCACATCGGCCTGCATGATCGCCGACTCGGTGAGGAACTGCGCCACCGATGCCATGCAGGCGGGCGAAACCGGGTCAAGAAAAGCCGCGCTCGATGGCGTGTGCTTGTAGTGCCCGTTTTCCTTGGCCAGCACTCCATTGATCACCAGAAAATCGCACAGGATGCGGATGCCGCGTTCCGATGCCGAACACTGACGCGCGATCGATGCTGCGTCTCCGGGCCCCTGACCGACCGCGCGAAACACGTCGAGTTGGATAGCGGCGTTGAGCGCCGCCGTACGTTGATGGGCCTGAACCATGTCGAACACGATTCCTGGATTGAGTGGAGCTGCGGCAGAATTGCCTGCTTGCATTGTCTTGCCTCCTCTTGCGCCCAGTGGAAAGTTTGGATTTTTGGGGAACCCGGAACTGGGCTCAGCGAGTGTAACACTTCCGCGCCGCACGTTGGCACCTTGGTCGTGACGGTCGCAGCAGGAGCGGCGCTTGCCGGCGTCTCTACCGGTGTATCGGCCGCGACGGCCGAACGGGATGGCCCGTCAGCACGGCCGTGCGTTGGCGGGTGATGCGAACCCGGCAGGAATATCCCCGCGGTCCGCAAGTCCGATCGCGAACCTGGAGCCACGCGATTTGATCGGGGCCTAGCATCCAGGCGGTGGCGTTGGCAACGTTTCCCGTTTCCTGCATAAAGTAAGCGGCGTTCATGTCGTCATCTGCCGCGTCGGCCATCATCTGCTGGCAATCGTCGCGATCGGGCTCAGGCTCGCCGGGAGGGCTCCAGCAGTAATCTTCGTCATGCTCCAGCACATACTTTTTGCCGTTCTCGGGAATGAAGTAACGGGGCGTGATTTCGGGAACGCGAGAATTTGCCGCCCATTGTTCCAAGTCTTCGGCAAAAGGCTCAGGAAGCTGGCCCATGGATAGATCGCGATCGGCCAACTGGCGGGAAAAGACAGTGACCGTTGGCGTGGGTTCGCCGTTTGTGGGATGAAAATAAAATCCGCCAAGCGCGACACCGGTTTCGATGTCGAACCAGAGAAAGCCGCGGCCGCCGAGGTAGGGGCCGTTGCTGCCGGAGACGGTTACGAAGCGGCCATCGCGAACCTGGACGGGCTGCATGGAGCCGTCGAGAACGGTTTGGATGGCATCGGAGAGTGACATGTCGCGGCCATAGTGATATTCGGTGCTGGATACGGCCTGCTTCATCAAGCTGTGGAAGCGTTTGTCCTTGAGCAGGGTTCTTGCCGGCTGGTTTGCGTAATCCTTAAGGAAGGAGAGCTGATCAGGGGGAATAAGTTTCTGAAAGTTGGCTGAAGGCGGAGGTCCGGGTGGCGGCAGAGCGGGCTGCGAATCCGGCGCAGGCGCTGGTGCGGTCTCTGGCTCCTGTGCGGGCGCTTCCGACTGCGCGGCGGGCGGGGCGTCCGAGTGCGGCGGGGCGTTCGGGTCCGGGACCAACTGAGTGAATGCAAGAGCGGGCGAGCAGATGAGGAGCGCCGCACAAACATACAGAGACGTAAATGTGCTCTTCATTTTCTCCAAGGTTCCCCCAAAGTCTGCGCGGCTATCCAGCGCGATCCCTCGGCCGCGAGCATTATTTTTTGAGGCCATTCTACGCCGATTCCAGCTCGCCTCAGCAAAATTGTTCTATCCCGGTGAAACGGCCATAAACCGGCAAATCGCTCACATCGCGCCGTCACGGTACAGTGAAAGGTTGTGCGCCTTCGCTCCAACATCTTTCGGTTACGGCAAAAATCGCTACTGCGCGCCATGCTGCTTTCACTGGGCGCATTTGCCGCCAGCTTGCGCCTGGCCGGCTTCCCGAATATCAGCGATCTGCACGGCTCGCATTGGCAATTTCTCGCCCTGCTGGTAGCCGCGTGGGGCATGGCAGAGACGGCCCGTTGCCTGCGCCGCGAATGGAGTCTCTACCATGCCGGCGTCCTCATCCTGCTCTATACCGACCTGATGATCCTCGCGGGCATCGTATTTCTGCTGGCCGTGCCGTAATGACAAACGCCCAACCAAGTCTCTGACCGATTTGCTTTTGTAGCGCCCACAGCGCAGCGCCGGCCTTGAGGCTTTTGTAGCGCCGGTCTCCCGACCCGCACTCGTCGGAGAAACATTGCGAACTTATGCGGCCCCTGCTTCCGCTCCAAATCAGAGCGCTCGCGCCCTTTCGCCGTGTAGCATGGGGCAGTGTGCAAACTCAGCCCGCAATTCCCGCGGCCCCGCGGAAACGGCTGAAATTACGATGCGCCGGAGGAAACGATGTTGAAGGGATTTCGAGATTTTATTCTGCGCGGAAACGTGGTGGACCTTGCGGTCGCGGTGATCATCGGCGCGGCGTTTGGAGCCATTACAGCCTCGCTAACGGCCGACGTGATTACACCCATGATTTCGGCGGTGTTTGGCACGCCCGATTTCACTTCCCTCGTGATTCACGTGCCGGTGCTGCACCAAGTTGCGCCGCCCAATCCTCTCCCGGCCAACTACATTGCGCCGGGCGACATTCACATCGGCAAGCTGCTGAACACGCTCATCAACTTCTTGCTTGTGGCCGCGGCCATTTACTTTGCCATCGTGCTGCCGATGCAATACATGATGAAGAAGATCAACAAACCGGAGACGGCCGCTGCTGCCACCACAAAGCCCTGCCCCGAGTGCCTCAGCGAGATACCGCTGGCCGCGCGACGCTGCGCACACTGCGCTCAACCTGTGGCCTGATTACTATGAGTTATGTTTCAAGGTCTCGAACCGCGCTTCGGGCCGGCGGCGGATGAAACAGAGTAGCAGGCGTATGAACTCCGCTAGCTCCGCTTGATTTTGATTAGGATCGACCTCATGAACCCCCGCACCAGGCTTGCCCTTCTTGTTTTGCCGGCTATCCTTCCCGTCGTGTTCCCATCCTGCCCGCTCGGGGCGCAAGCCATGCCGCAGCAAGCTTCGCCTCAACAGAGTTCGCTCGGCTACTCCGACTTCGGCGCGGAAGCCCGGCTCGAAGAAAAATTCATGGCCGTGCCCGATCCCAAACTGGCCGGCGAAGAACTGAAGACCCTCACCATCGAGCCGCATCTCGCCGCCACGCCCGAGGATCGCAAAACCGCGGACTACGTAGCCGGCAAGTTTCGCGCCGCAGGGTTCCAGACGGAGATCGTTCCCTATCGCGTTCTGCTCAATCAGCCCAAAGTCGTCCACGTCGAGGCCTGGGACGAGACCGGCCATCTGCTGATGAGCGGTCCCACCCGCGAACATGTCGAGGGCGATCCCGCCGCGGACAATCCCCGCGTGGTCATGCCCTTCAACGGATCTTCCGGCTCGGGCGACGTCACCGCCGAAGTGGTGTACGCGAACTACGGCCGCGTCGAAGATTTCAACGAGCTTGCGGCCCGCAACATCGATCTGCACGGCAAAATTGTCATCTGCCGCTACGGCTCCAACTTTCGCGGCGTCAAAGTCTACCTGGCCCAGCAGCGCGGCGCTGTCGGCGTTCTTCTCTACTCTGACCCGCAAGACGACGGCTACGCCAAAGGCGATGCCTGGCCCGTAGGTCCGTGGCGGCCTGAGACCGGCGTGCAGCGCGGCTCGGTGCAATTCCTCTTCGAGTACCCCGGCGATCCCGAAACTCCCGGCGTCGCCTCCACGCTCGACCTGCCCGATTCTGCCCGCATTCCCAACACCTCCGGACCCGGCGGCAGCCAGCCGTACATCATTTCCATTCCCATCAGCTACCACGATGCCGCGCCCATTCTGCAGGCGCTCAAGGGCCCCAGTGTGCCACAAAGCTGGCAGGGCGCGTTGCCGTTCCACTATCACATGGGTCCCGGCGGAGAACGAGTCCACCTGGTTTCGCTAGAGGACTACCAGCGCCGCATCATCTGGGACGTGATTGGCAAGATCGAGGGCTCTCAGGAGCCGGACGCGTGGGTCATCGTCGGCAACCATCGCGACGCGTGGGTCTACGGCGCGGTCGACCCCAGCAGCGGCACGGCCGCCATGCTTGAAGCCGCGCACGGCATCGGTACGCTGCTTCACCAGGGCTGGCGGCCCAGGCGCACCATCGTCTTCTGCAGTTGGGACGCTGAAGAGGAAGGCCTCATCGGCTCAACCGAATGGGTCGAGCAGCAGGGCCGCACCCTCGACCACGCCGTGGCCTATTTCAATATCGATGTCGGCGTCTCGGGCCCGGACTTCAACGCCTCTGCCGTTCCATCGCTCAAGGACTTCGTGCGCAACGTCGCGCGTTCCGTTCCCAGCCCTCTCGGCGGCTCGGTGTATCGGCTCTGGCGTCTAAAACCCGCCCTCGACGATGAACATAGCCAATCGAATGCGCCGCCCATCCCGGGAGAACAGGTGCATCTTGGCGATCTCGGCTCCGGGTCGGACTACACACCCTTCCTGCAGCACGCGGGCGTCCCCGCCACCGACATTGAATCCACCGGACCCTATGGCGTCTATCACTCGGCCTTCGACGACTTCGCGTGGTTCACGCAGAATGCCGATCCGCACTTTCTCTATTTGCAGCAGATGGCGCGCGTACTCGGCCTTGAAGCCATGCGCATGGCCGATGCCGACCTGCTGCCCTACGACTACGTTGCCTATGCGCGCGAGATTTCCGCCTATCTTGAAGCCGCAAAGCACCGAGCTTCAGATGCCGGCCTCGGCTCGCTCAACTTTGCTCCCGCCCAGGCCGCAGCCGCGCGCTTTTCTGCGGCGGCACAGCGCGCCTATGCGATCGAGACGACACCTTCCTCCGCGCCTTCCGGAGATCTGGCCCGGCTCAATCTCGCCTTGCGGCAAACCGAGACCGCGCTGCTCTCCGACGCGGGACTTCCCCATCGGCCGTGGTACCGGCACACCATCTTTGCCCCTGGCGAGCTAACGGGCTATGCCGCAGTCGTCCTGCCCGGCGTCAACGAGGCCATCGACGCTCAGGATCGAAACCTGGCTGCACAGCAGTTGCAGGTTCTCACGCAAGCGCTAAACCGTGCCGCCAGCGCCCTCGAATCCGTCCGCTGAACGCCGGATTTTGGATCTCCCCGCCGCCGGTGCCCCCAAGGAGCCACGCCTACTCCCACCCTGGAGTGATTTTCATTTGCCTTTTAGCGGAGCAAAGTTGCAGTGTCGGACTCTTCAGAAGTCCGACGCACGCAGAATGCTGCACGTCTTTGGGAGCCGTTCATGAAAGACCTTGTGATCGAACTGATTCTGATCGCAATGATCGCCATTCCGCTGGTTGCCGATTCTCTCGAACCCTGCCGGACCGTCCCACGCAAGGCCTCGGAACCGATCCGCAAGCCGCGCCGCAGTCGCTGACGCGCACTCGCCGCATCCTACCCGCAGGCGTGGGCTGTCCCGCGTCCATAACTCCGCATAAGATGGGACCTTCGCGCCGCCACGGCAAACCGCGTGGTTCGGGCCGGAATCGCGTGATTCCGCGCTTGCCATTCCTCGCGTTCATCCAGGAAAAATGCGGCCAAAATCGCCTCTTCGAGGCAGAAACACGGCAAAAACCAAAGAAAATAGGCCAATTTCCAGCGAAATCCCAAGAAAACTGTGGAAATTGGGTGTTTTTCCATTGACTTTAGCCACCTCGAAGCCGCATTGTAACCATCGGCAGGGTTCTTCGTAGCCGCATGAATACAGGGGTTCCGCGCACTTCAAGTTCCGATTCGACCTCCTCCATGCGGTGAGCAGATTTGAGCGGAAGCCCGACCATACCGGCAGCCCGAAGGGCTCGCCCAAAAGGAGAACAATTCATGGCAACTGGACTGACCAAGACAGCGCTGACTCGGCTACTCGCCGAAAAGCTCGAACTGACCAACAAGCAGGCGGCGGCCTTCCTGGATTTGCTGGCTGAGACTGCGATCAAGGAAACCAAAAAGAATGGCGTCTTTGTACTTCCCGGCATCGGCCGTTTGGTGAAGGCGGAGCGCAAGGCTCGCATGGGCCGTAACCCCCAGACCGGCGAGGCCATCAAGATCAAGGCCAAGACCGTGGTGAAGTTCCGCGTGGCCAAGGCCGCAAAGGACGTAATCGCGCCTCCGAAGAAGTAGTTTTTCCCCGACTGCCACTCCGGCATCGCGGCAAACCGCATCACGACGAAGGGGAGAGCCTTGTGCTCTCCCCTTCGCGTTTCTGCGCTTCATGCCGCCCGAGCAAATTTCTGAACTTCGGCGGCCATCCCGCTCATCGAATCAGTCATGACAGCAGCTTCGGCAGCCCCGCAACAGCTTGCGCTCGCACCGGCGCGCAGGTCGTCGGTACTTTTCCTTCTGCGCCTTGAGGGACTCGCGATGGCCGCCATCTCCGCGGTCTTCTACGCACGCATCGGGGCGAACTGGTGGCTTTTCGCGGCCCTGTGGCTGGCGCCGGATCTTTCCATGCTGGGCTATCTCGCGGGGCCGTGCTGGGGCGCGCGCATCTACAACGCGTTTCACACCTACGTCACGCCGGCGGCGTTGGCCCTTTGTGCGCTGCTTTTGCATGCGCACAATGACTTCGCGGTTGCGCTCATCTGGGCCAACCACATTGGGGTCGACCGCCTGCTCGGCTTCGGGCTCAAGTACGCAGACGGCTTCGGCTATACGCACCTTGACCGTCCAGGAAAGCACCGTGCCTGATCACGCTGCGTCGGCGTTGACCTGTTTACGTGGCAGAAGCGCATAGGCAATCAGCGCCACGCCGAAGGCGATAAGCAGTGCCTTCGGAACCGCCTGATGGAAAGCGAAGCGCGCCACCAGCGCGGCGACCAAGAAGACGGCCGTTGCAATCGGAGCCTTCATCAGTCCCCTCGCCACCATCGACAGCAGAAAGCTCGCCAGGATGGCTTTGAGCATCAGCAGGTTGTCGTAGCTCCACGACAAGAACGCCAGCGTGACGAAGACCCCGATCGGATTCAGTTCGGTGAGTATGGCGATGAGCCAATTTGGCCTGGCTGCCGACGCGGGCAAACCGCTGCGCAGGCGCGGGACGAGTCTCGGGACCAGGCGCAGATATTCCTTGTAAGGCTCGCCGAGCTTTGCTGTGAGGAACGCCTCTTCGCCCAGAATCAGGCGCAAATAAAAGATCGTCACCAGCACCATCGCAAAGAGCGCGCCCGAGGGCGTCATCAGCAGGCAAATCGCCAGCATCATGAACCATCCGCCCAGGTAGAGCGGATTGCGCATATAGCGGAACGGTCCCGCGGCCATCACCGCGCCGCCCTGCATCTCTTCGTGGTGCACGGTGCCGTACCCCAGGTAGGCCGCGCCCCACACGCGCAGCACTGCGCCTGCCAACGCGGCCAGCGCTCCCGCCACAATCACCACCGATGCCGCGACGCTAAAGCTTGCAATGCCCAGGCGGCTGATTTCCATCGCCAGCCACGCCAGCGTGGAAATTCTCCGACTGAAATCGACCGGCCCGATCCACGGCGCCCAGAAGCCAAGAAAGAAAATGACGATTAGAATCCACATCCGCAGGCGAAACTCGATTGCGGTTGCTTTCATGCCGTTCTCCCGCTGGGGCAGCCGTCTCCGGCTTGCTCTCCCCATCTCAAGAGTACGCAATCAGGTCCGGGCGGCGCTGGCTGCCCGGGCCAATCGCACGAAGATGATGAACCATTGGAAACGGGACTTGAAAGGGCACGGCTTCAGCCGTGCCGATGGAACCAGGGAAAACGGCCTCGGCTTTAGCCGCTGAGGGACGTTTTCTGTTCGTTCAACCCCATCCCTCAGGGCCTTCTAAAGGCCGGACATTTTCTTGGCAGCTTTTTACGGCACGGCTGAAGCCGTGCCCTTTCAAAGCATCATTCTCTACGTTTCTTCGTTCATGCGATTGGCGCGCTGCCGCCGCAAACCGCCCGCAAATTCAATCAGGAGTAGAATTCACTCGATCTCAAAACCTCAGCTTGAGCGACGCGAGAGGAAAGACGATGAAAACGCTTTGTACTGCGATCCTGATTCTCCTGCTCGGCGGCATGGCTGCCACGGGCCAAACCGGCGCCAACCCGCAGGAGACCAGCCTGCTGACAGCCGCCTCCAGTGGGGACCTTGCGCAGGTGCAGCAACTGCTTGGGCAGGGAATCAACATCGAGACCCGCGACAATCTGGGCTGGACGCCGTTGATCTGGGCGGCTTACCAGGGCCGCACGGATGTGGTGACGCTGCTCGTGGCCAAGGGCGCCAACATCGAAGCCAAAGGCAACGCGGGACAAACGCCCCTCCACGAAGCCGGTTACATGGGCCACACCGATGTGCTGATGCTGCTGCTCCAGAAGGGCGCAAAGGTGAGCGAAGGAGACAAGAGGAACTGGCCGGCGCTGGCCGATGCAGCCGCGCAGGACAATCTGGACGCGGTCACATTGCTGCTCGAGAAAGGCGTGAGCGTTGACGCGCGGGATGAGGACGGAAGCACGGCGCTCATTCGCGCGGCAGCCGCGGGAAAAGCTGACATGGTGAAGTTTCTTCTGGGCAAAGGCGCCGATCTTGAGGCGAAGGATCACGACGGCGCAACCGCGCTTATCAACGCGGCCTATGCCGGCCATGCCGACGTGGTGCAGGCGCTGCTGGATGCCGGCGCGAAGATCGAAGCCAAAGCCAGCGGTTACCCCAACGAGGGAGCCACCGCGCTGGCCGAGGCTGCGGGAAAAAACAGGACGGCGGCGATGCAGGTACTGCTCGACAAGGGCGCAGATATAGAAACCAAAGACAAACAAGGCTGGACGCCTCTCATCTGGGCCGCCGACATGGGCCGGCTGGATGCAGCCAACCTGCTGCTCCAACGAGGCGCCAACATCAACGCCAAGGGCAAGGATGGAAACACGGCGCTGCACTGGGCGCAGGTGGAGGGCCATCCCGATGTGGCCAAGCTGCTCCAGGATCACGGCGCGAAATAGCCTGCGGCCGAGCGCCGCTGCGGTGCACTACTGGAGCTGCTTGATGGTGGTTCCCTCGGGAATCTTCACCTGGAACTGGCTGTCGGAAAGATCCATATTCTCATTCACGTCGTCCACGGTGAGCACCAGCTGAAATCCCTCCTGCGGGCGCTTGATGGTCACCTTGGAGGGATACTTGCCGGCGCTGAATTGCGCGTAGTTCCTGTAGGTAATCTGCGTTTCCAGGTTGCCTTCGCTGTCGTAGACGTCCTGGTCGTAAGGCAGCATGTCGTCGCGATGAAACGTGATGACGCGCAGGGGCAGTTTCTCGGGGCCTTCCTTGGGCTGCATCACGCTCAGAGTGTATTCCTGCTCGATGTATAGATGTTTCCGGGCCGTGTCTTCCATCGTCTCCGAATCGCCGGCCACCATGTACTCGTTGCCGGGGTCCAGCCCGCGCACCGCAATGGCATCGAGGAAAAAGTCAGGCCGCAGGTTGAGGAGGGGGTTGGTGGATTTTTCCTTGACAATGTTAGGACCCTCGAAGGCCGTGTTGTCATGTGGAATCAGGAGTGTGGTGTGACTGCCGTCGCTGGCCATGTCGAAGATCGTCAAGCCAATATACTTTCCCAGCACGCGCAGCATTTTGGGTTTTCGCATCAGGATGTTGGCGTGGCACGTCGGAAAGCTCTCCACCGTCTGAACGCCCCCGGCTGTCTTGTACTCGGTGGCTTGAATTTCGACCGTGGCCGTCAGAGTATTCAGCGCGTCCCAACGTTGGTTGATCTGACCAACCAGTTCCTGGGGCGTGGCCGATTTCACGGTCGTGGGTCTCGGCGCCGGCAAATGGCGCGTGGTGGGGAACAGCGAACAGCCCGCAAGCAGGAGTGGAAGCGCGAGAACTGCTGCGCAACTGGAACGATGCACGATCGTCATCGCGCACCCGCCTTCTTCTTCTGCGCATTCCGGTACTCCGCCACGTTGCGGTTGTGTTCCTCGAGCGTCTCCGCAAACAGCGCGTGCCCCTGGGCGTCGGTTCCGGCAGCCACAAAGTAGAGATAGTTCGTTTGGGCCGGATCCATGGCCGCGCGCAGCGATGGCATGCCGGGGTTGGCCACCGGTCCCGGCGGCAGGCCGGCGTGCAGATACGTGTTGTAGGGCGTATCGCGCGTCAAATCGCTCTCGTAGATCGTGCCCCGCCACTTGCCTGCGAGCTCGAGGCCGTAAATAACTGAAGGATCGGTCTGCAGGGGCATGTTCTTCGCCAGCCGGTTTAGAAATACGCTCGCCACCAGCGGACGCTCCGCGTCCACAGCCGTTTCGCGCTCTACCAGCGATGCAATCGTAACCACCTGGTGCACACCCACCTTCAATCCCAGTTGCCCGGCCGCCACGCGGAACCGTTTCACCATGGCCGTCACGATCTGCCGCGCGGTCACCGTGGGCGGAAACCGGTACGTATCCGGAAACAGATAGCCTTCCAGGCTTGTTGCTCCAGGATCCAGATCGGCAATCAGCCCCGTCTGGCTCGTCGCAGCGGCCATAAAATCCTGGCTTGTGCCCAACCCTGCATGCTCCACGCGCGCCGCGATGTCAAAAACATTCGCGCCCTCCGGCACGGTCAGCGAAATCGTGACCACATCGCCGCGTGCAATCCGCGCATACACTTCAGTCGCCGGGGCGGGATGGTCGAACAGGTACACCCCCGCCTGCAGCTTCCCGCGTCGGATCCAGCGCACCATGTCGAACGCGTACCGGCTGCGTACGACCCCCGCCTTTTCCAGCATGCGCCCTATGGCGATAACGGATGAGCCCGGCGCCACGTCAACGAAAGTCTGCGTTTGCGGCCCGTACGGGGCGAACACCAGCCAGGCCACGGCCCCCGCCGCGATCAAGGCCAGCAGAAACAATCCCAGCAGGAAGCCACCAACGCCGGAACTCTTTTTTCTGCCGCTTTTCCGCCTGCGCCGTGCCATCCTGCCGTTGTGGACCCTTCCAGTTGGATAACTGATGTGAAAAATCCGCCCGGGATTCCCTATCTTTTGATTGTAGCGGCCAAAAACCGGCTGCGGAGGGCGGGTGTGCACATAAGCTAAATGTAAGGAACAGCATGGTGCAACCCGGAACACCTTCCCGTTTTCTCGGCCCCCGCTATCTCGGTTTGGACATCGGCAACCGCCGCATCGGCGTGGCGGTGTCGGACGAGTTGGGCCTGACGGCGCAACCCGTGTTGACGCTCGAGCGGCGCAGCAGCCGACGCCCCATTTCGAGAGATGATCTGCGCTCGCTTGCGCGGCTCTGCCGCCGCTTCGGCGTGGTGGGTATCGTAGTGGGCAACCCGGTGCACTTGTCCGGCGAGCCGAGCCCGCAAGCGGCCAAAGCTCAGGCCTTTGCGGCCGAGTTGGGCGAATTGACCGGCCTGCCTATCCATCTGTGGGACGAGCGCCTGACCAGCCATGAGGCCCACCAGATCCTCTACGAAGCCGGCCACGAGCGGCAGGAACACCGCAAGGTCGTCGACCAGGTCGCAGCCACGCTGATCCTGCAGTCGTTTCTTGAAAGCAGGGAACAAGGGACCAAGGGAACAAGGGACCAAGAGTAACGTTCCCCCTCTGCGCCGTGGTTTGCTTGTTCCCCCGGTCCCTTGGTCCCTCGGTCCCTGTCTTATAATCAAGGTTCAGGTAAGTTCATCTCTCGCGGCTGGAGCAGGTCGCTCCCCGCCACCGGATCACGGATGCCCGAGCACATAAAGAAAAAGCTCCAGGATGAGATCAAGCAGCTCGAGTACGAGCTGACCACCGAGCTCCCGGCCGAGATCAAGAAGGCCCGGGCCATGGGCGATCTCTCGGAGAACGCCGAGTATCACATGGCCAAGCAGCGGCAGGAGTTTGTGAATGCCCGCCTCGGCCAGCTCAAGAAGCGACCGTGGTGGTCTACGACGCGACCAAGGACGAAGAGATTGAATACCGCCTTGTCACCAGCGAGGAAGCCGATGTCTCCAAAGGTCTGATCTCCACCACTTCGCCCATAGGCCACGGCATCGTGGGCAAGAAGGTGGGCGACACGGCCATCATCGTGACGCCCAACGGCAAGCGCCAACTGGAAATCCTCAAACTGACCACCATCCACGACGAAGCCGCCGCGCAAGAGGGCGAAACCGCGGCCGGCGCAGCGCAGTAGCACCAAGAGCAGCCGCTAGCTTCTAGCCACTAGCTTCCAGCTCTTTCACGGCAAGGCAACAACGTTGGTTCTAGCACGGAAAGGCTAGAGGCTAGAAGCTAGAGGCTAGTAGCTTTCATGACCTGGACAAGTGCTTTTGGCCGTGCCTGCGGATGGTTACTCGACCGCATCGTGTATGGATTGGCGCTCACTCGTATCTCACCCAACGTCCTCACCTTCATCGGGCTCGTCATCAACATCGTTGCGGCGTTCTTTTTCGGCCATGCCAACACCCTCAACGGCGACCGCATGTTTTTCTTCGCCGGCCTGGTAATCTTCGGCGCCGGTATCTTCGACATGGTCGACGGCCGCGTCGCACGACGCATCAACAAAGTGACGGTCTTCGGCTCGTTCTTCGATTCCGTCATCGACCGCTACTCCGACGTGGTGCTCTTCTTCGGTTTGCTGGTCTACTACGGCCGCATCAACCGCTTCCGCTACGTAGTCCTGGTGGCCTTTGTGATGGTCACCTCGCTGATGGTCAGCTACACGCGGGCGCGCGCTGAGGCCCTCATCGGCCAGTGCAAGGTGGGCTTCATGGAGCGGCCGGAACGCATCGTCCTCATCCTGCTGGGCGCGCTCTTCAACCACTGGGGCCTCATGGCCCCGGTACTTTGGGTGCTGGCCGTGTTCTCCACCATCACCGTCGTGCACCGCGTCGTGTACACCTACCAGAACACCAAGCACCTGGCGCCGATCAGCTGAGCTGGCGGTGGGCATCGGCTGATTGTTTATGCGCCGTTTGCGTTTTTGGCTTAATGCCGATGCCATGAACTGCTGCGGTCAGTGGCCATTGCGGTAAAGTGATACGGTAGTGGCAGATTCCCCAAGGAAGGAGGAGCAGCCATGGCTCAACATCCATTTCTCAAGTCAATCCGTCCAGTCAATCTGCTCTCCTTCGGACCCAATACCGAAGAGATCGAGCTAAAGCCGCTGAACATTTTGATCGGACCGAATGGTTCGGGCAAGTCGAATCTGATCGAGATACTGGGCCTGCTCAGCAAGCTGTCCGACAAGGACCCTTGGTCAAAAGTGCGCGAAACTGGCGGTGCGCGTGAATGGATTTGGAAAGGAAAGGGCGCTGGAAGCAAACAGAATTTACTGTCCACCACCACCACGGCAGAGAAAGTAAGCGTTTTTTCAGGCCGAGATGCGGAAAAGTCCCTCCTTTATTCGATTGGCTTGTGGGCGGGGGATGGCGCATTTGCAGTGATGACGGAACGCTTCCTGGAAATTGTGGATGGTGAAGATGGAACGTTAGCAAACCAGAACACATATGATCGCGACGAAAGAGATAGCGTCCAGCAACCCACGAGTACCGCGATGCTTTTTGCTGAGCCAGGACCAAAGTTACCTCTCGGCCGTTCCGTTTTATCGATGATTGGCAATGTTCCAAGCCTCACCACCAGTCAGCCACGCATTATTGAATTTGCAGACAATCTTGCGCGATTTGCCTTTTATCGAGAGTGGACCTTCGGCGCCGGATCGAAGTCAAGGAGCTTGGAACGTGCCGGATCGGAGACGACCTTCCTTGACGAGGACAGCGGTAACCTCGCCCACGTTCTCAACTTTATCTTGACCCACCAGAATCAGGAGCCAGGAGAGAAGTTGCGAAAGGCATTCCAGGCGTTCAGCGACGATGCTAAGGAGATTGAGACACGCTTTCAGGAAGGATTTGTGCAGCTTCGGGTTCGCGAATCCTCCGGCATCAGCATTCCGGCGATCCGTTTGTCCGACGGGGCTTTGCGATGGTTGGCACTGTTAGCGATTTTGCTCAATCCTGTTCCTCCGCCCGTAACCTGCATTGACGAACCCGAGCTTGGCCTCCATCCTGACATTCTCCCCACGCTCGCCGACCTGCTTGTCGAGGCGTCTAGACGGACTCAGTTGATTGTTACAACACACTCGTCTGCTCTCGTCGACGCGTTTTCGGACGATCCTGAGAGCGTTTGCGTATGCGAAAAGGTTGACGGTTCTACCGTGATCCGGCGACTCGCGCGAGAGAGACTGGAAGTTTGGTTGAAGGATTACTCTCTCGGTCATCTTTGGGCGAGCGGTGAAATCGGGGGAAACCGCTGGTGAAGGTGAGAATCTATGTCGAAGGCGGCCCGCAAGCCATCGACGCGAACGGCCTCAGGCGATTTAGGTCAGGATTTAAGCGGCATTTCGAACGAGTGGACCCGCGACTTGAGGCAGTTGAGGTTGTTGCTCCGGGCTCCACGGAACAGACCGTAAAAAGCTATGCTCAAGGGTGGCGACAATACTCCGATCATTGCAGGGTCGCTTTGCTGGTCGACTCGGATTCTCCTGTCACTGCAAATTCCCCGGCAGAGCATCTTCGGACCAAGCTGGACTCTGCGCAAGTGCCACGGGATGCGCGCACAAATGTTTTCCTGATGGTTCAATGCATGGAATCGTGGTTAGTTACAGATGCAACCGCCTTGAAGGCGTGTTTTGGTGATAGGTTGCGGGAAAACGTCCTTCCTCGAAATCCAGATATTGAAGCAGTCCCGAAGAGAGATACTCTGGCCACGTTGGCGGCCGCTGTCAAGCCCACTCCTGCAGGGCAATATCACAAGATTCATCATGGCGCGAAAATTCTAGCGG
Source organism: Occallatibacter sp. (assembly GCA_050012895.1). Classification (GTDB taxonomy): domain Bacteria; phylum Acidobacteriota; class Terriglobia; order Terriglobales; family Acidobacteriaceae; genus Telmatobacter. Next base: position 26,478 of record JBEKGH010000064.1, read on the forward strand.
AGCTCAACCCCGACACGGTCGCACAGCGATCCAGGCACGCACGCGATCTTCATACATTTCTACGTAACTCAGTTCAAATATGAGATCGGCCTTGAGTCGGCCAGATTCCTGCCTGCAGCAAGCGTGAGGCAGAGGCGTCTGAGCGGCAAGAAAGGTGAACCTACCGGTAAAAAGCCTGCCGCCTTCGCCCCATGCGGCGCATCCTATTAGGCATGAGCACAGAAAAAGCCACATTCGGAGCAGGCTGTTTTTGGGGCGTGGAGGCCGCATTTGCGGCGATTCCCGGCGTGACGGCGACGGCCGTGGGGTATGAGGGCGGAAAGCACGACCAGCCCACCTACAAGGACGTGTGCACCGACCAATCCGGCCATGCCGAAGTGGTCGAGATCGATTTCGACCCGGAAAAAGTGAGCTACGAGAAGCTGCTCGATGCGTTTTTCTCGCTCCACGACCCCACCACGCTCAACCGCCAGGGTCCGGACTGGGGCACGCAGTACCGCTCCGTCATCTTCTTCCACTCGCCGGAGCAGGAAGCGCAGGCTCGCGCCAAAATCGAGCAACTGACGGCCGAGGGCCGCTTCAAGCCCAAGCGCATTGTCACCCTGGTAGTTCCCGCCGAGACCTTTTGGCGCGCCGAGGAATACCACCAGCGCTATCTTGAGAAGCGCGGCCAGGCGAGCTGCCACATCTAGAAGTCAGTGGTTAGTGGTTAGCCGTGCGCAGCCAACAGGCGGACTTACTACTCCCTATTCGCTACTCGCTACTCCCTGTTTTTCCGTTCCCGGCTCATCGCTCCACAGGCAAACAATCCACCACGCCAGCACAACAATAAAAATGATGCTGCTGGCGTTGTTCAGCGAATTCATCATGCTCACCACGCGGTTATAGTCGTCCTGGCTGTGGATGGTGATTTGCGTGCCAACGTGCTGCAAAGTGCCGCGTATCGCCAACTGCGAAAGCGACGACATGGCGAGACCGATCGAGAGTTGCTGCGTATGGCTGTGCCAGCCCGCCTTGAAGTTGCGGCCGAAGACCACCACCAGCAGGCCAAGCTGGACGAATAGAACATCGGCGAGCAGATTGGCTTTTTGCGCAAAGAGCTCCATGAGCCGAAAGGCCGAAAGCTCCGAGGCGCCCGTGAGCGTCTTGAACGATGGCCACGGGCCCCATAGGACCAGCACCACTGCGCCCACCGCCAATAGCGCCAGCGTTCCCGCAATCCACATTTTGCGATCCGCGCCCTCAAAGGCCCGTCGTGCAATCTCGATTACGACGAGCAGGGCGACAATCGCGGCCAGATCGGCCAGCACGAGAAAGATCTCCTCTGTGAGCACCAGCGGCATGCGGCGATACAGCAGGCGGCCGGCCAGCTTGTCCAGGGCCATCAGCGCGATCGAAATCGTGAACCATGGAAAACGGCGCACGCGATCGCGCCCCAGCAACACCACCAGCAAGACCAGTAGCGCCGCAAATGTCAGCGTCCAAAGAATCTGGCCCGTCGAAAAATCGAAATTGAAATGCATTGAATCCTTGTCCGGGCCCGGCTAGTTTCCTGGCGCCAGCCCCTTTTTAGTCTAGAGCCTCCGCCCCGCCTGCCATAATTTCATCATGCTGATTCTCGCCTCCGCCTCGCCGCGCCGCCGTGAATTGCTCGCCCAGGTCGGCTACCGGTTTCAGGTGCATCCCGCGCATATTTCTGAAGATCCGCTGTCCGGCGAAGATCCGATCGTCTATGTCACGCGGCTGGCGCGGGAAAAGGCCGAGGCCGTCTATCGTGAGTTCGCAACCGCCCATCCAAAACCAGAAGAAAACGCGCAGTCCTCCCTGGCTGTGCTGGGCGCCGACACCACCGTCACCCTCGACAACACCATCCTGGGCAAGCCCGAGGATGCGGCCGATGCCGCGCGCATCCTGCGCCTGCTCTCCGGTCGCACGCATCGCGTGGTTACCGGCGTGGCCCTGGTCACCGCGAAGGGTGCTGAGGTTGCCGCCGAAGTCACTGCAGTGCGTTTTTTGACCCTTTCGGACCAGGACATCGCCGAATACATTACCACCGGCGAGCCCATGGACAAAGCCGGCGCCTATGCCATCCAAGGCCGCGCCGCCCGCTGGATTCCCCGCATCGAGGGCTGCTATTTCAACGTGGTCGGTCTGCCGCTCGCCCTGGTCTGCACGCTGCTCGAGTCCTGCACCTATTGAACGCACCCCGCGGCGCACCCGCGCCCAAACCCTCCTCTCGGGGAGTGCCCAGAAGGTATCCATCGACACAATCCCGTCCAGAGCAGACCCCCGCCTGCGCTATCCTCCTTACTGAGTAGCATCCATGTCCTCGTTCAACCTCAAACCCACCCACGCGCCGGTCAAGAAGTACTACGCGACCCTCCAGCGCTTCGCCCGCGGCCACTTTGACAAGGAGGGCAACATCCGCGGAGCCTTCGAGGACCTGCTCAAACACTGCGCCCGCCAATATGACTGGACCCTCGTCCCCGAGTACTCCATCCCGCGAAAGGACCGCCATCCCCTCAGCGTTGACGGAGCCCTCCTCGACGCATTCAATCTCCCGCGCGGCTAACCTGGGAGCCCACTGACAGGAAACTCGCGCGATGCCAAATTGGCTCTTAGAATCGCTCTTGAGCAGAGGCGCGATAGTCGATGGACAATCTCACAAAGCAGGAACGAAGCGAACGGATGTCCAAAGTGAGAGGCAAGGATACGAAGCCGGAGATGATGGTTCGCCGACTCGTGCACGGGATGGGCTTCCGCTACCGTCTGCACGTCGGCGATCTCCCCGGCAAACCCGACATGGTTTTTCTGAGCCTCGGCAAAATCATATTTGTGCACGGCTGTTTCTGGCACCAGCACCCAAGGTGTGGCAGGCAGCCGAAGTCCAAACTGAAGTTCTGGAGCAAAAAACTTTCCCAAAATCGGGAAAGGGAGCTGAGAAATCACCAGAAATTGCGGCGGCTTGGATGGAGAATCCCGATAGAGTAGAATTTTGCCTATCGATCCGGGCTCAGCGGACAGAGCCACCATAGACTGTCATCCTGAGCGAGCGCAGCGAGTCGAAGGATCTGCGGTTGATGTTGCCTTTTCAGCTATAAGCCTCCGGAAAATTCCGATCAGGCCGAACTGATCGCGCTCCTTCTGAACTTCGGTTTGTGTGCATTCCGACCAAACCGCAAGCATGAGGCCAGAGCCGCTATGAGCAACGCCGCGAATCCCACCAAACCTGCAACGCGAGAACCAACACGGGACAAAGAAGCCATTGTATCGGCCTATGTCGCCAAGGCCCGCCAACAATACGCGACGCCGACTCCCGATCTTGAAATTGACGACGAACCGCAGGTGAGTATTGCGGCAAGCGGTGCCTGGGTCGCCGCTTGGGTTTGGGTAAACAAAGAAGAAGTTGGCATCGGTAACCTTACGAGGCCTCGGGCAAAAAGGATCAGAAGCTAGCCCTCCAGGTCTCAGGTGTGAGATGCACGGCCTCCTCAAGCGGCGGGAGGATTGTGAAAATGCGCGGTTGCCTGGCAAACAGATGAACACGATAGATACACCAATCCCCAGGACGTTCCGAAGCCACTTCGCGTTCATTCCGGCTCAGAAAGAACGGGGTCCGCGCAGCTCCGTTTGTGGTCTTTACCTCGATGAGGCGCTCGCGACCGTCCTGGGCAAACGAGAACACATCGTAGCCAGCTCCGTCCCCCTCTTCCGCGGCGACCCATCGTACCCTCTGTGATAGATCTTTACGACCAGCCTCGAAAAGCTGCCTCTGCTCCACGTCAAGCACGAACGCCTCGCCAGCTGTTCCGAGAGAACGGTTACGATGGTCGCGCTCTACCGGGTCAAACTTTCTAACGAGCCGCTTCAACCTCGGCGGAATTGCCCGCAGCACTGTCGTCCGAGAGGGCGGGTCGACAAAAACAGCTGACGGCGTGGCCGGCTCCGCTAGGGACGAGGGCGTCCATTCAGGGACTTCAGCGTGAGAACTCAGATATCGATCGATTGCGTCAAAGATCGCATTCTGGTAGTTGCGCTTGGGGATGTATCCAGGAATCCAGGGCAATCCCAACTCATCCAGCACCGCTGAGATGTTCTGGTGCTTGAATTCAATGGAGCGGTGCGTCCGGCCGATTTGCTCCATGAGCGCAGCGCTGTGTCTGGATTTAACGTACGGCTTACGCGCAAGGTCGGATGCAAGCATGTCGAAATAGTCGGCAAGAATAGCGTCGAGTTCATCGTCCCGCCACGGTTTACCGACCTTTTCTTCGTCAGCCATGAATGATTCCAACATCTTAGCGAGAAAGCTGGGCCGCTGCATTCAAATGCGTCTTGGTCGCCGCAACTTAGCCTTGCCCATTCCCTATCCACGTTGGGAAGGCCATCCCGACAGGCGGTCGGAAGGGCGAGCTTCAGTTCGATGCCACTACCGGAACTGCCCTATACAGGCGGCTCGGCGAACACGCCGAATCCATTAGACAAGTCGAAAGCCTAAACCTCTCGGATTTCAAATGCCGCTACCTCGTTGTGGACGACATCTGGATACCGCTGGGCGAATCGCTTCTGATTCGACAATTTCGGCCCTTATGGAATGTTGTGATCGACGGCTTCGGCAACCACGATCCTGGAGCCGGACGCCACAAGCAACAAAAATCGCCTTGGGATGTGCTTCACCCAGGCCGATCCTGGGCCGAACGTCTTGCCCCATGCACAAGAACCCTCCTAGAAGTCACGAGCCAAATAGACAAGTACTTCGGCTAAGGAGCTATACATCACTCGGCAATCGCAGCGCCCTCGAATGGGTCATCGATCAGTACCGCGTCTCCACCGACAAGCGCTCCGGCATCGTCAACGATCCCAACCGCGCGGACGACCCCGAGTACATCGTCCGCCTCATTGGCCAGGTCGTAACCGTCAGCCTCGAAACTGTCCGTCTTGTCCGCGAACTTTCAGCCCTTCCCCTCCTAAACCCTGGAGACTGAAGGCAGACCACCCCCAAAACTCGGGCGCTTGCTGCCTCTCGCATCCCTTCCGCGCGACTATCATCCAACCAACATGACCGCTCCGCTTTTTTCTCCCTTTCAGCTTCGCTCGGTTGAATTCTCCAATCGCATCGGCGTTTCGCCCATGTGCCAGTACTCCAGCCAGGACGGCTTCGCCACGGATTGGCACCTCGTCCATCTGGGCAGCCGGGCGCAGGGCGGCGCGGGCCTGGTCACGCTTGAAGCCGCGGCCGTCACTCCTGAGGGCCGCATCTCGCCGGGCGATCTCGGCATCTGGAAAGACGAGCACATTCCCGCCCTTCGCCGCATTGCGGAGTTCGTGCACTCCCAGGGAGCTCGCGCCGGCATGCAACTGGCGCACGCCGGGCGCAAGGCCAGCACGGCCTCGCCCTTCGATGGCCACGGCCTGGTGCTGCCCGCCGACGGCGGCTGGCAACCGGTCGCGCCCAGCGCCATCGCTTTCGCGCCAACCGACTACGCTCTTCCCGCCGCACTCGATCACGCCGGCATTGCGGCCGTTGTTGAGGCCTTTCGCAACGCGGCGCGCAGATCCCTCGAAGCCGGCTTCGATTTCGTCGAGATTCATGCCGCGCACGGCTATCTGCTCCACGAGTTTCTCTCGCCGCTTTCCAATCTCCGCACCGACCAGTACGGCGGCAGTTTCGACAATCGCATCCGTGTGGTGCTCGACGTGGTCGACGCCGTGCGCAGCGTATGGCCCGAGCGCTTACCGCTGTTTGTGCGCATCTCCGCCACTGACTGGGCCGAAGGCGGTTGGAATCCCGACGAATCTGTCGAACTCGCGCGCCGCTTGCGCGATCGCGGCGTCGATTTGATGGATTGTTCCTCGGGCGGCAACGTGGCCGATGCGAAGATTCCGGTTGCGCCCGGTTATCAGGTCGGTTTTGCCGCCAGGATCCGCCGCGAAGCCGGCATCGCCACGGCCGCGGTGGGGCTCATTACCGAGCCGGCTCAGGCTAACGCCCTCATCGCCGAGGGCCAGGCCGATCTGGTGTTCCTGGCCCGCGCCATGCTGCGCGATCCCTATTGGCCGTTACACGCCGCGGCGGCGTTGGGCGAAACCGTGAGCTGGCCCAAACAATACTTGCGCGCCGCGCCGCAGGGTTCGCCCGCGCGTTCGCCCGCGACTCGACCTTAGTGCACAGAATCTGAATTTCTCTCAACAATCACCTGGTCATCCTGAGCAACCAAAAATCGGATGTCATCCTGAGCGAGTTCGCCACGGCGAACGAGTCGAAGGACCCGCATTTGTCCTTCAACGAATTTCAGATTCGCCACACCAGGTGGAATTTCGCCGCGCGTGGGTCGATTCGGTCCCCGGTTTTCCTCTACCTAGCGTGGTTCATGCGGCTCTTTCGCTTCCCAAAGTGCGAATGACCTGTCCTATACTGCCAGTAGAGCGAGGGATTTCCCCCGGGACGTGATGGTTTCCTCGCCGACTTCTATGGCAACGCAACTCAATCGGAAGCGCGATTACGCACCTCCGCCCATCCCGGACCGTCTTTATTTCAAAATTGGCGATGTCGCGCGCCTGTGCGGCGTGGAATCGTACGTTCTGCGCTTCTGGGAGTCGCAGTTTCCGCAACTGAAGCCCAACAAGAGCGGAACCGGCCAGCGGCTCTATCGCCGTCGCGATGTGGAGTTGGCGATGGAGATCAAGCGCCTGGTCCACGCCGAAGGCTACACTCTGTCCGGTGCGCGCGCGGTTCTCGATGCTGAGCAGCGCCGCCCCGGCAAACGCCCCGGCAGCAATGTTGATCCCGAGGCCGCCGTGTCGTTGCCTGCCCACCCAAACAAATCGTTCGATGCAACGGCTGCTGTCATTGGCCACGCTCGCGCCGAGTTGCGCGAAATCGTCAACCTGCTGGCCTCTCCGGCGCCGCAGGCGCCACGCCGCCGCAACCGGCTCACCGCCATTTCCGCTACTTCCGGATCGCTGTTCCCGTCGTAGCGGAGGCGGTCCGGCATGCATTCGGACTGGGTGGGCCCGAAATACAAAAGCTATGAAATACGGTCTATACTCTACCCATGCGCAATGAGTTCACTGCGGTCATTGAGCGGGACGGCAGCTGGTTCGTTGCCTGGTCCCCGGAAGTACCCGGCGCGAATGGGCAGGGCCACACCGTAGAGGAGTGCCGCGCCAGCCTCAGTGAGGCGATTCGCCTGATCCTGGCGGATCGGCGTGAGGACGGCCTGCGCGGGCTTCCCCCGGAGGCCATCCAAGAGACCGTCACGGTTCAATGAAACGCGAATCGCTGCTTCGCCATCTGCGCTTGCACGGCTGCTATCTGAAGCGCGAAGGCAGTGCACATTCGCTCTGGTGCAATCCCAATACCGGCAAGGTTGAGGCGGTTCCACGCCACACCGAGGTTGCCGACATTCTTGCACGCAAAATCTGTCGCGGGCTCTCTGTGCCGGAAATCGGCCGATAGGCGTTACCCGCCCCTCGGCGAGCCGAGAGGCGGCCGCTTGGGTAATGCTGGAGCTACTCCGCCGCAGTCTCTTCCGCAGCAGGTTCGGCAGTTTCTTCTGCAGCCGGCTCGGATACGGGCGCTTGAGCGGCCGCGGCCTTCTCTTCCTCGGTCACTTCCGCCAGAACCTTCACGGTCACGCGCGCGGTCACTTCACGATGCAGCCGGATGGCCACCTTGACGTCGCCCAGGCCCTTGATCGCGTCGCCCAACTGAATCTTGCGGCGATCGACCTCGAAGCCCTGCGCCGCCAGTGCTGCGGCAATATCGGCCGATGTGACCGAGCCAAATAGAGTGCCATGCTCGCCGGCCTTGCGGGTAAAACTCAATACCACGGGCTCGAGCTTGGCCATGAGCTCCTCGGCCTGCGTCTTCTCGGTCGCAGAGCGCCGCGCGGCCGAGGCCTTCATCTGCTCAATCACGGCCTTGTTGGCCGCGGTGGCCTGCATGGCCAGCTTGCGCGGCAAAAGATAATTGCGCGCGTAGCCGTCGGCAACCTTCACCACTTCGCCGCGAAAACCAACGTTGGCTACGTCTTCCTTCAAAATTACTTCCATACAAACTCTCCAATTCATATCAGGGCACGACTTCTAGCCTGCCCTGAGCTTGTCGAAGGGTGCCGTTCATGTCGCAAAACGAACTCGGGCTTTAGCCCCTGGAGGATCTTTCGATCGGCAAGAACGCTCTTCGCATCTCCACCGGTGCTACTCCCTTTCTGCAGCTGCCCTTCGTGCCAACTCCGATTAGTGCCTGGTCGCAAACGGCAGCAGCGCAATGTTCCGCGCCTGCTTGATGGCGCGGGTCAGACGGCGCTGGTGCGTGGTGCAAACACCGGTCAGCCGCCGCGGCACAATCTTGCCGCGCTCGGCCACGAACTGCCCCAGCAGCTTCACGTCGCGGTAGGGAATCGCGTCGATCTTCTCGGTGCAGAACTTGCAAACCTTCTTGCGGCGGAAGAACTTGCCGCGTCCGCCGGGCCCGCCGCCGGGCCGGCCTGCACCGCGCGGGCCAGAGCTCGGACCGTGGCCCGAACCAGGACCTGGTCCAGATGAGGCTTGTGGGGTTGCGGGTGCGTCCGCCGTGGCGGGCGCTTTTGCTTGGGTTTCTTCAGACATCGTGTTTCCTCTTTGCTCTCTTTGTTCCGGCACAGCCGGAGAATCTTTGTAGGCAGTAGGAGTAGCCAATCGGGAGTAGAAGGCGAGCTCGGCGTTCATCCCGCAGTTTTCTATTTCCTAATCCCCACCCCCTATTCCCTGTCTTTACACGCTCGCTTGCACCGGCTCTGCCGGCTCGGCCGCAGTTGCGCTTGCAGCCGCAGGCGCAGCGGGGGCAGGCGCAGATGCAGCAGGTACAGCGGCGGCAGGCGCAGGTTCGCTGTTCACCTTGCGGCGCACGCCGCGATTGGCCTTCACCTTGGCCAGACGCTTTTCTTCCTCGTCCATGCGCACGGTGATGAACTTGATCACCTGCTCGGTCACGCGCAGACGGCGCTCCAGTTCCAGCACCACCGCGCCGTCGGCTTCAATGGTGAGCAGAATGTAATTGCCGTCGTTAAACTTGCGCACCTGGTAGGCGAGCTTGCGCCGCCCCAGTTTCTCCGCCGACCTGACCACGCCGCCGCCGGTCTTGACCGTATTACCCAGGCTTTCGATCAGCTTGTCGGCTTCTTCGTCCTCCACATCGGGACGGACGATAAACATCACTTCATACAAACGCGACATCATGTTTCCTTTTCCGCTTCAGCGCATCGCTATCGTTCTCAGCGATCCACTCTCAGCCTTCTTCTTTCAGCTCTCAGCAAACGGTTCACAGTTCGTAGCTCGCGGGCTGCATCTCTTGCGCGCGTTTTCTATTCCCTGTTCCCTACTCCCTATTCCCTGTCTTCTCGTCTTTTCGGTTGAATTCGTTCATTGCGGCTGCCGGTCCCACTTCGAGAATGCGCCGCGTGGCCATTGCCACCCGGTCCAGCACCTCGTCCAGCACCGCCAGATCCGCCTTGCGCATGGGCGACAGCAGATAGTCCCTGCCCGGCCGCTTTCCGCCCGCGACAATTGCCTCGGGAGGTAAATCCGGCCCCACGCCGATGCGCAACCGCAACCACTCTTCCGTGCCCAGGGCGCTGGTTACGCTGCGGGCTCCGTTGTGCCCCGCGGGCGTTCCGCGCTCCCTGATCTTGAAGGTCCCCAGCACCAGATCGAGCTCGTCATAAATCACGAGCAGATCCCGCGCCGGGTCGGCTTCAAACTCTTCAACCAAAGCGGCCACTGCTGCGCCGCTCAGGTTCATAAACGTCTCCGGCTTGGCCAGAACCACCTGCCGCCCTGCGATTCGGCAGGTCGCCGTGGTGGCCCGGCAGCGCCGGTTGTGGACCTCAACGCCCACCTGCTGGGCGATGCGGTCGATGGCCATGAATCCCGCGTTGTGCGGGGTCCACACATACTCGAGACCGGGATTGCCAAGCCCCACAATCAGGAAGGGGCCGCGCCGGCTAACTGCGCCAGAGACCCCGGCGAGCGCCTTTTGCTCACCGGAGCTACCGATCTCGCTTGCTTCCGCCAAGGCTTACTTCTTCGCCTCGGGCTTCTTCGCCCCTGCAGGCTCAGCCTCGCCCTTGCCCTTCTTTGCAACTTCGGGTTCAGCCGGTGTTCCCGCCGCACCCGGCGCTGCTTCTGTTCCTGCTGCCGCTGCTCCCTCCACCACTTCCGGCGTCGCAACCACTTCCTCGCGGATGTGCACGACGTGGGCCACGGTGGAATCTTCCGGGGTCAGGTACTTGATCTTGTCGGAGTGGGGCAAACCGTTCACGCGAATCACCTGGTGCATGCCCAATTCGCTCACGTCCACGTCGATGTGGCCGGGAATGTCCGCGGGCAGGCACGCGATTTCCACTTCGCGCAGCACCTGGTCCAGAATGCCGCCTTCGGCCTTCACGCCAATCGGAATGCCCAGCAGCTTGACGCGTACGCGCACGCGCAGGATCTTGTCCAGCGCAATGCGCTTTAAATCGATATGAATCAGCTTGTCCTTGATCGGCTCCCGCTGCCAGTCCACGATCATGGCTTTGGCTGTGGGCAGGCCGGAAACTTCCACGTCAAAAATTGTGTTGTGGCCGCTCTCGGAATAGAGGATCTTCAAAATCTGTTTGGGATCCACTTCCACGGCCACCGGTTCCTGCCCGGAGCCGTACAGCACGGCCGGAATTTTGCCCGCAACGCGTACACGGCGCGCGGCATTCTTGTTGAACTTGCCCTTGCGGGGCATGGCTACGACTACTTCTGACATTTCTCGTATTCTCGTTTCTTCAAAAATCGGGCACGGATTGAAGTCCGCTCCCTTTGTGAGAACTAGTGGTCAGCGGTCAGTGATCAGTGGTCAGAAAAAACCGGACCAACACACGATCACCAATGCTGACTCACCAGCGGGTTTCAGGTTCTGATCACTGACCACTGACCACTTAACTAAACAACGTACTGACACTCGTCTCCAAATGAATGTTCTCGATCGCCGTACCCAGTAGCCCCGCAATCGAAAGCACCTTGATCTTGGGCAACTTCTGCGCGGCCTCGCGCAGCGGGATGGTATCGGTCACCACCAACTCCTCAAGGCGCGACGAAGCGATGCGGTCGATGGCCGGCCCCGAAAGCACGGCATGGCTGGCGCAGGCATATACGGCCGTGGCGCCATTGGCGTACAGTGCGTCCACGGTCTTCACCAGCGTGCCCGCGGTGTCGATAATGTCGTCGATGATCAGGCAGGTCTGGCCTTCGACGTCGCCCACCACGTGCATCACTTCGGCAACATTGATATCGGTGCGGCGCTTGTCCACAATGGCCAGCGGTGCTCCCATCTTCTGCGCGAAGAAGCGCGTGCGCTCCACGCCACCAGCATCCGGCGAAACCACCGTCAGGTTGGGCAGCTTGAGTTCCTTGAAATAGCTCACCAGCACCGGACTGGCAAAAATGTGATCGACGGGAATATTGAAGAAGCCCTGAATCTGTGCGGCATGCAGGTCGACAAACAAGGCGCGGTTGGCGCCCGCGGTGGTCAACAGGTCGGCGATGAGTTTGGCGCTGATGGCCACGCGGGGGCGGTCCTTGCGATCCTGGCGGGCGTACCCGTAGTAAGGCACCACCACCGTGATCCGCGCCGCCGAGGCACGCTTGAGCGCGTCAATCATGACTAAGAGCTCCACCAGGTGCTGGTCCACCGGATAGCAGGTAGGCTGCACCACAAAAACATCCACGCCGCGCACGTTTTCGAGCAGCTGAAAATAGACCTCGCCGTCGGCGAACCGCTGCAGCTTGGCCTCTCCAACCTTGACGCCGATGTGCTCGCCAATGGCCTGAGCCAGCTTCGGGTTGGCCGTGCCGCTGAACAATTTGAAGCGCTTGTCCTCGCTCAGCTTCGTGGGCTTCTTGCGCTCCGGCGCCGGGTTTATCTTGCCGTCTTTTGCCTTCGCCACGTCCTGCGCCACAGGCTCTTTTTGCGAGCCTTCACGCGCCGCGGCGGGCTGGTTCTCCTGCTGCTTGCCTTCGACCAAGGTTCCCGTTTCCATCTGAAGCACCTCCATGCTGGTTGGCTATGGCTGCGTTTCTTCTTTCTTCGAGCTCTTAGCTATTAGCCATTAGCTGTTCAGCGGGAGAGCAGACAAAGCATCTTCCCGCGAAATCGAGCTAAAGGCTAATAGCTAAAAGCCGCTTTTCTGGCTGGGCGACCAGGATTCGAACCTGGATAAATGCCTCCAAAGGGCATTGTCCTACCATTGAACGATCGCCCACCAATTCGGTCAGCCGTGGGCGAGTTTCGCTTGCCCAACAAGCGACTGTCAACGCTTAAAAACAGCTGCTAACTACTTTCCACCATCTGGTCCCAATACGCTTTACGGGGCAAGGTGCGAGTGATCACCGTGTTCCGCACTTTGAGCGCTTGAGACTCTCGTTCGATCCGATCTTGTGCCGCTTCTGCATCTCCCCGGGTCAGGTACAACCCGAAGAGCGCCGAACCGGAACCCGACAGCGCGGCCAAAAGGGCCGAAGGCCCTGAACCCGAGGATTGACGGGCTGCCTCCGGTGTGCCCGGGGCCGCAAGAAGACGCTTGATCTCTGCAAGGGAGGGATGCTGGGGAAAGACCACACGTTCGAAGTCGTTCTCAATCCAGCTCGTGATCCCGGTGCGGACAAGCCCAGACCCGTAAATCGTCTCTTGCGGTCCGGCCAGGTCTTCTCCCAAAGAGAAGACACCGGAGGAGCCTGCTCCAGGCCCGCCCTCGGGAATCTCTCCCCGAAAGGCGCTGGCATAAGCGCGGCTCGACTCTCTTAGTCTATCGGCACTTGCCTCCGGGGTCAAACCTTCCTGGGCGCACAGCGCGTCCCAGTCGCGAAAAGCCTGCGGCGTGGAGATTCCGATCTCGGGCACGACGACCAGGCACCAGGTGGGCTCGATGTCGGGCAGCGGATACACCTCCTGCCCTCGATCCACGCCGAGGACGGTTCCGCCAATCAGAAAAAGCGGTACATCCGATCCAACCTGCGCCGCGAGCGGAAGCCGTCGGGTCAGCAGGCTTCGGAGGATTCCGCTTGGTTGGCCCGGCGGCAGGCCGATTTGCCGACCTGCTGACTCGCTCGATTGCTGATTTGCTCCCGAGAGCTCCGCATCCAGCCCCACCAGCGCCGCCACCGCATTGCCCGACCCCGCTCCCAGCCCGCCCTGCACCGGAAGCCTTTTATCGATATGAACTTCCACCTCGGCCGTCGTCCCCAACAGATCCAGCGTCAGCGTGACCATTTTCCACGCTGTGTTCCGGCTGTCGTCGGGTACGCGGCTGTCGTTCGACGTGATTTTCAACGTAGTCACCGGCGCCTTGTGCGCCGAAACCGTAACCACGTCATGCATTTCGAGCGTCTGGTACACCGTCACAAGAGAGTGGAACCCATCGGCACGCGGCGCTCCCAGATGAAGCCCCAGATTGATCTTCGCGTGCGATCGAACCGCCGTCGGCATACCGGTCCATTGTAAAAGGCCGAAATGCGGCTGGCCGGGAGACACTTCAGCACATGGCGTTGAGGCGACTGCACAAGCAGTGCGAGCAGACCCTAGGCTTCCTTGTACAGCGCTGCTCCGGCAATCGTTCCCACGACCACTTCTACCAAACCTCCAAGCGTCGTGTAGAGCGTGAGGTGCTTCGAAAACAGGGCGGCAACGTACATGAAGGAGGCGTTCGGCACGAGCGTCCCCAGGACCCATACCACCACCCCGGCAAGGATCGCCGTCTTCAATCCTGGGCCGAAGCGGGGCCGTATCGCCGCGTAGAGCCAGATGGCGACGATCCCGCCGACAATTCCCAGCACATCGAACCCGATCCACATGTTCGGCGAGAACGATGTATGCCCAAGTAAACCCATATCGTATTCCCAAAGCGGATTCAGCCAGAGGCCATCCACCAGATAGTCCAGAAGGTCCGCGACAATCCCGGCAACAATGCCGCCAAGAATCACACGGCCGATATTGATCTTGCCCATGACATCTCCTTGATCGGGTTTTGGGGGACGACGGGAGTATACGCACGCACATCAGGGTTCGCAATACGGAATTTTGGCGCGGATTCCAAATCAACCCGCGCCGTCGCATGCAGCGTCCCGCCCCGCGCCGGACTCGACCGAAACCTCAAGAAACAGGGAACACCGGCGGTACGCTCTGCGTAACATTCCTGGAACCACTGTGGGGGCTTCCATGCATTTCCTGATCTTTTTCGGCGTCCTCTATTTCCTCCCCGCCATCATTGCGGCCGCGCGGCACACCCATAACTCCACGGGAATTCTGCTTCTGAACATCTTCCTTGGCTGGACCTTGGTGGGCTGGTTCGTTGCTCTTCTCATGGCGCTGTTTTCCGCGCCCTGCTGCGCCTATTACTATCATCGCGGATGGTAAGAAGAGCGCCCGGACCAACAGAATCGAATCCGCCAGAGTTCGCCGCGCGCTGGGCGCTGCGCGACTGGCTTGCGGCCGCGGGGCTCTTTGCCGCCACCGCCACCGTGGTGCTTTGGCAGAACGCGCACGTCGCGGTGCTCTTCGATCTCAGCTACATCCTCAACACCGCGGAGCGCATCGCCCTCGGCCAGGTGCCCTACCGCGACTTCCCCCTCGCGCACGCCCCGCTCACGTTTCTCATTCAAGCCGCCATCATCCGCATCACGGGCCGCGTCTTTTTTCACCACGTTCTCTATGTCGCAATCACGGGCGGCCTCGGCACGGTGCTGGCGTGGAGGATCGCACTCACCTCGTTGCGCGGGCGAGTAGCCGCCGACTGGCCCCTTGCTCTCATCCTCGCCGCACCACTCATTTTCCTCGGCGTCTACTGCATCGTGCCCACGCCCGAATACGACTGCGACTGTGGTTTCTGGCTGCTGGTCGCGATTTGGTTCTTGTTACAGGTAGATTTCCCCTCCGAGTCAAACCCGACCCCGGCCCCAAACGAGCAGTGTCATCCTGAGCAATCAGAAACTGCGCATCACCCCCGGAAATCAAAAATTGATTGTCATCCTGAGCGAGTCCCGGCGTGCCGGGACGAGTCGAAGGATCTGCGGTTGCTTTTCGGAAAGCTGCGCCGGCCGCACCTGTTTGCTCGTGGATTCGCAGCCGGTGCGGCACTGGTCATCCCGCTCTTCTTCAAGCAAAACATGGGTCTGCCCTTTCTCCTCGCGGCAGTCGGCGCGGTCTTGCTCCTGCTCGTCCTCAACCATCTTCCGGACCAGCAAAACGGGGCAGCTTTCCATTCTGCACAAACGCCCCGTGCCCCATCCATTTCCGCATTCTTTGCGGAAATGGGTGGGAACTCGCAATCGCTCGTCGCCCTTCTCGCCGGCGCGTGCACCACTCTGTTGGCCGCGTTATTCGCTCTTCACTGCACCGCCGGCCTCGGCAACTACGTTCACTGGACCATCCAATACGCAGGCCAGCGCCGCCTGCCGGCACTCAGCCTCATGCTCGGCGTCTATCGCGATCCAACACTTGCATGGACGCTGCCCTGCGTCGTCATCGCTCTGTTGCTGCTTTGGGGGAACCGATGGATCGGGTTGCCCCATCCTTCGCGCAGCCCCATCGCGCGAAAAGTCGGATCCCGCTGGCCGCAGATCGCCGCCTTCGCCCTGCTCGCCGCCCCATTCCTCTTCACGCTCGCCTCGCTCTTCATCTACGACGACGCCGACGAACGCGGCGACGCCCTGCTTGCGCTTTGGCCGCTCGTGCTCCTGCTCGCCGCCGCATTGACGCTCGCGAATCTCTTCGCATTGCGCCGCCAGCCCTCGTTGCGCATCTTCCTGCCTCTGCTGCTGCTCGCCGCCATCCACGGCACATTCCTGTCGCAGCAACTCTGGGGCTCGACCTACGGCATATGGCCGCTGCTCATTCTGCTGCTCGCGGAACTGCTGGCGTTTCTCGGCCCGCTCACCGCGCGCGCCCAGGTTCATCGCTGGTTCACGCCCGCGCTGGCCGCAATCATTTCCATCACGCTGCTGGTCTGCGGCGGCTTCTACACCGTGAGCGAGGAGCGGCTCTCCTACGCCAATCTTCCCGATGGCCCTGCGGCGCACTCCGCGTTTTCCGCGCTCGCAGGCCTCGCCACGCCCGGCCCGTACTTGCCGGAAATCGACGAACTGCTGCGCTACGCCCAGGCCAACATTCCCTTCGACGATGGAATCGTTTTAATTCCAGGAGAAGAGCCGTTCTATTTCGCCACCGGCCGCAGTCCGCGCTTCCCCGTGCCGTTCTTCGATCCCACCATCGACCCCTATTCGCCGGCAGAGATCGTCTCGCTCGTGCAAACGCACAACATTCGCTGGCTGATTGTGAAGACCGATGTGCAGACGAAAGAAGACCCCACGCCCGATCGCGCGGAATTGCTGCAGTTGCTGATGCAGGAGTTCACGCCGGCGGCGCATTTGCACGGCTACGATGTGTACCGCCGCTAGCCTGGTGAGTCAGAAGTTCGCATCACAATGAAATTGTCATCCTGAGCGGAGCGCGTTTGGGGCCCCGAATTCGCAGCGCGAATACGGGGTAAGCGAAGCCGAAGGATCTGCGGTTGTTTTTGCATCTCCCGGATTTCTCTTAAAAGCCAGCACGGGCGCTGAGCGCAAATGTCAATGCGGCCGAGCCCCGATCCGCAGCAGATCTACGCTTTTTGCTTGGCTTTGCCCGACCGCTTCAACTGCTCCCAGTCCTTCACCGTCTGCTCCGCGTAGGCCACGCCAAATTCGGCGATCGCTTCAGCGCAAGCGGTGCCCGACCCCAGGTAGCCAGCAATCACCTGCGGGTCTCCGGAGCGGCCATGGCCGCGCGCCAGCAACTCGCCGCACACCTCGGCGTATGCCTTCAGGTTCGCGCCTGCCAGGTCTACGATCGCAATGCTTCCCTTGTGATCGTTCAGTTGGCGCACCAGATACTGCCGCCCGCCGATGTGCGTCCAGCCCAGAAACGGATCGGTCTGGATCTGCATGGCGCGTTGCCCCTCTGCCGTGCGCTGCCCGTTGTGCGGCGCAGGATGCGCGTCGGGCAGATACTGCGCATACGCCGAGGCAACCTCTTCCTTGATTTGCAAAAACAGCGGATCGGCGGCGCCGTTGCCCTCAAAGCTGACGCAATAATCGCGCAACCCCACCGATCCCGTGCCCACCACTTTGAAAGCCACATCCACCGGCCGGTAAAACGAGAGCAGGTGCCGCCGCTGTGGCTCGAGCATTTCTCTATAGGGCTCGAGCGACGCCAGCACCTCTCGGGCGCGGGCTCCCGTAACGCGCACCAGCATGGGCTTCATTTCCTTGAAGCGCCGCGGCGCGCCCGGCCGCGTCGAAGCCGGCGCCGTAAGCCGCTCCAGCGCATGCTGTGGCGTGGCGCGCTCGGCTTTGGCCAGCGCCATGTGCACCACTTTCGCCAGGCCCAGGCGATGCACCTGGAACCGGTTTACTTCCAGTTGCGGCATGCGGGCAAAGGCGCGCATCTGCGCGGCGTAGCGTTCCACGCACGCCACGGCAGCCTTACAGCAGGAGCCATCCCTGTGTCCCGCGGCGCGCCCCGCCAGCACCAGCGAGGCGGCCATGCGCTTCAGGTCCCACTCGAAGGGACCGAGAATCGTCTCATCGAAATCGTTGATGTCGAAGACCAGCCGGCCATCGGGCGCGGCATAGGCGCCCAGGTTGCGCACATGCGCGTCGCCACACAGTTGGCTCATGATCCCTGTGGATGGCAGTTGCGCCAGGTCCGCCGCCATCACCGGCGCCGCGCCGCGAAAATACCCGAACGGCGACTCCGCCATCAACTCGTATTTCAGCGCGATCAGCGCGGGCACGCGGCCCCGCATCGATCGCTCCACAATCGTCAGCGCCGGAACCGGCCGCGCCTTGGCTTGAAGGACTTCGTGCCGGTGGCGTCCCACCTGCTTGCGCCGCGCTTGACCCAGTGCGCGTCGTTCTTCCGGAGTTGCCCAGTGCATATTGCGGAACATACACCGTCGAGCCGCCTGGAGCAAAGCGCGGAATTTTCACGTCGTGGTAACCGGGTACCCGCGGAAGCGGCGAAAGTCGCAAAAAGTGTGGCGTCAAGCCGCGGCGAGGTTCAGGCGCTCAGATCGTGTGTCTCACGAGAGGGACAAAGAGACCAGATTGGCAACGGCGCGAGATTCGTTCGCAGAGTTATCGAATTGCATAGCCGCCATCGACGCGAATCGTCTCGCCGGTAACGAAGTCGGAAGCCCGCGAGGCCAGATACACCGCCGTCCCTGCGATTTCCTCCGCTTGCCCCCATCGACCAGCAGGTGTTCGCGCGAGGATTTCGTCGTTCAGCGGCATGGTTTTCACCGGCGCGGTCATGTCCGTTTCAATCCATCCTGGTGCAATCGCATTCACTTGAATATTGTGCGGGGCAAGCTCAATGGCCATTGACTTGGTTAATTGGATGATGGCTCCTTTCGCCGCGCTGTAAGAGGGGATAAGCCCGGACCCAAAGAACGAGTACATGCTTCCAATGTTGATGATCTTTCCCGCCTTTCTAGTCAGCATGGATCCGGCTGCAAGTTTCGAAAGAAGGAAAACTGCATTGAGCTGCGTTTCGATGACGCTGTCCCAATCCTCAGGCTTTTCGTTCAGTACACCGCCGCTCAAGGACACGTTGCCGGCATTGTTTACCAGAATGCCGATCCCACCAAGCTCGCTTTCGACCTTGTTCAGTGCGGGCTCCAATCCGGCGCGATCGGTCATGTCGACACTGACGGCCATCGAAGCAATGCCGATTGCCTTCAACTCGGAAAGAACTCGCCGATTCTTTTCTTCATTTCGTCCAAGCACTGCGACGGAAGCCCCAGCCTCAGCCAATCCGAGCGCGATGCCGCGGCCAATTCCTCCGTTACCACCGGTTACCACAGCCACACGACCACTTAGGTCGAATAATTCACAGGTCTTCATCAGTCTCATCCTTTCAGGAATTCAGGAACAGGCTCTGCTGCAGTATCCGAGTTCGATCGCTACAGTAGACCCTCGGGCATCAGTCTTCGCCGAAGAAGCGTTTCCTCGCCGCTTCGTCAACCGGCAGGTCGGGTCCCGCAAAGAGCGCGTCCGGCTGCAGGGCAAACGCATCTTAATTGCTATATGCGGCGCGGGTATGGCGGGATGAGATGGGGAGATGGACAGCCCCCTGAAGCATTTTGCCGATTTGCGCGATCCTCGGGTGGAGCGGACGCGGG
>JBEKGH010000065.1:0-32730 GCA_050012895.1 Occallatibacter sp.
CTGGGTGCGAAATGAAAGCTTCATCGGTCACCCTGTAATTTGATCACCGGTCCCCAAAGGCGAGGGACCGGTGGCACCCTCATCTGAAATGGAAAAAGTCACCGAGACCGGGGCCACCGGCCTGAAGCACTGTGCCTCAGCATTCGTTCCGTCGATTACCTCATCACAACCGGGCGTCTTTCCACGCGCCGAATTGGGGGCAAGATTCTCATTCCGGCGACTGCGGTCCGGCGATTTGCCAGGGAGGATCACCCGGAATTCGTTCGCGCGGTCGGCATCCCGACTCCCATTAGCGCCAATCCAAAATTACAACCTTCCGCAGTACCGCCAGCCCGTTTCGCGCCGCAGAGCGAGACGAGTGACGAAATAGAGCCGTTGAGAGCGAGCGGCAGTCGGTGATTCACTGGGTGAAGCTGCGGGAGAAGATTGCCACATGCCGACTTATCGGTACCAATTCGGTGGCGCTATCGCCGGTGGGCGGCTTATGATCGGTTCAACCCTTATGAACGGACAATGGATAGGCCGCTACAGTGGCACAAACTCGGGTCAACTTGTTGTGGACCTTGATGACAGAGGGACGCATTACGAGGGCATCGCCTGCGCCTATGACGATGACCAATTGCTGCCCGGTACATTCGTTCAGGTCAAGACGGCAGACAAGCAGCCTACCTTTCAGGATCGCCTTCCTCTCTTTCCCATTGACCCTCGTACAGGACAGCCAGATGACTGGGCGAACCTTCAAGCCCTCTTTCCCCAGGGCGTAAACATGCCGAAATATGCCTCCGTTTCCCTGAATTTTCAAGATGACGTGCTGAAGGTCGAATGGAAAACGGATATCGACACGGCGGGATCAGCAGAGATTCGCAGAACGAAGGCAAACGCACCAACCGAGTATCAGCCTTTGCCAGATGTGCGGTCATGGGAAGACTTCAAAGCTTTCGTCGCAGGTTTGGAGCACCGTCGGTTTATATTTCGCGGCCAACAACAGCCACTCCGCCTCCGGACGGGATTTCATCGGTCCGGACGCGCCGATTTGGGACGATTTCTAAACGAAGATATTAAAGCCTTGCATCGGCATCTGAGCCAGCGAACGAGTCATGTGTTCAATCTGAGCATCCCCGACGAAAACGGTGCCTTCTTCAATCTAGTTCAGCACCATGGTTATCCGACCCCACTGCTAGATTGGACTTTCTCGCCATTCGTCGCTGCTTTCTTTGCTTACCATCGGATTCGAAATTCAGACGCTCGCTCATCGCAGGATGAGAAAATTCGCGTTTTCATATTCGATCAAAAAGCATGGCGAGAGAAATACGTCCAGATGATTCATCTTACTTGGCGCAGACCACATTTCTCGATAATGGAGTTTATCGCGATGAATAATGAGCGCTTGATTCCGCAACAGTCGATTTCCACCATCACGAACGTTGATGACATTGAATCTTATATCCGATCAATGTCGACTGAAGAAATTCAATTCCTGAGAATTGTAGATCTGCCGAAGATTGAGCGTCCAAACGTAATGAAGGAACTTAGTGTTATGGGAATCACCGCCGGCTCGCTATTCCCTGGATTCGATGGCGCTTGCGAAGAGTTGAGAGAGAGATTCTTCGACCTTTGAGACTTGCTGCTCACATTAGTCCCGGCAAACGCCGCAGTATCCAGGAATTGGGCCGCCGCAAAGCTGGTCAGTAGGCCGCTCTGTGCTCAGGAGTGAAGTCCCATGGCCGATCTCTTGGCCGCGTTCTTCCGCCAGGACTCCTGTCGGCAAGTCCGGCACCGGGCCTTGGGGTGGCCGTTGCGTTGCTCGGTCACGGTGTTCTCTGGGGTCATCGGGTGGCCTTTGGGGCACGTCTTGAGCTGGACGGTAGGGGGGAAAGCCTTGGGCGAATTGCTGACCCGCAGATGGTCTGGATTGCAGCAGGCATGGCCGATGCACAGATCAGCGGGAAGGTGATGTTGCAGATACATGCCGTCCGGGATCGGCCCCTCGCAGATCTCATAAAAGACACGGTGGGCCTTCAGCTCCTTGTTGTCGGAGTACATTCGGCCGTATCCGTCGGCGCTTCGATTTCCCCTGAACTCCCAACAATCGGTGTCCGGCCGAACCAGAACCTGGTTGAGCAATTGCTTCACGGTGAATTCCATATGCAGCAGAATACACCCTTCAAAAAGTTACTAGTACGGTTGGGGTGGCGTGGTGTCACTTTTGGTGTCACTTTTCTTTCGTATTTGGTGCGATATGGTGCCTTAAAGTGCCACTTTTCCACGGAAATGGAACTGAAATCCAGCCGGTATTCTGGCTTGGATTATCCCTTTATTCATTGATTCCATTGGTTTTATATGGCGGAGAGGGAGGGATTCGAACCCCCGATAGCCTTTCGACTATGCCTGATTTCGAGTCAGGTGCATTCAACCGGGCTCTGCCACCTCTCCGCTTTTTTTCAACTACTTAGCGATCTGTGGAAATCCTAACTGAGTGCGGGTGCCTTATCTGGCGACCCATTGGGGTGCCTTATCTGGCGACCCATTGATTTCCGGTTTCGCAGGGTAGAACGACATCATTGCGGCCACTGCGCGATCATTGCTTTCGGGTTGAAGGTGTGCGTATCGCATCGTCATCTCAATCGATCCATGGCCCAAAAACTTCGTCGCTGCAGCGATCGGTACACCGGCCATGACCCACCAGCTTGCAGCCGTGTGCCTTGTCGCTGACTTCCAGGTTAAGTTTATCAGCCCGGCTTGTTTCACGCAGGGGTCGAACCAGTTCCGGGTGTCGTGTAAATCACCACCTTTGATCTTTGAACACAACAGATCGCCCGGCTTCTTGCCGGCTGCCAGCTTCTCGTAGGCTGCGATTGCGATCGGCGTCAGTGGAACGTAGCGGAACGCGCTGGAGTTGCGGACCTTTTTCTGGCGAACACGAAGCTTGCCTGTGGCGGGGTCACAGTCGCCGACCTGGGACCGGAGCAGTTCGCTGTTGCGGGTTCCGGTGTGCGTTCAACGTGCCGCGCTACTCAAAAGGCGCGCCGTGCCAAACCATGGACAGGGCGTCTCGTGGAACGTCACGTCGATTGGCCGGCTATTGAATCAAGCCCAGGGCTTTGAGTTCCTTCTTCAACTTTGCAGTAGCTATCGGCTTCACCAGGTAGGCATTGCATCGGCCCAGGAGTGCCCCGGTGATGCTGTTCGTATCGGTATGGATCGTTGTCACGATGATCCTGGCGGACTTCGAAACATGCGCGGCAGCTTCCTGTTTGCGAATTTCCCGGATCGCCTCGTGCCCGTCCATCTGGGGCATCCTGAGGTCCATGCAGACCAGGTCGTATTCATGATGACTCTCGAGTGCGAGTACGACCGCGTGCACCGCTTCCTTCCCGTCGAGTGCGATATTACATTCGCCGTATCGGGACAGGAACGCCTGGAGCAGTTTTCGGTTCGTGGCGTCGTCTTCCGCAACCAAGCTCTTCATGGTGTTCTCCCTTGCCGTGCCAACATCCGCAACAATTGACGCACCTCAAAGATCGTTCTACTCCGCGATGGGAACGGATCCCTCGGCTTCGCCTGGGAGGCGATCCCTCCCGGCGCGCACGAGAGTCTTCTGACGAGAGGAGGCTCAACTTACCTATCGGCGCAATGCTCTTTGCCCATGAATGGTTAAGAAATCTTTATCAAAATGGGTGCAAAGAATCTGCTTTGCGGACACTCTTGTCTTGCCGGCGATGTTATGGACGGACGACGCTGGCCGATAAGTGCGGAGTGGGTTCTCCTTATTGAGGTGAAGTGTGTGTCCTCCGGGGTGCGCAGTTGAACGCGAAGGTCTTCTTGAAGCCGTGGAACAAGCGGCGGATGGCATCGTCATCACGGATCGAAGCGGCAGGATCGAGTATTTGAATCCGGCCTTCACCGCGTTGACCGGATACTCCTGCGAGGAACTTGTGGGCAAAAACACACGCCTTCTCAAATCCGGGAGCCATTCCGCGGCATTCTACGAAGAGCTTTGGAGCACAATTCTTTCCGGGAGAGTCTGGCGCGGAGAGGTGATCAACCGCCGCAAGGACGGAAGCTTCTATCACGAGGAGATGCGCATCGCTCCCGTCCGGGACTCAAATGGGGAAACTACCGGCTACATTGCCGTCAAGCATGACGTGACCGAGCAACGGGCGGCCCAGGATGCGCAAGCGTTTCTGGCCGCCATTGTAGAGGGCTCTGAGGACGCCATCATGGCCACCACTCCGGACGGCCTCATCCGCGCCTGGAACCGCGGCGCGGAAGCGGTGTTTGGCTATTCCGCCGAAGAGGTGATCGGTAAGCACGTCTCCATGCTGATGGCGCCGGAGCGACTGGACGGCTTGACGTTTTTTACCGGCAAGCTATTGCAGGGCATCAATGCCCGCCAGTACGAGAGCCTATGCCTTCGCAAAGACGGGTTAAAAATACACGTTTCCGTTACTGGTTCACCGATCAAGAATGCCGCGGGCGAAGTGGTGGCTATGTCGGCTGTTCTCCGCGACACCTCGGAGCGCTGGAAGTCTGAGCAAAGGCTGCGCGAAAGCGAAGAGCGCTTCCGCAACATGGCCGACAGCTGCCCAATTGCGATTTGGGTAACCGACGCTCACGGCAAGGGGGCGTTCATCAACCGGGTGTACCGGGAGTTTATAGGTACCTCCTCCAGTCACATCGACGAAAGCGATTGGTTGGCCCGAATTCACCAGGACGATGCGCAACCGTTCATCGAGCGTTTCACACGTTCACACGAGGAGCACACAAAGTTCAAGGCCGAGCTACGCTGCCGGCGTCGCGATGGCGAGTGGCGCCAGATGGAGTCATTCGCTGTGCCGCGTTTCGCGCGGGACGGCGAATTCCTGGGGCTGGTGGGTACCAACAAGGACATCACCGAGCGCAAGCAGGCCGAGCAGTCCCTGCGCGACTCCCGGGAATTTGCCCAATCGACAATCGATGCGCTCCCATCCCACATATGTGTTCTGGACGAGACAGGCGCCATCGTCGCCGTAAACCGGGCATGGAGGGATTTTGCGGAAGCCAACAGACCAGAGGACTGCGGTGAAGCCTTAGATGTGGATGCATGGCGAAGCCGCATCGGCGAAGGCGCAAACTACGTAGATGTATGCAGGCGCAGCGAAGGCGAAGACGCCAGCGAGGCGACCGAGTTCGTGGTTGGAATTCAGGCCGTGCTGAAAGGGGAACGCAGGCTCTATTCCAGAGAATACCCATGTCACTCTTCCAAGGCCCAGCGATGGTTCCTCGGTCGAGTCACGCGATTTTTTTCGAACGGCATTCCCCGGGTGGTGGTCGAGCACATCAACATCACTGAACGCAAGCAGGCTGAGCTGGATCTCAAGAACAGCGAGGAGAAGTTCCGGCAGTTGGCGGAGAATGTGCGGGAAGTGTTTTTTGTGATGACCCCTTTTGGCAGCGAGGTAGTGTATATCAGCCCGGCGGTCGAAGCGGTTTGGGGTGTGACCGTCGAAAGTCTCTACCAAAACCCCATGTCTTGGCTAGATGCGATTCATCCCGAAGACCAGGAACGGACTCGTTTAATGGCCGACAGACAACTTCAGGGAGAGCTTGTCACTTCGGAGTACCGCATTACTACGCCCGACGGAATTGAAAAGTGGATACGAAGCCGGTGTTCTCCGATTCGCGATCAGGCAGGGGAACTGATTCGAATCGTCGGAATTGCAGAGGAGATTACCGAGCAAAAGCACTACGAAATGGACCTCATTAGCGCACGGCATGCTGCAGATGCTGCCAATGAGGCCAAGAGCGAGTTTCTGGCCAACATGAGCCACGAAATTCGCACCCCGATGAATGGCGTCATCGGCATGACCGGGCTGTTGCTGGATACTGGGTTGACCGCCGAGCAACGCCGCTATGCGGAAATCGCCCGCGCCAGCGGCGAATCGCTGCTACAGCTCATCAACGACATACTCGATTTTTCCAAGATAGAAGCGAATAAGCTCGAACTCGAGATCATCGATTTCGATCTTCTAAGTCTGCTGGACAATCTTGCCTCCATTCTTTCGGCAACGGCATCGGCCAAGGGGATTGAGTTGCGGTGCATTGCCGATTCCGCGGTTCCAACTCAGCTTCGTGGCGACCCAGGGCGGCTGCGCCAGATTCTCACCAATTTCGTGGGCAACGCGATCAAGTTTACCGAGAAGGGCGAAGTGGTGGTCCGCGTCGCTCTGCAGGAAGAGGCAGACACTAATTGCCTGCTGTGCTTCTCGGTGCGCGACACGGGCATTGGGATTGCAGAAGACAAGATCGGCATCCTCTTCGAGAAGTTCACCCAGGCGGAGGCTTCTACTACCCGCAAGTTCGGAGGTACGGGGCTGGGCCTGGCTATCTCAAAGCAACTGGCCGAACTGATGGGCGGAAATGTTGGTGTAACAAGCCAGGTGGGCAACGGATCGGAGTTCTGGTTCACGGCCCGGCTAGGGCTGAGTCTGGGGCTGGGCGGTCAGGCCCATGGAGTAACGCTGGAAGGCGAAACGGCATCTTGTCTCGAGGGGAGAATCCTGGTCGCGGAGGATAATTCCACCAACCGCGAGGTGGCCCTGGGTATGCTCCGGAAGCTTGGCCTACGCGCCGAGGCGGTGGCCAATGGCGCAGAAGCGATCCGCACTCTTGGGTCCATCCCTTACGACCTTGTGCTGATGGACATGCGTATGCCGGTGATGGACGGCATCGAGGCTGCACGCCAGATTCGCAATCCGCGGTCCGAGGTGCTCAATCATGACATACCCATCATCGCCTTGACCGCCAATGTGATGCAGAGTGATCGGGACAGTTGCCTTGCGGCGGGCATGAACGACTTTGTGCCGAAACCGATCATGATGGGCGCGTTGCGGGATACTCTCAGCAGATGGCTGCTAACCGGCGATGCCGCGATTCCAATGGGGGACCGGCAAGTCGTTCCGCCGACAACTGCCGAAGAGGCAACGCTTATCTTCGACAGGGAAGGTGTGCTGGGCCGCCTGGAGGGGGATATTGAACTGGCGCAGATCGCCTTTGCGGCATTTCTTGAGGACATTCCAATCCAGATTCAGGCTTTGAAAGATCTTGTGAAAAGGGGGGATGCTCTCGGCGCGGCCAGGCAGGCACACTCGATTCGAGGTGCTGCCGCAAACGTCGGCGGCGAACGCCTCCGGGCCGTGGCATCCGAGATGGAGAGATCAGCCGACGTGGGAGACCTGCATTTTATTGATGTCCGCATGGACGAATTGGAGCTTCAGTTCCACCGTCTGAAAGATGCCATAGTGGGGAGCGAATAAGCCGAAGATGCAATTCGGTAGTCCCTTGCAAATTGGAATGCCTGAAACCGATCGGCCAAGGATAGGTATGCGTCGGTTAAGCGCCCGATCTGTGCCTCCTCAGCGTGTGCACAAGACGATCAACTGTGCCGATGTCTCGGTACTTTGGTGACTGCAGACACGCAAAAGCGTAACGAGTGTCCTGATTCGGTCCGATCTCCCGAATTGGAGGAAATAATACGCCATAAGCGAGATTGAACAGATTTCAGGTTGAGGAAATCCTTCTTTGAGCCGCTACTGGAAATGTAGACCACCGGGCGCATCAGTTCCGCGCCTGCGCATTTCTCACGCAGTTCTCACCGTTTCGCAAATTCCAGCCTGAGAGAATCACGGGACTCGACTCTGGAAAAGCGGCACGAAAGGAAAGGACCCATGGCACTCGTCAAGAAGGCTGCGGTAGCGGCAACTTATGCTCCGACGGAAGGAAAGCCCTCGCTTGTGACGGCCCGCGAGGCGGATGCGCAGCGCAAGAAGGCCAGAACGCTCGCCAAACAGCAACAGGCTGCCGAACGAATCGCCGCAGCCACCGGACAACTGGCCTCGGGTATCGCCGAGGCGTCGTCGGCTGCCGAAGAGCTGAAGCGCGCCAGCGATCAGATCGCCACAGGGGCCGAAGAGGCCTCGAGCGCGGCGCAGGAGTCCCTGGCTGCATTCCAGCAGGTTGGCGTCTCCATCACCAAGCAGTTGCAGAGTGCAGAAGTCAGCCGCGGCAAGGGCGAAGTCTGCCAAACACTGATCGTGCGCACCAGCGGCGACGTGGCCGGTCTGATCACCAATGTCGGCGTGGCTGCGCAGCGCCAGGTCGCCTCCGTTGCCATGGTCGTGGAACTGGAAAAGCAGGCCGCCACCATCGGCGACATCGTCAAGGCTGTGGCGCGCATTGCCGACCAGACCAACCTGCTGGCCTTGAATGCGGCCATTGAGGCCGCTCGCGCCGGCAAACACGGCAAGGGCTTCGCGGTCGTGGCCGACGAAGTCCGCACGCTGGCTGAAACTTCGGAAAAGAGCGCCAAGCAGATCCAGGAACTGGTGGGGCAGATCCAGACGGATGTGAAGTCCATCGCAGACGGCATCAATACTTCCGCCAAGACCATGGAAGAAGAAGTGGAAAAGGGCAAAACGATTACTGCGCAACTGGAACAGATCCGTCTCGATGCGATTGAAATCGTGAAGGGAATCCAGGAGATCGTCTCCAACGCCGGTCAGTCCAATGTCGCTTCGCAGCAGGCGCTGAAGGGCTCGCAGAGCATCGCGGCCGCAGCCGAGGAGCAGTCTTCTGCCGCCGAAGAGTCCGCGAAGACGGTTGCAGAGCAGACCCAGGCATTGGCCGAGTGCGAACAGACGGCACAGGCCCTGTCGGAACTGGCCGAAGACCTGAAAAACTCAACCGATGTGGCCAAGAGCGCCGAGCAGGTGGCGTCCTCCTCGGAGGAATTGTCTTCCGCGGTGCAGGAAATCAACCGCTCAAGCGCGCAGATCATGACCGCTCTCGGCCAGATCCGCAAAGGCGCAGAGGTGCAATCTTCAGCTTCAGAAGAGTCCGCCGCGGCAACCAACCAAATTGAGAAGGGGTTGGATATTGCTCAAAAACGGGCAACTGCGAGTGCGGAGAAGGTAGTCGCGATCAAGAACCTGCTGGGCGAGAACAAGAAAGCCGTCAACGGATTGATTACGGGTCTTTCCAGCTCAGCGGACGCCTCGCGCGCCAGCATCAAGCAGATGAACGATCTGGAGCTGGTGTCCCGGCGCATCGACAAGATCGTCGAGGCCATCAGCACGGTATCGATCCAGACCAACATGCTGGCCGTCAACGGCGCCATTGAAGCCGCGCGTGCCGGCGAGTTCGGCAAGGGCTTTGTCGTGGTGGCCACCGATATTCGCAACCTGGCCCATGATTCGTCGGAAAACGCCGACCGGATCAAGGACCTTGTAAAGGCGGTACAGGATCAGATTGGCGTGGTGGGACGCGACCTGAACGAGATCGTGGCAGCAGCGCTCTCCGAGGTGGAGAAGGCCAAGAGTACGACGACCGACCTGGTGTCGATTGAGACCGACATTCTCGTGGTCGAAAACGGCACGCAGGAGATTCTTGCCGCGTCCAACGAAATCGCCTCTGCCATCGCCCAGGTAAAGAAGGGCATCGAGCAGATCTCTGCCGCGGCAACTGAAGCCGACAAGGCAGCCACCGAAGCGTCCGGCGCCGCTCAGCAACAAGCCAAGGGAGCCGAGGACCTAGCAGCCGCCATCGAAGAGATCTCTTCTCTGGCCGACGAACTGCAGAGCGCAGCGTAAGGGGGCGCCACCATGACGACAAAATCGAAGCAGCACAGCAATGGGACAGCGCTTCTCGAGGAGAGCATCCCCGACGGGCGCGCCCCCGACACACAACCGGAAGGGGCGGGCGACGACGAGAATCCGATCGTCGAGCGTGCTTCTGCCGCACAACCGGATGGAGCGGGCGTCGACGAGAATCAGAGCGGCGAACGCACTTCCACTGCGCAACAAGGCACACAGCAGTTTGTCACCTTCATCGCCGGCGACGAGGTTTTCGCGGCCGACATGGTACCTGTGAAGGAGATCA
Organism: Occallatibacter sp.; assembly: GCA_050012895.1. Lineage (GTDB taxonomy): Bacteria > Acidobacteriota > Terriglobia > Terriglobales > Acidobacteriaceae > Telmatobacter. The sequence goes on from JBEKGH010000065.1 coordinate 9,916, forward strand.
TACGGGTTCCTCAGGTGGTAAGGGTGCCTCTGGCGCCAGCTGCATTGGAGGGCCTGGCAAACCTGCGGGGAAAAGTCCTGCCCATCATTTCACTGCGACGTTTGTTCGGTTTTCCCGAGTTGCCGCATGACGACTCAACCCGCGCACTGGTGGTGGACGTGGGCCAACCGCTGGGCTTTGTGGTGGACCGCGTCTCAAGTGTAGTTGGCGTGGATGCCAGCCATATCGAAGACGTGGGCTCAATCAAGACCACGGTGAATACCGAGATGCTCTCCAGCCTCATTAAGGATGTGGGCGGCCACGCAATGATCATGGTGCTGGACTTTGCCAAAGTCATCGAGCGGGAGTTCTCGCAGATCGCGGCGATCTCAAAAAACACAGGCGTAGCGGGAGCTGCGCAAGCCAACTTACAGAATGAGGAAGAAGACTCGAGCGACGAGCTGCAACTGGTGAGCTTCGATGTCGACGGTCAGGAGTATGCCATCGCCATCGAAGACGTGCAGGAGATTGTGCAGGTTCCGGAGGCGGTGATTCACGTGCCGCGCTCGGAGTCTCACGTTCTCGGCGTGATGACCTTGCGCAGCCGCCTGCTGCCGCTGGTCAACCTGCGCAGCATGTTCGCCTTGCCGCACCGCGATCTGGACGAGAAGAGCCGCATCGTCGTGCTTACACTGGGCGGCGTCTCGGTGGGCGTTGTCGTGGACGCGGTGAGCGAGGTGCTGCGGGTCTCGAAGTCCGGAGTGGACGCGCTTCCGGCCATGCTGGCCCGCGAAGGCAACCTTGCCGAGGTCACCTCAATCTGCCGGCTGGACAATGGAAAGCGCCTGGTGTCGATCGTAACCGCGCGCAATCTCTTCGGCCATTCCGTCATCAAGGAGGCACTGAGCGCCGTGAACGAAAGCGAACTGGACAGCGACCGGGAAGACACAAAACAGGGCGACAATCTGGACGACGACGAACAAGTAGTCATTTTTCGTCTGGACAAAGAGGAGTTCGGCGCGCCGATCGCCAGCGTGCAGGAGATTGTGCGCGTTCCTGAACAACTCATTCGTGTTCCAAAAGCGCCTTCGTTTGTTGAGGGCGTCATCAACCTCCGCGGCACTGTCTTGCCGGTGATCGACCTTCGCCTGCGGCTGGGTCTCAAGCAGGTTGAGCGCACCGATCGCCAGCGGATTATGGTGTTTCTCATTTCCGATGTGCGCACCGGGTTCATCGTCGATCAGGTGGCCGAGGTCTTGAGAATACCCAAGGCCGCGATCGAACCGGCGCCGCAGTTGTCCGCGGAGCAAGGCCTGCTTTTGAGCCGCATGGCCAATCTGGAGAAGCAGAAGCGGATGGTGCAGTTACTCGATCCGCCTTACCTGATGGGGAAGAAGGAACTGGTGGCGCTGGCTGCGGTGACGGGGTAAGGCCATGATCAAACTGCTGATTGTCGACGACTCGGCGCTGATGCGCCGGCAGTTGATGACTCTGTTCCAGGCCGAGGGAGACTTCGAGATCCGCCAGGCCAGGAATGGTGACGAAGCAGTGAGGGAAAACCGTGAATTCCAGCCGGATGTTGTGACTTTGGACATCAACATGCCGGAGATGGACGGACTGACCGCGCTTTCTCTGATCATGGCCGAGCGGCCTGTTGCAGTGGTCATGGTCTCCTCGCTCACCAATGAGGGGGCCCTGGCCACATTCGAAGCACTGAACCTGGGCGCGGTCGACTACGTTGCCAAGCCGGGCGGAACCATTTCTCTGTCCATCGACAGGATCACGGAGCAATTGGTGGCCAAGGTACGAAGCGCCGCGCGGGCACGGCCGAGGGGCACAAGGTTCAATGCAGCCGGAGTTGTCCGGCGTATGCAAGAGGAGCGCAGGAAAACCGTTCAGGAATCTTCAGCGCCAAAAGGGCCTGCGGTCCCCACCGAGGGTGTGCTGGTGATCGGCGCGTCTACCGGCGGACCGCGTGCCCTCGAAATTGTTCTGTCGGGATTGCCGGAAAGGTTTCCCTGGCCAGTACTGGTGGCGCAGCACATGCCTGCCGCGTTTACCAGGGCCTTTGCGGATCGGCTGAATCAGTGTTGCGCTCTTGAAGTTGTCGAGGCGGGTAGTGCCCTGGCCGTCGAGGCCGGAAAGGTTTATATCGGGCGGGGTGGAGCGGACACGCTGCTGGCAAACCGGGCAGGAAGGTTGACTGTATTGCCCTCGCCGGAGAATCAGGAGTTCCTGTGGCACCCATCGGTCGAGTTGCTGGGCCGATCGGTTTTGCAACACTACGATGCAAAGCGGACCACAGCGGTGTTGTTGACCGGCATGGGCCACGACGGATCGGATGCGTTCACTGAAATCAAGAAGCGCGGCGGACGCACGATTGCTGAATCGGAAGATTCGGCAGTGGTCTACGGAATGCCTGCGGAACTGGTCAGGAAGGGCGGCGCAAGTTTGGTCTTGGCTGCCGAAAAAATCGCCGCGCAGCTTTCGACATGGGCCGGCCGGTGATGCATTTTCCGGGTGGGCGCAAGAGGTTAAGCAAGTTGCCGAGCAGGTGTTTCCTTTAAGAAGAATCCGCCTTGCAGGCTCCCGGCGACTCCACATTCATTCGGAAAATGCTCTAAGGAAAGAACGATGGCTCTCGTCAAACGGAAAGCAACTCAACCTACCGAGCCAGACCGGCCGAAGCAGCAGCGGAGCCGCGCGGAACTTGCTGCTGCTCTTGAAGACGCCGATGCCGGCGTTCGCCGCCAGGCCGCACGGGACATCGTACGTTGCCTTCATGCCGCCGGGGAACTTGTGAGCCGGTTGAAGCGCGAACAGGACTCGGCCGTGCGCGAGGTAATCCTCAACTCACTGGTTCGGCTTAACGACCCATCGGCTGTCAGCGGGCTGGTCGATTGTCTTCGTGGCGAGGACGTGGCCCTGCGCAATGAGGTCATCGAGACCTTTAAGCACTTAGGCGGCGAAGTTGCGCCCGTTCTGCAGGGTCTGCTAGCCGATCCAGATCCGGATGTGCGAATCTTCGCCGTCAATATTCTAGATTCTGAGCGGCATCCGGAGATTGAGAGCTGGCTGATCGACGTGATCGAACAGGACGCGCACGTGAATGTCTGCTCCACCGCGGTGGATCTGCTCTGCGAGGTGGGCACGGAGGAGGCCATCGGCCCGCTTGTCCGGCTCAAGGCCCGCTTTCAATCCGAACCTTACATCCAGTTTGCCGCCGATTTGGCGCTCAAACGCATTCGTGAGGTCTGACTCCGTCATGACCGCACACGCGCCCCTATCGGAACCCGGGCCGATCATCACGAGCGAAGACTTCCTGAAGTTCAAGGAGTTTTTCTATCGTCGGACCGGCATCAGCTTCGAGGCGTCCAAGCGTTACTTCGTGGACAAGCGACTGGTCGAACGCATCGAGGCTACCGGCACCGCCAACTTTCGCGGCTATTTCACCATGTTGCGTTTCCAGGCTTCGGGCGAAGAACTGCAGCAGCTCACCAACTTGATGACGGTGAACGAGACTTACTTTTTGCGCGAGGAATACCAATTCAAGTGCCTGGTCAATTCCATTCTTCCGGAGATCGTCCGGCACAAAACAGACTCGGATGCGATTCGCATCTGGTGCATCCCCTCCTCGTCCGGGGAGGAACCGTACTCGATCGCCATGTTCCTGCTGGAACAATGGAACGGAATTCGCGAGTGGGATGTTGAGATCATCTCGTCCGATATAGACACCAGCATCCTGCGCCGCGCGCGCGCGGGCCGCTATTCGTCCCGCTCGGTGCAGAATGTGCCCCCTCGTTGGCTGGAAAAGTACTTCAAGAGCGTTGGTGAAGAGTATCAGCTCTGCGACGACCTGCGCCACGCGGTCGAGTTTACCAGGGTAAATCTTTCAGAGACGGCCGATACACTCACCTACCGCAGCTTCGATGTGATCTTTTGCCGCAATTTGCTGATTTATTTTGACGACATTTCGAGAACGACGGCGGCAGAGACCTTCTACGAAGCGCTTAATCCCGGTGGTTTTATCTGTCTGGGCCATTCCGAATCCATGAGCCGCATCTCCTCGCTGTTCAAGGTGCGCAAATATCCCGACGCGATCGTTTATCAGAAAGGCCTGGAATCTCGATGACACGAATCCTGATCGTCGATGATGCAGCCACAGTACGCATGTATCACCGCGGCATTCTTGAATCCGCCGGTTACAAGGTGGAAGAGGCATTGAATGGCATCGAGGCCCTGGAGAAGGCCCTCGAAGCATCCTTCGATCTTTACGTAGTGGACATCAACATGCCCAAGCTGGACGGATACGGCTTCCTGCGCGAGTTGCGCCAGCAGGAGATCGCTCAACAGCCGGCCATCATGGTATCTACCGAAGCCGCCGCAGGCGACGAGAAGGCGGCTTATCAGGCCGGCGCCAACAGCTATCTCGTCAAACCCGTCCGGCCGTCGCAGCTTCTCTCCTATGTCCGTCTCATGCTCGGGGAGGGAAGACGATGAATCCCGTACCTACGAATCCACTGCCCCCGAATCCATTGCCCCCGAACCCATTGTTGGAGCAGTTTCTCTCCGAAGCCCGCGATCTTCTGGAAGCGATCGGCAAGAAGCTGATGCAACTGGAGGACTCGCCCAACGATCAAGGCATTCTCAATGAGTTATTTCGATGCGTGCACACACTGAAGGGCAACAGCGGTCTGTTCACTTTCCCTGAGATGACGCGCGTGCTTCATGCCGGTGAAGACCTGCTGGGCATGGTGAGAAGCGGCCACGCAGGCTATTCCCGGGAGTTGGCAGACCGCTTGCTGGAAGCGATGGATTATGTCGGCCTGCTTTGCAGCGAAATCGAGACTACGGAAAAGATCGGTACGTCACGCGCTCCCGAATCGAAGCTCGTGGCGGAGGCGTTGAGGAAGCTGATGCCGAGCGTGACAACCAACCAAGACACGGCCGCGGCTACCATTTCTTACGGCGCCTCTTCCCAGGCCGCCGACGCCCAGACCTCGCTTGCCGGCAATCCGGGCAGCGAGCGGCCTCAACTCGCCGACCTCCCCGAGGCCGCTCGCCGGTCGGCTCTCGAACAGTGCCGGCAAGGAGATCAACTGCATTGGATCGCTTACAGACCGGAGCGGGAATGCTTTTTTCATGGGGACGATCCGCTGAACAGCGCAAGACAGACTCCCGGACTCATGTGGGGCCGCGTCGTTCGGCCTGAGCTGTTACCTTCGCTGAGTGAATTGGATACTTACAGTTGCCTGCTCGGCTTCGATCTGCTCAGCAATGCTCCACGCGATGAGCTTGACCAGTATTACCGCTATTTACCGGATCAGGTAGAGATCACTGCCGTTCCCGCGAAGTGGCTCGCGAAGGGGCAAGACGAAGTGAATGGGCCCGGCAATGTGTCATCGGCCGCAGATCCGACTCGATCGCGATCGGAGGACGACGAGGACGTCTTCAACACGATTCTCGCGGCCGAGCGCCAGATTCTTCTTCTCGATGATCGTCCCGCATGGCACGCGGGACGTCTCAAGGCAGTTGCAGAAGTGCTGGCCAATCTGAGCCAGGCAGTGGGAGAAACATCGGCGCGAACCGACATCCAGGCGGCTCTCGCTGAAGCCCAAACGAGCGGTCACAATACGCTGCTGCTGGCATGGCTGGACACGTGGACTGCCACGTGGCTTGCCGCAACGCGTGCCACGCAGAAGATCAGACTGCCCGAGGCCAACTTGCCGTGCGTGTCTGGCACCGACGGCAGAGTCGCCGTTGCTCAGGCCGAAGGAACCGCTGATGCCGGTCACCCGCTGGAAAGCGCCCCCGGCAAGGTTCCCGCGGACGATCAAATCAAATTCGGTCGCCGGGCCGAGGACTCTCCTACCGGCCCAAGAAGCCTCAAAGTCGATCAGGTTAAGATCGACCGGCTCATGAACTTGATTGGCGAACTCGTGGTCGAAAAGAACGCCCTGCCATACCTGGCCCAGCGGGCGGAATCTCAATTCGGCGTGCGTGAACTTTCGCGTGAAATCAAAGGCCAATATGCAGTCATGAACCGCATCGCCGACGAGATGCAGGACGCCATCATGCAGGTCCGCATGATGGCCGTCTCGTTCATCTTCCAACGCTTCCCGCGCCTGGTGCGCGACATCTCGCGCAAACTTGGCAAGGAAGTCCAACTGCTGCTCGAAGGCGAGCAGACGGAAGCCGACAAGAACATCATCGAGTCTCTTGCCGACCCGCTCATTCATATCGTTCGTAACAGTCTGGATCACGGCCTGGAGATGCCGGAGATTCGCCTAGCCACGGGTAAGCCGGCAACCGGCAAGCTAACGATCCGCGCCGCACAGGAAGCAGACCGCGTCGTGATCGAGGTCGTCGACGATGGCAAAGGCATTGACCCGGCCGTGATCAAACGGAAGGCTTACGAGAAAGGCATCATCGACGAGGCGGCGCTGGAGCGGATCAGCGATCAGGAGGCAATCAATCTGATCTTCGCCGCCGGTCTGTCCACCGCCGAAGTCGTGTCCGACCTCTCCGGTCGTGGAGTGGGCATGGACGTGGTTCGCTCGGCCGTTACGAAGATCAATGGCACGGTGGTCGTCGATAGCGAATTGGGGAAGGGCACCTCGATCCGGATTTCGCTGCCGCTTTCAATGGCAGTGACGCAGGTCATGGTGGTCGAGTCCGACGGGCAACTCTTCGGTGTGCCCATGGACCATGTGGTGGAGACGGTTCGCGTTCCCAGAAATTCAATCCACGCCATTAAGCAGAGCCAGACCGCCGTTCTTCGCGGACGCATTGTGCCGTTGAAAAACCTCAACGCCCTTCTGGGAATTGCCGCTATCCCTCGATCGAATTCTGACGATGAACTAGCTGTACTTCTGGTTCAAGCGGCGAACATGGAGTTGGGCCTGCTTGTCGATGGATTTCAGGGAACGATGGGTGTTATTCAGAAGCCTTTCAGCGGCTTTCTGTCGGGTTTATCTGCCTATTCAGGCTCGGCTCTCATGGGAGATGGTTCCGTGCTCATGATTCTCAATATTCGGGAGATCGTCTGATGCCTATCGAATTCAAGAAGAACCGCGCGATATTTCGTGAAGAGATAAGTGTGGAAGAAGCGGAAGGGCTGCTTGAATGGCTCCAGACCAGACCTACCGCCAAAGCGGATCTGTCCGCCTGCAGTCACATGCACACCGCCAACCTGCAAGTGCTGATGACGGCCAAAACCGTCATTTCCAGTTGGCCGAAAAATGTTGAACTTCGTGCGTGGCTGGAACCGGCATTGAAATTCGGGGAATGAGAGGTCTCATGGCGAAGACAATTCTGGTCGTCGACGATTCGTTGACCATGGTCATGAGCCTCAAGAGCGCTTTGTCGATGGGCGGGTTTCAGGTGGAAACCGCCAACAATGGCCAGCAGGCGCTCGACAAGTTGAAAGGGGGATTCAAGCCGGATCTCATCCTAACCGATATCAATATGCCGGTGATGGGGGGGCTGGAAATGATCGGCAAGGTTCGTGCGCTTTCCGGCTGCAGATTCTTGCCGATTTTGACGTTGACCACCGAGAGCGAGGCCGCCAAGCGCGACGAGGCCCGGCGTCTGGGCGCCACCGGCTGGCTGGTGAAGCCGGTATCGGGCAACGATTTGATCAAGGTCATTAAACAAATTATGCCAGGAGCGTGACGTCGTGATGCCAATGCGGTCCGCGAAATTCGGAATGTTTTCCACCCGGCGAATCGGGCTGGTGGCGATGAGGGAGCCGAGGTCATGATGGATCGCGATTTGCGGCTGCGCAGTATTCTAAGACGGCTGCTGATTCAGGTCGCGTTAGGGCTTCTTTGCAACGTGCTGCTCTTTTTGGTCTTGTCGCGTTTCCAAGGGCCGGCCTTCCTCCCCGATTGGATGCGCATTGCAGTCGTCCTTGCACTTCTCAATTTTGTGCCGCTGCTGATCGTCGAACGCTGGAACTGGAAAATGGCCCGTCGCGCTGTATCCGACATGTGGGCTTTCGGCGAGCTCAACTTCGATGAGATTTCACGAGAACTGGCTGCACGCAAAGCGGTCGAGGCAGACATCAAGGACTGCAAACCCTACATCGACGTGATGCACGAACAGATCGGCGATTCTTTGGCCGAATCCGAGCGAGAGGTCGTCGTCGTCATCGAGCAGATCGATACGCTGATGGGCAAAACCGGGGAGCAGAGGAAGCATATCGCACGATCTGTCAAGAGCGCCGGCGAACTCACGGAGAACACCCAGACACGGGTCGAGAATAACAGGGGAGTAATCGCCGCGATCGAGATGCAGTTGGAGACACAGACTGAAGGGTTCAGGGATAATTTCGAGCGCATCCGAGGGCTGGCCGCCGATGTTCGCTCTTTGACGCCTCTGATTAAGGTGATTACTACCATCGCCCAACAGACCAGCCTGCTCGCCCTGAATGCTGAAATCGAGGCGGCGCGCGCAGGAAATGCAGGTCGTGGATTTGCCGTGGTGGCCCTTGAGGTCAGGAAACTCGCCGTGCTCTCCACTCAGGCCGCCGCCGACATTGCCGCAAAGATCACTGCAACCTGCAAGAGAGTGGACGAGGAGATGTCCAACGCACAAGCGTCACTCCAGCATCACGAAACCAGCAGCGCGATGAGTCATCTGGGCGCCGATTTGGGTGAAATGCAGTCTGAGTTCTGCAACAACAGTCAATTGCTGCTGGAAGTGATCACCGAGGTGGATGCGAACTACGCGGAGAGCGTGACCCGGCTGTCGGAGGCGTTGGGGCATATTCAGTTTCAGGACGTCATGCGGCAGAGAATGGAGCACGTGCAGGGGGCGCTGGTAGAAATGCGCGACCACTTGTTGCGGTTGGCCGAAAGGCCGGACCGTCCCGGATGGGACGGCCTCTTCGTTACGACATTCAAGGGGTTGTTGGACTCCCACCTCAGTAGCTATAAAATGGCCAGCCAAACCGTCACCCACCTTAACATCGCAGGTGGCAGTTCCGATAGCGACCACAGCCGTCCCGCCATTGAACTGTTCTAATCGGAATTGCCTCCCGGCCGAATCTAGAGCTTTTTGCCTACCTATCGGGCTTTCCTCCGAGCAGGGAGCTAGCGCCGCATCGACCACAGAGCGCACCGTTCCCTTCGGCTACTTACGGATCTCCATTGAACTCGCTGGCGATGGCCAGAGTGGCGATGCGGCGAAAGGAATTCTCGCCGACTGCCACCAGCGCCACCTCGATCGATGCAACGTTCTGGCGCATCCCCCAGGCCGGCGAATTCACCAACCGCAGCAACTGATACGTGAGTGGGCCGTCGCGCTTCACCAGTTGGCTTACCTTGTGCAGATCCATAGGGTGCTGCTGCAGTGCTTTCAGAATATCGAGTCGCAGCATCTGGTTGACCGGCGGCCGCCGGTTCCTCACCGCCGCGTGCTCCAGGAAGAAGTAGCCGTCAAATAGTGTGAAGTCTTCCTCGCACGCCATGCGGTAATCCGGCTGTGTATGAACGCCTTTGGCCAGCATCATAATGGACTTGCCGCGCAATTCGTCCAACAGCCTGCGCCGCACTTCTGCCGTGGTCCGGCAAAAATCTACCGTGATGTAATCTGCCAACTCTAACAGGGGTGTGCGTTGCGGCCCATTGGTGAAATTTTCCAAAGCAAAACGGAAACCAAGCGCCTTCATCTGCCGGCATGAGGAAACAAGTTCAGGCGGGACTTCCGAGGTCGGCGTGATCTCGAAGACCGTGAGCGATGCCGGCAGGACCTGCACAAGCTGCTCGTTCAATGCCTCCCATGGGCAGCGCACAAATGCGGTGAGTTTCCCAGTCAACTTCTTCAACTCGCTGGGCTTCTCCAGGCCGAAGTTTCCTGAGGTCTCGGTCAGATTGCGGAAAGCCGAGACTCCATCCGTAGCCCGGTCTCCGCGGAAAAGCAATTCGTAAGCATGAACTCGGCCGTGCAGATCCAGAATCGGCTGGCGGACGACAGAACACAATCGAGGCGCTGACGTTAAAGCTGGATCTCCAGAGCTATGGGCGGGTTGGATTACGGCCGCCATAAACTCTCCCAATACATTCATCGGCGTGCGCCAAAACAACTTGATACGCAAGTTCCCGTCATCCGAACGGCTCGATGTGCCGGAACGTCGGATATCGCGCAGCGTGACACGATGTCTGATTTGCTACCGGGGGCGCCTATCCTCCGAGAGGGACTCGCTCGAAAATGCAAGCGGACTTACCGGGACTAATGATGTATCGACTCAGCAAACGCAGTCGACAATGCCGCCCATCCACGACATCCAGCCAGCTTCGCATCGGAGGCGCTGTCGAGACAGCGCGCGCCGTGCAGCGACCTGGTACAAACGGGCATGTTGAGGCTGCTCCTCAGTGAATTCACTTGAAGATTGCCATAAAGAAGCGCTAAAGGCTACGCATAGCGGAAGAGAGCTTTGAAGCCGTAGTCCATGTGCTGCTGGATGTGGCAATGGAAGAGAGTGAGACCCGGCTGATCGGCAGTGAAATCGACGACGGCGCGACCGTAGTAGGGCACAACCACGGTGTCTTTGATGGGCCGGAGGTGGGTTTGTCGTTGACCGACTGGAGCTCCCACAAGTGCCGATGCATGTGCATGGGGTGCGCGTCGTCGGTTCGGTTGCGCATCACGAGGCGGTAACGCGAGCCCTGCTGGAGGACAAACTCACGCTCGTGCGGATACGGCTTGCCATTGACCAGAAACAGATTGAATTTTCCTGCGCCGCCGGGAATCTTTTCGAAGATCATTTCGATGGTCCGCTGCGGGTCGGGGCGCGGGTCAATGCTGGCCGCAGTGGGGCTGGCCGCGGTGGGGCTGCTGGCGGTGCTGTTGCCGAAGAGAGTGTAGTCCCAGGGATCCTTCGGTGGATCGATCCATTGCGGCTGCCGGTGCTGGCCTGCGTACTCGACCACAACTCCCAGACCGGACTCGCGCACAGTCTTTTCTGTGCCGCCGAGGATCCAGATGCCGGGATGATTCATTTCGATTTCAACATCGATGCGCTCGCCAGCGCCCAGGAAAATGGAATCGAGAGTCTGCGGGGTGGGCACCGTGTTGCCGTCCATCGCGATCACCTTCATCTTGTGGCCGGCAAGCGCGATGCGGCGATTTTCGATGCCGCTGGCGTTTAGAAAATGGATGAGCAGCTTCTGCCCTTCGCGGACGCGGATGGGCTCACCGGACCCGAGAGCCTTGTCGTTGATGGAGTAGGTCATGGAGTTGACCTCGAGACCGCCGGGGTCAGTGTTCAAGACCGCAGGCTTCTCAAGTAGCGGACCGCCGTGGGTATCGTCGTCATCGTCTTCCATAGAACCGGAAAAGAACGGTTCCCAGTCGCGGAGAGCGAGAAAGAGCTCCTGGTCGTAGAGAGGCGCGGAACTTGCTCTCTGGGTCGCAGCAGCAGATGGCGGGAAACAAAGTGGATTCGATGGCGCATGAGGCCGGCGAACTTTCTCAGGAAGAGCGCTCGCAGGCGGCACGGATCGACAAGCTGGTTCACGAAGCGCAGCAACTCAGCAGCAGCGATCCGGGCACGCCCGATCTCGACAAGCTGCATTCGTTGATGCAGGAACGCGACGCGCTGGCCAACGAGCGCCAGCAACTTTCGGATGAATTGTCAAAGCTGCAGGCAAACATGCGCAATGCCACTCGCGATTTGGCGGCCAACCAGCCGGAAACGGCGAAAAAGTTGCACGATGCGCTCACTGAGATGGATGACACGGACCTCGACAACCACGTGCAGGGCACGGCTGACTGGCTGCGCAGCGGCATTAATCCAAATTCCAATGGAACGGAGAGCGAGATTGCGCAAGGACTATCGAAGCTGAGCCAGCAGTTGCAGCAAGCTCAGATGGAGATGGCGCAGGAGAGGCCGGGACGCGGGAAGGGACAAGGGACAGGCGCTCGACCAAGTGGAGCGGCTGCGCAGCGAGTTGGAAGCAATGGCGGCCCCACAGGGTGGACGCGGCGGCCAGCCCGGCCAAAATGGATCGGCAGCCGGCACGACCGGACAGCAATACCGCAATGGACAGCTAAGCCGCAACGGACAGCCAGGCGCAGGCCAGCAACAGGCCGCGGGTAATGGCGTTGGCGGTTCTCGTGGAACTGCTCGCAATGACTCCAACGGTGATACGCGAGCTGGCGGTGGTGCAGGGGATGGCGCTGTGTGGGGTAATTTCGATACCGGTAACAATACGCCGCGCCCGCGGGGTCAGCAGCAAGCCGCGCCGGCAGATGCCGCCGGCAATCCTGCAGATACGGAGCGCACATTCGGCCAGGAGATACGGCAACTTCAGCAACTCCGGCAGCTGATCGGTAACGATCCGCAAGCGGCAAAAGAAGTAGAAGCGCTCACGCGGCAAATGCAGAACCTGGATACAACCCGGTTCCCAGGAAATCCCGCAATCGTAGAACAGATGCACCGTGAGGTGCTGAGCTCGGTGGACCGGCTCGAGCTTGAGTTGCAGCGCGCGAATGCTCAGACCGATGCACGAACTGGCAAGCCGGATACGATTCCGGCAGGTTACCAGGAACAAGTGGCTGACTACTACCGGCGACTCAGCAAGAAGCAGTAAGTAGTTACATAACGCTTCATCAACTCGATTTGCTTCGGTCGAGCGGGATGTTCAAGGCGGACCATCATTTGTAATTTGGACCCCTGCTGGCCGGCCCGTTTGCTTTGCCGGCGGCCCCACAAAACTCGAAGCGACGCCCAAAGGTTTCTTTGCACCTGATCGGTTGGAGTCGGCGCGCACCGCAGAATGAGCGCTAAAAGCTCTTCTTGGTGACGATCAGTTCGACACCGGCGGGCGTGAGCGGCACGTTGACGGTGAATGCGCTGAACGGCGTGGCCACCTTCAGCAGCCTGGTATTCAGTGCAACGGGGACTTACAGTTTGTCAGCGGCATCGAGCGGATTGACTGGTGCCACCAGCGCTACATTCGTCACGGTCATCCTCGGTCCCAGCTTCGCCATTTCTGGGAACTCTGTCATGGTGGCGCCTGGCGCAACCACTGTGACCGTTACCGGCACATCCAGAACAACTACGGCTTCCGGCACGTTCACATTAACCGTGCAGTAGACCACATATGAGTCAGACAGCTGACGCGGCGGCGGGGAGGAGTTGCGGCGTTACTGTTCGTGCTATGCCCTGAAGAGCACGGGGGCCAGGGCAGCGGTTGCGGAAATGCCGCCGAATGTTCTGCCGCCGGGATGGGTTCCTGAGGGCAGCACCGGACGAACGGTCTACTTCTTCCGTTGACGGCCCGAAGGACAGGCCAGCGAACCGAATTCGCCAAATCCATCGGCCCTAACCCCGCCCCCGGCTTCATTGCGACCCAGGAATCCCAGGTGGTAGCCTGATCCTCTGCCCGTCGAAAAAAGCGCTCCCATGAAACCCATGCCACACGCTTGCAACGGGCTGGAGATCCTCAATCAACCTGAATCCGGCAGCGGGAGAAAGTAGGACACAAAGGTGCAATCACAATCGAGCCTCACAGAACATCACACCCAGCCCGGCATTCTCAGAGTTCAATGGGTCTTTCGCGGGGCAATCGCACTTTTCGCGCTGATCGACTGTTGGCTCACCCGGTTCAAGATGGAGCCCGACGGCGTCTCCTACCTGGACATGGGCGACCTGTACTGGAGAGGAGACTGGCACGCCGCGCTGAACGCCTACTGGTCTCCGCTTTACGGCTGGCTGACCGGGCTGATGTTTCTGCTGACAAAACCCTCCATGCGCTGGGAATATCCCGAAGTACATCTGCTCAATTTCGTCATCTTCTTGGCAGCCCTCGTTTCGTTTGAATTCTTCTGGCGCAGCATGCTGGAATCTCGGACCGGGAGTGCATGGACAGGGGCGTCGTGGCTCTATGCATGGATTCTGGGTTACCTGCTGTTTGCCATTTTGTTCTTTGGGAGTGCCTTCAGAGAGCTCCTGGGGGGCGATGAACTATCAGTTTTGTCGCCGGACCTGCTCGTAGCAGCACTGGCGTTCCTCGCATTTGGATTCGTGTTGCGATTTTCCACCGGTCGGTTGGGCGTAGGTGCCTCTTGTTTGATGGGGGTTACGCTCGGTGTCGCCTACCTGTCAAAGGCGGCGATGTTCCCGTTTGGCCTGGTTGTGCTGGCGACCCTGTTTGCCGTCTGCTGGAAGCGCCGCAGCGGCTGGCTGAGGGCGGGAGCGGCGCTGGTTTGTTTTCTCGCCATTTCAACGCCCTTCATTGCCTTGCTTTCCTGGAATAATCACCATCCAACATTTGGAGATCCGGGAAAGCTGAACATCGGGTGGCATGTGAATGGCGGGTGGCCGCCACTTATGCATTGGCAGGGCCGGGGACCCTCGTCTGGGCATCCTCTGCATCCGACTCGAAAGCTCATGGCGTGGCCGGAAGTATACGAGTTTGCCACCCCGGTTGCCGGAACCTACCCTGTATGGTATGACCCTACATACTGGTGGGCAGGGGTCGATACGAAATTCTATCCGAGGCGCGAAATTGGCCGCATGGTGCAAACCCTGCCGGACCTCGGGCTTTACCTGATCATGCAGTCCGGGATGCCTACAGCGATTGTGCTCGCGATCTTCCTCATCAGTGATCAAGTGAACGATTCGTGGCGGCAATTGATCAGATTTTTGCCCATACTTCTGCCCTCGATTGCGCTGTTCCTGATTTACTCGATGGTTACCTGGTGGCCAAGATATATTTTCTGGGTGATATTGGCTGGATTCTGCGCTCTGATCGCCTCAACGAGCATTTCAACTGAAGCGCAGCGAACGCGGGTTTTTAAGGCAGCAAGCATCGCACTTGGTGTCATCCTCGTCGGCGTCTTTATGCAGGAATTGCAAGCCATCCGATGGGACAGCGAGGCCTGGATGCAGAACGTCGAGGTCGCTGAACAACTGCGCACGATGGGAGTTGAGCCCGGCAGCCGGGTGGCCGTGATAGGCGACAGCTTTAGGCAGGAGGAATACTGGGCTCGACTCGATCGAGTCAAGATTGTCGCAGAAGTGCCGCGCAGATTAGAGACGGGCGACTCCGCCGCCGCTTTTTGGAGTTCCAGCCTCGAAGTCGAGCAGGCCGTGCTCAATGTCTTGAAGAGTACGGGGGCAATTGCGGCGGTCGCGGCTACGCCGCCGAAGGTCTTGCCACCGGGATGGGTTGCGGTAGGCAAGACAGGTCAGGCGATCTACTTCTTCCGTTGACGGTCCTAATACTACAGTTGTATTTGGCCGGACGATAGAGGCCCGGGCCTAAAGGCCGTTTCCTTTTGACCTGTTTTCAGGGGCCTGAAGGCCCCTGCTCCCTCCGAAATCCTTAACTCCAACTCTTAACTCCAACTGTAGTACTAAGGACAGGCCAGGGATCCGAACTCGCCAATTCCATTCGAGCGTTACTCCCCTCCCCGGCAGGAGAATCAAGCGGCGGATCATCCCATTACCCAAAAACTAAGCCGGCGGGAAGTTGAGAGTTCGCGGCGGACATGGGTTCCTGAATGATTGCGGGCGTTCTCGCCAACTCAGACTCCTTGCGCCGGGAGTTGTCATAGATTCTAAGCCTGTTCAAGGTCACTATTTGCGCTCGATGCATCACTCTCGTTTTGGTAGCTTCCGCGACGGCCAGCTTCTACCGCGCAAGCGCGTAGTCTTCGGGGGTGTCGATGTCCCTGGCAGCCTCCGGGCAATCTACAAGCAAGGTATCCGCAATATGGTCGAGGATCACCGGTTTGCATCCATGCTCGGGCTTCAACGCCATCAGCAAAGGGAAGGTCTCGCGGGCGAAGAATGCGGGAACTCCGGCCGTGCCCGAGTATTGGGCGGCCACAATTGGCTGGCCGCTTTCGCTGTGTTTCTCGGCCAGTCCCCGCAGGAAAATGGAATTAACAAACGGCTGATCTGACAGGGCCAGGATCGTTCCTGCAATCTCCCGATGCTCAAGTTCCCACGTTGCGAGCGCGAACAGACCGGCCTGAATCGATGTTCCCATGCCTTCTGCCCAACGATCGTTGACGACGATCTCGACATTCAGGCCCAGAAGCGCAGGACGGATCTCGGCCTCGTGAGCGCCAAGCACGACAATGACCGGAACGCACTCCGACGCGAGCGCGGTCTCGGCGGCAAACCGCAGCATAGGTTTGCCCGCGAAGTCGAGCAATTGCTTCGCGGCGCCCATACGGGTGGAGGCGCCTGCGGCTAAGAGAATCAACGCTGATTGGGGCGAAGATTGGGGCGAAGATTGATGCGGGTCGGTTTCAAGCATGACGCTCGATAGTTGTCTCGCAGTAAGAGGGCCTGATAGCCCCGGTTGTCTCTTCCTGCGGAGATGAGCCTAACTCATGCGCGGGTGCATGAATGGGCTCCTGGCGGTGCTTGAGCATGCCACCCGGCCGGGAGTTGGTAACTGCCTGGATCTCGGCAGCAATGGAAAGCGCAATCGCCGCAGGGCTGTCGCAGCCCGCGTCCAGACCTGCTGGAGCATGCACTGAAGCGGGCGGACCTAGTCCCAGCGTGGCGAAAAGTTTTTCCGCGCGCGCGCGCGGACCGAGCATGCCCAGGTAGCAAGGGCGTCGCGATAGGATGTGCGGCAACAGCATCAAGTCCAGCGGGTAATTGTGGGTCATCATCACCACCGCCGTATCGCTATCGATGACGATCTCGCGCAGAGGATCGGTGGCTGCGATTTGAACAACGCGGCTTGCGCCAGGAAAGCGTTCCGGCCTCGCGTACCCTGGACGACCGTCCGCGACCGCGACCTCCCAACCGAGCTGGCTGGCAATGTTCACCAGGGGAACGGAATCGTGGCCTGCGCCAAAGACAGCCAGCGATAACGCCGGCCGAATATATTCGACGAACACAGAGGTGGCGCCGACGTGCGCCAGCCTGCTCTTTTTCTCACGGAGAGCCGACACGGCGTGCAGCATCGCCTGCGAGGCAATCGCAGAGCCGGTGAGACTTCCAACCGGAGCCGAAGAGTCATCCAGCATGAGCCGGTCGCCAATCCTGATTTCAGAGCGGGCGTCCGCGCGGACAACCGTAGCAACCACAGCGGCCGTTCGCGCAATGCGATGATCGGAGAGAAAATCGAGCATCAGAGCGGCGGCAGGCATGTTGACCCGCTCCAGTAATACGTGCACCACCCCGTTGCAGCCGAGCCCGAACTCCCAGACGGCGCCGTCGTCCGAGGTCGTGTCATAGACACGAATCACCGGTTCGCCCGATTCCGTGAACCACCATGCCTTCTTCGTGATCTCGCCTTCCAGGCAGCCGCCGCTCACGCATCCGATGTGGCGTCCGTTGGGAACGATGAGCATGCGGCCGCCGGGCGAGCGGTACGCGGAGCCGGTAACGTGCACGACGGTTGCCAGCACCGCATCAGCATCCTTACCTTGCAGACCGCGCCAGGCGTCCAAAATGGCATCCAGTTCGCTCATATATAAGGATTATTCAGGCCACCCATAATCGCATTCGGGAAAATCGGCAACGTGCGAATGCGTGTTCCGCTGGCTTTGAAGTAGGCGTTGGCTATCGCCGGGGCGATGCACATAACGCCAAGTTCGCCTGCTCCGCCAAGCGCGGCATCGAGGGTGGACTGCTCCGGGTTGGGGATCAGCGTTACTTGCACCTGCGGCATCTCGTCCATGCGGATCACACGGTTCTGGGAAAAGTTCGGGAACTGAGCTACGCCGTTGGAGAAGCTCTGCCGTCCGTAGAGCGCCGCGTTGAGTCCGTGTACCATGCCGCCAACCAGTTGCGTCTGGATCTGGCCGGGGTTCACGGCCAGGTAACAATCGAGCGCGATATACACCGTATTAATTGTGAAAAGTTTAGGGAATCCTTCATAATCATCACCGGAATTGAGGGAAAGATCCACCACTTCAGCAACGTAGCTGTTGGCGTAGTGGGCGCCGGCAATGCCGTAAAAGTGTCCGGAAGGGGGCCCTGCCGTCCAATTGGCCAAGCCCGCCACCGCCTGGAGCACAGCGGTCCACCGAGGGTCGGTAAGCATGTTAAGCCGGAATTGGTACGGATCCTGTCCGGCAAGCGCGGCCAGCTCGTCAACCGCTGACTCCACGGCAAAGGTGTTGACCGACATACCGACGGACCGCCAGAAACCCACCGGGATTGGTGAAGGATGCGAAATCCACTGGGTCGACAAGGCCCCCAGGTTATATGGCAGGGCGGTCGTTCCTTCGGTGCACTGGCTATCGCCAGCAGCTCCCACCGGGTATCCGCGCTGACCCAGAATCGTAGGCGAAACATTGGTACATGCCCATCCCAGAATGTTGCCTTCGCTATTCAGCCCGGCATTCACCTGCACCAGGGCTACTTGCCGGTATTGGTCGCGCAGGAAGTTCTGTTCGCGTGGCCATAGCAGCATCACCGGCCTGCCCACGGCCATCGCCACCTGAATCGCCTGGCTCACAAAATCGGTTTCGATCCGGCGGCCCAGGCCGCCGCCGAGATATGTCGTATGAACATGGATCTGGCTCAGTGGAAGTCCGGTCAGTTGGTTCACAAGTGCCAGAACGCTCGATGCAACCTGCGTAGACACATACACGTCGCACGAGACGCCGGGGACGTAGTTCACCGTGCAATTCAGCGGTTCCAGTTGGTTGTGCGCCACGTATGGCACGCTGTAGAGCTCGGAAAGCTGGTGGGCCGCGCCCAAAATGGCCGTAGTGGCCGCGGACAGATTGCCTTCCACGGTATACAACGTCGGAGGAGTATTCGGCCCTCCGGAGGAGTAGGGCGTGTTGGTGGTGAACGCGCTCATCGCCTCGGACTTAATACTTGCATCGCTCAGAGAGGAAGCGTTGGCGGGCGTCGTCCAACTGACCTCGAGATTCAACGCTGCCTGCCATGTATCCCAGGTATTAGGACCGACGACGGCAACCGCGTTCACCATCCCAGTCTGTTCTGTGCCGCGTCCCGTTCCTGCTACCACCTGAGTCGGAACCACGGCGATCATTCCGCCGGGCGTCGCTGGAACCGAGCCGCTCAAGACGCCGCCAAAGGCGGGGGAATGCTGAATGACCGCATAGACCATGTTAGGCAGCCGGATATCGATGCCGTAAACTGCGGTGCCGTTGACCTTCGACGGGATATCTACGCGGTTCACAGTCTTGCCGATGTAGCGAAACTGGCTGTCGGGAATCAGCGTAGGATTCGAGGGCACAGGTAATAGAGCGGCGGCGTTTGCCACTAGGCCGTAACTGATGTTGGTGCCCGTGGGGGTGTAAGTTATAACGCCGAGGGACACGGTGTAGTTGGAGCTGTTCTGGTCGCCGATGATGTTCATCGCCGCCTGCACCAGCATCTCGCGCGCTGCCGCGCCGGCCTGGCGCATGGCCCAGTAGTTGGTGTAAGTCACCGTGCTTCCGTACGTGCCAATGGCATTGCCGATCTGCGTGGCTCCGGTGGCAGGCACTCCCTGCACGGTTTGAATTTTGGTGTAGTCCACCATCAGGTCTTCGGCCAGGATTTGCGCCAGTCCGGAGAAAGAGCCTTGCCCCATCTCCGAAGAGCCGATGGTCAGAGTGATGGCGCCAGAGTTCGTGATTTTAAGCCAGGTGTTCACCTGGGTTGCCGCCGGCGGACCGGCAATTCCAGCCATTTGCGCTGCAGCTCTCCGCGTGCCGAACTCGAGAGCGAATCCCAGCGTGAGGCCTGCGGCGCCTCCCACAACCAAAAACTCCCGCCGGCTGATCTTGCGGGACTCGGTTTGGTGCTTCCCGCTGGATTCTATATTAGACATTTGTCTAACGACCTCTCTCGGCCTAGAGCGTGTCGACGGCTTGCGTGATCCGCGGATATGTTCCGCAGATGCATATGTTATGCATTTGCGCGGCGATGTTGGCGCCGTGGTTACCGGCCAGCATTGCGGAGGCACAGTCCATGAGTTGCCCGGACTGGCAATAGCCGCACTGAGGGACCTGGAAGTTGATCCAGGCCAGTTGGGCAGGATGGGTCGAATTCGGAGAAAGACCCTCGATGGTGACAATCGTGTCTCCTGCCACCGATTGCACCTCAGTGATGCAGGAGCGCGTAGCCACATTGTTCACGAGCACGGTGCAGGCGCCGCACAAATTTTGGCCGCAGCCGTACTTGGTTCCTGTCAGACCGATCAGATCTCTTATCACCCACAGCAGCGGCATAGTGGGGTTGTTTACGGTCACATTGTAGTTCTGACCATTCACATTGAGCGTATAGTTCGTCGGCAAGGAGACCTCCGGATTTTGGGGAAAGGGGAAAAGCCTGGACCTCAGGGAGAAAGTCTAGGGACACATCAAAGCACTTTGAGAGAATTTTTTCAAGCACTCATTCCAAGATTTCCCGTGCCACCATACCGCGAGCACCAAGGCAAACGAGTTGGAGATACGGCCACGCATCTTTCTTTCCCTTCCAAATTTTTCCCGTCCGACCAAGGAACGGCAAGAGCATCATCTTAGAGGCATCAAGACAAGTAGTCGAGCAATTCGATTGCCAATTGTAGGGCATGTAAAATCAATAATTTGATCGATTGGATAGTCTGGATCGTGCAAACTTCTGCATGTCATGCGGCAAAAGATTTCACTTTTTGTAATCTGTCTGAATCAGCTAGCCGGGAACCACGGACGCCGGCATCTACCAGCTACAGGCTGCCGGCTACAACTTACTGGCTGTCCACGATCCACGGTCCGCGATGCGGGCATGGCCTTAACCGGAGTTTCCATTTTGCCTTCCCGGCTGTGGCCCAATATACTCCCACTTCTAAGATTGCTGTGCCACCACAATGATTGTTCTTACGGTTACTATGGTGGGTTACTAGGCTTGCCGCAAGAAGGTGTCACTAAGCCGGGGAGTTATAAATCCTTTTTCTCTTGCTTTGCCGAATCAGCTCGGACTAAGATGATGCTCTCGCCGTTCCCCGGTCGGACAGGAAAAGTTTGGAAGGGAGAGAAAGATGCGTGGTCATCTTTCCATCTTGCTTGCCTTGGTGCTCGCGCTGTTGATGGCGCCGGCTGCCGAACGGCAGCAACTGTTCAGCGACTTTCCCGTAAACGGCCAGATCGGCGCGTTTCAAGTGAACGGAGGTTATTCCAACTCCTTCACGCTTGCCTCCGGCGGCGCGGTCGGCGAGGCAGTATTTGGCGCATGGGTGAATTCGGGCGTCTCGGTGACCGGAGTCACCTGGTTGATCGGAACAACGCCCTTCGACACTTCGCTGGGTAAGGGCGTGGCCGGCGTGACCAGTCCTTATGATTCCACGAACGTGGATGGCTTTGATGCTCTCAAACCGCCCTGGAGCATTGGTCCCGTCGAAGGTCATATCCGCCGCCTGAAGCTCATCAAGCGCTCGATGTACGGCCGCGCCAAGTTCGATCTGCTGATTCTGCGCGTCCTCCATGCGGCGTGAAATCTAGCCTCTCATTTTAAGGCCATGCCCGCATCGTGGACCGTGGATAGTGGACAGCCAGTAAGTTGTAGCCTGTAGCTGGTAGATGCCAGCGTCCGTGGTTCCCGGCTAGCTGATTCAGACGGATTACAAAAAGTGAAATCTTTTGCCGCATGACATGCAGAAGTTTGCACGATCCAGACTATCCAATCGATCAAGTTATTGATTTTACATGCCCTACAATTGGCAATCGAATTGCTCGACAAGTTCACTAAATGCCTTTAAGATGATGGTCTTGCCGTTCCCCGGTCGGACAGGAAAAATTTGGAAGGGAAAGAAAGATGCGTGGTCGTCTTTCCATCTTGTTTGCCTTGGTGCTCGCGCTGCTGATGGCGCCGGCTGCCGAAGGGCAGCAACTGTTCAGCGACTTTCCTGTGAACGGCCAGATCAGCGCGTTTCAAGTGAACGGAGGTTATTCCGCCTCCAACTCCTTCACGTTTGCCTCCGCAGGAACGATCGGCGAGGTAGTATTTGGCGCATGGGTAAGTTCTGGTGATTCGGTGACCGGAGTTACCTGGTCGATCGGAACAACGCCCTTCGATACTTCGCTGGGTAAGGGCGTGGCCGGCGCAACCAGCTCTTATGATTCCACGAACGTGGATGGCTTCGATGTAAATACTGTAACTTTCGCAATCCCTAACATCACTCTTCCCGCCGGGACTTATTATCTGACGATTTCGAACGCGGTCAGCGCATCCGGCAACCCTGTCTACTGGGATATCAACAACGCCGCAGGTGTCGATGCCTGGGACAGCGGATACGGCCACGTCTCGGCCCCGAATGCTTGCTATGCGACCATCGGCATCTCAGGCACGTGCGCTTCATCGTTCCAACTGGAAGGCACGAGCCCGGCCCTGACCGCTTTGCCGTCCTATGTCAGCTTCGCCAACCAGACGGTGAACACAACCAGCACCGCGCAACCCATTACCATCACTAATACCGGTTCAGGCGCAGCCACGATTGCCGGCATTGCGATCTCCGGAACCAACCCCGCCGACTTTGCGCAGACAAATAACTGTCCGCTCAGCCCCGCGATGCTCGCGGTTGGGGGCACCTGCACCATCAACGTCACGTTCACTCCCCAGGCTGCTAGCGCGCTCGCTGCGGCGGTCACCCTCACCGGCAGCAGTCCGCTCGCGATACCCCTAAGCGGAACGGGAACCCCGGTTCCTGCGAGTCAGGTGGCGTTTTCGATGGAGCCGCCAGCAACAGGGATGCCTGAAACTGAATTGGGTGCGGTGGCGGTTAAGGTCGAGGACGCGAACGGGAACCTAGTCACCACTTCCTCGGCGCAAGTGACCATCAGTTCGACTCCGTTGGGCGTGAGCGGCACGTTGACGGCGAATGCGGTCAACGGTGTAGCAACCTTCAACGACCTGGTGTT
>JBEKGH010000066.1:0-22102 GCA_050012895.1 Occallatibacter sp.
TGCTCCGGATCCAGCGTCTCCAGCAGCGCCGAGGCCGGATCGCCGCGGAAGTCGCGCCCCAGCTTGTCCACCTCGTCCAGCATGATCACCGGGTCGTTGGTTTCCGCCCGGCGAATGCTCTGGATGATCTGTCCCGGCAGGGCGCCGATGTAGGTCCGGCGATGCCCGCGGATCTCCGCCTCGTCGTGCATGCCGCCCAACGAGACGCGCTGGAATTTTCGGCCCAGCGCGCGCGCAATCGACCGCCCCAGGCTGGTTTTGCCCACCCCGGGAGGCCCCACAAAGCAAAGGATGGGCC
The DNA here is from genome assembly GCA_050012895.1 of Occallatibacter sp. Classification (GTDB taxonomy): domain Bacteria; phylum Acidobacteriota; class Terriglobia; order Terriglobales; family Acidobacteriaceae; genus Telmatobacter. The sequence goes on from JBEKGH010000066.1 coordinate 299, forward strand.
CCTTCATGTCCGGCTTCAGCTCCAGCACACTCAGGTAGTCCAGAATGCGGTCCTTCACCTTCGTCAACTCGTAGTGATCTTCGTCCAGAATCTCCCGAGCCTTGCCGATATCGATCTTCGAGCCGGAACTCTTGTTCCAGGGCAGCACTGCCAGCCACTCGATGTAGTTGCGGGTGAGCCCGTAGTCGGCAGCCATGGGCGACATGCGCTGCAGCCGCGTTAGCTCCTTCAAGGCTTCCTTCTTCACATCTTCGGGCATGCCCGCGGCTTCAATCTTCTTGCGCAGGTCCTCCACGTCGCGCTGGCCATCGTCCTGCTCGCCCAGTTCCTTCTGGATGGCCTTGAGCTGCTCGCGCAGGTAGTAGTCGCGCTGCGACTGCTGCACCTGGTCCTGCACTTCGGTCTGGATCTTGGTGCGCAACTGCTGCACCTCGATCTCCTTGACTAACAACTTGTTCAGCAGTTCCAGCCGGTCCACCACGCTCGAGGCTTCCAGCAGCAACTGCTTGTCGTCGGTGGTCAGGAAAGGCAGCGAAGACGCGACAAAGTCCACCAAGCGGGAAGGTTCTTCGATATTCGCCGCGATGGTCCGAAGTTCATCAGAGAGCGTGGGCGACTCGGCGACGATCTGCTGGAACTGGCCGATCACGTTGCGCACCAGCGCCTCGAACTCTGCAGAGGTTGCCGGCGTCACATCCTCCAGCGTCTCCACCTCGGCCACCATAAACGGTTCGGATTGGATAAAGCGCACCAACCGGACGCGGCTCACGCCTTCAGTGAACACAAAACGGCTCTGGTTGGGCATGCGCACGACTTTGTGCACGGTGGCCAGGGTGCCTATAGGGTGCAGATCAGTGGGTTTGGGCGCGTCCAGGCGCGCATCCAATTGCGCCGCGACCACAATCGCCCGCTCCTCGCCGAGCGATTCGATCAACTGAATCGAGCTTTCCCGGCCTACCGTCAGTGGCAGGACCGCGTGAGGAAACAGAACCGTATCGCGAACCGGCAAAATCGGAATGATGCGCGTCACCCGCACGTTTTTGGGTGTGGGTTCGTTCGAGGGTAAAGCTGGATGATTTGACATTGAGTGTCCCCGTATCAACTTTTCTATCATTAGATCGTTCAGAAAGGAAAAAGTTGCAAATTTGACTCTCCCGGCGCATCTCCTTTGCTTTCCCGGAACTTGTGCTACGTTGCCGCTCCTTCCGGGGTTCCAAGTCCTCTTAACAGGCTTTCATTCTAGTGGCTTACGAGACGTGTAAAAGCGACTCAATTCCCCAGCAACCGGCCGGAAGAGCACGCCGGTCCCGGCCCCGACTCAAGGCAGCCATCCCACCGGTCTATCGGCCAAAAATCCTTGAAGGTGAGGAACAGGGGCTCCCCTGCGAAGACCGCGGCAAGCGAGCGGGTTTGGATTGGGTCTGGGACAGGGCGGCCCGTTTCTCAACCGACGCAAGCGCCCCATCGACGAAGAGGAAGAACAACGATTGCATCGAGCAGAGGAGGCCGATGTAGCGCCGGCCTCCCGGCCGGCTGTAACGCGGACGTCCCCGTCCGCGTTCGAGCATGCCCCATCCTTTTCACGCTTTTCGCGAAGGGTGGGAAAGCAAAAAGCCTGGGAACGTCGATCCTGGAACCGGCCTAGTCGCCCCGCTTGATGGCTGACTCGATGTGTTCCCACACCTCGTCGGGCGGTTCCACGCTGGGAAACAACTGCCGTGCTGCCGCGGCGATGGTTTTCAAATCCGCCAGCAGGGCGCGGCAGTCTGCGCAGTCTTTCAGATGAGGATGCGCACTGAGATCCTCTCCTGAACCGATATACTCGGCCATTCGATCTTGAAATTCGATGCAGCTCATTTTGCTCAAGTCAACGGTCATGGCCGCGCCTCCTGGCGGTTCTGGGCGCGCAGGGCGTCGCGCAGTTTCAAACGCGCCTTGTGCAATTGCGATTTGCTGTTGCCAATCGAACAATCCAGCATGGAAGCAATCTCATTGTGCTCAAAACCCTCCACATCGTGAAGAATAAAGACGAGCCTGTACCCGGCCGGCAGATCGGCAATCGCGTGCTCCAAAACCAGTCGGTCGATGGTTCCCGTGAGCGTCAGATCGGGAGCGCCAAAACTGCGGCTGGGACCCTCCTCCGGACTCGGCTCCATGGCTTCATCCAGAGAAATCAGCGAAAGACCCTTCTTGCGCAGTTGCATCAATACCACATTGATGGCCAGACGATGCAGCCAGGTGGAAAAGGCCGAGTCTCCGCGAAAGGTGGCAATCTTGCGATGCAGCTGCAGGAAAGCTTCCTGCGTCAAATCCTCAGCTTCGGCCACGTTGCCCACCATGCGCAGGCAAAGCGAGTAGATGCGCCGCTTGTGCAGGGCATAGAGGTGGGCAAAGGCCTGATGATCGCCGGCCTGTGCCCGCGCCAGCGCCTCGGCGTCGGCCGTGCTGGGCGGCTGGGCGGCCACGGATTTGTTGGCTACTACTCCCTTCGCTGCTGCCTCGCTGCCGTTTGCACGGCTGCGCTGGGAAGATTGAGTCGGGGTGGCGTCGGACATGCACTTCCTTGGAATTGCTCGCTATAACCTTCGATGCACGATTACGTTGCCGGAGATGACCGATTCTGAAACGACATCCCTCATTCCGGCACGGCTTGGGGAACCAGCGCTCCAACAGCTTGAAGGCAGCCAAACCTCGCGCCGCTCCTCAGGTTTTGCCCTGGCTTCTTTAGTCGTTAGTATAAGGTGAAGCGTCTGGGATCGATTGACCATGGACAAGAACTTACTGCAGCCGCTACCCGGCAACATCGCTTGGTGAGCCCTTTGGCCTTGATTTGATATGCGGTTATCCAGCGTCTTTTAAAGATATGGTCTTGCGGACAAAGCCGGAAGAACGGCGTGGTGCTTACCGGGCTCCCCGATGCAGGCTCTGTCCTACCCCAATGGAGCGGCAAGGCCGGGTCATCCGCCTGGTACGTCCCGGAGTTCTGCTCGCTTCCGTCCTTCTGGTTGCAGGCAGCGCATTGCTCCGCGGTTGGTGCCAGGCGCCTGCAGCCGCCCCGGCGTCTGCGCTGCCCGCTCCCGTGGCCGGCAGCGCACAAAGCGCAACGTCTTCCGGGCCCTCGGACCATCTCGTTCAAGCGCCTGATTCGGTTCTCCAGTGGGAGGGCCTGCGCGTTCGCAGCATTGCATTCGAGGGCGTTCCCGCCGATCAACTGGAGCCACTGGCCGGCCATCTGGTCCAGGCCGAAGGCGCGCCGCTCACCGAGGAGAACCTGAAACGCAGTTTGCGCCAGCTCTACTCGACCGGCCTCTACGACACCATTGAGGCCCGTGGCACGCGCCTGGCCGACGGCGTGGCTCTGGTTTTCGTCGGCACCCCTCGCACCTTTATCGGCAGCGTGGGCGTGGACGGCGCCTCCGGCGCCACCATGAATATGCAGCTGCAGCGGGCCAGCCAACTGGATGCGGGCACGCGCCTGACCCAGGAAAAGATGGTGCGTGCCGCCGAGGAGATGCGCTCCACGCTCGAGCAGAACGGCTATTTCGATGCGGTCATCACGCAAACCATTACCACGCGTCCCCAGGAACAGCTCGCCGACATTGCGTTTCGCGTGGTCTCGGGGCCACGTGCGCGCGTGGGCAAGGTCATTGTCACAGGCGATTCCGGCATGACCGTAGACGAGTTCCGCCAGCACGCGCATCTCTCAAAGATCGCGCACGTCGATCACGACACCGTGAATCGCGCGCTCGATGGCGTACTCCGCGCTTATCAGAAGCAAGGCCGCCTCGAGGCCGAGGTCAAGCTCGAATCCGCAGCCTACGACCATGCCGCGAAGGCGGTCAACTATCAATTCTCCGCCAACCGCGGGCCCATGGTGCGCGTTGAGGTGCACGGCGCAAGCATCGACGCCGAGCGCATCAAACACGTCATCCCCATCTTTCAGGAAGGCAGCGTGGACGAAGATCTGCTCATCGAAGGCAATCGCCGCTTGCGCGATTACTATCAGCGCCAGGGCTATTTCGATGCGCGCGTCGATCACGAGCAGCAAACTGCCGCCGCTGACGAAGTAACTATTCTTTACACCGTGCAGTTGGGGTCGCGGCGTCGCGTGGAACAGGTCTCCATCACCGGGAACCATTATTTTTCCACGGCCACGCTCATGGATCTGATCAGCGTTCATGCCGCCGATGTGCTGGACCGTCACGGCCTCTACAGTCAGGCGCTGGTCTCCGCCGACATCGGCGCGCTGGAGAGCGTGTATCGCAACAACGGCTTTTCTCAGGTGAAGATCACCCCCGAAACCAGCACTCCTCAGACCGCGGCCGATCAACCATCCCCCGACGCGCAGCCCGGCGGCGCGCCTTCGCAACAGGCAGGCGCGTACATCGCGCCTCTCAAGGTTGTCTACCGTATCGCGGAGGGCCGGCAGCTTCGCGTCGGCGGCCTCGAGTTGAAGGGCAATGACCATATCCCCACGGCCATTTTGACCGCGCTGCTCAACACTACGCCGGGCCAGATGCTATCGCGTCGCAACCTGGCGGGCGACCACGATGCAATGGTCACGGCGTACTTGAGCCGCGGCTTTGATCAGGCGACCGTGAACTTGACGCAGCAACCCGAGTCCGCCGATTCCGGCAAGGTCGATGTGGTCTTCCATATCGATGAAGGGCCGCAGACTTTTGTCCGCGACGTGCTGTTGACAGGCCTGGAAGACACGCGCCCGCAAACCGTGGCGCGGGCCATCACCGTGCATGCCGGCGATGCACTCAATCAGAACGCGCTCGCCACCACGCAAAGTAATTTGTACGCCTTCGCGCTCTTCAATGAGGTAGACACAGCGGTCGTGAATCCCGACGGCGACGCGCCTCAGAAAACCGTGCTGATCCAAGCCATCGAAGCACGGCGATGGACGTTGACTTACGGCTTCGGTTTCGAGGCGCAAACCGGACAGCCGCAGAACCACTGCTCGGGCGCGGTCGCAGCCGGAGTCGCCTGCAGTCCCAACGGAAAGACCGGCGTCAGCCCGCGCGTGCTGGCCGCGATCACGCGCAATGGGCTCTTCGGCCGCGATCAATCGGCTTCCTTGCGCGGCACCTACGGCTTGCTCGAGCAGAGCCTCGGCCTGCTCTACCAGGTCCCGCACATCGAGGGCAACCCGAACTTCGGCCTTGCCTTCTCCGGCGGCTATGCCAACAGCGAAGACGTGTCGACCTACGTTGCTTCGCGTCTCGAAGGCGCATTCCGCGGGACCGAAAACTTCAACCATCCCGGTTCCTGGCTCTCCCGGGCCAACACTTTCATCTACGAAATCGATTTCCGCAGAGTGAAAGTGGCAGCCAGCAGCTTGCAAGTCTATCTCGGAGAAATCTCCGAGCTCTCCACGGCCACGCGCGTGGGAGGGCCCGCATTCACCTGGATTCGCGACACGCGCGACGTGCCCCTGGATGCGCACCGCGGCACTTACACCAGCTTTCAGGAATTCCTCTCCGACCGGCTCTTCGGCGCCCAGGCCGAGTTCAACCGCATCGACACCTCGAATTCCAGCTACTACAGCTTCGACAAGAACCGCTTCGTGGTGGCGCGCAACACGCGCTACGGGCAGATTCGCGCCTTCGGTAATGGATCGAGCGAGCTGATTCCGCTGCCCGAGCGGCTCTATGCCGGCGGTCCGGTTTCGCTGCGCGGTTTTTCGCAGAACGCCGCCGGACCGCGCGATCCTGAAACCGGCTACCAGATCGGCGGCGCGGGAGCCCTGATCAACAGCACGGAATTGCGCCTGCCGCCTCCCACGCTACCCTGGTTTGGCAACACGCTGAGCTTCGTCATCTTTCACGACATGGGCAACGTCTTTACCAATGCCGGAGACGCGTGGGCCAGCATTCTTCGCACGCGCCAGCCTGACGGCGCGGCCTGCAAAAGCGCAGTGGTGACAAATACGTCGCAATACCCTACAGGTTATGCACCGACAAGTACCGATCCCATCACGTCGACCGGCCAGCAGGGGCCGTGCAGCTTCAACGATTTCTCGCACGCGCTGGGCGCGGGTTTGCGCTACCATACGCCAGTCGGACCCATCCGCTTCGACTTCAGCTACAACCTGAATCCACCCATCTACCCGGTGAATATCAATTACTCGATCCCCACGGTGCAGGGGGCCTTGATTCCCGGCTTCGCAACGGGTCCGTACCTCGGCCAGTCGCCGCACATCAACTTCTTTTTCAGTCTCGGGCAGGCCTTCTGATGAGCATGCGTGCTCCAATTCGAATCGTTTTCGCCCGCCCGATGGCCGTCGATCGCGCCCACCACTTGGTTGTCATCCTGAGCGGACCCTGGCGCGCATTTGCGTCAGGCGGAGTCGAAGGACCTGCGGTTGCTTTTCGGCGGAGCGCAGCAGCAAAATTTCTTGTCCTCGCACTGCTACTTTCCGCACCGCCAACATTCGCGGCCCAACAACCGGACTCGCCGAGCCCGGCCGTCCTCGATCGCGCGGTCGCCGTCGTCAACAAGCACGTCATCCTGGCCAGCGACCTCGACGACGAGATCCGCCTCTCCGTTCTCGATCCCAACACGGTCCCCCAGGTCGAGATCACCAGGCAGCAGGCGCTCGAGCAGTTGATCAGCCGGACCTTGATCGAGCAGCAGATCCGCCAGCAGGACATCGAAGCCATCGAGCCCTCGCAAGAGGAAGTGAATGCGCGCCTGCATGAGATCCGCACGGAACTGCCCATCTGCGTCCGCCAGAACTGCGCCTCCGATGCGGGATGGAAGGCATTTCTCGCGGCGCATGGGCTCACGGCGCAGCGCGTCGAGGCCTATCTCCGCTACCGCCTGGAGATTCTGCGCTTCATTGAGCAGCGCTTCCGGCAGGGCATTCAAATCTCCTCGCAGCAAATTGAAACCTACTACCACGACACGCTGCTGCCGCAGTATGCGTCCGGCGAAACCGTTCCGCCTCTGGATCAGGTGGCGCCGCGCCTTCAGGAAATCCTGCTGCAGCAACAAGTCAACGAACTGTTCGACAATTGGCTTACCGATCTGCGCAGGCAGGGCGATGTGGACGTGCTGGATTCCGATCTTGCCCCCGAGCTTGCTCCACCGCCTGCAACCGCGCCTGCTCCGCAACCTGCGCCGGCAACGGCAACGCCTGCCAGGCCGGGCGCCGCGAAAGGGGGAAAGCCATGAGCGAGCGCGACAACCCGCCTATTGCCGGCGAAGAACCCTCCCGGCCGCCGCGGCCGCACCGCAGCATGCGCAGCCGTCTGCGCCGCTTCTTCCTGCGCCATCTTCCGCTCGCCGTTGCATTCACGGCCGTTTTCCTGGCGGTTCTTGCCGTCAGCCTCTATTTCGTGGCCAGCTCTGCCGCGTTTGAGAATGCGGTGCGCAGGCGCCTCATCACGGAACTCGAAGAACTCACCGGCGGCCGGGTCGAGATCGCTTCCTTCCATTGGCGCCTGCTCCATTTTGCGGCCGACGCCGACGGAGTCGTCATTCACGGTCTTGAGGATCCCGGCGAAGCCCCCTACGCAAAGATCGAGCGCCTGCGCGTGGTTTTGAGCCTGCGCAATCTTTTCAGCCCCAGCGTACGGCTACGCAGCCTGGAGATTGACCGGCCCAGCCTGCACTTCATCGTCTATCCCAACGGATCCACGAATCAGCCGCATCCGCTGCGGTCGCGCACCTCATCGATGCCCACCATCGACTCATTGTTCGAGTTGCATGCCGGCCGCATTACAGTGGAACAGGGCAGCTTCGACTACGACTGCCGCGCCGCCAGCTTCGATTATCAGGACCGGCACGCGCCGCTCGACTTTTCGGCCAACGATGCGTCGCTCGTCATGCGGTACATTCCCGCGACGCTGCGCACGCCCGCGTCCTATCACATTGAGGCTGGAGTCACCGATCTCAATCTAGCGCGCACTGTGCCGCGTAACCCGCTGCCGGTGCACGGGAACCTGCAGGCCACGCTCGACCTCGAGCACGCGCAGGTGTTTCTGCGCTCCCTGCGCATCACAGCCGAGAGGCGCGGCGGCTCGCAGCACTCTCTTGAAGTCACCGGAGACCTCGAGGACTTTACGCATCCCCACTGGCACGCGCGCCTCATGGGCGATCTGGATATGCGGCTCCTCGACCCCATCACCGGCTATGGCGGTGCGCCCGAGGGTCTGGCTCGCCTCGATCTCACCGCTGCCGGCCAGCAAGACATGTTCCAAATCGACGGCGGCGTTCACATTGACGACGCTTCGTACATCGACGAGGGCGTCACCGCCACGGGCATCACGCTCGAATCCCGCGTTCACGCCGATGGCAAGCTGCTGCTCCTGACCGGGATCGTCGCCCGCTTGCGCCAGGGCGGCCAGATCGAAGGCGCGGTCGCGCTGGAGCCGTGGCTTCCCAGCGATCCGTCTGCGCACCGGCAGGAGATTCCCGCGGCAGCTGAAAAGTTTTCGCCCAACCGGAATACTCTCGTCCGCACCCCACCCTCGATCATTCCCGTCAACGGCAAAGTGACCGCCAAGTTCAAGGATGTAGCGCTCGACACGGTGCTCGACATGGTCAGCCCCGCGCCCTACCGGCGTATGGGACTGGACGCCCGCCTGAATGGCCCCGCGGTTGCCGTCTGGACGCACGGCGATGGCAACACCGTCTCGGTCAATGCGCAGTTCGGCCTCAGCCCCTCCAGGCAGACTCCTGCCGGCGAAGTGCCCACCACGGGCGCGATCGACGCCACCTATGCGCAGCACAACGGTGCCGTCGAGGTACGCAAGCTCGATCTTCACCTGCCGCAAAGCGATCTTGAAGCGCATGGCGTGCTGGGCGCCTACCCGACCGCGAGTCCTTCGGCGCTCACCATCGATCTCCATTCGCACAACCTGGCTGAATTTGACACGGCGTTGCGCAGTCTCGGCTACAAGCGCAACGGGAAAACCGGAGCCGCGGCGTTGCCGGTGTCGTTGGCGGGGCAGGCCGACTTCCATGGATCATGGACAGGCTCGCTGGTCCGGCCGCACATTGCGGGCACTGTCGAAGCCACGCAACTTGCCTTCGAATTGCCTGGCGGCAGTTCCGGCCCGCCGCAGCTCTTGCACTTCGACACTGTCTCGGTATCAGGCCTGTATTCGCCGTCGCAAATCGCCATCCAGCATGCGCAGCTCCAGCACGGCAACACGCGCATCGCGCTGAGCGGCACGGTCGATGCCTCGCCGGGGGCCGCGCCGGGCCGCGAGCCGGTATTTGACGCGAACGCCGTGCTGCATGCGCACCTCGACGCGGACCATCTCGAGCTCGCCGACGTCCAGCCGCTGATTACTGCGGCCAGCGGTCCCAATCTCCCCCTCGCCGGCGCGTTGAACGCGCGCATCACGGCCGATGGGCCGCTCCATGCGCTCACCGCATCCGGTTTCGCACAAATGGAGCGAGGCTCCCTCTATGGCGAGCCGGTTTCAGGTCTGCACGTCCAGGCCGCGCTCGCCGGCCAGGATCTCAAGCTGATCTCAGCCACCTTCAACATTGCCGGCGGAAACCTCTCCGCCTCCGGAAGTTATGACTTCAACGCCGAGCGCTTTCAGCCCGGTCATTTCCAGCCCGGCCATTTCCAGCCCGGCCATTTCCAGCCCGGCCATTTCCAGATTGACGCGCGTGGCGAAAACATCGACATCACCCGCGTCGACTTCGTGCGCAGCCGCAATTTCGATGCCACGGGCAAGCTTGCGTTTTCCATTTCCGGCTCCGGCACGTTGAACGATCCGCGCAGCAATTTGCATCTCGACGGCCACGCCACGCTCACCGCGCTCACCTTCGGCGGGCAGCGCTTCGGAACCCTCGAGGCCACCGCGCATTCCGTGGGTCCGACCATCGAATACAGCGCCACTACGCAATTGGAGCAAGCCGGGCTCACCCTGCACGGGCAAACTACTCTCCGAGGCGATTATCCGACCCACGCGCAACTCGAATTCTCGCGCCTCGATCTCGGCACTCTGCTGCGCATGGCGCACGTGGGGGAAATCAACAGCGAGTCGGCACTGGCCGGCACGGTTTCGGTCGACGGCCCGCTTGCGCATCCCAGGCAGCTTCGGGGTGAGGCGCAGCTTCGCGAATTGGCGTTCACCGTTTCCGGCGTTCAGCTCCAGGGCGACGGCGAACTGCATGCCACGCTGGCCGGCGGCCGCATTCATCTCGATCCTTTGCACGTGACCGGTGAAAATACCGATCTGCATGTGCAGGGCGATCTGTCCCTCGACGGCGCTCAGCAACTCGATCTTGCCGCCAGCGGCTCCATCAACCTGAAGCTGGCAGAAACTCTCGACTCCGATTTGACCGCCAGCGGATCGACGACCTTCAAGGTGGAGGCGCACGGGCCCTTGCTGCACCCCGAGCTGCAGGGGCGCATCGATTTCCAAAACGGCGCGCTCTCGCTGGAAGATCTGCCCAACGGCCTGAGCCAATTGCACGGCACTCTCGAGTTCAACCAGAACCGGCTGGAAGTGACAAACCTGACCGCGATGAGCGGCGGCGGCCTGTTGACTGTGGGCGGCTATCTTGCGTACCAGCACGGCATCTATGCCGACCTGTCGGTGACGGGCAAACAGGTGCACATTCGCTACCCCGAGGGCGTCAGCTCACTGGCCGACGCCACGTTCCACCTGCAGGGCGCTCAGAACAACCTGTTCCTGAGCGGCAACGTTCTCATCACGCGTTTTTCCGTCAGCCCCGATCTCGATCTGGCGGCCCTCGCCTTGCAGGCCAATGCCTCGGTGCAGACTGTCGCGCCGCCCGATGCTCCATCGAATCACGTGCGCCTCGACGTACACATCGTCTCGTCTCCGCAGTTGAGCTTTCAGAATGCCTTCGCCAAGCTGGCCGGCAACGTGGATCTGAGCCTCCGCGGCACGCTGGCTTCGCCCTCGCTTCTGGGCCGCGTTTCCGTCACCGAGGGCAGCGCCCTGATCGCCGGAACCCGCTACGACCTCGAACGCGGCGACATCACTTTCACCAACCCGGTACGCATCGAGCCCATCATCGACCTCAGCGCCACGGCGCACGTTGAAGACTACGACATCTCCCTCGGTCTCCGCGGCTCGCCGCAAAAACTCTCCGTCAGTTACCGCAGCGATCCTCCGTTGCCCGAAGCCGATGTGGTCTCGCTCCTGGCCCTGGGCCACACCGCCAGCCAGCAACGCCTTTACACGCAACAGCAGGAACAGACCATCGCCAACCCCACCGACGCGTTGCTCGGCGGAGCGCTGAACGCCACCGTGAGCAACCGCGTGCAAAAGCTCTTCGGCGCCGGTTCGGTCAAAGTCGATCCCAATTATCTGGGCGCGTTCGGCAACTCCACCTCGCGCATCACCATGCAGGAGCAGTTCGGCCGCAGCGTCACCCTCACCTACGCCACCGACGTGAATACCACCAGCCAGCAGTTGCTCCAGGCTGAAGTGGCCATCAATCGCCACGTCTCGTTGGTCGTGGCCCGCGACGAGTCCGGCGTCTTCTCCATGGTCATCAAGGCCACCCGGCGCTTTCGCTAGAACGATCTGGCTTCGTTCCCACCTCCAAAATCCGGCGCTTGGCGACTTGGGAAACATTGTTGTATTACCTGGGAATACCGTGTAATCTCGTGTATTATGAGCGCGCCGCGCATCATCAGCTTCCGCATTGAACCCGACAGGGTCGCCGAACTCGACGCGATTGCCAAATCGCTGGATCGGGATCGTAGCCACCTGCTCAACGAAGCCGTGGAATCCTATTTGAACCAGCAGCGCCGTCTCGTCGCCATGGTCAAGAAGGGTCTGCGCGCGTCAAAGAACGGGAAAACGATTGCCGATGAGGATCTCGACCATCTGATCGGCTCGTGGGTCAAGGCGAAACCGCCCAGAGAGAAAAAAGAGAAAGCCCGGCAAGACAAGTGAAGCTACGGTGGACCCTTCCAGCAGTCGAGCAGCTCCGTGAAATCTTCGAAACCATCGCGGACGATAACCCCACCGCTGCCGTACAGATGGTCGAGCGCATTCGGCTCTCCATCCGTCAAGCTACCCGCATGCCCTATACCGGAAGAATGGGCCGTGTCGGTGGCACGCGGGAAGCGATTGTACCGGGAACGGCCTATATCGTCGCTTATCGCGTTCTGGAAGACGCAATTCACGTTCTCGCCGTTCTACATGGCGCGCAAAAATGGCCTGAGTCCTTTTAGGGTCGCAAGCATCGACAGCCTTTCATAAAAGATGGCCTGCTCACGCAACCCAATCGCTGTCTCCCGTGTCTAACGAGAGGCATGCGGAGGATAAGCTGCCCGTCGATTCCTGAACGAAGCGGCTGCCCCTGCAAGCTCAAAAATCGTGAAAGTGGAGGATTCCCCCATGACAAGAACCATGGATTCCCGCAAGTTTTTGGTGTTGGCTGCCGCCCTGTTTGCAGCTCTTCTCACCCTTTCGAACGTTGCATTGGCGGCCCAGGCGCAGGATGCGGCTGCAGCTGTCCGTGCCAAGCTCGACAAGTCGCAGTACAAGGATATTCAGGTCAACGTGGACTCGAACGGCGTTGCCACCCTCACAGGCACCGTCAACTTGTATGAGTACAAGTTCGATGCCGACAAGAATGTGCACAAGGTGAAAGGCGTCACTGCAGTGCGCAACGACATTCAGGTCGCCGGCCCCGCGGTACCAGACAGCCAGTTGGAGAAAAGCCTCGGTGAAAAGCTGGCCTACGACCGCGTCGGCTACGGCAATGTCTTCGACGCCATCACGTTGCAGGTGCAAAATGGCGTAGTCACGCTGGGCGGTTCCGCGCTCGATTATCCCAGCCGCGACTCTGCGCTCGGGGTCGTCTCTACCACGCCCGGAGTCAAAGACGTGGTCGACCAGATCACCGTGGATCCGCTTTCGCCCATGGACGACCAAATCCGGGTCCAGGTGGCGCGCGCGGTGTATGGGTTCCCATCGCTCAACAGGTACGCCATCGACCCCGCCAAACCCATTCGCATTGCGGTGCAAAACGGCAATGTGGCGCTTTACGGCGTAGTTGACTCGGAGGCCGACAAGGATGCCGCCTTCATTCGCGCCAACGGCGTTCCCGGGGTCTTCAGCGTGAAGAACTACCTGCAGGTAGCCAACCAGCCCAACGAAAGCAAGAAATAAGGCTGAGCTGCACAAAATGTAGCGCGGTCTCCTGACCATCTGTACTGGCGGCATCCCCGCCGCCAGTAGCGATGTGCGGGTCAAGAAACCTGCAGGCCCCCGCCTGGAGGCCAGCGCTACCCAAGAGCACCCCGATCTACCGCTTCGACATCCCTGAACCAATCCGGCCCCGTCTGCGTAGAATGCCCATGTAAGCCCTTCGGAAAAACTTGAGCACTCCAGATCCCTGCAACAAGGAGACTCCATGGAGCCGGAGTACCAGCGCCCTTCCGCGGTTGCGCCCGCCGCAAGTCACGCTGAACCTGTTCTGAGCCCGCCGTCTGCAAATCTCGTCCCTGCTGAACCCGCTCCCCCGGCGCAGCCCGCTACCGAGGACGATCCCTATCGCGGCCTGCGCTGGATCTTCATCGGCCCCCAGGGCCTGCGCGCCGGCTGGTCGGTGTTGGTGTTTTTCATCCTGCTCAGATATCTCAGCGAAGGGGTTGGCACCGTGCTGTTCAGTGCCCATCTGATCGGCGGCAGCGCAGACGATTTCTCGCCTGGGCCTGTGTTCTTCGGTGAAGCGGGAGGCCTGCTCGCGCTGCTGATCGCGGTCGCCATCGTGGGTCTCATCGAGGGCCGCCGGATTTCGGCGTATAACCTCACCGGCCCGCGCCGGCCGCAGCATTTCTTCTTTGGCCTGGCCGCCGGTTTTCTTGCCCTTTCCGCGCTGGTTGGAGCGCTGGCAGCGGGTGGCTGGCTGCACTTCGGTCCCGTTGCGCTCTCCGGCACGGCGATCTTCCGCTTTGGCCTGTTATGGGGCTGCATTTTCCTTATTGGGGCCTGCTACGAAGAGGGGATGTGCCGCTGCTATCTGCTCTTCACTCTCACCCGCGGCATCAACTACTGGTGGGCGCTGGGCGCTTGCGGGTACCTCTGCGCGCGCCTGGCGATGAGACATCACCTCGGTGGCAATGCATGGGGCGTGTATGCCGCCATTCTCATCGGCCTCTTCCCCTGCTATGTTCTCTACCGAAAGGCTGCCCCACGCAGCGGTTTTTGGTGTGCCGCATGGGTTACGTCAGCCTATTTCGGTTATATGCACGTGTCCAACCCCGGCGAAACCTGGATCGGCATCTTCGCCGCCGCCTTCATCGGCTTCGTCTTTTGCGTGAGCGTGCGCCTTACCGGCTCGGCCTGGTGGGCCATCGGTTGCCATGCCGGCTGGGACTGGGCCGAGACATATTTCTACGGAACCGCCGACAGCGGTCTCAATCCGCAAGGCTGCTATCTGACAAGCAGTCCGGCCGGCAATCCATTGTGGAGCGGAGGCGCCGTCGGCCCGGAAGGCAGTCTGCTGGTGCTGGGCGCGATCCTGCTGCTTTTGGCTTTGGTACTGGTCTACGGCCGCTTGAGCGCCCGCTTGCAAAGTGCGCCGGCTGCGGTCATGCCTCTACCGTAAACCGCCCATTCTCAGCCGCGCGGCCAGCGTATTCTGGTTCTGGCCCATGTCCGATTCGTCTTCATCTACAATGCCTGCGCGCCAGGCCGCTTCGCGCCGGAGCCGCAAACGCCGCTGGCCGCGAGTTCTGCTTTTTGTCGTTGGCGGGCTTCTTCTAACCATCCTCCTCGCTGCCGGTGCAGCCGTAGTTTGGCTCCGCTCGGTAGCCAAAGCCGCTTTGCCCCAGCTCGACGGCGACGTTCATCTTGACGCCTTCTCCGCGCCAGTCTTGTCTGCCCCGGTTATCGTTCGCCGCGACGCGCATGGCGTGCCCCACATCGAGGCCGCTACCGAGGACGATCTCTTTGTCGCCCAGGGCTACGTCACCGCCCAGGAACGCCTGTGGCAGATGGACGCTTCCCGCCGCACCGCCAACGGCAACCTGGCAGAGATTCTGGGATCGCGGCTCGTCACAAACGACAAAACTCAACGCGTGCTGCAAATTCGCCTCACCGCCCAGCGCATCTACAACCGTCTTTCGCCCGCCGACCACGCGCGTCTCGACGACTACGCCCGCGGCGTGAACCTCTACATCGCGCAGTGCGAAAAATCCCATACGCTTCCCCCTGAATTCCGGCTGCTCGGGTACCATCCGCAGGCCTGGACCGGCGAGGATTCCGTGAGCGTGGGGCTGATGATGGTCGAGACCCTCGACTCGCGCGTGACCACCAAGCTCTCCCGTGCACACGTTGAGGCCAAACTCCTCAACAATCCGCAATTCGCCCCGCAGCTCATCGCCGATTTGTATCCGATTGGTTCGTGGCGCGATCATCCGCCCACCGGCATCAAGGTCGATCTCAGCGCCCCGCAACCCCAGTTGCCGCCCTCCAAAAAGGGTGATGAGGACGACGACGAAAATACCCAGGCCCGCCTGTCAGCCGCTCCGGTCGCGTCCCTGTTCGCATTCGCCGCGCCGGAAGATCCAGCCTCGATGCGGGCCCTGCGCGGACAGGCCGACTGCGAAAATTGTGCCGTTGGTTCCAACAACTGGATCGTCGCCGCCAGCCGCACTGCAAGCGGCAAGCCGCTGCTCTCGAACGACATGCACCTCACCCTCCGCGTTCCCGACACCTGGTACATGGCCGATTTGCGTGCGCCCGGTTTTCACGCCGCGGGCGTCACTCTCCCCGGTCTCCCCTTCATCGTCGCCGGCCACAACGAGCATGTCGCCTGGGGATTCACCGCGCTCTACGCGGACGTGCAGGACCTCTACACCGAGAAGCTCGATGGCAAAGGCAACTACGAAGGCCTTGACGCCAACTGGCATCCGCTCGCGGTCGATCGCGAAGTCATCCACGTCCGCGGCGGCCGCGATGTCGTCGTTGACGTTGAATCCACCGCGCACGGGCCATTGCTCAATTCGCTTCTGGCCGCCGGCGATCCGCCCATCGCTCTCAAGTGGACGCTTTACGATCCATCGCTCAACGCGCTCCCGCTCTATGAGATGAACACGGCGTCGAACTGGGCGGAGTTCTCGGCGGCGATCGCCCAATGGTGCTGGCCCACACAGAATCTCGTCTACGCCGACGATCAGGGCCACACTGCTTATCACGCCATCGGCAAGGTGCCAATCAGATCTCCTGCAGGGCTTTTTAACGTCCCGATACAACACGACGCCGAGGACTCAAGGGCCGAGTGGGGAGATCTCGCGAAGAACCCTCCGCAGATCTACATTCCCTTCGACCAGATGCCCAACACTTTTGATCCGCCGTCAGGCTTCCTGGCCACGGCCAACTCCCGCGTCACCACCGACAAGTCGCCCTACCCGCTCACCGACGACTGGGCCGATCCCTACCGCATCGAGCGCATCTACAAATCCCTCGACGGCCGCGATCAACTCACGCCCGCCGACATGCTGGCCGTCCAGACCGACATCTACAGCGAGGTCGATCAGGAAATGGGCCATCGCTTTGCCTACGCCATCGACCACACGCCCGGTCCCGATGGCAATGGCGATCCGGAGCTGCGCGAGGCCGCCGACCTGATGCGCAGTTGGGATGGCCGCCTCACCACCGATTCCGCGGCCGCTTCCGTCGTCACCCAGGCTCGCGCCGCATTGTGGCCCATGATTCTCGAACCCAAATTGGGCAATCTCGTCAGCGACTATCACTGGAGCGAATCGAACTTTGCCCTGGAAGAGATCGTGATGCACGCCAAGCCCGAGTGGCTTCCCATGGTTTATAAGAATTGGGATGCGCTGCTGACCGCGGCCGTGCGCAACGGCATGCGCGACGGAAAAGCGCCAGCCGATGTGGACCAATGGACCTACGGAAGCTGGCACGTCGTCGATATCGAGCATCCGCTTGCCGCGCTTCTGCCTTACATCAGCCACGTGGCCGGAACCGGGCCCCAGCCGCAAAGCGGCGACGGCACCACCGTGAAGCAGGTCGGCCGCACCCTGGGCCCGTCGCAGCGCTTCACCATGGATTGGAGCAACATCGACGGATCGACAGAAAATATTGTGCTCGGCGAGAGCGGCAACCCGCTCAGCCCGTACTTCCGCGACCAGTGGAACGACTGGTACAACGGAACCACCTTCGCGCTGCCCTTCACTCCGTCCGCAGTCGCAGCCCAAACCCGGCACACCTTGCGTTTGCTGCCATGAAGAAACAGGGACCAAGGGACCAAGGGACCGAGGGACCAAGCACCGTGGGTCTGTCGCGCCTGCGCTACTACGCGGGCCCCTCGATCATTCTTCTCGCCGCATTCGTCGCCATCGTTCCGCAACTGATCCGCGGCAACTCATGCGGCCACGACTTCGACGTCCACCTCGTCTCCTGGCTCGATTGCGTGAATGCCTGGCGGCACGGCATTCCTTATCCGCACTGGGCTCCCAGCACCAACTACGGCGCCGGTGAGCCGCGCTTCGTCTTCTATCCGCCGTTGACCTGGATGCTGGGCGCGGTCCTCGGTCTTGCCTTACCCTGGCATCTCGCGCCCATCGCGCTCACGTTTTTCACCCTGGCCGCAACCGGCCTCGCCACGCGCGCCCTCGCTCTTGAAGTTCTCGACGATCTCCCCGCTACCCTCGCAGGATGCGCTTCGCTTTTCTCCTTATTCACGCTCTTCACTGCCTACGAGCGCTCGGCTTTCCCTGAGTTTGCCGGCGGATTCTGGCTTCCGCTTATCATTCTGTTTGTCCTGCGCGATCGCTCAAACTCTGGTTGCCCCATCCTTTCGCGTTTTTTGCGAAAGGGTGGGAAACCTCAAATCTCGATGGATGGGGTGCCCCCGGTCCCTCGCGTTTGGGGACCGGGGAGGGAAGCAGGACCGACCACAGAACCGACGCATTCCCTTTTCCGCTCAGCCTTCAACGGTTCCACCGCGCCCCTTGCCATCGCACTCGCCGGCGCGTGGCTCTCGAACCTTCCCCTCGGCGTGATGGCCGGCTATCTCATGGCCGGTGTCGCGCTGCTCTGGGCTTTGGTCAACAAATCCTGGGTCCCGCTGCTTCGCGCCGCGCTCGCGGCAGTCCTGGGTCTCGGCCTCGCCGCCATCTACTGGCTCCCCGCGGCATTCGAGCGCAACTGGGTCGATATCAAGCAGGCAACCGAGGATCCCGGCTACAACTTCGAGAACAACTGGCTCTTTGCGCACAGTGGCAACCCGCTGCTCGCACTGCACGACGCCATTCTGCATCAGGTTTCGTGGATTGCTGTCTCCATGATCGCCGTGGCCGTCGCCGCCATCGCGATCAGTTGGCGTCGCGGCACACTGCCCTCCGCCAAAAGCGCTGTCTCGCGCCTCTGGTGGGTTCCCCTGGCCGCCATTCCGGTGGTGGTCTGCTTCTTCCTCTTTCCCATCTCGCGGCCGCTGTGGCTTCTGCTGCCGGAGATGCGATTTCTGCAGTATCCCTGGCGCTGGCTGGAGGCGGTGGAAGCGCCCATGGCGATTTTTGTTGTCGCCGCAATCTGGCCCTCCGGCCGCCGCGCTCGCCTCTCCGTGCTCGTCGTCTGCGGAGCGGTCTTCCTGGCGTCCACGATCTACGCGGCGAAGGTTTTCTTTCAGGTCTGCTACCCCGAAGACACCGTCGCTTCCGTCCTCTTCGATTACCGGTCCGGCGCGGGCGCTGTCGGCATGTACGAGTACGAGCCCCCCGGCGGCGACGACTCCAGCATCGCCACCGGCCTTCCCGATGCGTGCCTTGTCAGCGAACCTTCCCTGGTTCTGGGCAAGCCCGATCCCGACGACCCCGACGCCAATCCCATATGGAATCCCGATCAGGGCAGTTGCCAGGCCACATTCACGACTCTCCACGGCAGCCAGACCAACCCCGAACACCGTGAGATTCGCGCCACAACCTCTCATGCCGGCTATTTTGTACTGCGCCTCGTCAGCTACCCCGCATGGCGCATTCGCGTCAACGGCCAGCTCCCGACGACTTTGCCGAAGCGCACCGACGGCCTCATTGTGGTGCCCGTCCCGCAAGGCGCGGTGGATGTGACCGTCGACTGGACGCGCTCGCCCGACGTCCTGGCCGGCCGCTGGCTGAGTGCCGTGAGCGTGCTCCTACTCATCGCTCTGTGGTGGGTTGAACGCCGCCGCGGCCCCATTCGTCTAACATAAAAAGAGCATGCCTGCCGACGTAAAATCGCTGATCCAGGAGGGCGCCGACCTCACCGACCGCGCGTTGGAATCACTGATTCCATCCGTCGATACGGTTCCCGCGTCGATCCACGGCGCCATGCGCCATTCTGTCTTTGCGGGCGGCAAGCGCCTGCGCCCGGTGTTGGCCATGCAGGCCGGCGTCACTATTGCCGGAGCATTACCAACGGGCATCGAACGCCTGGGTGCGGCCTTGGAAATGCTCCATACCTATTCGCTCATCCACGACGACCTGCCTGCACTCGACAACGACGATCTGCGCCGCGGCAAGCCCACTTGCCACAAGGCCTTTGGCGAAGCCATTGCCATCCTGGCTGGCGATGCACTGCAAACCCGCGCATTCGAGGTGCTGGCCGGGCTCGAGTGCCCGCCCGCCGCTACGGTCAAGATCATCGGCCTCATTGCCAACGCTGTGGGCACGGTCGACGGCATGATCGGCGGCCAGGTGCTCGATATCGAAAGCGAACACCTCAAGCCCACGCCGGAACTCGTCGAAGCCATCCATCGCGCCAAGACCGGCGCGCTCATTCGCGTGAGCGTGGTCTCGGGCGGCGTCTACGCCGGGGCCACCGCCGATGACGTTGCGCGTCTCGATCGCTTCGGCCGCAAGGCCGGTCTCGCTTTTCAGATCGTCGATGACGTGCTCGACCTGACGGTGGATTCGGCGCAGTTGGGCAAGACCGCGGGCAAGGATCAGGCCACGGAAAAGGCCACCTGGCCGGCCGTCTACGGCATTGAGCAGAGCCTTCGCGACGCAGCGCAGCTCATTGACGAAGCCTTCGCCGCGCTCGAGCCCTACGGCAGCCGCGCCGACGGCCTCAAAGCCGTCGCCCGCTACCTCGTCGACCGCAAAAATTGATGGAATTTTTCTGAAAAATTGATCCGATTTATTTGCGGGCGCCGCCCCTGGCGCAGTTTTGAAAGGGGACGGGGTTGCTCGTGCCATAAGGTTGACGTATCCTAACTAGTAGTAAGTTCCGATAGGGACAGGGAGTTTGGTCATGGCAAGCCCGGCGCGGTCTCGTATTCAAAAAATGAACTCTGCCAAAACAACGCCCACTACACTATCGCGAGAAGACCAAATACTCGGCGAGCTGGAGTCATTCTTCGACCACCATATTAAGGCCATGAGCCCGAGTCAATTGCGGCAGTATAAGAGGCGGTCGACGGAGATATTGGAAGAGTCTAGGAACCGCCGCGAGTCCGTCGCAACGCTTTCAACTCACGAAAAAGAGCAATCTTCTTTAAAAGTTCGGGCCCGCTGATCCCAGGGAATACTGCTTTTACCTGCTTTACAAAAGCATCCTCATCGCCCACATCGGCGTATTCGGCGATCCGTTTTTTCGCGTCTACGATGGCCTGTTTTGCATCTTCGTCAATATGCTTTTGACTGCGAAGTCGTGGCTTCGCGATGTCGAACACATTTTTCCTTGCCATCGATCCCGACCTGTACTCCTTTTACATCACAAGAGTACTTGCATCTCCGTGGATCACGCAAAGTTGGAGTCTATCGCCGGCGGTCTGTTTACCAAACCACGAAGTCCATGCCCTACTTGCCCAGCACCCGGCGCAGCTTCTCGCCCTGCACTGAAAGGTCATCCACGGCCGCTTGCGCGCGGCCGAGCATTCCCTGCATCTCTTCAAGGCAGCCGGGAAGCGCATTCCACCATTGGCTCACCACTTCCTGCTGATCCAGCATGAGCAGGGCGGCGCCGGTCACGGCCGTCAACAGGCCGGCGCGCCGTTTGCCGGCAACCAGCAGGACGCCGCTCGCAGCCAGCGTACCCGCCGCGGCAATCCGGACCCAACTCATCGACTTGGCCTCGCTGGCGCACGATTCGCCCGCGTTGCTCACTGACTTTGAAAGCGGTACCACCACCATGACCTCTCCCTACCTTCCGGTCCTCGGCCCGATCATCCTTGAACCCTGTTGCCTAAAGTATCACCCGAAGGCCCAACCCGCGGAGAGGGAATACTCCATCCGCCGCCGCAGCCGTCAATCCAGCCCAATCAGTCGAGCCCATCAATCAGGGCCCGGCAGTCCAGGCCCGTTAATCCAGGTCGATCTCGCGAAAAGGCTTGCCCTCGTCCGGAGCATCCTTCGCCTTGCGCATCGCCTCGGCAAATTTCTTCTCCAGCAAGTCGGCCTTGTTCTTCTCCGCGTCCACGCTCTGCCGAAAGATCGATTCCGTCCGCTCCCCGTGCTCGCGCATGGCCTTGGCCGCCGTTTCCAGGTCCTCGAACATGCGCTTGCGCGGCGCCGGCGTGTGGCTCACCACCAGGCCCGTCGCCCCATCGATCTTCAGCATCGCCCCGCAATCCGGGCACGCCAATTCGAACGTCTTGTCCTTGTTCTTGGTCATTTCAACTGGTATTTTATGCGCTTCCATCCGCTTTTGGCAGCGTTTGCCCTAATGTTTAGCACGATCTGGGTGCCCCACCTTCGGCGCGTCTTTGTTTTTGCGCCTAGAGCGTTTCTAATTTAAGTGCTTACATATCCAGAGGAGGCGAAGTAGTTTGCGCATTCGCTGGTGGTGACGGTGTTGAGCAGCTCGCCGATTTCCTGCCATGGTTCTTCGGTAGATCGTT
>JBEKGH010000067.1:0-26449 GCA_050012895.1 Occallatibacter sp.
TTGGGCCCGAGCGTCGCCTTCACAGCGTCTGCGAGAATGTTCACGCCGCGCAGAATCGCCTGACGGGAATCTTCACCGTGCAGAATTTGCTTTGCCATTGTTCTCTCCTAGTAGGTTTCAGGTTTCAGGTGTCAGGTGTCAGTTCCGCCTGCCCATCAACCCGCATTCAAACTCTTGACTTTGCTCCAGACCGATCTTCAAAGGTCCACGTCCCGCGGGTGTCGCTACACTTCAGTTTCCTGAAACCTGACACCTGAAACCTGAACCCTGTCTTTGAGCTATTTCTTCAAAATGCCGAGGACTTCTTCCTCGCGCATGATGAGAAAATCTTCGCCATCGATCTTGATCTCGGTGCCGGAGTACTTGCCGAAGAGCACACGGTCGCCCGCTTTCACGTCCAGCGGAAATACCTTGCCTTCGTCGTTCGACTTGCCCTTGCCCACGGAGATCACTTGGCCCTCCTGGGGTTTTTCCTTGGCGCTATCGGGGATGATGATGCCCCCGCGGACGGTTTCGCCCTCTTCCACCCGACGGACCAAAAGACGATCATGGAGCGGGGTGAACGTAGTTGTTACGGATGTTGCTGCCATTGCTTCGCTTCTCCTTCCCGCGCAGCCGGACGCTGCCTGCGGCACGGGCTTTGTTGATGAAAAACAAGACTTTGTGAGATGGCGGAATGCGATCCGCCTAGACAGTCGACGGCACAGCTCAGCACTTCCGCCGACAGGTTGCTGGCACTCTCACCTTCCAATTGCTAACGATAAGCAGCCCAAGCGCGTTTGTCAAGGGGCAATGATTAACATGTGAGTCAATTTGACTCATATAGTATGCCAATGCCAGCGGCATGTGCAATTTAGCGGCTCCGCAGCCATGCGGCGAGCAAAATCGCCTCATTTACGAGGAAAAGCGCCGTGAAGATGGTCTTGTTGCGCCGGGCCAGCCAGTTCGGCATATAAATATCGAAGTTTGGCGACCGGTCGGCTGTGTATTTGGCTGCCAGATCTGTCATCGGGCATTTCCACCCATTTGCAAGGAGCACAACGCCTTCGACGAAAATCACGACCGAAAAGATCGCTGCCCAGCGAAAAGCGCCTTGTCTGGCGAGAAATGGAAGCGCCACGATGGCTGCTACCAGCAGAGCCCAAACCACGGTGTGCAGCACCTTGATCGCGGTCAGCATCGCGATTTCGTCCTCACTTGCTTTCCCCATTGGGTCTTGCGCCGCCCGTCAGCACCGTTCGTCTGCACAGCTCCCGGGGGCCTGCCCTGGCAAAGTGTAACCGATCGGACGCTTCTGGCTTCGCTCCAGACCTTGGAACGCGATAAAATGTGAGCATGTTCCATCGTTCCCATCTTTGGATGATCGCCCTGGTGGCCGGCATTGGCCTCTCCGCATGTTCGCTCACTCTCTTTGCCCAGGACGATAATCCGCACGGGCGCAAATACAAGGCGCCGCCGCCCTCGGCGCATATTGAAATCACGGTGCTCAAGGACTTCAATGGCAAGCCCGTCACCGATGCGCACGTCATCTTCCATCCCACCGAAGGAGACAAGGACAAGGGATCTCTTGAGCTCAAGACGGACGAAGACGGCAAGGCAGTCATCGATGTGATTCCGATCGGGGACACGGTGACGCTGCAGGTGATTGCCGACGGCTACCAGACGTACGGCCAGAGCTACAAGATCGACAAGCCGGAGATGACGATGGAGATACGCATGAAGCGGCCGGGCGACCAGTACACCATCTACAAGAACACCGGCTCCAACTCCTCGGGTAGCGGTTCCGGCGGTTCTTCGAACTCGTCCCCCAACGCGCCTCCGCCACCAGCGCAGCCCAAGTAATGCGCTCCGCCGCATCGCAGACTTCGTAGTGCCGGTTGCATAAATGCTCAAGGCCGATTGAAAAGCGTCCCTCAGAGGTTAAAACCCCTTGTTTTCCGGCCTTCTTCGGCACGAGTAAACTCGTGCCCCGATACAAAGCCCGATTGATGCAACCAGTTCTAGCTTGCTCCCTTGCTCCCTCGCTCCATATTGACGTGTCCGTCTAAACTGATTCTGTGACACCGACTGAACCACTCGCCGGCAAGACCGCCTTCGTGACCGGAGGCGCGCGACGCATCGGCCGCGCCATTGCCCTCACGCTGGCGCAGGCCGGAGCCGATGTCGCCATCTCCTATCGCACCGCACATGCCGAAGCTGCGCAAACTGTGGCCGAGATTCGAGCGCATGGCCGCCGCGCCGGCCTCTTCGAGTGCGATGTCCGTTCCGAGCCGTCTGTACGCGCAGCCGTCGCCGCCGTCAATGCGGAATTCGGCGGACTCGATCTGCTGGTGAACAACGCGGCTGTTTTCGCTTCAGCGGCGCTGGAGAGCCTCACGCTCGAGCAGTGGGACGCGGTCTTCGAGACCAACGCCCGCGGCCCGTTTCTGGTTGCCCGCGAGGCTCTGCCGCATCTGCGCGTCGCACGCGGGCGGATCGTCAACATTGGCTCGCTCGGCGGCTTTCATCCCTGGGCCGGCCACGCCCACTATTGTGCTTCGAAGGCAGCTTTGCACATGCTCACACAAACCATGGCCAAGGCTTTCGCGCCCGAGGTCAGCGTGAATTGTGTGGCACCCGGATGGATTGCCTCTCCCGAAGCAGATACTGATTCCGATGCGCCGGAAGCGCAGGTCTCACAGACTCCCGATCGCGGCCAGGCCGCACGATTCGCCGCCAAAACGCCCATGGGCCGCAATGGTTCAGCCGCCGATGTCGCTCAGGCCGTGCTTTTTTTCGCAACGGGTCCGCACTTCATCACCGGCCAGACGCTGGCTGTGGACGGCGGTTTGGGATTGTCGTGAAGAGACACAAGCGGAGTTAGCGGAGTTGGCAGGGCTAGCTCCGCTTATCTTCCCAGCAAACGGCTCCAAAATCCACGCGGGCGCGTCTCTGCGACGTCCGCTTTTTCTGTAGCGTCATTGGGCGCGCTTCCGAGCCACGGCCGCTCCTTCTCCGGCGCGCCAGCAGACCGCAACGGCTCATGCTCCCACAGCCCTTTGGGCACTGGTTGCTCAGGCCACGCCGCACCCTCGACGGCCACTTGCGGATTGGTCACGAACAGCCGGCGCGCAGTCTCCTCGCCGGAGCGCTTCGCCACGTATTCATAGGCTTGCTTCAAATGCGGCGGGCGCCTCAACGGATGGTGCGCATCGGTGGCCACAAAATGAATCCAGTTCCGCTCCAACAACTCGTTGGCTAACTTCTTTTCCCGTTTGCCAAATCGTCCATAGAGCGATGCTGCGGTTACCTGGATCAGGCAACCGGCGCGCATCCACTCGCCCACAAGCTCCGGTTGGCGCATCACCGCCGGGTAGCGCTCCGGATGCGTGGCGATCAGCGTGTACCCGGCCGACTGCAGCCGGAATAGCGCCTCCGGCATGCTGGGCGGAATCACGAAGTTGGGGAACTCAATGAGCAGGTACCCTTTTCTGTCGATGGAGTAGCGTAAAGGATGCATGGCCGCATCCAGAATGTTCTCTGCCATCAGGTGGAAGTCGCAACCCAGGCTCAGTTCCACGATGCCTGCCAGCCGCTCGTGCAACTCGGCAAAGCGCTCCTCAATGAGTGATGCATCGTAGGGAAACATGTCGCTCGCGTGCGGCGTGCAAACGATCCGAGTCACTCCCTCGTCGGCTGCTTCCTGCGCCATTTGAAGCGAACTTTCCAGGTTCGGCGACCCGTCGTCCACTCCATATATCAGGTGATGATGAATGTCGATCATTGTTGAATCAAGTTTCAGGTGTCAGGTATCAGGTATCTGGATTCAACTGCTCACTTGCCACCGTGCACTATTCCCCACTCCCTACTCCCTACTCCCTATTCCCTGCATTTGAAGCATCGAGGCAAAGATGCCCCATCCGTCCGCCGAGCCCAGCAGCGCTTCGCTTGACCGGTCGGGATGCGGCATCATCCCCAGCACATTGCGTCCTTCGTTCAGGATGCCTGCAATGTTGCCGAGCGAACCGTTGGGATTTGCCTCCGCCGTGATCTCGCCCTTCGGTGTTGCGTAGCGGAACGCAATGCGGTCCTCGCGCTCCAGCCGCTTCAGCTCCTCCGGCTCGCAATAGTAATTCCCTTCCATGTGGCCGATGGGAATCTCGAGCACATCGCCCTTGTTGAGTTGATTGGTAAATGGGCTGGCCGTGGTTTCGACGCGCAGGTGTACTGGTTTGCAGATGTACTTGAGGCCGGCGTTGCGCATCAGTGCGCCTGGCAGCAAACCCGACTCAGTGAGGATCTGGAAGCCGTTGCAGATGCCCAGTACCAGCCCGCCGCCCGCGGCAAACCGCTTGACCGCCTGCATCACCGGCGAAAAATGCGCAATGGCGCCGGTGCGCAGGTAATCGCCGTAGGCAAATCCGCCTGGGACCAGTACCGCGTCCACACCCTCGAGATCGTCGCTGTCGTGCCAAAGGAACGTGACTGGCTGGTGAGCGATTTCGGCGATCACGTTGTAGGTGTCGTGGTCGCAGTTCGATCCGGGGAAAACCAGCACTCCGAATTTCATGCTCTTAGGGTATCAGTTTGGCGCAGACCTCGAGGCACCGCCGTAGCCCGGCAGTTCGTTCCACCAAACGCCGGGTACGCGTCGACGCTCGATGGCCAGAGCGTTTCCTGTGCGACGATGCCCGCGCTCATCGATATTACCCAGGTTATCCCTCAGAAAGTTCTAATCCAACCAGAATCGTCACGCGCTAGTAAAGGTTGACGATCAAGAGCCGATGGGTTGATTGAGCTGAAAAAAGCCCCGTAATGCGGCTTGCGGGTGATCCATTTCCTATCCCGGATCACTCGCTGCCAGTAGCTGCATTTGGCTGATTGAGGCCGTCAAAAAAAGGAGGCCATCATGAGCCGCGGTAACTTGCAACCAACGACCCATCCGATATCCCTTGCGAAGTTGAGAACATATGTCGAGTGCCGCGAGCTTCTATTCGCAGCTGTGTTCTGCGTGCTCGCCCTCTTCCTCGCGAACTCTCCCGCCGTCGCACAGCAGTCCGCGGCCAACCCGCAGTCCCTTGTGAACTCGGATTATCCGCAGCCGCAGAGCCGCGTTCTGCCGTTTGAATTCAGCGCCGTTCCCAAGTGGGCGAGTATCGATTTTCAGGTCCGCGCACGCGAGGAAAACCAGAGCTCCGACAAATACATTTCGGGCAACGATGCGATCTACGCCCTCACCCGCGTCTGGGGCGGCGTGGAGATTCGCCCATCCAGGCAATTCACAGCGTATCTGCAATTCGTCGACGCGCACGCGTTGGGATTGCCCCTGACTTATGTTGCCGCAAACATGCGCGATGAATTCGACGCGCGCCAGGCATTCCTGGCATGGCATCCCAAACATGTAGAGATCATCGCCGGCCGTCAGGAACTCCGCTACGGCTCGGAGCGTCTCGTTGGCATCAGCAACTGGACCAACACCAGCCGCACCTGGGACGGATTTCTGGGGCGTATCGGCGACAAGAACCGCCTTGACCTGTTCAGCACCTCGGTCGTGGTCATCCACCCTACATCGCTTGACACCCATGGCGCGGGACTCACCTTTCACGGCGCTGTCGCCACCATCACCACCTGGGCGCCGCACTGGGTGATTTCGCCGTTTGTCCTCGTCAAGGCTCTTCCGCGTGTCGAAAGCCAGCAGTCCATTTATGGCACTGAGACCGAAGTCACGCCCGGCGCTGAAGTCTCAACCAAACTCCCGATCCATGTCTATTTCGACACCCTCGCCGCCGTGCAACGCGGCAGCTACTCCAACGATTCCATCCGTGCCGCCGCCGGATACATCAAAGCCGGTTACTTTGCCGAAACTTTGTCCTGGAAGCCCCGGTTGGCCGGCGAATACGACTACGCCTCGGGCAATCCCAAGACCGATCTAAGTCGTATTGGAACCTTCGATCAGCAATACCCCAGCAATCACAACGCATTCGGCCTGACCGACCTCTTCGGCTTTCAAAACCTCAAGCAGGAGCGATTCAATTTCGATCTTGCCCCGCTGCGGCCGCTGGCCCTGCTGATGCAGCAGGAATGGCTGCAGGTGGCCACCCCCTTTGACAACGTCTATAGCAGTTCGGCTTCTTCTACGGTGAAAGCGCCCGCCGCGGGATTCCTCAGCTCCGACGTCGGCCGCGAATTCGATGCCTCGGGCCAATACACATTCCTCGGCGAAAACGACATGACCTTCAACGCCGGCATGGGTCATTTTTCGCCGGGGACTTTGATGCGGCAGAACGCGCACGGCGCTCCGCTCACGCTTGCCTACTTCGGCTTGACTTACAAATTTAAAGTAAGTCATTAACCCGACGCGAGGTAACTCATAATGCGTGTGGCCTTTTTTGAACATATTGGAAATCGGTTGTATCTGGCATTTGCCATTGTGGTTCTTTTTGGAACCGTCACGGCGCTTGTCGAGTGGCGTCAAATCGTAACCATCCAGGCGCTTTCTTCCAGTGTCGCCCGCGACGAATGGCCCAGGACTGTAGTTGCCAACAAGATCATCGATAACGTAAACGGCAATGGCAGGGCCGCACTGACTTTGATAACCATGTCCGATCCCGAAGAAATTAAGAAGAGCGTGGATCAGATGAACTCGGCTTCAAAGGAACTGACGGACTTATACGCGCAACTCGACAAATCGATTGTGGAAGCGCAGGGCAAATCCATCCTGGAGACCATCAAGCAACGGCGCGCGGCCTACGTCAACAGCCGCAAGAAGTCCATCGATCTTGCCCTTGGCGGTAAAAGCGAAGAAGCGAAGGCCCAGCTCATCGGCGAAACCATTCCACTGCAGAAAGCGTATTTGGCGGCTCTGTACGAGCTAATCGACATGCAGGGCAAAGCGCTGGAAGACTCAGTCACCAGAATTGGGAATGCCGGCACTCGTGCAATTGAACTAGCAGCGGTAACCGGTTTTTTTTCGCTCCTTGCTGCGATTTCTTTAAGTTACCTGCTGACCAGAAGTATTACCAAGCCTTTGAGCTTCGCCGTTACTGTTGCAAACTCGGTTGCTCAAGGCCAGCTCGATAATGAGTTCCGCGACGGCGCTACGGGCGAAACCGGACAATTACTCGGCGCTCTCAAACTCATGCAAGAAAAACTCAGCTGCATTTTGCTCGGTATCGACGATATCGGACGCAATATGGGGCAATCGGCCTTTCAAATTGCCACGGTTTCAAACGAAATTGCGGAGGTCAGCAGGAAACAGGAGAGCCGGTCGGGCGAAGTCACCGCAGCCATGTCTCAATTGCACCATGTGTCTTCCAGCGTTCAAACGCAGGCGGTAGAAGCTGCCGACCGCTCGCAACGGGTGCAGACCCTGGCTCAGGAAGGGATAGAAAATCTGCGCCGTAACTTCGGTTCAATGGAAGAGACCACTATTGAGGTGCGTCGCGCGGCCGGCGAAATTCAGGAATTGGAACAGTCCGCAAGGCAAGTTCACAACATCGTCGGCACGATCAAGGACATCGCCAGCCAAACCAACCTTCTTGCTCTGAATGCCGCCATTGAGGCGGCTCGCGCCGGAGAAGAAGGTCGCGGGTTCGCGGTTGTGGCCAGCGAGGTGAGGCAGCTGGCCGTGCGTACGGCAAACTCCGCTGCTGAAGTCACCGGCATCATCGAACAGATATCCGGAAAAGTGCGACAGGTGGCTTGCACCATGAATGTGGTGGTTGAAAAGGTGGATGTCGCCCAGGAAGGAGCCAGAAGCACAACGCAGATTATCGAAGGGATGGCAAACAATGCGGTCGTAACGGCCAATGCAAATCAGGGCATTTCCGCCGCAAGCCACGAACAGTTGGGACAATTCACACTGCTTCAATCGACATTGGATACCCTCTTCGCAACCTTGAAGGATAGTAGCACCAAGGTTGAGGCGACGGCGGCCATTGGAGACGACCTGCATAAGGTTTCAGCACGCCTGAACAACATCATGTCCGGCTTTGCTTATAAAGGCGAACTCATCATTGAGCCGGAACAGAACGAGAAGCGGCGCTTTCCGAGGGCGCAGAACAGCCTTTTAGCGAAGTTGACCCAGGACGGCGAAACGATTGACGCCGTGACGAGCGACTTTTCAATGACGGGCATGCGTTTGAGCGCCTCTCGGGCCGTGAGCGATCAGGAACACGTTGATATCGCTCTTTATGTTCCCCACGAGGACATCACGGTATATGAGGGACAGGAGCCATTGCATCTGAGAGGACGGGTCGTGTGGTCGCGCAAAGAGGGCGATCAATTCGTTTGCGGTGTCGATTTCGTCGACTTGAACAGGCAACAGCGTGAAACGATTCGAAGCTGCTTCACGTTTTTCCACAAGAATCCAGAGTTTGAACGTATTGATAAAGCTGCTTGAACCTTCAGCCTCGCGCGGGCTGAGCGAACTCTCGGATAGGATGAACTCTCAGTTCTCTGAGTTTGTGCTCCCCGCCGCCTGAGACGACAGGAAGAGGTCACGATCATCACACCAGTGGCCGCTTGCGCATGAACGATGCCAGATTGATGCGGTTGCCGGTTCCAGTCTTGCGCATCAACCGACCTACGTGGGCCGTCACGGTCTTGATGCCGATGTCCAGCTTGCGGGCGATCTCACGATTGGATCGGGCCAGCAGGATCAGTTCGATCACCTGCTTCTCGCGCGAAGTAAGTTGTGGTGGAGCGTTCGTGAGACTGGAATCGCTGACCTTCAGGAGCCGATCGATGAGTTTGCAGAGTACCTTGCGCGGCGCACAGATGTTACCGCCGATTACCACGTCGATAGCGAGCCGCACTGTATCGATTTCAGAGTTCAGATCAAGATAGGCTCTGGCCCCGGCAGAGATCACATCCATGGCCAGATCATCGTTTCCACGCGGGCCGATGACTAGCAGCCGAATGCCAGGACGCGCACGGAGAATGGCATGAACGGAATGCGAACTACTGCCAGATTCATGCAGATCCACAATCAGATAGTCCAACGTTAGGCCGGTGAGCAATTCCTTGATGCTACAGACGATTGGAATCAAGGGGATCTTACCGCTCAGGACAGGCTGGTCGAAGACGCTGACAAGCCCAACAAGCCTCATGGGTGAATCTGAGACCAAACCGATTTGTATTTGAGGCGCGATTGTCGAGCCCTCGCATCTCGACCTCCAACTTGTGGAATTTTGCTCCTCCCTGGGTCCGATGTGCTGAGCAATTGTAGACACACTATATAGCCAATATTTTGGGTACTAGTACCGCGACCGCATGATTTAGTAATGGCCGAAATGTAGCGCCGGCCTCCTGGCCGGCTGTAGCGCGGACGTCCTCGTCCGCGCTTGTCCATGATGAATTACCAATTCAGACGGTCTAACCACTAGGAAGTGCAGTAAATTCAACCGCGATATAACCACGACCGTGTTCAGCGTCTCGATGTTATATCTGAAATCCGCTGCATGCTTCCGTGAGGCTCCTCCAACAACAGCTCAAATTCCTCCAAAGGAAGCGGTCTGCTGAACAAGTAACCCTGAAACGAATGGCACCCCAGCCCCGCAAGGAAATCCCGCTGTTCTTCGGTCTCGACACCCTCGGCGATAACCGGCAGCCCCATCGCTCTGCCCAAAGAGATGATGGTCTGTGCAATGGCGCCACTGGTGGCATCGACCAACATGTCCCGGACAAATGACCGATCAATCTTCAATTGGTCGAGGGGTAAGCGTCTCAGGTAGGTCAGTGATGAGTAACCGGTACCAAAATCGTCCAGGGAGAACCTTAATCCATGAGACCGGAGCTCTGTCATGGTCGCGATAACTGCCTCAATATTGTCCACCAGCATGCTCTCGGTCAGCTCGAGTTTCAGGCGCTGTGGATTGGCCCCGGTACGGTAGAGCGCCGATAACACCTGTTCTACAAAGTCCGGCTGGCGGAACTCTCTCGCGCTGATATTTACAGCGACCGATAAGTTGGGCGTTTCCGTTCGATCGGACCACGCAGCGATTTGCCCGCAGGCGGTTTCCAGCGCCCATTTACCGAGCGGCAGGATCAGCCCCGTTGCCTCCGCCAAGGGGATAAACCTGTCTGGAGACACAACACCGTGCGCAGGATGAATCCAACGGATCAGGGCTTCGGCGCCAACCAGATTGCCACGTTCGATTTGCGGCTGGTAATAGAGCGTGAACTGTTGGGTCTTGATGGCACGACGGAGGTCGATCTCCATGGAAGCGCGAGCATTCACCGCAGCCTGCAAGGCTGGGGCGAAGAAGCGAATGGTATTGCGTCCAGCGGCCTTGGCCTGGTCCATGGCGATGTCAGCCTGCGGTAACACCTCATTGATAGCGTCCATTTGATCTCCGAAAACATTAATCCCAATGCTGCAGGTGGCGTGCCATTCGCGGCCTGCCAAGAGGTGGGGCTTGCTTACGGCAGCGAGAATCTTCCTGCCGACGAGTTCCGCCTGGGCAGCGGTCTCTTCGGGAACGCTGCTCAAGTCGTCGAGTATGACTGCGAACTCATCTCCGCCCAATCGGGCAACCGTGTCGGCTTCGCGAACGCACAATAATAGACGCCGAGATATTTCCTGAAGGAGAAGGTCGCCCGTCTCATGGCCAAGCGATTCGTTGAGCGTCTTGAAGTGATCAAGACCCACCAGCAGCAATGCATGCTTTCGGTTTTTTCGGTTTCCGGCAGCCAGCACCTGGCGCAAACGATCCATGAGCAGGCGGCGATTGGGAAGGTGGGTCAGATGGTCGTAGAAAGCCAGGCTTCTAATTTCGTCTTCCGCGGCCTTGGCATCAGAAATATTCCGCACCACGCTCAAGAGGCACGCAACCCCCTCAATATCTATGACCGTTGTCGAGATCTGTATCCAGAACAATTCTCCGTTCTTTCGTCTGTAGCGGACCTTTGCATCCCTGAAACAGGACTTCTGACGCAACGCTTCCAGGATATTCTGGCGATCTTTTGTATCGGCCCAGATGCCAAGTTCCACTGACGTGCGACCAATGGTTTCTTCACGCTTGTACCCTAAGAGGTCAAGGAATGCGTTATTGACATCAATGTATCTGCCATCGCTCATCTGGGTGATGGCGATGCCGTCGAGGCTGGTCTGGAAAATGGTGCGGTAGTGGGTCTCGCTTATTCGCAATGCTTCCTGTGAAGCTTTAAGCGCATTGATGTCCTCTACCATTGCGATCGAGTGAAGTGCACGGCCTTCGCTGTCGCGGAGCAACGAAACTGTCAGCTTGGCCCAAATCAAGCTGCCGTCTTTGCGAATGTAGCGCTTCTCCAAAGTGCCATGAGCGGCCGCTCCGCTCCATATTTGCTGGTTCAATCTCTGACCTTCGGCAAGCTCCTCAGGCGGCGTTAACTGCTGGAAGGTCAGGCTGCCAACTTCCTCCAACGGGTAGCCAACGATCTCGGCGAACCGGGCATTGCACCGCAGAAACTTGCCTTCAATCGAGCCATGCACAATGCCCACGGCTGCCTGCTCGAAGGTTGAGCGGTATCGTTCTTCGCTGTCGCGGAGTTGCGCCTCCGCCCGCGTGCGCGCGCTGACGTCATGGACGATTGAGAACAGGAGCTGCCTGCCGTCAACATCTATGGGCGAGGAATAGACCTCTACATCACGTTCCTCGCCGCAGGCAAGTCGATGACGAAAATTGAAGTGGGTACGCTCTTCGCGCAACGCCCGCTCCCACTCCAGGGCAGTCTCTTCGGAAGGAAGGGTGTTGATCTGGCTGATGGGCAAGCCGATCAGCCGATCTCGAGTATAGCCATAGTATGCAGAGGCGGCTCGATTGGCGTTAACGATCACTCCGCCGGACGGTTCGACCAGCAGCATCACCGAGCCGCTCTCTTCAAACAACATGCGGAAGCGAGCGTCGTGTTGAGTCAACGCAACTGACGCCACGCTACAGTCGGAAGCGTCTTCAGTGCTTTCGACCGGGGCCGAGAAAATGGCGTCAACTTGGCGAGGCATCCAGGTCTTTCTCGATC
The DNA here is from genome assembly GCA_050012895.1 of Occallatibacter sp. Classification (GTDB taxonomy): domain Bacteria; phylum Acidobacteriota; class Terriglobia; order Terriglobales; family Acidobacteriaceae; genus Telmatobacter. The sequence continues at coordinate 11,980 of JBEKGH010000067.1, forward strand.
TTGCCAGCCGTCACTTCCCTCACCCAGAAGCCTGTTCCAGGCGAATGGGGATGAGCCAACGGGCAACTAAGGAATCGTCTTCAGGCGAACTTGTCCAATCTGCAGTGTCCGTCTGGCAATGCACTCCATTGTTATCGGAAAAAACAGGGGCACCTTTAAGCAGCGATCGGGTTCGCTGGGAGAAAACTCATAAATTGTGTGGGTTGTGGCTAATGATTAAATTTGGAGCGCCGGGCGGGAATTGAACCCGCGAATACGAGTTTTTTGAGACCCGCGCGGTTGCCGCTTCACCACCGGCGCTTTTCAGGCTGTCGCCCGGCAAACCAGGTCCGGGGATCAGACGCATCAACGAAAGAATTGTGAACTGTGCGCTAAGCCTTGAGTCGACATGCGCCTTGCAAAGCCTGAGCGGTTTCAGCGCCATTGGCTTCGCTCAACTCGCGCAGGGCCCAGCCGGCAATGAGGATGCTGGGGGCGGCGGGGGGGGCGATGGAGGCGAGTTCGCCGAGCGTGGTGTGCACGATTTGCTGATCGGGTTGCGCGGCGCGGGAGACGACGGCGCAGGGCAGATCGGCGGGAAGGCCTTCGGCCAGCCACTCAGTGGCCAGTAAGGTGAGGTCGCGGCCAGGCATGTAGACCACGCGCGTGCCGGCTTCAAGCGCGGGCAATGGCTCGCGGTTGTGCGACTGCGCGTGATGGCCGGTGGAGAAGACGACATGCGAGGCCCACTCGCGATCGGTGAGCGAGCGGCCGAGAGCCGCAGCCGCAGCAAAGGCAGCCGAGATGCCGGGAACGATCTCGTGAGACACATCGGCTTCGTCGAGCGCGCCCATTTCTTCGGCTGCGCGACCGAACAACAGCGGATCGCCGCTCTTGAGGCGCACCACACTGCGGCCAGCGCGGGCGTGCTCGATCATGAGCGCGTTAATTTCTTCCTGGGTGATGGTTTTCGTGCCGCAACGCTTGCCCACGTTGACAACCATTGCATGGAGCGGAGCCAAGTTGAGTATCGCTGAGGGGACAAGGTCGTCGTGGAGCAGGACATCGGCGGATTCAATGAGGCGGACAGCCTTCACCGTGAGCAGCTCGGGATCGCCCGGCCCGGCGCCAACAAGAGCCACATGACCGGCGACGGCACGCGCAGCTTCCTTGCCCGTCCGCGCCAACTGGCGCGTAGAGCAGAGGGCAGAGTCGCAGATCTTCCGGTGCGCAAGCTCGTGGAGAAGCAGGCGGCGTTCTTCACCGCGCGGATGCGTGGAGAGGACCTCCCGGCGCAGTGCGCCGAGCTGGGCGAGCCAGGGACCGAGATCTTCGGGAAGCTGCTCGTCGATTTCGCGGCGCAGCCTTTGGGCGACAGCCGGGCTTTCGCCGGCCGTGGAGATGGCGATTTGCAGGTCGCCGCGGCTGACCACGGAGCCGAAGAAGAAGTCGCAGTTGGGAATGTCGTCGACGCTGTTGCAGGCGATGCCGCGCGCCACGGCCTCGCGATACACCGCCGCGTTGACTTCGGGCACATCGGTAGCGGCGATGACGATGAAGTTGCCGTCGAGGTCGGAGGGTTGGAATTCACGCTCGATCCACTCCAGCTTGCCCTCGGCGACAAGTTGGCGAACTTCAGGTCGCGCTTGAGGCGCAATGACGCGAAGCTTGACGCCGGTCTTGAGCAGGCTGCCGATTTTCTCGAGCGCAACCGTTCCCGCGCCCACCAGCAGGCCGGGGCGGCCATCGAGTTTGAGGAAGATCGGCAGGAGGCTCATGTCAGTTCACAGTTCGTAGTTCACAGTGGTTGGTGGTTAGTGATTAGTTCGTGATTCGTGACTCGTGGTTCGTGGTTCGTTCAAAATCGCCGCAGGGGCTAAAGCCCACGTTTATTTTGCTGCGCTTTCGGCACGACTAAAGTCGTGCCCTGACACTTCTTGCAGTCCTTGAAGAGTTTTTCTACTCCCTATTCCCTGTCTTTCTCACTCCGCGACGGCGTGGGGTACGCGGCCGGTGGGCAGATCGCGCGCCACGGGTTCGAGAATATCGCCGGCGAGTTGCGCGCGCAGTTCGTCGTTGCTATGGCGCGCAAACCAGGAGCGCAGACTCTCTTGCGACTCGCGGCCGCCGAGGTAGTTGCGCAGCAGGCGTTCAATGGCTTCGGGCACCAGCGTCGCGGGACAGCGATAACCGACTGGCCGCGCGATGCCTGCGAACTCGCCCACCGCTCCGCCCAGGCAGAAGTAGTAAGCGTCGGCCAACTGGCCCTCGTGCTTGATCTTCTTGCCCTCGAGGCCGATGTCGGCGATCCAGTGCTGGCCGCAGCCGTTGGGGCAGCCGGTGACGTGCAACTTAAGCTGCTGATCGAACTGCGGCAGCCTCTCCTCAAGCTCGTCAACCAGCCAGTGCGTGAAGCCCTTGGTTTCAGTAATGGCCAGCTTGCAAAACTCGGTGCCGGTGCAGGCGATGGCGCCGCGCCAGAAGGAAGAGGCTTCAACGTGCAGGCCGATCTGGCCCAGCTCGCGCGCCAGCTCACTGGTTTTGGCGTTGGGCACGTCGACGATGACGAGATTCTGCGAGACGGTGGCGCGCAGCGAGCCCGAGCCGAAGCGATCGGCAAGATCGGCGACGGCCTCAAGCTGCTCGCCGGTCATGCGGCCGCGCATCACGGAAGCGCCCACGTAGGCCAGTCCCGGCTGGCGTTGCGGATGAATGCCTACGTGGTCGCGCAGGCTCTCGTCGGGAATCTCTTCGGGCACAGCGGGATCGAGCCTGAAGCCGATGCGCCGGTTTAACTCGTCGAGGAAGCTATCCGGCGTCCAGCCTTCGCGCATAAACAAATATTTGAGGCGGGCGCGATCGCGGCTCTCGCGCAGCACTTGCTGATCGCGGAAGATCTCAGTGACGCCGTGTACCACGCGGATGGCCTGGTCGGAGCGAACGAAGGCGTCGAGGCGCACGGCGATATGCGGTTCGTTCGACAAGCCGCCGCCCACGCGCAGCGAGTAGCCGACTTCGCCGTCGCGCACCACGGGCGTAAGTCCGATGTCGTTGATCTCGGGATAGGTGCACCACGAAGGGCAGCCCGTGGCGGAGATTTTGAACTTGCGCGGCAGGTTGTAGAACTCGGAATTCGCAGTGAGGTGGTGAGCGATTTCGCGCGCGATGGGCGAGGCGTCGATGAGCTCGTCGGCGGCAACGCCGGCCAGCGGGCAGCCAGTGACGTTGCGCACCACGTCGCCGCATGCGCCTTTGGGCGAGAGGCCTATGGAGTCGAGCGCGTCGACAACTTCAGGCAGCGACTCAATGGTGAGCCAGTGCAATTGAATGTTCTGGCGGACGGTGATATCGGCCAGATTGCGGGCGTATTTGCGCGTGATCCCGCCGATGGAGCGGAGCTGGCTGGCCGAAACGATACCGTTGGGGATACCAATGCGCATCATGAACCAGTCGGTGGCCAGCCCTTCGCCGCCCTTGCCGCCGGTGGCGCCCACGCCGTCGCCCTGGGTGTAGACTCCCCACCATTTGAAGTAAGCCGACGCCCATTCGGGCACCACGCTGGTGCGTCCCTCGCGCGCGAACGTACGAACCTCGTCAAAGGCCTCCCAGGGATTCTTTTCGCGCTTCAGGCGCTCCATGCGCTGGGCTTTGGTTTCCTTTTGCGGAATCTCGCTCATTGCCTTCCTTTGTTGAAAGCTCGGGGTGAAAATTGACTGCAAAAACGGAATGCCCGCGTCAGCTTTTGGCTGTTTCGCGGGCATTTAGGAAGCCGGACTATATTTCTGGACTTAGGCCGGGGCTACCTGTACCACGCGAACAGCGTGCATACAGCGGCAACAACAGGTCATAACGTCCATGAAATGAATATAGACCGAAATGGTCCGATTTTGCAAGTTCTGTTTTTGATTTCGGACAGTTTTTCCCCCTGAGTGATGATTCCACGCTACTAAGAGCCGCTCTCACACCCTCGAAGCGCCTGCGTGCGCCATGAAAAAGCCCGAAACTCGGCAATGCGAGCAAAATCGCGGGGGGTGGCGGTCAAGACTGTGGTGCCGGTGCGCGCGGCGCTCATGGCGATAAGGGCATCGTTGGTTAGGCCAGGCCGCCCAATTCGCTCGTAGCCGTATTTTGCCGCCAAACGCGCCAGAACTTTACCGGCGGAGGCCCAATCAGAGAGGTTCGGCGCAAGCAAGCGCTTCGCTTTCTCAAAATCATGTTCCAGCCGCTCCACCGCGCGAACGACGACCCCGCTGGCTCCTGCATATAGCTCCTCGAGTACAACAGAGCTTAACCAAAGCGGCGCCTCATCTGCCCGTCGTTAGAAGAATTGGGAAGGATCGCCGCCCGGCCGCATTGCGGCGACGTAGATCGACGCATCGAAGAGAACCGGCATCCTTTACGCGTCCAGCGTGCGATAGACTTCGCGAATCGTGACGCCGCTCCGGATGAATCTCTCGTTGGCCTCGACCGCCAGGCGGTTCCGCTGGTGTTCTGAAAGAACCAACTCAAGAGCACGCTGGATGGCTTCAGTTTCCGTAGGCGCCTGCAGCACCTTCTGCGCCCGCTTGAGCTTCACGGTGTCGAGCCGGAAGTGTTTATGCGCAACTGCGGTCTTTGTGGTTGGCATCGTTTCACCTTCCGGAATCATCGCAGCATGGATGCGCATGAAATTGAGTTCTATGAACATCCTTACCGGGATCGTCCGGTCGCGAGAGCACGGGGTTCAGGCAGGTGGGGCGGCGGCGCGAAGTTCTGCAAGAATGCGCTGTTCGGCTTCCCGGGCGGCCTTGGCTATGGAAGGCGAGAGATCCATGGAGATGGGCTGCTGGGGATCGATCGCGATGGCGTAGAGCACGACGTCGCGCGATCCGCCCTGCATGTAGAACGCGTCGAGAAGATCTTTGACGCCGATGTCGTGCGCGGTGAGCGTGGGAGGGTAATCCTGCGAAAAGCGCGGCGTGGTTCGGGTGACGGTGCCGGGAGGGTTGCCGTCGGCTGCGGCGTCGATGAGAATGATGCTGCCGGCGTTCTGGAGCGGTTCCAGGAGGATGAAGCCGCCCGTGCCGCCGTCAAGACACTCCACATCGGCTGGCAGGGTGTGCTTCTCGAGCGCTCGTACCACGTGCACGCCAACGCCCTCATCTCCCATGATGACGTTGCCGAGGCCGAGTACGAGCGTCTTGTTGTTTGTATCCATCAATTTCTGAGTTTACTTTGCGGGTTCGATTTGAGTGTATCAATGGGCAGGTCTTTTCGAAGAGGCGGCTGTCTCGGGGCTAAACAGGCTGCGGAAAAAGGCCGAATTTGCGGCTGACCGCGAGAGAACATCCACAGGGGCCAAAGCCCCGCGCTCATTTTGCGCAACTTGCGGCACGAGTAAACTCGCGCCCTGATACAAGGCTCTCATTGCAGGGGTTTTCAGGAGGTGCACCCGGAGGGCGCCCGATCATGGCCGGATGCGACACGGGGCCAGACGCGACACGGGCACTCTCGGAGTGCTTGAGTTCCCTATTCCTCAGCGCCCTCTTTGCCTGCGTTCTTCACGCGGTCAAACTTCCATCCGCCTACGATCGAGGATATCGTACCGCGGCCTTCGATGTAGTCGTGATAGAAGCTGAGATAAATGTGAACGATGATGAACGTGACAAAGAACCACAGGAACAGGTGATGCCAGAAGCGCACGGCGAAATCGCCGCCCATTAACGGCACGACCCACTTGAACATGCGCGGCAACCAGGCATTGCTCATGCTTGAGTAAAGTGCGAAGCCGGTGATGGTCTGGAAGCAAAAGGCCAGGAAGGTCAAGAAGTAGATGAACGCCGCCAGCGAGTTGTGGCCGGTGGAGATTTCGCCGTGCATCTTGACCTGCAAGACGTCGGTCTCGAGGACGTCAACAATTTCCTGCCGCTGCTTTTTGGTGATCGGGAAAAAGTTGTTCCACCTGGCGTACTTGTTGCCGACGAATCCCCAGTAAATGCGGGCAGCAAAATTGAAGATGTACACGTACGCGGCGGCAAAGTGAACGAAGCGCACCCAGCCGAACCAGTATTGCTGAAAGGCCTCGGACGCGTAGGCAATGTGAACCGGATGTCCGATGAGGAATCCGGTGATGCATAGCAGGGTCAGCGCAATGGCGTTGATCCAGTGGTATGCGCGAACCGGCATTTCCCACACATACACGCGCCGGTACTCGACCGGCGCGTTGCCGTTTTCCAGAAAGACGTCTCTAACACCAGTGCTCTGTGTGCTCATGGGCCTACTCGAAAGAAATCTGGTGAAGGTGCCGACCCTGCGGATCGTAGAGATGCACGGCGCAGGCCAGGCACGGGTCAAAGGAATGGATGGTGCGGATGATCTCAACGGGCTGCTCGAGATTCGCCACCGGTGTGCCGATCAGCGACGCCTCAAAAGAGGAGCGCTGATTCTTGGCATCGCGAGGCGAGCCGTTCCACGTGGTGGGCACGACGAGCTGATAGTTTTCGATGGCGCCATTATGAATCTTGATCCAGTGCGCCAGCGCGCCGCGAGGAGCTTCAACCATGCCCACGCCTTCCGCATCGGCAGGCCAGGACTTGGGTTCCCACTTCTCGCCGTTGAACGTGGAGACATCGTTGATCTTCACGCGGTCGATCAACTTGCCGTAGAACTCCTTGAGCCAGATCATGGCCAGCGCCGCATCGATGCCGCGCGCCGCAGTGCGGCCCAGGGTGCTGAAGAGAGCATCGACAGGCACGTTAAGCTTGCCCAGCACCATCCCCACCGTGTCCTTCACGTCCGCGTGGCCGGCTGCATAAGAAACCAGCAGACGGGCCAGCGGACCCACTTCCATGGGGTTCTCCTTCCAGCGCGGAGTCTTGAGGAATGAGTACTTGTCGAAGCCCTCGAGGCTCTCGAACGGAGGCTTGGGGCCGGCGTACTTGATATTGGTCTCGCCCGCCCAGGGGTGAATGCCCTCGTTGTCTCCGCCGTCGTAGGTGTACCAGGAGTGCGCGATGTACTCCTTGATCTCCTGCTGGTCCTTCGTATTGACGGGAAGCACGGTGGAGAGGTCGCGGTTGAGGACAGCGCCGCGCGCGTATTTGAAGGATTCGGGATGGCTGAAGCCGTTGGTCGGGAACTCGCCGTAGCAGAGATAGTTGCTCAAGCCGCCGCCGTACTTGGACCAGTCCTTGTAGAACGAGGCCACGGCCAGCAGGTCGGGAATGTACACCTCGTTGATGAACTCGTCGGCCTGGCTGATGAGCCGTCCCACCAGGTTGAGCCGCTCACCGTTGATGGCCGCCACCTCGTTGATGTTGATGGAGCACGGAACACCGCCGACAAGGTAGTTGGGATGCGGATTTTTTCCGCCGAAGACGGCATGGACCTTGACGATTTCCTTCTGCCATTGCAGCGCGTCGAGATAGTGCGCTACGCCGATCAGGTTCACTTCGGGCGGCAGCTTGTAGGCCGGATGACCCCAATAACCGTTGGCGAAGATGCCCAGACCGCTGGCGGCAAAGGCCTTGATCTTGTCCTGCACTTCGGTGAAGTAGGCAGGCGTGTTTTTGTCCCACTTCGAAAACGACTGCGCCAGCTCGGCGGCCTTCTTGGGATCGGCCTTGAGCGCGTTGACGATGTCCACCCAGTCGAGCGCATGCAGGTGATAGAAGTGGATCACGTGATCCTGCACGTATTGCGTGGTGAGCATGATGTTGCGGATGATCTCCGCCGTGGGCGGCACCGAAATGCCGAGCGCATCCTCAACCGAGCGGACACTGGCCAGCGCATGCACCGTGGTGCAGACGCCGCAGACGCGCTCAGTGATGGCCCAGGCATCGCGCGGGTCGCGGCCCTGGAGGATCTTCTCCAGGCCGCGCACCATGGTGCCTGCGCTGAATGCGTCGGTGATGACGCCGTTCTCCACCACTGCTTCAATGCGCAGGTGGCCTTCAATGCGAGTTACGGGATCGACGACTACACGCGTTGCCATGACTGATTAGGACTCCTTTTCATCTTCTGTGTGCACTTCAGCGATCACGCTGCGCTTGCGGATGTTGGTGACCACGGCATGTGCCGCTACACCGGCCAGGGTGGCGACGCCAACTGCAGTGCCGATGGTGTCGGCGGTGCTTTCAATGCCGAAGCCGGGGAAATGCGTGAGGTGCTTGTAGAACGGGCCGTTGTCCCAGAAGCCGGCTTCGCTGCAGCCGATGCAACCGTGTCCCGACTGGATGGGATAGCTGGTGCCCTCATTCCAGCGCGTGACCGAGCAGGCGTTGTAGGTGACCGGACCCTTGCAGCCCATCTTGTAAAGGCAATAACCCTTGCGCGCGTTCTCGTCGTCAAACGCTTCCACGAAGAGCCCGGCATCGTAGTTGGGGCGGCGATAGCAGGTGTCGTGCACGCGGCGGCCGTAGAACTCCTTGGGCCGGCCTTGATCGTCGAGCTCCGGAACCTGCCCCAGCACCAGCAAGTGCGTAACCACGGACATCATCACGTCGGCGATGGGCGGGCAGCCGGGCACGTTGATTACGGGCTTGTCGACCAGCTTGTAAATCGGCGTCGCGCCGGTGGGATTGGGCTTGGCGGCCTGCACGCAGCCATTCGAGGCACAACTGCCCCAGGCCACGATGGCCGCTGCATCCGCGGCAACCGTCTGCAGAATCGACTCCGCAGTCTTGCCGCCCACCATGCAGTACACGCCGCCGTCCTTGGTGGGCACGGCGCCTTCGACCAGCACGATGTACTTGCCCTTGTTGTTTGCGATGGTATCGTTCAGGCTTTTTTCCGCCTGGAATCCCGAAGCCGCCATCAGGGTTTCGGTGTAGTTAAGCGAGAGCACATCGAGCAACGCATCGGCCACGATGGGGTGCGACGCACGGATAAATGACTCGCTACAGCAGGTGCACTCCTGAAAGTGCATCCACACCACGGCCGGTTTTTCCTTCTTCTCAAAGACTGAAGCAACCTGAGCCGCGCCGGATTTGCCCAGCCCGGTCATTACCGCGGCTGCGCTGCAGAATTGCAGAAAATCTCTGCGGCTGTAGCCCTTCTTCTGCATTGACTGCCAAATCGTATCGCCCATGCTTCCCTCGCTCCCGGTACTGCGCCGGCAAATCCCAGAAAAGCGTGGAGGCCATAAACAACCCCTGAGATTTGCCGGTTAATGTGACCGAAGTTACGCAGGGGAAAGCACGAGTGGCTGTGAGCGTCATCACAGGTGTCATAAATCACATTGCTGGTGTGAGGTCCATCGGCTGTGTGATATGCATCACTCAGTTTGCCGAATGCGATTCGGCGGCAAGTGGGTCGAGTTGGCTCATTCCGGAGGTGCAAGCATTGCTAGCACATCCTTGCTATGCTCGTTTCATGGCGACGATTGTCATCCGCAATCTTGACGAGACTGTGAAGCGCAGGCTTCAGGTGCGCGCCGCACTCGATGGGCGCTCCATGGAGGCTGAGGCGCGCGCGGCGCTTACTCTGGTTGCGGAGAAGTTGCCTGATGCCGCGAAGATTTCCCCGCTGGACCGCGGGCTCGGGACAGCGATTCATGAGCTGCTTGCTCCCGCTGGCGGTGTGGAGCTTTCCATCCCACCCGGGCGCAAATCGCATCGGAAGGTAGCTAAGAATTAACATCCTGTGGAAGAAGTCAAAATTCCGGAAAAATCATCCCTCAGCGGCTAAAGCCGCTTTAATTCTCGAGATCTTATGGCACGAGTAAACTCGTGCCCTTTCAAGGGCGGCCATTCAGGGCGGGCTTAGTACTACAGTTGGAGTTAAGGATTTCGGAGGGAGCAGGGGCCTTCAGGCCCCTGAAAACAGGTCAAAAGGAAACGGCCTTTAGGCCCGGGCCTCTATCGTCCGGCCAAATACAACTAATACAACTGTAGTATTAGGCCGCAGGAGTTTGTAATTGCTCACTGATCGGCGCTGGCGTGGACGCGACCGGCGCTACTTTTCCGTCAATTGCACAATCGCGCGATGAGACGACTACGCTGGTTTCTCGACCGGCGCCGGCACTTTTCGCGGCGTGAAAGCGGGACGTGTGGCTGCCCAGGCGGTGAGCGCGATCCCTAAAACGACGGCTCCGGCGCTGGCCAGTTGCGCATTCGATAATCCCCATAAAACCTTGGGGTTACGCCGGATAAATTCAACCAGAAAGCGAGCGATGCCGCTCAGCATAAGGTACTGCCCCAGGATGGCGCCCGTGGCGTGCGGCTTGCCCAGCCGCCCCCACAGATACCATCCGATCAGGAGACCCGCGCCCAGCTCATAAAGCGGGGTGGGGTAGACAGGAACCAAAACCGGCTCGATGCCATGCGGAAAGGCCATTCCCCATGGGTGGAAAGTAATGCCAAACAAATGGACCGGCGTGATTTCGATGCCGTAGCAGCCGTCTCCAGAGAGGAAGCAGCCGATGCGTCCTATGCCGTAGCCGATAGCGGCCGCCGGCGCGCACAGATCCAATGTCCGAATCGCCCCGATCTTTGCGCGTAAGCCCTGCAGAACCAGCGCTGCGATGCCGAAGACCATCCCTCCGTACCAGGCAAATCCGGCCGTATCCCACAGAACGCCCCAGCCGATGGTTCTGAATTCGTCCGGAGAGTCGAAAACATGCCATAACTTGGCGCCCAGAATGCCCGCGACCAGGGCAATGGCCACCATCCCCACGGCATCGGCCTTAATATTCTCGCGCTTGAATCCGCGGTCGACCATGATGGCGGCGGCAACTGCGGCACACCACAGCATGAGCCCGAATGTGGGCACGCTGAACGATCCAATGTGAAACAGATAAGGAAGCATCTCTCCTCAAGTATAGATGCATGCCCGTCCCACGCGCCCTGCGGCCCGAGACAGGCTTTACGAATGCATTGCATTGTTCGACGTAAACGGTGGGGAAAAGTCCGTCTCAACGGGTTTCTACGCGGGCTTCGCGACCCGTACCGGTGCTCTCCGCGGCTTAAGCGCCGGTCGCCTGGCTGCCCACCAGATGAGCGCGGCGCCGATCACAACGGCCCCGGCGCAGGTCAGTTGTTCATTCGATAAGCCCCAAAGAACCTTGGGGTTGCGGCGGATAAATTCAACCAAAAAGCGAGCTGTTCCGGTGAGGATCAGGAACTGACCCATGATCGCGCCTGTGGCGTGCGGTTTGCCGAGGCGCCACCATAGCCACCCGCCGATGGCGAGGCCTGTGGCCAGCTCGTAGAGCGGCGTCGGGTAGACAGGTACAAAAACCGGCACAATCCCATGCGGGAAGGCCATCCCCCACGGGTGGAAGGTGAAGCCAAACAGATGGACGGGCTGAATCGCGATTCCGTAGCAGCCGTCGCCGGAAAGAAAACACCCGATGCGCCCCAAACCCTGGCCGATGGCGCAGGCGGGAGCAGCCAAATCCAGCGTGCGCAGACCTCCGATTTTTTCCCTCCAGCCTTGCAGCACCAGCGCCAGGACTCCGAAGAGCAATGCGCCAAACCACGAAAACCCGGAGTTCTCGAACAAAGCACCCCAGCCCATGGCGCGGAAGTCCCCGGGCGAGTCGAGGACGAGATACCAGATCTTGGAGCCCACAATGCCTGCCACTGCGGCGGTCGCTACCATCTCCACCGCGTCCGCCGTCAGGTGCGCCCGCTTGAAAGCGCGGTCCATCACAAACATGGCCGTCATGATGGCCAGCGAAAGCATCAGCCCGTAAGTGGGCAGAGCCAATGAGCCAATGTGCAGAAAGGGATGCATCGCTCGTCAAGTATACGTGCACGGTCGTACCCATCCGCCGTCTCCCTGACTGATCCGCCAGTTGATTTCCGTTTTACGGGGCTCCGTTTTACGGGGGCTCCGATTTACATGCCCCGATTTTCACAGGCTGGGAGGCGACAAATCGCGCGATACTGTCAGCATGGAAACCGTGACCTCCAAAGGCCTTGAGGTTCTCTACTCCCGCCAGCAGATTGCGGAGCGCGTGGCCGAAATGGGCGCGCAGATCAGCCGCGATTTGAACGGCGAAAAACTGGTCATGATCGGCGTGCTCAAAGGCGCGGCGTTTTTCCTCGTCGACCTTTCGCGCGCCATCCAGGCCGATGCAACCTTCGACTTCGTGGCCGTCTCCAGCTACGGCAAGGGCCAGCGCTCCTCCGGCGCCGTCAAGATGATCAAGGATCTTGACCAGTCCATCGAAGGCAAGAACGTGCTCGTGGTTGAGGATATTCTTGACACCGGCCTTACGCTGGCTTATCTGCGCAAGCTCTTCCAGCAGCAGCATCCCAGGTCGCTGCGCATTGCCACGCTGCTTGACAAGCCGTCGCGACGCCTCGAAAAGATCGAGGCCGATTACGTTGGATTCTCCATCCCAAACCTGTTTGTCATTGGTTACGGGATGGACTTTGCCGAGCGCTATCGCAATCTGCCGGATATCTGCCTGATGCCGCCCGAGGATCCGGAATAATTCCATCCGGCACGAGTTGGTTTCGAGACAACCGCAGCAGGCCTCTTTACCATCGATACATTTGGTCTGCGTCGTACCGGCGACGTATACTCTGTTTCCGGAGCCGCAGAGTAGATCTTCGATCGACCGCCGTCCTGCGTATGCAAGGAGCACGCCTCCATGAAGCCAACCCTCATCCAGGAATCCGACCTGGATTTTGACTACGGGACCTTTGACTCGGCAAGCTTTACCGCCAATGCCCTCTCCAGTTGGCAATCTCTGGCCGCCGTGATCGATCACACTTTGGTCAAGCCTGTCGCCACGCGCAAGCAGGTGGAGACGCTTTGCGCCGAAGCTGTCCGCTACCGCTTCGCCTGCGTTGTGGTAAACCCGGTGTGGACTTCCATCGCAGTAGGAGCGCTTGCAGGCACAGGCATTCCCACCGGCGCAGTGATCGGCTCGCCGCTCGGCGGGTCGCTGGTCTCAACGTTGCGCCAGGAAACTGCCGCGCTCATCCACCTGGGCGTGCGCGAACTCGATATGGTGCTGCCGATCGGCCAGCTCAAGAGCGGCAACCACGCCGCCGTGCAGCACACCATCCACGCGGTGGTCAGCGTGGCACATCGTCACGGTGCTCTGCTCAAGGTCACGCTCGAAACTGCCCTGCTCACCATGGAAGAAAAACTGCGCGCCTCCGAAATTGCCATCCAGGCCGGCGCGGATTTTATCAAGACCTCGACGGGATCGGCCGCGGGCGGCGCCATCCCGTCCGATGTGGCGTTGCTGCGCGGTGTGGCCGGAGCCCGATGCGGGATCAAGGCTTCCGGCGGCATCCGCACCCTGGCCCAGTTGCGCACTCTGCTTGAAGCCGGCGCGAACCGGATTGGGTGTTCGGCTTCCGTGGCGATTTTGCTGGAGCTTGGCGCGGAATAAAGACAGGGTTCAGGTTTCAGGTGTCAGGTTTCAGGGGCCCTCCTCCGGAGGCGGCCACGAATCAGCGTTCCTGTTCCCTGTTCCCGGACACCTGAAACCTGACCCCTGACACCTGCGTTATCATTCGTTTCGACTACCTATGAGCGAAACGCCGCCATCCCCACCTGCAGGGCACGAATTCGAGGGCGATTACCGCCCTGCGGAGCCCGCGCATCTGGATCCCGTGAATGCCCGCATCGAGCCGGCGGATGTGGCGTTCCTGATGCGCCTGACCGACGCGCTCAACACTACCCTCGACCTGCAAACCCTTCTCAGCCGCACGTCGGAGCTGGTCCGCGCCATTATTCCTTACCACATCTTCGCCATTTTCCTGCTAAATGAGCGGACGCACGAGCTGCGTATGCGATTTCAGATCGGCCACACGCCGCAGGTAGAGCGCACGCGCATTCCCCTCGGCAAGGGAGTGGCAGGACAAGTTGCGCTGACGCGGCAACCAATCCTGCTGAATGACGTCTCGAAGGCGGATTACTACATCAGCGCCAATCCCGAGGTGCGTTCGGAGCTGGCCGTCCCGCTGATTGCCAAGAACCGGCTCATCGGAGTGATGGACATCGAAAGCGAGCAGCCGGATTTCTTTCGCGAAGAGCACCTGAATGTGCTGACCATGACGGCTTCGCGCATTGCGCAGTCGATCGAGAATGCGCGCCTGTACGCGCGGGTTTCGCGCCAGGCGCAAACGCTGGAAGTGCTGAACGAGATTGCAGTGGAACTGGCGTCGATTCTGGACCTGAATCCGTTGCTCGAGAAGGTGGGGCAGTTGTTGCGGCGGCTGATCGACTACCAGATGTTCGCCGTCATGCTGCTCGACGAGAGAGGCGACACGCTGATCACGCGCTATGCGTGGCGATTCGGCTACGCGCATGCGCCCACGCGGCGCATTCCCATCAGCAGCGGACTCGTGGGCGCAGCGGTGCGCGAGTGGCGCGTGGTCAACGTGCCCGACGTGCGCAAGGATCCGCGCTACATCCCCATGAATCCCGAGACGCGCTCGGAGCTGATTGTGCCGTTGTTCTACAAGGGCCGCGTCATCGGCGTACTGGACCTGGAGCACACCAAGCCGGCGTTTTTCAACGAAGAGCACGAACGGATGCTGTCGAC
>JBEKGH010000068.1:0-21799 GCA_050012895.1 Occallatibacter sp.
CGACTCCAGCATGGCGCACACCGCCTCGGCGGTGACTTTGTCTTTCGCGGAGTGACTGATAAAGACGTCGTGGGCCATGTGTCTGTCCAGTGGATTGCGGGGAGGAAGAAGCTAGCCCTACTTTACTCCGCAAAAACCATCCCTCATCACATTTTCGGAACTTGTCGACTCAGGCGGCCGATCAAATTGAGACTGATCGCTCGGCTCCAGACAAAATCAGCTTCGGGGTGTGGCTAGGGTGAAGCTGCGCTCTGATGGCCATCGAGGCGGCTGAGGGCACGCCCCAGGCGCTTTCAGGTATTGGGTGAGGGGTTGTATGCGAAAACGGGAAACGGGTGGATTTCCCCACCCGTTATCCTCACCCGTGATTCACCCGTCTTACACGTGTTTTGGCGTATTTAGGGAACCCACAAAGTCTTGCAAGTTGTTCATTGTATTAGTTATTAGCGCCCATTTAAGGCGTGGGTCGTGGGTTCGATTCCCACCGAGCTCACCACGCGGGCTGCAAATTCCCTGCCCTCAATTTCCCGTGACAAACTCTACTTCCACGACAGCCACGCGCAAACCGGTGGCCTTACCCGGCGCTGCGATGCACGGCAGTCGCCGATACACCGCGGCGCCTCGGGATTGAACGGACAGGTTGGAGCATGCGATCGGGTCATGGTTGCAGATCGAAGGCAGGGCGCAGGCTGCCGTCCATGTAGAACGGCACGGATGAGTGCTCGTGGACGATGCGCCAGGCACCGTCGATACGCTCGAAGCACATGGTCGTTCGCATCCAGAAACTGATGGGTCGGCCGGCGGCTTTGGGCGTTCCGCTCATGCGCAGGTAGCCGTGCCCCCAGGCGTGATCCCCGCTGATGGTGACCTTGAAGTCTTGCGCGATCAGCTCGATCGGCGTGTCCCAGGTTTCGAGCCACTTCCCTTTGCGCTCGACGCTGATGCCGTCGTGGGAGAGCGGTGGTTCCAAGTCGTAAATGACGGCGTGAGGCGCGTAGGGCGCGGCAATGCCTTCAGGACTTTTCTCGAGGTGGGCTTTGTGAAGTGCGCCGCCGAGGGCCATGATTTCGGCTTCGTCGGTGGATACGGACGGTGATGCGGATGCGTGCAATGTTGCGGATGACATGACAAACCTCCTTGGTTGTGGGTTGAAAATCGAGGCGGTTCAGCTATCAAATCTCCTTTGCGGATCAGGATGCGAGTGGGGTTGGGGAAGCGCCTCGGGCCCGGAACAAGTGAACAAGAGCTCAAGGTAGCGGCGCAGGTGATCGAGGCAGGCGGCAGCGACTTGAGAACTTTGCTGCGCTTTGGCAAGGATGAAGGCTCCCTGAATGACGGCCTGCGTGTAGTAGGCAAGGCTTTCGACGGTCCAGTCGGTGCTGATGCCGTACTTCTGGATGGCTGCCTGGATGTCGGTGACCAGCGTGGCAGCGTGCGCGCCGATGCAGCGGTTGCACGCTTTGCGGATGGCGGGATGGGTTTCGTAAATCTCCTGAACCATGGTGCCGAGCAGACAGGTGTACTCAGGAAGCTCACCCCGAAGGATCGCTTTGCGGAAGTCCACGTAGCCGAGAAGGCGTTCGAGCGGGTCAGAAAGAACCTGATAGGGAGCCGCGGTGAAGATGCCTTCGGCAAAGGCGGAGAAATGCTCCGCGGCGGCCAGCGCCAGGTCTTCTTTGCTCGCGAAGTGATGAAAGAAGCTGCCCTTGGTGAGGCCGGCAGCCTCGCAGATGTCCTCAACGCGCGCGGCGGAATACCCCTTGGCGCGAATGACATAGAGGGCGGCATCGAGGATTCTTGTCCGGGAATCGTGATGAGTCTGGGTCAAAGTGGTCATAGAGTACCAACCAGTAGGTACCACTGTACCAACTAGTGGGTATGTTGTCAAGGGGAAGTTTTCCACAGGGTCCGCTTTCCTTGCCTCTTTTGCTCAAAAGGTAATTTGCGGGTTGGCGGTGACTCAACCGGAACCATCGGGAATGGATCTTTGCACAGCGCTTTTACGTGTAATCCATTTGAAGATGGCGGTTTAATGGCGATCGAACACGCTAAACTTCCTAGGCGAGGTTTTCGGTGCGCATTGCAGCGTTCATTCTCGTTTGCCTCTGCTTCGAACCTGCCTGCAGTCAGGTCTCCTCGAAGTCCGGTCGCGTAACCGTGATGCAATATGCGGTCACAGTCGATCAGCCGGCCCATGCCGGAGAGCCAATCTGGATTCACACGACGCCGCAAGGAAAAATTCATTATCCATTCCGCACCGGAATCGGAGATCTTGGCTGCAATCGGCTTGAATTAATGCATGATGGCAAACTTGTTCCTCCCCGGCAGTTGCAGATTTGGGGAGATGCAGGCGGAATCCTCTGCGGCTGGGTTGCCCCACCGAATGCTCCGGAGGATCAGCTCCCGCTTCATATTTGGTTCTCGTCGTTGCATCCCGGCACGTATGCCGTCCGATGGATTTCGCAAATGCCGGAATTTTCACCCGGCAAGCTCGATATGGCTGACTCAGTCGCATCGGATTGGACAACGTTCCTTGTCGTAAGGGCCCCACGCGGCCAGCGGGAGGAATGGCTCACGGACATGCTGACCAAGGTTCCGTCCGCTGCGGGAATGGTGGCAGGCGAGTTCATCCCCGATCTTGCTGCAGCTGCGCCTGATGCCCTTGCTCTCCGTGCCATTGCCGAACTGCTCTACTCCGAGAATCAGGTGGTCGCCCAGCTTGCAGCCTCGGCCCTACAGGTATTTCCCGAAGACCAAGTGAATGCGTTGCTCCCTGAACTGATTCACACGCAAGGACCAAGCAATGTGCTCGCGTACATGGTGAGCTCCGAGCCGCTTCGCAAATACCGTGCACCGCTGGTAACGGATTGTATCCAGAGCTTGGACTCCAGCAACACCAACCAAGTACCTGCTGCCATCAAGACCCTCCGATTCCTCGTGCACCTTCCTCCGAATGCGGATGATCCGTCGACCGCTGAGATGGCTGTTGTCGCTGACGCTGCCGTCTTGAGAGCAACTCCCGGGATCATCGCCTCAGGAGACTCGGACGCCGAAAGGGAACTCGTCGAATACTTGGGTATTCTCAAACAACCTCGGGCTCGCGAATGGCTTTGGCAGATCGCAACTGAAGGCGGGGACGCAGCCGAACAGGCCCGAATTTCTCTCACTTGGAATCCATCTCCGGATGATCTGCCGCGTTTGGCGGCGCTACTCGTTCGTCCCGGGGATCCGGATCCGACTGGAAGAGATCTCTCATCGATTCCTTACTCCCTCATGAAGGGCTTTGGAGCTGCGGCTGTTCCTTGGCTGGACAAGGCGCTTGCCGAATCTCCCTATGTCTGGGTCCGCACCGCATCTGCGAGGGAACTCGTGCGCAACAACGATCCGGCAGCTCTGCGCTTTTTCCTCGATGCGATTACGAGTCATCGATTCTATAAGGACGAGTTGATCCATTTCCTAAAGGACGCATTCCCCTCGGATCTGAAACAGAATGCCGACGATGCAGCTGTTGTCACGTCTCTCACTAATCGGCTGTCATCGCAGGAATGAAGTAGAGGCTCTGCCGAATCCTGCATTCAGAGGAAGTGAGTGAAGAAGCCTGCGATATTCGCTCGCTGTTTCAAGATCGCGGTTCTATCGTTGCCCACCCGTAAGTAACGAAGTAGTAATTTGCGGTTGGCCGGTGACTCGCCCGGAACCCTGTAATTCGTCTTGCTGACGCTTATTTCTAGTACGACACCTGGTAATAGCCGGTGCCAACTGCGCCCGAAAGGCGCACGAATCTTGTGGGCGGAAGCGAGATACAGCTCGGTCCACTCTGCAGTGGAAGCTGGGTGATGGTAACCCACGTGGTGCCGTCAATCGACTGGTCAACGAGGAAGTTGCTGGCGAATCCAATGGCGGGGGCGCAAACGGTGAGAGTTTTCGCATATCCGAGATCGGGGCTGACGCCGTATTTCGCGCCTGCGCCAACCACGAGCGTGCCGCTTTTTCCTGAAGTTGGAGAGCCGGCGGTTGTTACCACGCCGCCAACCGTTACCTGGCCGGCGATCGGTTGAGTAATCGCGGAGCCATCGACTTTAAGGGCTTTGAACGAAGTTACTTCGGCGAAGTACGTGTTGTTGGTTCCGTCTTGCAGCTTCACGGGGTTTCCGGCGCTCGATTGCGCGTTGACGACGACGGAGCGGCTGCCCCATAGCGCTCCGGCTACGAATAGGCAGACTGCAGCGATGGCGAAAAGAATTCGCGCGGTGAATTTCATAGTGCCTCCTTTGGGAATATGCCTGCGAGTGGAAAAACGTGCCCTGGAAAAACGTGCGTAGATTGAGGAGTTGAGTCGATAGCGAAGGATCAACGATGGATGACCACACCGGAATGGTCGCTTTAGCCGAAATCTCCTTTTTCGGCGCCGGTTCAATGGAATTCTATCTCGATGCCTGCAGGAATTCGGGTTTTACCCAACAGCATTTTTTACGTGTTGCACGACGGATTGCCAGTCTCCCTCTTTCGATTGCCGAAACAGGCGGATCGAGGGATACCAGAGGCTGTCGCTTCGTTCCAGTTGCCAGCGCCAATTCGGTGCGTACGGCAAAAGAACCCAGGTCGGAACTCCCAGCGCACCGGCCAGGTGCGCCGTCGAGTTATCGATTGTGATGACAAGATCCATCGCTCGAATTTGCGCCGCGAACGCATCGATGTTCGTCAATTGATCGACGTCACGATCAACCATAATTGGGGCATTCGCGGCTGCGGCCTGCTTTTCGAGAGCGTCATGGATTCCATATTGGAGACTGACCCACCGAATGCCTGAAAGAGCGAAGAGCGGCGCAAGCAGCGAAAGGTCGATCGAACGATTGCGCCCCGTTTTTTTATTCGCCGTATACCAAGCCAGTCCGACGAGTTTGCGGCCATCAAAATAGCGCGCGCGGAGTTCGGCTCGTTGCAATGGATCGGCTGCCAGATAGGGCGACGTAGTTGCCCTGAATGCCGCACTCGAGGTTCGGAACAAGCCTGGCAGGCTACCGCTCGGCAGATGCGCCGCAATTTCAAACTCCGCATGGGGATCGGGGACAAAACCACTTGCCGCGACGACCTCGGGAAAGGATCGCGCGAAGAGCGTTCTCAACCGCGGATCGCAATCGAGCACGCAGGAGGCTCCAGTTCGAATCACATCCGGAATCAGCCCTGCAAACATGATTTCGTCGCCGATACCCTGCTCACCCCAAATCAACAATCGGCCGGCCGGCAATCTCTCGCCATTCCAACGTGGCCAGGGATAAGCTCGCTTCGGCGTATCGAAATCCGAAGTATCCCAGCGCCGTTCAGTGCCAATCCACCCTTGAGCAAAGTCGCCTTTCAAAAGCAGGATGTTCGCTTCAGCAGCTGCCGCGTCAGCTAACCCGGGACTCAGCGCCAAAGCCCGGCGGTAGCAAGTGAGGCTGGAATCAATCTGGCACTGCTCTTTGAAGATATTCCCAAGGTTCACATAGACTTCGGCTGAATCGGGCTTAAGCAGCAGAGCTCGCTGATAACATGCTCCCGCTTCTCGAAGCCTGCCTTGAGACTGAAGAACGTTACCGAGGTTGGAATGGTAAGCCGCTGCATTGCCTTTGACCTGTATCGCCTTCTGGATGAGAACCAGAGCTTCCTCGCTGCGCCCCGTTTGGAAAGCGATCACGCCGAGCAGATGCAAACTGTCGGGGTGCTGGGAGTCAGTGACGAGGATTTGCCGGTACACCTGCTCGGCCTGCGCGAGCCGTCCTGCCTGGTGATGGTCAAGCGCTTCCTGGAGCATCTTCTCAACGAGCGAAGACTGCTCGCCGCTCACGCGTGCACCCCTTCGTTCCAGACGGGCCGGCAGGCTTTTGCGCTGTGGCCGTCGCCCACCCCAAGGACGGGACAAGGCGCGTCAAATACGCGGATCGCAAATTCGTGCAAGGAGCGAGTCACCTTGTCACAGTCTATGACAAGGTGACGCAAAGGAGGGTCAATCCCGTGGGATCAGGCGTTGACCGAGATGGTGCTCGACGTCGATTCCGATGCTGAAGTCGATTCCGATGATGGGGACGACTGCTGTTCACCATTCTGACTGAACTGCCCAAACAAACTCTGCAAGGAAGCGAACGTCTGTTGCGCTGAAGTCAGGTCTCCTGATTGCAGATCCTGTCCAAGCTGGGACATCAGTTGGCTGATTTGGCTTGATTCGCTGCTGCTTCCGCTCCCGCCATCGTGATGGTGGTGATGATGATGGCCTTCTGCACCCTCAGTTCCCTGAGCAGACTGGGACCAATGTGCCGCTTGATTTTGAAAGTCCTGTTGAAGGGTTTGATAGTCCTGTTGTGCGGCTGTCAGATTTCCTGCCTGAAGGTCCTGAGACAACTGACTGAATGCTTGTTCAATCGGGTTGCTGGTCTGCGAAGAAGAACTGCTTGTTTGCGGAAGGTCTTGCTGCAATGTGACAAAGTCAGCCTGCGCGGCTGTGAGATTCCCCGATTTAAGATCGCTGCCGAGTTGCTGGAACTCCTGCTGAATCTGCTGGAATGTGCTTTGCGAACTGTAATCGGAATAACTATTGCCTGAAATCGCCGAAATAGACATGACCATTCTCCACATCCCGATTGGTCTGGTTCGCGGGATGGCGAATTCCTATCGGCACATTCGGATGGGATTTCAATCCGCTGGATATGACTAAAGTGCTGGCCGGATAAATTGCTTCGAGCATTTGGTGCCCTGCGTGCAAGAAAAGTGAGAGCGACAACGCCAAGTTAGCCTGTCCCTGACAGTTGGTTGCGTAGAAAGTGGGCCAAATCGCTGCCAGGCGACTGAGAGGGGAGACCAGATCGTATGCATGTGCACGCCAGCCAATTCAACCCGAACGCGCAAATGAATGCTATTTACGCGGCAAGAGCCGAGGCCGAGATGGCAGCCGCGCGAACACGAAAGAAGTTAATCTTCTCTGCCTCTGCACTCGCGAACGAAGTTGACGGCGAAACGGACTGCGTCGTGAGTTTGAGCGGAGAGGACGCGCCGCGGGAGCAGTCGAAACAGCAAGATGGCGAGAGCGAATCCGGTAGTAAGAAGCAAAACACTCAGACCGATGCAGACAGCAGTCCTTTTTCTGACTGGGCATAACCCCACACTGAATCCGGCTTCGGCGCGAAGGGCGCATTCAATTTCCGAAACAGGAAAAATTTGCCGACTTCGCCAGGCAAATCTTGCCCACGCCCATCCAGCCGGTAGGTGGCATTTGGCGAGTTCCCGGCGAATGGTCGCCAATCCTTCACTAACGTGAGCTGGCTCACGGTACGTCCGGGTATGCGGTCGTCAAGGCGCAATTCCGGTAGGCGCCCAGCGACCTATGTGCTCGGACTGTTACTGGCTAACCTTTTTGAGGTGATCGGCGCAAACATGCGAAGTAAACTCTTTGTCGAGCCGCAGCCCGAGGTTGAACTTCATTTCTTCGAAAGATGTGCCGATGGGCGCATTCGAGGCTTCGAATCGCCAGCCACATTCGGAGCAACCAAACCCCCCAAAACCCGGTTGCTCGATCCATACCATCTTCCGCCTCATGGGCGCCTCGGTCGCAGCGCCCCAACGGGTACCCGCTTGCTGTCCGGGGACGAAATGTGCAGGTTCGCCATTGACGGCTCCTTTGGCAGACGTGTCCTGCCTGATTGCAGCAGAAAATCGTCACCCAGTCTGGGGTGACGGACGATTGATAGAAGTCTGGGCAAAGTTAACATGTGCAAATTTGCATGGTCTGTCGGGAATCCTACATACATGGAACAGTTTTGATCGCGCGAACGTCCGATCTTGCGCGCGTCGCCTGCAGTGAGCGGAATCGCATGATGGATGGGTCATGTTTCGTGCGCCGAGATTCTTGCGCATTCGTCGTGTTGAGGCCAATGTGGGATACCCTACAGAGCCGTCACGTTTGGACCCTATATAATCCTGCGCGTACCACGAATAAGCAGAGTTTCTGTTGCGCACAATTTGATGCGGGCATCCCCGCATCCGGGAAGGTTTTAGGGTCCGATTTATGACACGCAGAGAGTTCCAAATCGGGCAGTCCGGCGAGCGCAGGGATCTCGCCGGGAAGTCCATAAAAAATACTGTTCTTCTATCCACCACCGAAGGCGACTTCAGCTTGCTTCGTCCTCATCTCGAATACGTTGAGCTGCCAAGCCATCTGGTCCTTCACGAGGCGGGAAAGATGGAATTTGCATATTTCCCGAACCGAGGTTTCATTTCTCTTGTAGTCGTAATGAAAGATGGAAGAACCGCCGAAGCCGGCATGGTTGGCAAAGAGGGCTTTACAGGAACGCCTGCGGCTGTCGGCCTGAACTGGAGCACGCTTCAGGCAGTGGTACAAATCACGGGGGATGGATTTCGGGTAGAGCTTGGAGCTTTAGAAAACACTTTGGAATCCGCTCCACATCTGCGATTGATGTTGTGCCGCTATGCGGTAATTCACGGTTTGCATGTTGCACAGACAGCCGCGTGCAATCGGCTGCACAATGTTGAGCAGCGCTTTGCGCGGTGGTTGCTCATGACACAAGACAGAGAGGATTCAGGGTCGCTGCGCATCACTCATGATTTTCTCGCAACCATGCTGGGGACAGATAGACCTACCGTCAGCCTGGCAGCCGGTGCTTTGCAGAGGAAGAAGATCATCGAGTACACCCGTGGCGCAGTGAAGATCGTGAACCGCAAGAAACTTGAAGACTCCGCCTGCGAGTGCTATGGGGTTATCCGGCAGTACGATGGCGAGTTCGGCCTGAAATAAGTCCAGAAGTGAAGGCTCGCCCTGTGCTTGATCGCGACTCGAAAACGCGTTGTCGATAAATCTCTGGTGCAAGCCCCCTATACGCCAACCGCCGTTCAATCCAAGTGGGCATGCATGCTCGTTGCTCACGCGCACGTCATCGGGACGGTTCTGGGCGGGATTGTCGCCGATTCGGACATAACGCCATTTTCGGGGTTACTTCCTGTTTGCCGGTAACTCACCCGGAACCGCAGACTGCCCGTCCCAAAGTTCTCGATGAGCGAATGGGAGAAATGTCAACAAGTCAGGATTTACCGCTAGGGATTGAGTCGGCAGAGAGCGTTGTCGGCAGTATTAACCGGGTTTCTTATAGTGCGGGTCAATTTTGCGCAAATTAGCAAATTGAAGAGACACGACGGCACTTCCTAGCCGGCGACTCTGCGCAGCGTATTCTTGAGGGTACAAGCCCATTGTGAAAGCTTGGCATCGATCAATCGATCTCCCGTGTTCGGGGGAGTGTGAGGCAACCATGTCTGACAGTTTTGGCGCAACACCGCAGTTTGGTCCGCAAAAGGGCCAGAGAATATCTCTTGGTGTAGATGCACTTGCTCAGTCGTTTCTGGATAACCTGTTTTTTGTGCAGGGCAGATCGATCGAGCGCGCGACCGTGAACGACCTCTATATGGCGCTCGCACACACGGTACGCGACCGAATCGTCGAGCGGTGGATGTCGACGCTCAAGAGCTACCAGTCGCAGGATGTGCGCGTCGTCTGTTATTTCTCGGCAGAGTTTTTGACCGGCCCTCACCTCGCCAACAATCTCATTAACCTTGGGATCTACGACCAAACCGAACAGGCTATGCGTCAGCTGGGTATTGACCTGAACGTCCTGATCGAACAGGAGGAAGAGCCTGGGTTGGGAAATGGGGGGCTGGGCCGCCTCGCCGCCTGCTTCATGGATTCTCTGGCCACGCTGGATATTCCCGCCATCGGCTACGGAATTCGCTACGAATACGGAATCTTCGATCAGAAGATTCGCGATGGATGGCAGGTCGAATCTACTGACCATTGGTTGCGGCTCGGCAATCCCTGGGCACTGGAGCGGCCCGAAGATGGATTTGAAGTCAAGCTCGGCGGACGCACCGAGACCCACACCGACCCGAACGGGCGACTGCAAGTCAAGTGGATTCCGAGGAAGGTAGTGCGCGGAGTTCCACACGACACGCCGGTTCTGGGCTACCGGACAAACACCGTGAACACCATGCGCCTTTGGGCTGCGCAGGCCGTCGAGAGCTTCGACTTCGAGACCTTCAATCAGGGCGATTTCGTCGGAGCGGTCGCGGAAAAGGTTTCGTCCGAGAACATCTCAAAGATCCTTTACCCCAATGACGAAGACGTGCAGGGCAAAGAACTGCGTCTCGCACAGCAGTTTTTCTTTGTCTCGTGCAGCCTTCAGCACATACTCCGCATTCAGACTTCCCAAAACCGGCCATTGGCCGAGTTGCATCGCAACTTTGCAATTCAAATGAACGACACTCACCCGGCCATCTCCGTTGCAGAATTGATGCGTCTGCTGGTGGATGAGCACTCCATGGAATGGGATGCGGCGTGGCATGTTACCCAACATACTTTGTCGTATACCAACCATACCCTTTTGCCTGAAGCCCTGGAGCAGTGGTCGCGCAGCTTGTTTGGGTCGCTGCTTCCACGCCATCTCGAGATTGTTGAGGAGATCAATCGCCGGCACTTGATCGATGTGCGGCAGAAATTTCCCGACGACGAGGGTCAGGTTCAACGGCTCTCGCTTATCAACGAGAACAGCGGCCATGGCGAAAAATACGTGCGCATGGCACATTTGGCCGCACTCGGCAGTCACGCTATCAACGGAGTGGCAGCGCTGCACACAGAACTGCTGAAGACAAACGTACTCAGCGATTTTTATGCGCTTACTCCTGAGAAGTTCTCAAACAAGACCAACGGCGTAACACCGCGTCGCTGGATGGTGTTGAGCAATCCCCACCTCGCTGAATTGCTCACAGCGCGCGTTGGAGCGGCGTGGATTCGCGACCTCGAGAAATTGCGCCGGCTTGAGCCCCTTATTGCAGATGCGGAGTTCTGCGAGGAATGGAGGGAAATCAAGCGTCACAATAAGGTTCAACTTTCCGCATACATCCAGGACAAACTGGGAATCGCGGTTGACCCGGACTCGATCTTCGACGTGCTCGCCAAGCGGCTGCACGAGTACAAGCGGCAACATTTGCAGGTCCTCCACATTCTCACGCTCATGAAGCGAATCCAACGGGACCCGAATGCGGAGTTGGCGCCCCGCACCTTTATCTTTGGCGGCAAGGCCGCTCCCGGTTATCGCATGGCCAAGTTGATCATCAAGCTGATTCACTCGGTTGGAGAAGCGATCAACTCAGACCCTATCGTCAAAGGAAGACTGAAGGTCATCTTTCTGCCGGACTACAGTGTAAAGCTTGGCCAACGAGTCTATCCCGCAGCCGATCTGTCGGAACAGATTTCTCTAGCAGGCAAGGAAGCTTCCGGAACCGGAAACATGAAGTTCGCCATGAACGGCGCCATCACGATTGGAACGCTGGACGGAGCGAACATCGAGATCCGGGAAGAAGTCGGCGCGGACAACTTCTTCCTCTTCGGGCTCACCGCATCACAGGTCGAGCAGCAAAAACGGGAAGGTTACAATCCGCACGCTCTCTACGAGTCGAACGAGCATTTGCGCGAAGTGTTGGATTCACTGGTCAGCGGCGAGTTTTCCCTCGGCGACCGGGGTCTCTTCCGGCCTCTCTTCGACTCACTGCTCACGAGCGACGACTACATGCTCCTCGCCGATTATCAGTCGTACGTCGATTGCCAGGATACGGTGAGCCGGGCCTATACCGACCAGTACGCGTGGACCCGCATGTCCATCCTGAACGTGGCTCGCATTGGCAAGTTCTCGTCCGACCGCTCGATTCGCGATTATTGTTCCGACATCTGGAAGACCTGGCCGGTGACGATCGAGATATAGTCGGTCTAGTTCACGAAGGAATGCCACCGGGCGATCGGGAACTAGACCTAAGCGCCCGAATGCAACGCCGCTTCAGTCCACGCCACGGCATCCACATAGATCTTCGCCAGTTCGTGCTGGTTCAAGCCATCTGTCTCTGCGGCTGCATCGCACCCGGCCCAGTCACCGCGCTCGAATTTTTCAAGCCATCCCAGCGGTACGCGCTCTGGGTTCTTTGTCCCCAGCAGCGCCTCGCGAATCTCATCGCTGAGCGGCAATGTGGGTGCGATGTTCTCCATTGACTGGCCCTGCATGGCCGGCAGCAGACTCAGCAATCCGAGAAGATACTGAATGAATGGATCGAGATTCCGCTTCGCACCGGCCACCTCGCAGAAGCGCCCCCGCACCATCGCCATACACAACAACTCCGGTGACTGATTGCCATTGAATTCGCTTGCGATTGCCGTCGTGGCAATGCGGCGAAAGGCATCGTCGCCTACGATCATCAGCGCCTGCTCTATCGAGTCAATCTCCTTGCGCACTGCCCAAATCGGGGAGTTAGCCAAGCGCAGCAATTGATACGCAAGCGGGCCATCCCTCTTCACCAATGGACCCACCTTGTGCACTTCCAGGGGAGTCTGCTGCAGTGCTCTCAGAATATCGATCCGCAAAATCTGATTCACTGGCGGCCTGCGATTTCTCACCTGCACCGGCTCGCAGAAATAGGCGCCCTCAAACAGCGCAAATCCCTCTTCGCACGCTCGAACGTAGCTTGCCTGTGTGTCAATGTTCTTGGCCAGCATCCCGATCGGCTTGCCGCGCACCCGCTCGAACAGTTCTCGCCGCTCGTCTTTTGAAGTCAGGTCGATATCTACTTTGACGAATTCAGCCAGTTCCAACAACGGCTTGAACTGGGCGTGCCATTTGAAATCGTCCAACGCGAATCGGAAACCCTCCGCTCTGAGTTCCTGGCACACGGCAATCAGCTCAGGCGGCATCTCCAGGTTTCCGGGAATCTCCAGAACTGTAAGCGTCGCGGGCAGCGTCTGCGCGAGGCGGTCCTTCAACGCTTCCGCGGGACAGCAGACAAAGGCCGGCATTTTGCCCGTCAGCTTCTTCAACTCGCTAGGCCTATG
Organism: Occallatibacter sp.; assembly: GCA_050012895.1. Classification (GTDB taxonomy): domain Bacteria; phylum Acidobacteriota; class Terriglobia; order Terriglobales; family Acidobacteriaceae; genus Telmatobacter. Next base: position 12,911 of record JBEKGH010000068.1, read on the forward strand.
CAGACCAAAGTGCGCTGCGGTCTCCGCCATGGAAAGGCATGTTTGCGCGGTGATCTCCGCCTGTTCCGTTTCTCCGCGAAAACGCAATTTATACGCATGAACGCGGCCACGTTGATCCAGAATCGGTTGCCGCGCAACCATATACAGGCCGCCGAGAACTCTGGGTTGGGTATCTTCGGTATTTGAAACCGATCGAATCGGAGTGGCCATAGATTTCGCTTGAGTAATCATAGGCTAACGAACTTGCACCTGGAAACATTCGCGCAAAAAGCTTGGGCCATTAGTTGCACGCGCTGAGTGTCGAACCCCAATTGTAGGCCTATGCACGTTTCCGGTCCTGACTCAGCTGGTCTCGCGGGTTCCGGGCGTATTGTCGCCCACCCGGAAGTCGCCCACTCGGAAGTGTCCACCCGGAAGTTACTCTTTCATTAATATCGCCGCAGTGGGCGGCGTCGGCCACTTCTTGGTTCACCGATCCGGTTCGATTTAGGATGGACCTGCGGCCCGGACGGGCTTCTGGTACCGAGGAAAGTTCAACGATGGTTTCGGCTGGTGAGATTGTCGCGTTGCAGGATCGGTTGACGCGCCTGGGTCACGAAACGGCAGGCGGGCAAGAGAGTTCGGCCCCAGTAAATTCGGCCGACGCATGGCTCGACCTGGTGGCTCGGCAGCATCGCGCGAACTTCGATTTGTGGCACATAGAGGACGAGGCGCGCGCGCCGCGCGTGAGCGACGCCGAACTGGCCGCGGTGAAGCGCCGCATCGACCATACCAATCAACTGCGCAACGATCTTGCCGAAGAGCTCGACCGCAAACTGCTGGAGTGGCTCGATGCGCGCGGCTTGCCGAAGGCCGCGGCTCCGCTGAACTCGGAATCGCCGGGACTGATCATCGACCGGCTTTCAATTCTGGCGCTGAAGATCTACCACACGCACGAAGAGACGGAGCGCAGGGATGCGCCGGAGGGCCACGTAGTACGTAATTTGGAGCGGCTTGAAGTCCTGAAAGAACAGCGCGCCGACCTGGCAGCGTGCCTGGACGCGCTGTGGCAGGACACCGTGAACGGGGTGCGATGCTTTAAACTCTACCGGCAGATGAAAATGTATAACGATCCTGCGCTGAATCCGGCAATTTATGGAAAGACAGGGAACAAGAGAACAAGGGAATAAGAGCTGATGGAGTTCGAGAAAGGCCACTTCGAAAGTCAGCGCTGCGCCGGAATGGAAAAGCCGCCTGCCGGTACCCCACCGGTACCCCCATTGACGAGAGGCGGCGTTCTGCGTATAAACATGGCCTAAGTCATGTTATGTTTCAGCCAAGGTTCCCCGCCCGCATGAAACCCGGGGGAAAGGAATGCAAGCTTCCAGTAAAACCATGACGCAAGATGCTCGAACCGCGGCAGCCAGCCGCAAAAAGAATGCAGCCGCGGGTGCCAAATCCGAAGGCCATAAGAGTGGCAGGGCGGGGCCTGTCTTTCAGCACTATGAGGCCGCCGTGCTGCTACTGCAGCAGGGGAAGTATGAGAAGGCGCTGAGCGCTCTGGAGAAGTTGCTGCCCGAAGCGCCGGCCGAGATCAAGGACCGCTGCCGTATGTACATCAGCACCTGCCAGCGCCAGTTGCTGGGGCGCGGACGGTCGTTCCCTACCCCGGAAGAACACTACGACTATGCGATCTCGCTGCTGAACACCGGCTACTACGAGGAAGCGCGGGAGCAGTTGAACCAGATTCTCAACGACCACCCCGGCGCCGACTACGCCTTTTACGGGCTGGCGGTGCTGGAATCCATTACCGGCCGCGCCCAGGACTGCCTCTCGAATCTGGCACGGGCCATTGAACTGAACCCCAAGAGCCGGGTGCAAGCGCGCGTCGACAACGACTTCCAGAACATGGCAGACGATCCGCGCTTTACCGAGTTGCTTTACCCCGAGGTTCCGTAGGGCCTGTCTTGAACTTAGCGATTCCTGCAAACAGTGATCCGGCGCAAGCGTCGGATCACGACTACGCGACGGCACCGGCACAGCGCGGCCTGCGCGTGGTTGCCATCGGCGGCGGCACGGGCCTCTCCACACTGTTGCGCGGTCTGCGCCGGCACGTTCCCGCGCCCGGGGAGAGTGCAGCTCAGGCGAGCGCCATTGCAGACCTTGCCGCCGTGGTGACCGTGACCGACGACGGCGGCTCATCGGGACGGCTGCGGCAGGACTTCAACATGCTTCCACCCGGCGACCTGCGCAACTGCATGGTTGCCCTCAGCGAAGAAGAGGATCTGCTGTCGCAGCTCTTCGCGCACCGCTTTCGCGCCGGCGATGGATTGAAGGGACACAGCTTTGGAAACCTGTTTGTAGCCGCGCTCACGGAGATCACCGGCGATTTTGCCCAGGCGGTACAACTGGCGTCAAAGATTCTGGCCACGCGGGGACGCATTTATCCGGCGACAACGGCCAACACCACGCTGGTAGCCAACATGGATGACGGCTCAATCGTGCGCGGCGAGACCCAGATCACGGCAAGCAAGCGACGCATCGTGGAGTTGACGCTCGATCCGCCCAGTCCCACTCCCCTGCCGGAGACGCTGGAGGCGATTGAGCGCGCGGACCTGATTACCGTGGGCCCGGGTTCCCTGTATACGTCGCTGATTACGAATCTGCTTGTGGACGGCATTCCCGAGACGCTGGGCGACGCGCGCGGCGTGCGCGTGTTTATTTGCAACCTGATGACACAGGCCAATGAGAGCCTGGGGCTGAGCGCCGCACAACACATCGAGCGCATTTACGAACATACGCGCAGGCCGGTCTTCGATTTCGCAGTCGTGAACACGGGGAAATTCTCTGCCGAGACCCTGGCGCGCTACGCCGCCGAGGGCGCGACACCGATCGTGTCCGACTGCGAGCGCATCGAGGCGCTGGGCGTGTGCTGCATTGCCGGGAATTTTGCCAGCGAAGAAAATGTGGTTCGCCACACGGCCAGCCGCCTGGCAGACGTAGTGCTGGAGTTGGCGCAGGCCCGCGCCGAAACCTCACAACATTCATGAAAAAAGTCTTTCCTTGCGTGCCACCGGATCAGGTAAATTTGTGGTGCGGCAGGCCGACGCCTGTGCGCCCGATAAGGAGAAACGATGAACAAGACGCACGTCCGGATCGCGTTAGGCTGTTGCCTGTTGGCAGCGGCAGTCCTTTCCTGGGCACAGGCGGTGAGGAAGCCCGGCCTGTGGGAGATGACCAGCACCACGACGTGGCAGAAATCGCCCATGCCTCCGGGAATGACTCTGCCTCCGGGAGCCGCTAATCCCTTCGCGCCCACGACGCGCACCACCGAGGTGTGCCTGACTCGGGAGATGATCGATAAGTTCGGTGTGCCGGTAACGACGCCAGCGCAAAGCTGTACGATCTCGAACGTCGTGCTCAAGTCCGACAGCATGACTGCCGAGATGACGTGCACAGGAAAGATGAACATGCACGCCACGATGGAGTCCTCCTGGCCCAGCGGCAACACAGCACACGGCAAGATCCATGTCACCGGCACCATGCAGATGGGACCGAATGCCTCTCAGGTGGAGTACACGGTCGAGAGCACGTCCACTTACAAGGGAGCGGACTGCGGCAGCGTAAAGCCGCTGCCCATGCCTGCGACCAAGTAGCGAGGCCCTGGGCGCGGCGCTAAGAGCTTAAGTCTCGACTGTGCGCTTGAGTTGCCCGCAGGCAGCGAAGATATCGCGGCCACGGGGCTGGCGAATATAGGCGGGAATTCCCTCCCCTATGAGCACACCATGAAAGACAGCGACGGCCTCGGGACTGGGCATCGTGTAGGCGATGCCGGGGCCGGGATTCCAGGCGATCAGGTTCACCTTTGCGGGAAGGCCGGAGCGGCGCACCAGCCGCGCAACCTCGCGGGCGTGTTCGGGACGGTCGGTGACGCCACCGAGCAGAACGTATTCGAACGTGATGCGCTCGCGCGGACGCAGCGGGATGCGGCGCGCCGCTTCGATTACGGAAGCAATGGGCCACTTGCGGTTGATGGGCATGATTTCGGCGCGGATTGTATCGTTGGGCGCGTTGAGGCTGATGGCAAGTTTCGGCCGCACGTCGAGTGGCTCACTTGCGAATCTTTCTATGCCGGGAACGATGCCGGAGGTGGAGACGGTCGTGCGCCTTGGGCTGAGGCCGACTTCGCGGACCAGCAGGCGCACGGCAGCCATGAAGTTGTCGTAATTGAGGAATGGCTCGCCCATGCCCATGAAGACCAGATTCACGCGATCGCGGCCGACGCGGACGGACTGGCGATCGAGGACTGCGACTACCTGGCCGGCAATCTCGCCCGCAGTAAGGTTGCGCTGCAGGCCCAGCTTTGCGGTGAGGCAGAACTGGCAGTTCACGGCGCAACCCACCTGCGAAGAGACGCAGATGGTGGCGCGGGACCAGACCCTGGCTTCGGGATGGAGGGCAGATTGAGGTTTGTTCACTCCCACCCTTTCCGCAAATTGCCGCGGAAAGGATGGGGCAACCGGCTCTGGATCTCCCACCCCGTCGCCTGAAAGATGGCGAAAGGATCGGGCACGGAAATTTTGTTCTGTTTCAGCTTCGTCGCCGGCTTCGCCGCCGTCGCCCTCGGGCATCCACACGGCTTCCGCCGTTTCACCTCTTGGAGTAGGACCTTCAAACTCAATCAAGTAGCGCTCGGTGCCATCGACAGACTGGAATGCGCGGGCGATGGCTGGACGGCCGATTTGCCACCCTTCAGCGACCAGCTTCGCGCGTAGAGGCGCAGGCAAAGTGCTGATTTCAGAAATCTCTCTAAGCCGTTGACGATACATGGCTTCAGCGACCTGATTGCCACGGAAAGCGGGCTCGCCTGCCGCGACCAGAAGCCTGGACAGAGATTCCGCATCCAATCCAAAGAATAGCTTCCTGATCCCGGCACCGCTGGGTGGGTCTGCCGCATCTAAAGCAACGAGTTGGACCGGTTTTTCACGCATGACGGGCTCAGCTTTCAGTATCTTAGCTTTTCTTGAGTCGCCTGGCCTTAACTCCCTGTTGTTGAAGTCAAAATCCTGGGAGGACCATCCCTCAGCGGCTAAAGCCGCGTTCATACTTGAGGCTTTATGGCACGACTAAAGTCGTGCCCTTTCAAGACCGGACATTCACCACAAACCGGACATTCACCATAGGTTGTCAAGCTGTGACGGTTCTCCGTCCCAAGCGTGGCTACCGGCTTTCCGGATTTGGCCTACAATCGAAGTTCGACCTGGTGCCAATGAACACTGAAAGAAACCTTCGCCGTACCGTATTGCCGAACGGCCTGATCGTGCTGACCGAGCGCATGGAGCACGTGCACTCCGTGGCCATGGGCATTTGGATCAAGTCGGGCTCGCGGTGCGAAACCCCGGAGATCAACGGCATCTCGCACTTTGTGGAGCACATGCTCTTCAAAGGCACACGTTCGCGAACGGCGCAGCGGATTGCGCGCGAGATGGATTCGATCGGCGGCAATCTGGATGCCTTTACCAGCAAGGAAACCATCTGCTTCAACGTGAAGTCGTTGGCGGATCATGTGCCCATTGCGCTGGATGTGCTGAGTGACATGGTGCAAAATCCCACCTTCGCCCTGCCCGACATCGAGCGCGAACGCGGGGTGATTCTGGAAGAGATCAAGATCGACGAAGACAATCCGGACGTGCTGGTGCACGAGTTGTTCACGCAGAGCTTCTGGAAGGGTCATCCATTGGGGAAGCCTATCCTGGGCACCACTGACACCGTGGCGCAACTGGGCCAGCAGCAGCTCTTCGCCTACCACGGCGACCGTTTTCAAGGCGGGAACATGGTGTTCTCCGCGGCCGGACACCTGGATCACGACCAATTTACCGCGGCCGTAGCGGAAAAACTTTCGACGCTGGCCGCAGGCAACACGCTGCACGAGCTATCGGCGCCCGAGCCGAGCGCCCGCATCATTCTGCGCAACAAGAAGGCGCTGGAACAGGTGCAGATCTGCCTGGGCGTGCCCGCGCCGCCGATTACCGATGAAAACCGCTACGCGACACTGATCCTGAGCACGGTGCTGGGCGGCGGCATGAGCTCACGGCTGTTCCAAACCATCCGCGAGGAGCGCGGGCTGGCCTACTCGATCTATTCCGACCTGAGCCCATACCGCGACACGGGGAATCTGTGCGTGTACGCGGGTACATCGGCAAACAAGGCGCTGGAGGTTGTGGACCTGATCCTGGCAGAGTTCCGCGACCTGAAGCAGACGCCGATCGGCGCCGAGGAGTTGACGCGCGCCAAGGACCAGGTGAAGGGCAACATTCTGATGGGACTGGAAAGCTCCGGCTCGCGCATGGCGAACCTGGCGCGGCAGGAGATGTATTTCCATCACTTCTTCTCGGCAGACGAGATTATTGCGCGCGTGAGCCTGGTGGAAGCGGAGCACGTGCAGACCATGGCACAGCGGCTCTTCAACCCCGACAGCATAGCGGTGACGCTGCTGGGCCGGCTGGATGGGGTAAAGCTGGGACGGGCGAGACTGGCGTGCTGAAGACAGGGAGTAGGGAGTAGCCAATAGGGAGTAGAAAAACCTCGCCCGCCTGAGACTACGCGCTTTCCCGGCCGTACAAACAGCATGGAATCGAATTCTCGCAGCTTGATTGCCAAGGTTTGCGCGGAAAAGCCTACTCCCTGTTGGCTACTCCCTATTCCCTGCTTTTTGAGCGCTTCATTTCCCTTTCGCGTCTGTACGTTGTAGCATTTTCTCGGAAGGGCCTGGAGCTGCAGGCCTGCTCGAGAGGGACTGGAATCGCAATGAATCGCAAGACTTCGCATGCTGACTGCCATCGCGCGCGGCGCACGGTTGCGCCCAACGGCTTTACGTTGATGGAACTGCTGATCGTGATTGCCGTCATTCTGATCCTGATGCTGATGGCCATGAAGACCGTCGGCTCGATGAAGATTCGCGCCAATGAGTTGTCGGCGATCAATTCGATCCGTGTGATTACATCGGCCGAGACTGAGTACGAATCCACTTATGGGGCCAACGGCTACGCCTGCGATCTGAAGTCCCTGGGCGGCGTGCCCGGAACGGGGTTGCCCACGCCGACTTCGGCGCAAATGCTGGACAATGACCTGGCGTCGTCGGGCTTCAAGTCGGGCTATCTTTTTAAGATCTCGAATTGCGAGAAGGTCACCGTGAATGGAACCGACCGCATCACCGGTTACGTGCTGACGGCGGTGCCGGCGTCTCCGGGCAAGACAGGCAATCGCGGCTTTTGCACCGACCAGTTCGGCGGCAATCCAAAGTACGATCCCACTGGCGGCGCCAACTGCACCCAATCTCTGCAATGAACTTCAGCTTCGGCGGTGTTGGCGCATGTTCCCGGCGCATTGCGTTTGTCTGCGCAGTTTTGGCGCTGGCCGGCGCTTGCGCGCTTTTAACGTTTGGACAAGCACCCACGCAGGTAAGCGCGCACGAGCTGGCCGCACGCGTCGACCGCCATTACGACCAATTGCACTCGCTCAAGGCAGGGTTCCGCGAGGACTATGCCGGCCTGGGCATGACGCGCACCGAGAGCGGCACGCTTTTCCTGCGCAAGCCGGGTCGGATGCTGTGGCAGTACAGCACGCCAGCAGGAAAAATCTTCCTTCTTGACGGCAAATACGCGTGGCTCTACACCAGGGGCGATGCGCAGATTCAGCGGATTCCATCGAAAGAGCTGGACGATCTGCGTTCGCCGCTGCGCTTTCTGCTGGGGCACACGCAGCTGGAGAAGGAATTGGTTGGGTTGAAGCTGGAAGGCGCCGCCAACGGCCTTTACACGCTCAGCGGTTTGCCCAAGGGCCAGGAAAACCGCGTGACACGGCTGCAGCTGACGGTGACAGCAGCGGGCGCAATCTCCACCCTTGAAGTGCAAGAGGTGGATGGCGCGACCACGCGGTTCACCTTCACTGGTGAGCAGCCCAATACAGCGATTCCAGCCGAGACGTTCCACTTTACGCCGCCAGCAGGCCTGCCGGTGGTGGATACGATGCCGCCGGTGTGAAGTACAGGGACCAAGGGAACGAGGGACCATGGTCGTCCGTGCTACAAGTCACACGGACGGGCCTTGAAGGGCGCTATGCTTTCCTCCTGATAAAGAACGCGAGGTATGAGGCATGGGAGCATCGTTCAAGGAGCTGGTTGTTTGGCAGCGCGCAGTGGAACTGACTACGGAAATCTATCGTCTGACGGCCGCTTTCCCGTCCTCCGAGCAATTCGGTTTGAGCAATCAACTGCGGCGTGCCTCAGTTTCCATTGCGAGCAACATCGCTGAAGGCTACGGCAGATCGACAAGAGGCGAATATGTGCAGTTTTTAGGCCATGCAAGGGGTTCGACCTGCGAATTACAGACGCAACTCATTATTGCGAAGGCCCTTGGCTTCGGTGCACCGAATGCGCACGAATCAGCCGAAAGACTCTCCGCTGACGTGAGTCGTCTGCTGATCGCACTGATGCGGAAGCTGAAGGGCTAGGTTTTCTTGGTCCCTTGGTCCCTCGGTCCCTGCCCTCTCACTTTCCCGGCTTGGCGGGAGCGCTGACGGGGGCAGAATGCGTGCCTTCAAGCACGGAGTGCGGGCCGGAGGAGCGCACAAAAAGCACCACGAGGCCGATGGACGTGCACGTGAAGATGATGGCAGACCACGTGGTGAGGCGGGTGAGCACGTTGGCCGCGGCACGGGGGCCAAAGGCGGTCTGCGAACCCTGGCCGCCGAAGGCGCCGGCAAGATCGGCCGAGCGGCCCTGCTGCAACAGGACGACGCCAATCAGGAAGAAACACACGATCACGTGCAGGACAATCACAAAGTAGAAGAGAATCTGCATTCTTGGCTGCTTTCCAAACGGCTCCGGCTCTGAGGGTATAGGTTGCGCCG
>JBEKGH010000069.1:0-21762 GCA_050012895.1 Occallatibacter sp.
CAGTGTACGAGATACCGGTCTCCCTGGGAGGCAACATTGGAGAGAAAATTGTGCAGCGGCAAGAATGGAGGGGAAATTAAGGAGCGGATGAAAGCGACTTTGCGGCCACGCGGCCGACGCCACGCAAAATGGCCTTCGCGGGCCATCGGTCTTCCGCGTCAGGGAAGAAGATTTCGCCCGTGCGGCGAGCCTCGGGGCGGTAGTACCAGCGCTTGAGAAGCGCAAGATGGCCCTGGCGGATGGCGGCTGAGGGCGGAGCGCCCGGCGCGGAGAGCTCAGCCAGTGCGCTTTCGAGACGGGATTCGAGAAGGCCGCGGGAGATCTTTGGCGAGGCGGTTGGCGTTGCAGGGGCTAAAGCACCTTCGTTCTGTTGCCCGTTATTGGCACGACTGAAGTCGTGCCCTTTCAAAACTTCTCCTGAGAAGCCGCTATTGATCTCCGCTACCTCGTTTTCCGTTCTCTGTTCCCTATTCCCTGGCTCCTGTCTTTCCGGAGTCGGTTCAAGTGCCAACGGCTGCGCGAAGAGCGAACTCGATCCCGACTGCTCATTTTGAATTCTCATGCCAACCGTCGAAAAGGTGGAAGGACCCCGCATGCGCCCATTCTCAAAAAGAAAGACGGCCACTTCGTCTGGATTTGCTGAAGTCTGCAGGATGACCGCGCGCAGGCGGCTGAGCGGGCGGACGAGTTCGGCGGCCAGCGCGTGCACGGCCTCGACGCGCTGCACTTGCGCGTGAAGCGTGGCAGCGGATTCGAAGGCCAAATCCGCCGAGGCCCGGTCGCGCTGGGCGCGAAGGGTGACAACCCGGCTCTCGCCGCGCGTGGCCAGAAAGCTCTCGACGGCTGCGGCCTCTTCCGCGTAGCGCTCGTCACTGCAGCCCTTGTAGCAAGGCGCGAGGCACATCTTCATTTCGGAGTAGACGCAGCCGGGAAAGCTCGGGTCGGGATTCAAGTCGAAGGTGCAGCGGCGCAAGAGAAAGAGCTTGAGCGCCTCTTCGGAAAATCGTTCTGCCGCAGCGCGTGAGGGGAACGGCCCGTAGGTCCAATCGGCCTCACGCAGGCTGGGCCGGTGCGTGACGGTGATGCGCGGGTAGGGATTGCTGCCGAGAAAGCGCACAAAAGCGGGCGCGCGCAGGTGCATCCGCTCGATTGCCTTTGCGCCGAAAATCTCGTCCAAAAGGGAAAACTGCGTAAGCAGCGATTCGAACTCCGAGCCGGTGAGCTGCCACTCGATGCGACGCACCAGGCCGGCGAGCTGCAGGCGGCGCGGATGTTTTGCCGAAGGCTGCAACAGCCGCTCCAACCGCGCGCGCAGATTGGGCGTGCGGCCAATGTAGGGTTCAGCGCGCTCGTCGGCGCCATACAGCGCAAACACCGCCTGGGCCCGCGGCAGTTGGACCAGCGCGGCCTTGGGATCGGCCGGATCGAATTTAAGAGCAAGCGGCACAGGCCGAAATCACCTCAACGTGCGCATTCGCGCGTTCAGAGTGCGCGTTCAGAGTGCGCGTTCAGAGTGCCCGTTCAGAGTGCGCATTCAGAGTGATTGTACGGCTGAGCGCGAGCCGCCAGGGACAACCATTCTCCTGGCTGTCGGAATTGCTGTCTGAGCACACCACTGCGCGAACGGGAGGATTCAACCGGTTGCGACACGGCGAACCCGATTCGCCGTAAAGTCGTGCCGCGCATGAAGCCGAAACTCGAAGCGGCCATCGCGTCGCACGTGATAGACCAGCGCGGGACGGAAGCAGGCAACGCAGGTTCCCCCGGCGCGGCGAACGCTGGGAAAGACGATGCCGTTCGAGCCGTGTTCAAGAAGGCCGGCGGCCAGTTGCTGCGAGGGCTGGTAGCACTCAGGAATCGGACCGGGCTTGAGGAACCGGGCGAAACGCGTCGCGCCGCCGCGCAGGTCGTGAAACTCGGCGGCAAAGTCAGCAAGGTAGTCGTCGCAGGTGGAGATTTCTTCGTGCGGCCAATCGACTTCGCGCAGCTGCTCCAACTTGTGAAAAGCAACCTCGGCAATGGATGTTTCGCGTTCCATGCCTGCGTACCATGCGCCGCGCAGGTTATTGCTGAAGCGGCCGCCGCGAGGCGCGGCATGCGTGAACGCCGCATTCACAATCTCGCTGTAGGCAACGCCATAAAGCAGCTCGTGTACGCCGATGCCGGGAAGCAGGCCCTCTTCACTCAACAGACGCGCGTTGGTCGCGCCATCGAGCTCGATCAGGTCGCGCACCTCGGCATCATTGTCTGCGAGCTCGGCAAGGACCGTGCCTCTGGCGCTCCACTTCGATGGGATAAGACGGTGCGTGCCGCGGAAGGAACATTCGCGCACGGGAGGAGTCATAGCGCTGGTTCCGGTTGCTCCGGTTCTCATTTCGCTGATTTTGGCTACACCGCCTGGGGCCACGTTTTTTCTGTTTGCGCTCGTCATCTTTGCGCTTGATCCTGTGTGCTCAACCGCCGCGGCGTGCGTCAAGAAGCTGGCGCAACTCCATCATGCCCAGCTGGCCCAGGCGGAGAATGTAGGTGAGTGGCGTGGAACCGCGAAACATTGGATTCGAGTTGGAGAGCGTCATCCAGGCATCGGCCAGGCGCGGGCTATAGAGGATGTTGAGCGCCTTGAAGATTCCGATGAGCAGAGAGATGCGGGTGATTGCATCCTGATCGAGAGCGCGGCGCGCGGGGTCCTTTTTAAGGGAGTAGAACGTGCCCGACGAGACGCCGCCGAGCAGATGGCGCGCATCATCGTCCTTCACGCCCCACTTCTCAGCGATGCTCAGGAACGCCATGATCGCCGCCGGGGTGAGGCGCTTGCGCGTGACGGCGTCGGAGAGATCGGCGGCCACGTCGAAGCTGTAGCCGGCGATCTGCGGGATGGGAAGTGCGGTTGCCATAGAAACTCCAATAATGGAATCATATCACTCCAACTTTGGAGAGGCAAGCATGAGCGTCTTCCCAATCGGGTCCAGTGATTCCTTGCGCCTCCGGAGAGGCTTGAGCGTCCCACGCCCCGGCCGATCGAGCCGTCAGGATCCGAAAAGACGAAGCTTTCAAACCGGCGCGAGGCCCCTCACTGCGCGGCGCTCACCACGATCACCAGCCGCTGCGACCCGTCGAGTGAAAACTGGATGGGTGCAGCGCGTTCGGTCGAGGCTCCTGTGTCCACATCGCGCTCGATCCTGCCCGCAGCCGCGCCGGAGATGACCACATGCAGTTTCGATGCGGCTTGCGGCGCGGTCCTGGCAGTAGGAGCCGGCGTGCGGTTGGTAGCCTGCATGTTGCCGGTTTCAGGGCCAAACTCCAGCGTGTAATTGCCTTTGGGCCAGACGCCGAAATCGGCCTTGCCGCCCGCATCGGTGGTGCGCGCCGCGCAGCCGCCGCCAGGATTCTTGCCCAGCTTGACGTCGATGCCTTTGAGTGGCGCGCCAGTGAAGACCGTTTGCGCCAGGAAAAAACAAGCTGCCGCGACCGCGACAAAACGCGTTCTGCTTGCAAATCGGGTCAAATCGCTCATTGCGTCGTTCATTGCGCCTCCCCGGGATTTCTGAACATGCTACTACGCGCTGGATAGGACTGTCTGATCGCGAACAGAGACAGCATACGGAAGGCCGCAGCCTTCCGGAAAGGCGCCAAAGCTGCTATGCTGCGGGCGCTACAGAAAAGCGATTTAGGCAAGGGGGATTGCCAATATGTGGTTCCTGGGCATGGATGTAGGAACGGGCGGGACGCGAGCGGTGGTAGTGAATGGCGCGGGCAAGTTGATGGGCGCGGCGTCGAGCGAACACGCGCCGTTTCGCGCGGAACACCCGGGATGGGCCGAACAGGATCCCGAGGATTGGTGGCGCGCCGCACAGGAGGCGATTCGCGGAGCCCTGGCGGCGACGCCGGAGCCGCGCGAGCCCATCGCGGCCATTGCACTCACAGGCCAGATGCACGGCGCGGTAATGCTCGATGAGAACGGCGCGGTGCTGCGGCCGGCGCTCATCTGGTGCGACACGCGCACCCAGCCCGAGTGCGACTGGCTCACCGAGAAGATTGGTTACGAGCGGCTGATCGAGCTTACCTGCAATCCTGCGCTGCCCAATTTCACGCTGACCAAACTGCTCTGGGTGAAGACGCACCAGCCGGAGATCTTCGCGAAGATCCGCCACGTAATGTGCCCCAAGGACTACGTGCGCTACCGGCTCACCGGCGAGTTTGCCATCGACGTGCAGGAGGCAAGCGGAACGCTGCTGCTGGACGTAACGCACCGGCGCTGGTCGCGCGAAGTGGCCGAGGCTGCGGGCATCGACATGAACTGGCTGCCCAAGGTCTACGAGTCGCCGGAGATTTGCGCGCGCATCAGCGAAACGGCGGCGGGGCTGACGGGACTGAAAGCGGGCACGCCGGTTGCGGCGGGCGCGGGTGACCAGGGCGCGGGCGCGGTGGGCATGGGAATTCTGCAGCCGGGGAGCGTGTCGGCGACCATCGGGACCTCGGGCGTAGTGTTTGCCGCCACAGCTGAACCGACGAAAGATCCGAAGGGGCGCATCCACACGTTTTGCCATGCGGTGCCGGGCCGGTGGCATGTGATGGGCGTGACGCAGAGCGCCGGGCTGAGCCTGAACTGGCTGCGCGGCGCGTTTTTCGCCGGGCAGAGCTACGACTCGCTGAGCGAGGGTGCGGCCAAAATACCCGCGGGGAGCGAGGGTCTGGAGTGGGCGCCGTATCTACTCGGCGAGCGCACACCGCATCTCGACACGCAAGTGCGAGCGGCGTTTGCGGGCATCGGCGTCGAGCACACTGGGCCGCATTTTGTGCGCGCCGTGCTTGAGGGTGTGGCCTATTCGTTGCAGGACACTTTTACTCTCTTCCACGAGCTGGGAATTCCCGTGACGGCGATCCGCCTGGGCGGCGGCGGAGCGCGCGGCGCGTTGTGGCGGAAGATTCAGGCCGGCATTTACGGCAAAGCTGTGGAAGTGCTGGTGGCCGAGGAGGGCGGCGCGTTCGGTTGCGCGCTGATGGCCGGAGTAGGCGCGGGACACTGGAAGAATCTCGACGCGGCCTGCGGGCAGGCGATCAAAGTGGCCGAGCGCATCGAGCCCGACGCGGCCGACGTAACGGCGTACAAGGCCGGCTATGCGAAGTGGCGGAAACTGTACCCGGCGCTGAGAGGACTGAGAAACTAGGTTTCAGGTTTCAGGTCAGGGGCAGGGGTCAGAACGCCGCTTACGCATCGGCAGAAACGATTTCCGCGAACATGGCCGCGCGCTCATGCAGGGCTGGATTTCCTGTGCGAAATGCATTGCGTCCTTTTGGAAGCGATCAGCCGTCTATTCAAATGAGCGGGGCGAACGTTCCCCAGCGCACGGAGAACGAACATGTATTTCTCCAGCAGGCTCTCGATTCCCCTCGTAGCGGCGTTGCTCCTCGGCGCGCCAGCGATGCGCGCGAGCGGCGCCGCAAGCACCTCGCCGGCTGCTGCCAAACCCGCGCAAAGACTCACGCCGTATGTTTTCCCCGATGGCTCCGGCTCCATGGGCCTGCCGCCGGGATGGACAGTGATCAGTGCGCAACTCGGCGACGTGATTGCCCAGGGCCCCAACGGCGAGAAGCTACGCTTCGGTCTCGTGATACCCGTGGTCGATCCCACCAGCCCGCAAGCCGGGGTGCTGATGGCAGGCGGCGCCGCACCGGGAAACTTTATTGCCGTTCCCTACAACGCGGATGCCGCGACGTTATTCACCCAGGGCAGCGAACAAATTGCGCAGAAGCTGCACTTGCCGCCCCCCACCATCACCATCCAGAGCACGCGGAACATGCCGGTCAAATTCGGCGGCAAGAGCTTCGCGGTCTACGGTCTGGTGGATGCGCACGACGGCCGCGGCGCGCAAGCCATGGTGACGCAAATGATCGTGACGCTGCCGCAGGTGCTGGGCGCTTACCAGGTGACCGTCTTTGAGATCACGGCGCCGCCGCAGGTGATGGCGAACGACACCGCAACGATTACCGAGATCTATACAAATTACAACCGCAACATGCAGTTCGTGATGGCGGCGGTGAACGCCCAGATCGAGCAAGGCGAGATGCGGGAGCAGCAAATCCTCGACGCCGCGAGGCAGCAGTCGGATCAGACAGAAAAATCGACAGCGGGCTTTTCGAACATCCTTCTCGATCAGACGGTCATCCGCAACACGCAGACCGGCGAGCACTTCACCGTATCCAATCAGCGTGCCGATTGGCTCACGCGACACAACCCGTATCTCTTTGAAGAGGTTCCCGAGAGCGATTACATCAGTGGCATCGATTATTAGCGCGTGTGTATTGAAGCGCCGGCGTTTTTGCGCGCACGTCGAAGCGCGCGTTGACTTTCAATTGCCGGCAGCTTCCGTAGTGTGAATCAGGAAATCGGCGAAGACGAAGCGCTCGCGGGTGACGATCTCTCCGGTTTCAAGCGAGAGCGGGGCCGCGAACATGGGACCGGCGTAGACGCAGGTGTGAAACTCGCCGCGCTCGGCGCAGGGATCGATGCCGGGCGGAAAATCGCGCAACAAGTCTTCGTTGAATTCGCGGCCGGCAAAACTTGCCGGCAGTTTCTCGGTATCGACGCAGGAGATGCGCGCGCGCAGACCGCCGGCGATCATTTCGCGCGCCAGAGCGTCGGTAGGAATCTTCCAAAGCGGAAACAGCGGCTCCAGTCCAGTGGGCGCGAGATTCCGCTCGCGATAGGCGCGCACGTCTTCAAGAAAAAGGTCGCCGAAAGCGATGGCATCGATGCCGTCGTTGACGGCGCGCTGGCAGGTCTCCGCCATGCGCTGCTCGTAGATCTCATTCGAGCAGGGCCAGGGCAGCGGAATCGTCAAGAGCGGGAGACCGGCCGCGGCAGCCTGCGCTTCAAGAACCGTGCGGCGGACGCCGTGCATCGCCACGCGATCAAATTCGCTGTTGACCGTGGTCAACAGGCCGCAGAGCTCGATCGCGGGATCGCGGCGCAGGGCGTGGAGAGACCATGCGCTGTCTTTACCGCTGCTCCAGGAGAGAAGGACGCGTTTCATAAATGCAGCTTTCAGCTCTCAGCTTTCAGCTTCATCTTCGCATAATAAGGGGCGCCGCCTTCCCGACGATGACGGAAGAACGACGCCGCGCCGCGCACGCATTGCAACGCGCATCGACTTCCCGCTAGACTTGAAGATGTAAGTCAACCACCTCCGTGCGGAAGTGGTGAAATGGCAAACACACCAGCCTTAGGAGCTGGCGCCCAAAAGGCTTGCGGGTTCAAGTCCCGCCTTCCGCACCAACTCCTCCCATTCCATCATTCGTCATTCGCTGTGAAACCCCTGTGAAACCTCTGACCAGCGGCCGCGCCTTTATCCGCGCGTAACGCTCTGGTTGTGCACGACCGGTGCGGCGCTTTTGTGCGTACCGGGGCTGGTCCACACCTGGTAGCTGTTGAAGAGAAACTGTCCGCCGAGAATCAGTAGCCAGCCCCAGAGAATCAAACGCAGCGGACGGCGCGGAATGCGCGTGCTGAGGACGGTTCCGGCGACTGCGCCTGCCACGCCGCCTTCAATCAGATGCAGGAGCAGCGAGGGGTTTGAAGCGTGCGAGAACCAGTGCGCGCCGCTGCCGATAAGCGAGATGACGAATCCGAAGGTAATGTCAGTACCGACAACCTGTGCGGGCAGTAGCGTTGTGAGGCTGAGCAACGCGGCAGAGCCCAGCGCGCCTGCGCCGGCCGACGAAAAGCCCACCTCCGCGCCGACGGGGAACATGAGCCAGGGGAGCACCGGCTTGCGATCCGGAGGCGCATGCTGATGCATGGGGCGAAAGGAATAAATAATCTGCCAGCTGGCGGTGGTCACCAGGATGGCGCCAAGAATTGCATTGAGCGTGTTGGTGGAGTGGGCGTTGACCAGGTGCTGCAGGAAGAACGAGCCCAGCAGGACGCCCGGAACGCCGCCGAGAAGCATATGGCCGAGCGTGCGCCAGGAGACATTCTTGCGGGCGATCTGCGCAGGCACCAGGATAAGCTTGACCGCGGTGGCGAACATCAGTCCGATGCCCACCGCGACTGGCGCGGGAACACCGAGAAACAAGACCAGCACAGGCACCGTAACAGTGCCCGCGCCCACGCCGGTGAGCGCGATGAAGGTGGCGATGAAAAAGCCGATCACATATTCCATCTGGACTTCCTCTTTTCTTTCTGTTTCCTGTTCTATTTCTCTGGCGCGACCTGAATGTGAATTCCGCACTCCACCTTGTGCCCCGCCCAACGGCCTGAGCGCGGATCGTTGGGATCGAGCGGCAACGTCGTGCACGGCTCGCATCCGATCGAGGTGTAGCCACGCTCATAGAGCGGAAGCAGCGGAATGCCAAGCTGTTCGCACGCGTACCACACATCGCGCGTGGTCCACTCGGCCAGCGGCGCCAGCTTCAGCACTTGTTTGCCGCCGGGCAGCGTAAAGAGCGCCGACTCCTCGAGCGCTGTACGGCTGCGGGCCTGCTCGCGGCGCAGGCCCGTGAGCCACACGCGGTACCTGGCCACCGCTTTGAACAGCGGCTCGACCTTGCGCAGCCCGCAACAGCGGTCGGGCGCGGACCGATACAGCAATCCGTGCTCCGCCTCCTGCTCGGCCACCGTCTTTTCCGGCAGCAGATTGATCAGGTTCAGTCCCCACTCGCGCGCGATGCGATCGCGATACGCGTAGGTCTCGGCAAAGTGGTAGCCGGTATCGAGAAACAGAACCGGAATCCGCGGATCGCGCAAAATAGCGAGCTTCGTCAACAGCACGTCTTCAGCCTGAAAGCTGCACGTCAGGCACACATCGCCGCGCCCCGTCACTTCGCGTTCAAGCGTGGCCCGCACCGCGTCCAGTTTTGCGTTCACTTCGGCAGAAATCTCTTGAACACTCATCACAAATCTGCCCCTTCTGAAGAAATGAAGATGCCCGCGCGCCGCAGCAGTCGATGTACCTCGGATACGGCTTGCATGCAATTGTCCGCGTCGAGCATGATCTCGAATCCGCCCGCGCTCGCTGTCAGTGCGCCGTCCCGGGCGGCGCGCACCACCAGCGCGATCAGTCCCGACCGCGTTTGCACGTCCGTTACGGCGCCGAGCAGGTGCGCGTGCTCGCGAAACGCCGGCTCCCCGGCATCGACGCGGCACGCAACGGCGCCCACGGCAAACAACGAACGCTCCACGGCGTCAATCAGCTCCGCGGGTCCCGTCAATTCCAGCACGCCGCCGCGGTGTCCCCACCGCGCCTCACGTTCGCCTGCGGTCACGCGGCCCCACGCTGCGGTTTCGTCTTCCTCGCCGGCAACCACGTGGCCCTGCGCGGCCGTCACCATGCCCGCCGCCACCGTGGCGTTGGTTTCAGGATCGATAAGAATCAGCGCCCCGGTCGAGCGATTGTCTCGATAGAGATCGACGGCGATGGGCCGCAGCAGATGCAGCGACACGGCGCCGATGTCGTTCATGCGCAGCGTGGGCGCCGGCTCGTGCTGGAACGCGCTCAGGTCCACGCGATGATCGACCGAGGAAACCAACGCAGGCACAGTGTGGCTGGTGTGTTTCAGCAGGTAGCGGCGATTGGCGTCGAGCGGCCGCTGATCCATCCACACCAGCGACGCCGATACAGTTCGCGCCACGGTGGGCGCCGATCGAGCTCCGTCAACAATGGCGCCGGCAATCAAGTCGCCGCGGCTGATGTCAAGCTCGCGATCGAGCACCAGCGTGACCGAAAGCGGCGCGACGGCCTCATCGAGGTCGCCATCGAAGGTCACAATGCGCTCGATCTTCGCTTCGCGTCCCGAAGGGAAGACGGCGATCCTGTCGCCCACGCGGACCACGCCGGATGCGATCTGCCCCGCGAAGCCGCGGAATGTGTGATCGGGCCGCAACACGCGTTGCACCGGAAACCGAAAGGCAGCACTGTGCGTCGTGTTTGCCGCGGGCAGCGCCTCCAGAAGTTCAAGCAGCGACGGCCCTTCGTACCACGGCATCGCGCTTGATGAACCCTCCACGCGGTGCACTACGTTGTCGCCCTTCAGCGCGCTGACCGGCACAAAGTGCGCTTCGACCGGCGAGCCAGTATCTTCCGCGATTTGCTCGAGAACTGCGCGAAACTCCGACTCGATCGAGCGAAACACCGCTGCGTCGTAGCCGATCAAATCCATTTTGTTGACGGCGACAAGCACGTGGCGCACGCGCAGCAGCGATGCGATGTAGGCGTGACGCCGCGACTGAATCTGCACGCCCCTGCTGGCGTCGATGAGCACGACGGCTGCATCGGCTGTCGACGCGCCCGTGGCCATGTTGCGCGTGTACTGTTCGTGGCCCGGCGTGTCCGCAATGATGAACTTTCTTTTGGCAGTAGAAAAGTAGCGGTAGGCAACGTCGATGGTGATGCCCTGCTCGCGTTCGGCGCGCAAGCCATCGGTGAGCAGCGCGAAATCGATCTGCCCCGGCGCCGTGGTGCCCTTGCCTTCGATCGACCGCACCTGATCCTCGTAAACCGATTGCGTGTCGTAGAGCAGCCGCCCGATGAGCGTCGACTTGCCGTCATCGACGCTGCCCGCGGTCGAAAAGCGCAGCAAATCCTTCTCGCGTTCCTGCGTCAGGAATTCGCCAATGGAAAATTCGGAGGGTGCGAGAGTGGCCATTTAAAAATACCCCTCCCGCTTCTTGATTTCCATCGAGCCTTCCTGGTCGTGATCGATCACGCGATTCGCCCGCTCCGACAAGCGGAACGAGAGCAGCTCCGCAATAATCGCCGGAATCGTATCGGCGTGGGAGCGGATAGCGCCGGTGCACGGGCTGCAACCCAGGGAACGCAGCCGGCTCTTCACCATCTGGGGTTCCTCACCCTTTCTCGCAACGAACGCCTGTTCAATGGGCAAGAGCGCCTCCTGACCCGCGCCCATTGAACGCACGTACATTGGCCGCTCTTTCGCAAAATACAAATCGACCACGGGAATGTTTTCCTCGTGGATGTACTGCCACACATCCATCTCCGTCCAGTTCGAAAGCGGAAACACGCGAATACTTTCGCCGGGATGGATGCGCGCGTTGTAGAGGTTCCACAATTCCGGCCGCTGATTCTTCGGGTCCCACTGTCCCGCCGCGTC
Organism: Occallatibacter sp.; assembly: GCA_050012895.1. GTDB lineage: Bacteria > Acidobacteriota > Terriglobia > Terriglobales > Acidobacteriaceae > Telmatobacter. The sequence goes on from JBEKGH010000069.1 coordinate 11,110, forward strand.
GCGGAAGGAATAGATGCGCTCCTTGGCGCGCGATTTTTCCTCGTCGCGCCGCGCGCCGCCAAAGGCCGCATCGAAGTTGTAGTGGCGCAGCCCGTCGAGGAGCGCCTGCGTCTTCAGCAGGCCGCAGCAGCGCTTGGTGTCGAGCGCGATGGGGTTGGTTCCCGCTGCGATGGCCGGCTCGTTGCGCCACACCAGCAATTCCGCGCCCACCTGGCGCGCCATCGCATCGCGAAACGTGAGCATCTCGCGGAACTTGAAGCCGGTATCGATGTGCATCAGCGGAAAAGGAATCGGCCCCGGATAAAACGCCTTCTGCGCCAGCCGCAACATCACCGACGAGTCCTTGCCGATGGAGTAAAGCATCACCGGCCGCTCGAACTCCGAAGCGACCTCGCGCAGGATGTGAATGCTCTCGGCCTCTAGCAGGCGCAGGTGATTCAGGCGCTGCGGCAGGAGCGCAGATCGATGGGCGTTGGTGATTTCGGGTTCAGCGACGGGCATTGTGACCTCGGGGATTCAGGGTTTGCGCTGAAGGCCCGAGACGCATAAAGACAGACCCGGCATTCAGCTACGGGTGCGTCTTCTTTGTCCGATTGTTCTCAAGGAGAAGAGACTAGCGCGTACACCCGTCGGCAATGTGCGACAGGCGACAACCAGCAGCGATTTGCAGGGCGCAAACCATGAGTAGGGTCATCCTAGCAAAAAGCGTGCGGCGACGCAATGGAGCATTATGGTCCAAGAAGGCCGGCGTTCCCTATTTGAGCCGCGCACCCAGCGGGACCTCTTCCAGGAATCCGGCCAGCACCGGCGCACCGCCCTCGAGCGAGGCCGCCAGCAGCATGCCGTTCGATTCCAGTCCACGCATTTTGCGCGGCGCCAGATTCGCCACGATCACAATCTTGCGGCCGACAAGTTTTTCCGGCTCGTAATACTGCGCGATGCCGGCCAGGATCTGCCGCTTTTCGTAGCCGAGGTCGACTTCGAGGCGCAGGAGTTTGTCGGCCTTGGGCACGCGCTCGGCCACCAGGATCTGCGCCACGCGCAAATCCACTTTGGCAAAGTCGTCGATGGTGATGTGCTGCGGCGCCTGCGGTGCGGCAGCCTCTTGGACGGGAGCTGTGGAATCGGAGGCAGGAGCGCTCGCAGGCGTAGCCGGGAGTTCGGCCTCAGTCTTTGCGGCAACCGGCGCGGCGGGCTTCGGTGCGGGTGTAGGCACCAGGGGCGCGGCGGCCCTTGCTGGCGCGGCAGCCAGAGAGGGAGCAGGCGGCGCCGTCTTCGCCGCGTTCACTTGGCCGTTGCTCGCAGCCTCCACGACCGTGCGGTTGTTGTCGTCCTCAAGGTTTTGCATTCGTTCCACAGTGCCCTTCTCCGCGCGGGGAAACAGCGGCGCGGGCTCGCCAAACTTCGTGCCCGCCTCTAAACCGCCCCACGCGAGATTTTTCAAAAATCCGTTCTTCGCCGCGTCGGCCAACTCGCCCTGACCCAACTGGCGCCAAACCTTCGCCGCGGCGTCGGGCAAAATGGGATACGCGAGCGCAGTGATCACCCGGATGGCCTCGGCCGCCGTCGAGAGCACGCGCGCTTGCAGCGCCGCATGGTCGGCGTCGCTGCGATCCGCAGGCTTCTTCCAGGGCGCGTTCGCCGTGAGGTAGCCGTCGGTTTCTGCAACCAGCGCCCACAACGCCTTCAGAGCCTCAGAGAAGTTCAACTCATCGAAGGCCAAGCCGAATGCGGCCATCGCATTCTCGGCGCTCTCGCGCAGGTTGGCCTCCGCAGGAGTCTCAGGACCCGCTTCCGGCGCCACGCCGCCAAAATACTTATGCATCATGTTCACCACGCGGCTCACCAGGTTGCCGTAGCCGTTGGCGAGATCTCCGTTGTAGCGCTGCACCAGAGCATCAAACGAAAAATTGCCGTCCTGCCCGAAGGGAATTTCGCGCAGCAGAAAGTAGCGCAACGCATCCGCACCCAGCACGGCGTGAACCGTTTCGGCGCGCACAATGTTGCCGCGCGACTTTGACATCTTGCCCTGGTCGAAGAGCAGCCAGCCGTTGGCGCGCACCGAGCGCGGCACCGGAATCCCCGCAGCCATCAGGAACGCCGGCCAATACACGCAATGGAAACGGCTGATCTCTTTGCCGATCAGATGAATGTCCGCGGGCCAGAATTTCTTGAAGTTTTCGTCGTCGTCCGAGCCGTATCCAAGGGCAGTAATGTAATTGGCCAGCGCATCCAGCCACACGTACACCACGTGCTTTTCGTCGCCCGGCACGGGAATGCCCCAGGAAAAACTCGTGCGGCTTACGGAAAGATCCTTCAGTCCGCTGCGTACAAAGCTGATCACTTCGCGCCGTGTCGACTCCGGCCCCATGAACCCCGGATTCGCTTCGTAAAACTCCAGCAGCTTTCGCTCGAAGGCCGAGAGCTTGAAGAAGTAGTTCTCCTCGCTCACGGTTTCCGTCGGTCGGCCGCAATCGGGACACAGCGTGCCGGGCGGCCCGTCCACATAGGCCTCGTCGAAGACACAATATTGTCCCGAGTACGAGCCCTTGTAGATGTAGCCGCGGTCGCGCAGCGTCGCGAACAACTTCTGCACGCCGCGCTTGTGCCGCTCCTCCGTGGTGCGGATAAAGTCGTCGTACGTGAGCCCCAGCAGGTCCCACAAGCCGCGAAATTCGCCGGCAATCCTGGTCGCAAATTCCTGCGGCGAGCATCCGGCCAGCTTGGCCGAGCGCTCGATCTTTTGCCCGTGCTCGTCGGTGCCCGTCAAAAACCACGTCTCGATGCCCATCGCCCGCTTGCGGCGCGCAATGGCGTCGCACACGATGGTCGAATACGCGTGGCCCAGGTGCGGCCGCGCGTTCACGTAGTAGATGGGCGTGGTGAGGTAAAAACGGTTTGGATGCGAGGCTGATTCGGTCATGGAAAGCGCATTCCGTTGGCGCAAGGGGCTGCGGCGGTCTCTACCCATCTTACGGTATCGAATAGCGCTGCTTCAGCCTGCGAATTCGCCTGCCGCAGCGCATCGCCGTCTGAGAAGCGGACACAGCGCAAATGATAGAATCAGCTTGATAATCAAGGATTTTTGAGGCTCTCCCGTGGTCTTGGAACTGGAAAAGCGGCTTGCCGATCGTCTTCGCGCCGTGCTGAAGGAAAAATACTCTCTCGTCGTCGCGAGCGTCCCTTTAGAGACGCCGCCCGATCTGCATCTCGGCGAAATCGCCACGCCCATCGCCCTGCAACTCGCACGCACCTTGCGCAAGGCGCCCAAAATTATCGCGCAAGAAATAGTTGCTGCGCTCGGTCCCGTCGAGGGCTTCGCTCGCTTCGAAGCTACTGGCGGCTATATCAACGCGCATTTAAACCGCGCCGCCAGCGCGCGTGACGTTGCATCTGAATCATCTCTAAAATCCGCGACCCTCGTTCGGAAATTTGAGGAGCCCACCGGCGGCGTTCGCGTCATCGTGGAGCACACATCCATCAATCCCAACAAGGCCGCGCACATCGGCCATTTGCGCAACGCGATTCTCGGCGACACCTTTGTGCGCCTGCTTCGTGCGGCAGGGCACATGGTCGACGTGCAAAACTACATCGACAACACCGGCGTGCAAGTGGCGGATGTGGTGGTCGGCTTTCTGCATCTAGAAAAGAAATCGCTCGCGGAAATTCGCGAGTTAGTGGCGGATTACGAGAAGCGTCAGGTAGCGCCGGTCTCCCGACCGGCTGTAGCGTGGGCGTCCACGCCCACGCTCGTCAGCGCTATCCAACCATTCGACTACTACTGCTGGGATTTCTACGCAAAGACATCGCAGTGGTACACGATCGGCTCACCGGAAGAAAATGAGGCACGCAAGAAGCTGCGCTACAGTACGCTGCACGAGATTGAGGCGGGCGGCAATGAAACTGCCGAAATCGCCGACCTCGTTTCCACTGCCGTCCTGCGCCGGCATCTTGAAACCATGTTGCGGCTCGGCATTGAGTACGACTTTCTGCCGCGCGAAAGCGAGATTCTGCACCTCAAGTTCTGGGAAGCAGCATTCGAAAAGCTCAGGCAGTCCGGCGTGCTTTATTTCGAAAACGAGGGTAAGAATAAAGGCTGCTGGGTGATGACGCGCTCCGGTGCGGAGACCACTGAAGGCGAGACCGACGAGGACGCAAAGGTCATCGTCCGCTCCAACGGGACTGTCACGTATGTCGGCAAGGACATTGCCTACCACCTCTGGAAGTTCGGTCTACTGGGTCGCGACTTCGGCTACAACCCGTTCTTCACTTATCCGGATCACGAATGCTGGATCTCGGCCGAACACGGCGAGGCAAATCATCCGCAATTCGGCAACGCCACCGCCATCTACAACGTGATCGATGCGCGCCAGTCCGATCCGCAGTCGAATGTGATCCAGGCGCTGCGTGGCATGGGCTACACCGAGCAGGCCGACCACTACACGCACTTTAGCTACGAGATGGTCGCGCTCACTCCGCGCTGTGCGGAGGAGCTTGGCTACAGCATTTCCGACGAAGACAAGAAAAAATCCTACATCGAAGTCAGCGGTCGCAAGGGCTTTGGCGTCAAGGCCGACGACCTGATCGACAAGCTCATCTCCGCCACGCGCGCCGAGGTGGAAGCACGGCAGACGGGCGGAGTCGGCGAGAATGCCGAGGCGGAGCGGCAGAAGATTGCCCGTCAGATCGCCATCGGCGCCCTGCGCTACTTCATGCTCAAGGTCACGCGCAACTCCGTCATCGCTTTCGACTTCAAAGACGCGCTCAGCTTTGAGGGCGAAACCGGGCCGTACATTCAATACGCCGTCGTGCGCATCCGCAACATCTTCCGCAAGGGCGGGGAGAACCCCGAAGCGGTGTTAGCGGAGTTCGCGGAGCTAGCGGAGTTAGGCCCATACCTCAGCGGCGAAGAGAATGAAGACATCTGGTCGCTGTGGCTGCGGGCTGGACGCAGGTCTCAGGTTTTGGAGCAGTGCATCGCGACTTCCGAACCCGCCTATCTCGCCAAACACGCCTTCCAGCTCGCGCAGGAGTTCGCGAACTTCTATCATCGCCACCACATCCTCACCGAAGAGGATCCTGCCCGCAAAACCTTCCTCCTCGCCACTGCCGCGATCACATTGCGCGAACTCGTCGCGTCGCTCGCACTTCTTGGCATCGAAAGTCCAGAAGCGATGTAAGGACAGCTTCTAGCTCCCAGCTTCTAGCCTCTAGCTTGTTTTCCGCGAGAACCCAGATGCGCCGACTTAGGCGCAAGTTCCGTGTTCAAAGAAGGAAGCCTCAGTGCTCGCCCCGCACAGAAGAGCTAGCGGCTAGAAGTTAGTAATCAGAAGCTGCTTTTCCCCAGTTGCCAACTCAGCGCCTCTGCATGGACAATTCCGTGGGGGTGGTCTGACCAGTTTGCGCTGTCACGAATGCGCTTGAGGCCGCATCATCCGGTGGGAGGGCTTGCCATGCGCCGTTCGCGTATTGTTTCGCTGTTTTGTGTTTTCGCCTCAATCTTCTTTGCGGCCACTGTTCAGTCCCAGACCGCCATCGAATACGCGCCGCCCATCACCACGTCGCTTCTGCCGCCCAACCCGCATGCCTCCGAGCCCGGCCTGCTTTTTTATCTTTCAGGCGATCATGGTTTTAACGCCGACTACGCGGCTGGCGGCGATCCCGTGCCCAATTACCTCCACGACGTGAAGATCGTCCCCGGCGGCGCGAGCGGCTCCTACATTCAGTGCGGCAACAATCAGTTGCTTTCCTATTGGGCGCCGGGCAACATCTATGCGCAGCACGGCACGCTCTCGTTCTATTGGCGCTCGCGCGACCCGGTGGACGAGACGGCGTTTCCCATCTTCCGCGTGGGCTACGCGGACCATTCCAGTTGGGACCAGGTGTGGCTGCGCATCGATTACAACGGCCATGGTTTCGATGCCTTTGTCACCGACGTGAACCTGGGCCGGACGCGCATCTCCTATGACATGCCGAACTTTCCCAAGCCCGATCAATGGGCGCTTCTGACGCTGACATGGGATGAGACCACGGGCATTCGCTTTTACGTCGACGGCAAGATCGTGGCCGAAAAGGCTGCCACGGGCATGTTCGATGCCGCGCTGGATCAGTTCGGGCCGCACTCCCGCATCATTGGACCCACGGGCGTCGAAAGCACCTATAGCTATGACCGCGGGGGCGACTTGGACGAGTTACGTATCTACGACCGGGCGCTTTCTGATGACAATGTGGCCGCGCTTTTCAAAGGCGAAACGCCCAAAAATATTCCGCCTGTTACACGCAGCTTTGCCAACGCCGGCACGCAGAAGGAGTGGTGGTTCCATTACGGCTGGAACCGGCCCGGCGATATTCCCGCTCCGCTTCCCGCTGCCAACACCACCATTCGCAAGGTCGAGATCAATGACGCATACGATATAGGGCGCTGGTGGTGGCGGGCCAACGACGGCATCCGCGAAACCACATGGCCGGGCGTCTACAATCGCTCGCGCCTGGTTGGCCGCTTCGATTATTTCCAACTGCCGGATTGGGATTGCTACGCGATCTCAGGCAAGACCATCACCTTCATCATGCCGGACGAGCCCTGGAACCATCTGGAATTCAGCGGGGGCGCATTCGGGAATATGACGTTGCTGACGCCAGATGTCTCAGTGGACGCGGTTCGCCGCAGCGGGCTTGATGGAACGAAGCTGCCGGGCAAGACGCTGTTTGAGCGGCCCAGCGGGCAGGAAACCACCTTCCACGATTTCTCTACGCCGATGACCGGCGGCAAGCTGCGCTTCACCAATGTGGAGCAGGAGACGCCCATCGGCGAATTCTCCGCCTACTATGTCCATCCGGGCGATCCGCCTCAAGGGACCGTCCAGCTCAAGTACAGGCTTTCGACTGCCACGTCTGCGGATGACAATCCCAGCCTGACGCCGCTGGTCGCATTTATTCACGATCGCTATCCGGCGGACGAGCGCTCGCTGATCGTGGGCATGCCGGGCGGCGGCCGGCGTGCAGGCTTAAGGTCGAATGCATCCGGCAGCAAAGAGGACGCGGCCGTCCTGCCGATCGTGCACATCCTCATTCCCGCCGATTTGCGTGGCATGCCCGCAGCCACAACACATATTTCCACCTATACCTGGGACGACATGTATGCGGGCCTGGACGGCATTGCCATCGACCTGCCCGCATTGAACGTGAAGCCGACGCACGGCGATTATGTGCCGATGAACATCGAAGTGCGAGACCCGCTGTGGCCGATGCGCGACATGCTCAACTTCACATTTTCAGTCAAGCCGGGCGAGGCGCACACCTTGTGGCTGGACACACGCGACCGCATTTTGCCCAACGACAAGAGCCTGCTGATTACGATCGCGTCTGCCAGCGCGGAGTTCAATGCAGGCTCTCTTGAAGGCGCACAGGTGCGGCTGATTTTCAAGCCATATAAGGATGCGCTGCCGGAGCACATTGCCGACCGCCTGACGCAGGTGCGCGACAATTTTTCAAACATGACGGAAGAGCACGTGGATAGCAAGCGGTTGAACGCCTACAACCGCTTCTACGCCGATATGACCGACTTGCTGCGCGTCGATCCCGAAAACGATCTCGGCCGCAAATACTGGCACGAGTGGAATCCGGAGACGGCAGTGCCGGATTTCACTCTACCCGCGGCGCCGGCAGGTGTGCCGGAGTGGGCCTATCTCCAGACCAAGGACGTTGACTACTTCCAGCGCATCGCAGACTTCTATATCGACAAGCGCCAGGCGTGGGACGGGGAATTCGGAGGCGGCCTCGGCGACGACAGCGACTTTACCAATCTGTTTCCCTCGCTCGCCCTCATGGGAACGGAGCCGGAGAAATTGAAGACGTCGCTTTCGAGAGAACTCGAGGCCATGTACGAAAACAAGATGTGGACCAACGGACTGGCCACAGGTCAATTCGACGAACTGCACAGCTACGAGGATGGCCTCAATGTTTTGGGCCAGTCGCTCTTGATGGATTTCGGCAATCCACGAGACTTGGAGCGCGCGATGCTGACAGCCCGCAGGCTGGAGTGGCTGACCGGCATCAATGCCGCCGGGCATCGCCATGTTCGCTCTTCCTATTTCAGCGGCTCAAAGATGGCCACTGGAGGCGTATGGGGATGGACCAAGGCCCGATCCTACATGGACTTTCATCCGGCGCTCGATCTGGTGCTGTTCAACGGCGCGCCGGAGACGCGCAAGATGGTGCTCGAGACCGTCGACGGTATGTTGGCGCACCGCAAGCAGGAAGCGGACGGCAGGTGGGTTACGCGGACCGACATCGACTTCAAGACCGATGAAGATGTGCCCGGCGGCGACGCCACGCCCGACTTCATGTTCTGGGCCGCATATCGCTGGACTGGCGACAAGAAGTATTTGTTGCCATTGATGGATGCAGGCCTGTCGTCGCTCGCGCATATCAGCTCCGACGCGCTGGACATGCTGAATTTGCGCGACACGTGGGGCAAGCAATTGGTGGCGGCGGCAGGAACGATAGACTCCACAACCGGAGTGGCGCCAACCGGGGCGCAGTCCATTACCGGGTCTGCCGAAACCTTCGCCTGGCAGGTGAGCGGCGATACGAAATTTCTCGACCGGCTCTACGCGGCGCAGTTGCAGGCGGAATCGAATCGGGAATGGATCAATACCGAAGGCAGTCTCTGGATCGATCGCGTGACGGACTCCGCGGGCCCCATGTTCGTCAATACAGAACTGCAGCGTGCGCGCTTTGGCGGCGTCGCGCTGATCCGCAATCATATCTATCCGGGCAATTCCGTCAGTTGGGCGCTTGTCGCGCCGGCCACGCCGCAGAGTCTCGGCATTCTGGTTCCGGTGGCTACGCCGGATCATCTCAAGATTGTGGTGTATAACCTGGATGCCGTTCCCGTGACGACGCGGATGACCGGATGGGAGATCGATCCGGGCAAGTGGGAGATCACGCAGGGCACGCGCGGTAACGCAGAAACCGATCCGGTCGAAAATGTCAGCACCAGGACGGCGAGCTTTGAACGCAGCACCAGTCTTGACTTTAGCTTTGCTCCGCACACCACGACGGTGCTCGAACTCAAGCTGACGGAGAAGGGCGTGCCTTACTGGTCGAGACCCGATTTGGGGATCGGCGCGGACGACGTGAAAGTCGAGGGCGCGAAGATGACCGTCACCGTGCACAGCCTCGGTTCCGTCGACGCGCCCGCTTCGAAGGTGGTCGTGCGCGACAAAGCGGGCAAGACGCTCGCCACCGCGCAAGTGCCCGCGCTCAAAGCGCCGCTCGACCTCATGCCGAAGACGGCTCAGGTCACGCTCTCCGTGCCGGCTGGCGCGGACCTCAAAGGCGCAACCGTCACCGTCGAATGCGGCGGCGACGTGCCGGAGATAACGCTGATGAATAACCAAGTGGTACTGTAGGTTGTGAATTTCCAATGCCCAAAGTTGTCAAAGGATTGTCCATGCAATTCTTGAAGATGTCCGGCGCGCCGGCAGCCGTCCTGACGCTTGCCTTTGTCGCGTGTAGCCCGATTGCAGCACAGGTTCAGACCGACGTGCCGCCCGTTGTGCCCGGCGCGAAGCCCGTTCAGGTGGAGCACATCAAGGTCCATGGCGCATCCCTCGAAGGCAATCTCGAGAGCGACGCCGTAGATCGCGACGTGATCGTCTTCCTGCCGCCCAGCTACGCCACCAGCAAGGGCAGCCGCTATCCCGTGGTCTACGCGCTTCACGGCTTCTCAATCGGCGCCGACCAATGGACGCACGAAATTCACGTTCCGCAAACCGTCGAAGGCGCCTTCGCGCTCGGGGCCCAGGAAATGATCGTGGTGCTGCCCGATTCCAAGACTTTGTACGGCGGCTCCATGTATTCCAGCTCCATCACCACCGGCGACTTCGAGCGGTTTATCGGTCACGATGTCGTGGGTTACATCGATGCGCACTACCGCACTATTGCCGCTCGCTCCAGCCGCGGGCTGGCCGGCCATTCCATGGGCGGCTACGGCGCTGCCCGCATCGCTATGAAGTATCCCGATGTCTTCGGCAGCGTCTACATCATGAGTCCGTGCTGCCTCTCGCCGCGAGCCGCCGGACCTGCGAATCCGGATTTTGACAAGGCGTTGGCAGCAGTCAAAACGCCTGCGGATGCAGCAGGCACGCCATTCTTTCTCCGCGCACAGTTTGCCTCTGCCGCAGCATGGTCGCCCGATCCAAAGAACCCGCCTCTTTATCTCGATCTGCCCACAAAAGACGGCATGCCGCAGCCGGATGTGCTTGCCAAATGGACCGCCAACGCGCCTCTTGCCTTTATCGATCAGTACATCGGGAATTTGCGCCAGTATCGCGCCATCGCTATCGATGCGGGCGATCAGGACATGACCCGCATCGACGCCGGCAAGCTCCATGACGCGCTCGATCGTTACGGCATCGCCAACAGCTTCGAGATCTACCGCGGCACGCACACCAGCGCAGTTGCGGATCGTTTCCAGAACCACGTTCTGCCGTTCTTCAGCCAGAATCTGTGCTTCAGGAACTGCCACTAGCCGCCATTTCTCACAGGGGATCGATTTGATGTCGGGCGGCGGTGCGAAGCCTGCGGGAAGAGCCATCAACCGGCTTGAAATCGGCTTGGCGATAGGTTCGGCAAGTACACGGAGAGGCT
>JBEKGH010000070.1:0-27481 GCA_050012895.1 Occallatibacter sp.
ACAAATACCGTGGCCATCTGGCCCGGCCAGTTGACTTCCGTTGCCGCGTACCGCGAGGACGTGCGCAAAAACCTGCGCGCGGCCTTGCTGATGGGGCTGGCAGGACTGGTGGGCGGAACGGCCGGGGCGGTGGTGCTGCTGAACACGCCACAGAAAACGTTCATGCGCCTGGTGCCGTGGCTGCTGCTGTTCGCCGCGTCCACTTTTGCTGTCAGCGGACCGGTGACGCGAGCCCTCGATCGGCTGAAACTCGACCGGCTGAAGCGTAAGCGACATGCAAACGCCGGGAGCGGCGAGGTACATGCGCCGCGCCGTCTGCCGCTTTTCATCGCTACCGTCGTCGTGAGCTTTTATGTGGGCTATTTTGGCGCTGGAGCGGGCTTTCTTTTTATGACGATGCTCGCGATTTTCGGCTACGAGGACATTCACGTCATCAACGCGCTGAAGGTGGTGGCCAATCTGCTGGCCAACGGCATTGCCTTCGTCATTTTCATCGCCGATGGGCAAGTAGTGTGGCGCTTCTGCCTGGCGGCGATGGTGGCGGCTGCCATCGGCGGATACGCTTCGGCAAGCCTGGCGCGGCGGGTGCCGCAGCCAGTGTTGCGCGGGCTCGTGGTGGCGATCGGGCTGGGTATGGCGGCGTGGTTCTTCTGGAAGCAGTGAGCAACGATCAAAAAAACAGGCTTAGGGAAGCGGGGCAAAGAAATGGCATGTTTTTAGCCTGCGATTTGAATTCTTCGACGCGTAATGTCCGAACCTCTCCCTTTGTCAGCTGTCTTCCTCAACCTACGAGGACGCCGCATGGTTCGGGTCATGGAAGGCTTAAACGCACCAACGAGATTGGATAAAAACGGTTACGGCGCGGCTGATCCGTGTTGTACAAAACCGGGACCGCAGTACCCTCCGCCATTGGCTGGCTGCGAAACTCTTTCCCCTGGCATTTGCTGCCATCGGGCAGAGGAAAATCGTAGACGAGGAAATAGCCGGTCCTGCGGCTTCGCGAGCCTTTCTGGCATCCCGTGACGATTCCCTGAGCGACGGCTCCGCGCGACAGCAGATGGCGCTGGCCCCATACAGCCGAGAAATAGATGGCCGCAAAACCGAACATGACGAGTAAAAAGAATCCAGCCATCGGCAATGAAGTTGACCAATAAAAGGCCGCCATGACCACCCCAAATACGGCACCGGCGGCCGCGACGGCGCAATACACGATTCCCATGCCGCTCAGCCGGACCCGGCGCGGTACGGGGCACTCAAGTTCGGAGGGAATCCTCGGGGCATCGTTCAAATTGCTGGTGGACATGATCCCAACATCCTAGCACTTACCCGGGGTGTCTCAAACTCAGATGTGGGCGCGGAAAACCGAGCAACTAACCCCTGACCCTAACCCCTGACCCCTGAAACCTGACCCCTGTAAACTGTACTTATGACCCACGAAGGCATTCGCTTCGCGCCGAAAGAGGAACAGAGCCAGCAGGAGGCGCGCAATCAGCCGCGGCCGAAGATCGCCATCACGCCCGAGAAGGTGCGCGTGTTGATGACCGAGGGCAAGGGCCTGGAGATTGACTGGGCCGACGGTCACAAGAGCGCGTGGAGCTTTGCGTGGCTGCGCGAGGCCTGTCCGTGCGCCACCTGCGTGGACGAGCGCGCCCAGGAGGGCCGCAAGGCGGGCCAGCCCAAACCCAAGCCGGCGGCTCTGCTGCCCATGTACGCGCCGCCGCCCAAACCCGCGAGCGTGCATCCGGTGGGACGGTACGCGATCCAGTTCAACTGGGCCGACGGCCACTCCGGCGGAATCTATTCGTGGGAGTATCTGCGCCGCGTATGCCAGTGCCGGGAGTGCACGTTTGCGGCGGACGAGACCACGGGCGCGCCGAACTGAGTCTTCAGTCCCGACATCCTAAAGAATATTGACCGCCCGCGCCGCGAGCAGCACTACGGTCGCGAGGGAGATGAGCGACTGAACCATCATCAAGACTTTGGCCCAGCGCGTAAGAACCGGACAGTCGGTCGGCGAGAATGCAGTGCTGGTGTTAAAAGCAAGGAACAGGTAATCCACAAAACCGGGATGCCAGCTTCGCTCGTGCAAGTCCATCCTGGCTTGGCGATCCAGGGTCATTTGCGGAAACAGAAAGGCTCCGTCGGTATGGGCCCCGCGCACCTCGCGGGCGCGAGGTCCGCCCGCGTCGAGCCGCCAATACCAGGACGCGAAGACGAGGATGTTCGAAATCCATAAAGAAGCCGAGGCCCGCAGCAGGTCTGGCGGCGCTATTCGGTGCGACGGTAAAGCTGAAACGAGCTGGCCAAGCGACCAGATCATGTCGGCCGTTACGATCGAAGACAGCACATGCCCCATAATCTGGTTAAGGCGATCGAATCCGCGACTGCGTGCCCACTCTGTGGGAATGAGCAATGCTGCGACGACGGCGATCAGCAACCAACCGGGGCCTAGCGACAGGGGCTCTGGAAGTGCGAGGCGTAATACGCCCACGGAAAGTAGCGCGACCATGGCAGGCCAGCGTGGTTCCAGATGCTTGGAGGCGTCACTCATGTGCCCAATGTACACCGGCTGTCTATGATCGAATCATTTGGCATCGAATCATTTCGGCTTCGCAGTAATCGAGCGAAAAATGCAAGGAGGACAGCTCATGAAGATTGGATTTCTGGGTCTGGGCAAGATGGGAACGCCGATGGCGATGCACCTGCTCGCCGCCGGACACGAATTGACGGTGTGGAACCGCACCGAGGGACGCACCAAACCGCTGTTGCGCGAGGGCGCGATTGCCGCGGCCACGCCGGCTGAGGCCGAACTGGGCGCCGATGTCGTATTCACCATGCTGTTTGACGACGCGGCCAACGAGGAAGTGATTTTTGGCGCGAATGGCTTGATGGACGCGTTGAGCCCGGGCGCGCTGCACATCTCGTCGAGCACGATCAGCGTGGCGCTGAGCGAACGGTTGACGGCCGAGCACGCGCGGCGCGGGCAGGAATTTGTGGCCGCGCCGGTGTTTGGACGGCCCAACGTGGCCGAAGAGGGACGCCTGTGGATTGTGGTGGCAGGCGCGGAGAACGCAATTGCCACGGCGCGGCCGCTGCTGGAGCCGCTTTCGCGGGGCATCTCCGTGGTGGGCACGGAGCCGCGGCAGGCGCATGCCGTGAAGCTGGGCGGCAACTTTCTCATCACCATGATGGTGCAGTCCCTGAGCGAGTCGTTTGTCTACGCGGAGAAGCAGGGGATCGATCCCGGGACGTTCTTCGAGGCCGTGAACAACGCGCTCTTTCAGTCGCCGTTTTACGCGGCGTACAGCAAGGTAATTTTGCACCCGCCGGAGCGGCCGGGCGCGACGATGGAGCTGGGCGAGAAGGATTTGCGGCTGCTGCGTGAGGCCGCCGCCAGCCGCGATACTCGTTTGAGCCTGGCCGATTTGATGGCCGAGGTCTTTGCCGAGGCTCGCGCTGCCGGACTTGCCAAGGAAGACTGGGCCGCGGGCCAATACAAAATGGCCCGGAAAAGAAGCCTGCCTGTAAGATAAAGCTACGATGCGACTGAAAGGCAAGATTGCCCTCATAACCGGGGCCAGCGCCGGCATTGGCGCGGCCACAGCCATGGCCTTTGCGGGCGAGGGCGCGCGCCTCCTGCTGGCCGCCCGGCGCGCGGGAAAACTGGCTGAGATTGCATCGCGCGCCCTGGATCGCGGCGCTGCCGCGGTACACTCCATTGATTTAGATGTGAGGAGCCGCCATGCCGTGCAGCAGGCGATTGACGAGCTGCCGCCGGAATGGGCGGAGATCGACATCTTGGTGAACAATGCCGGACTGAGTCGCGGCATGGAAAAGCTCTATACTGGCCGGATTGAAGACTGGGAAGAGATGATCGACACCAACATCAAGGGATTGCTGTACGTGGCGCGTGCTGTGGTTCCAGGGATGGTGGTGCGCGGGCGCGGCCACGTGGTGAACCTGGGATCGATGGCCGGCGAGATCGTTTATCCCAATGGCGCGGTGTATTGCGGCACCAAGGCCGCGGCGCGGGCCATCAACGATGGACTGCGCGAGGATTTGCTGGGTACGCCGGTGCGCGTCACCAGCGTCGACCCTGGCCTCGTGGAGACGGACTTCAGCCTGGTGCGCTTCCACGGCGATGCGGGGAAGGCCGCCAAGGTCTACAAGGGCATTACGCCGCTGACCGGCAACGACATTGCCGATGTGATTCTTTGGGCCGTGACGCGGCCCGAGCATGTGAATATTGCTCGCGTGTCGCTGACCTCAATCAATCAGGCCAACACGCTGCTCATCCATAGAGAGCAGTAATCGCGCGAGCCGCAGTCGAAACGGCGAGACGAATCGCGGGCGCGGGTCAGCACTTTGCGCGGAAGCTGCCCGAGCGATACGGTTCTTGCCTTACAGACCTACCCGAGGGCGTGGAACTGCGCCTCGATGTGCGCCAAAGCGGCTTCGAGCGCGGCACGGCGGCCCGGATTCGACGTCCTCTGCGACAGGATATTTTCGCGTTGCAGGTTGAGCGCCTGGATTTGGCGTTCGCGTGTGGTGCGTTGAAGTTCGGCGGCACGCCGCTCTTCCTCAGTGACCATTCTGTTGCTGGAATCAGCCACGGGGGCCTCCATGACACTTGCCATCTGCTCCTCCACCGATTTACTTTCCCATCCACGGGCCATATCTTCATTCTACGGGGGCGTTGACCGATTGCGTCCCGCAGAATGATGGATGGGAACCACGAAAGGATAAGTTTTGCCATGCGTGCTTGGCAGGTTTCAGCCTTTGGCATTGATTCTCTGGAGTTTGTGGAGCGGCCCACGCCCACGCCGGGCCCCGGCGAAGTGTTGGTGGCGGTGCACGCGGTTTCGTTGAACCGTCGCGACCTGATGGTGGTGAAGGGGCTGTACAACCCGAAAATGAAGCTGCCGCGCATTCCCTTTTCCGACGCGGCGGGCGAGGTGGCGGCCGTGGGCGCGGGCGTCTCGGCGTGGAGGCCTGGCGACCGCGTGGCCGGCATCTTTATGCAGAACTGGCTGGAAGGGCCACTGACCCCTACCAAGGCTCGTGGCGCTCTGGGCGGCGACATCGATGGCGTGCTGGCCGATTATGTGGTGCTCAAAGATCAGGGATTGGTGGCGATTCCCGACCACTTGAGCTTTCAGGAAGCGGCAACCCTGCCCTGCGCCGCAGTGACGGCGTGGAACGCCCTCAACACCGTCGAGATCAAGCCGGGATCGACGGTGCTGATTCAGGGAACCGGAGGCGTGTCCATTTTTGCGCTGCAGTTCGCGCGTTTGAAGGGGGCGCGGGTGCTGGGCATCAGTTCGAGCTACGAGAAGCTGGAGCGAGCCAGTGCGATAGGCCTGGATGCGGGACTGAACTACAGCGATAACTCCGACTGGGACCGCTGGGCGCACGACCAGACCGGCGGCGACGGCGTGGACCTGGTGGTGGAAGTGGGCGGCATGGGAACGCTGACGCGCTCTCTCCGGGCCATTCGCATGGGCGGAACGATCGCACAGATTGGCGTGCTTGCTCCGGGAACTGAAGCCATTCCCCTCGGCCTCATTCTCCATAAATGGTCGCGGATCCACGGCATCTATGTGGGCTCGCGCAAGGACTTTCAAGAGATGAACCGGGCTATTTCTCTTGCAGAACTGCGACCCGTGGGCGAGGAGTTCGACTGGAGCCAGGCGCGTTCGACTGGAGCCAGGCGCGCGAAGTATTGGAGCGCATGGAAGAGGGCAGCCACTTCGGCAAGATGGTGCTGACGGTGAACTGAGACAGCGGAGCTAGCGGAGTTAGCGGGGTTAGCGGAGCTAGAGAGGCGGCGCCCCAGCACGACAACAAGTGAAGAAGTGAAATAGTGAAAGAGCCAAGCGGTGAAGAAATGAACTTGTAAAATGGGCCCCCTTTAGGGCTCGAACTGGTGTCGGTGTCAGGGCTGCGGGGCGGCTCTAACACCGCCAACTCCGCTAACCCCGCTGCGATAGAGTGGTTTTGTGAACGAACTATACGAGAAAATGCTTGCAGTGGCTTTTGAAGAGGCTCGACACGGCCTTGTCGAAGGCGGGATCCCCATTGGCGCGGCAATGTTTAAGCGCACGGGCGAGCTCGTGAGCCGTGGGCACAATCGCCGCGTGCAGCAGGGCGATCCCAGCATGCACGCTGAGACGGATGCCTTTCGCCGCGCCGGCCGCCAACGCAGCTACAGCAACCTGGTGATGGTGACCACCCTGGCTCCCTGCTGGTATTGCAGCGGCCTGGTGCGGCAATTCCGCATTGGCACGGTGGTGGTGGGCGAAAGCCGCACCTTCTCCGGAGGGATTGATTGGCTGCGCGAAAACGGCGTGGAAGTGATCGATCTCGACAGCCGCGAGTGCCGCGAGCTGCTCGCGGGTTACATCGCTGCGCATCCTGAGGTTTGGAACGAGGACATTGGCGTAAGCAGCTATTAGCTGCCAGCTTTCCGTTTTTCGCGGCTAGCGATGATCTTAATGAATGCAGCATGGGCCGCGTCCTTTGGGGCGCGCCGTAGGCGCAGAGTTTGCTAGCCCCGCGCTTTAGCGTGGGGAATGCGGATTCCAAGAATGCACTCCGGAGTCCCGTAGGGACGGCGTGCGCATCAGGATTTGGGAATTGGTACCTCAACCAACAAAGGTGAATATGGCGCAGACAGAGACGATCTTGAACTTGCACGGCGGCTCGATTGTGAATGGCGAATCCAGGCAGGGGAGCGGCGCCGCATTTCACGGCTTCGATCCTGCGGCGGGTGCTCGGCTTGAGCCCATTTATCATGGCGCGTCGATTGAGGATTTGAACTCCGCCGCCGATCTGGCTGAGGAAGCGTTTGCGATCTACGGCAAACTGCCGGGCCGCGAAAAGGCGCACTTTTTGCGCCACATTGCGGACGGCATCGAAGGCATCGTGCCCGAACTTGTGGAGCGCGCGCACCGTGAAACGGCGCTGCCCGAAGCGCGCCTGAAAGGCGAGTCGGCGCGAACCGTCAATCAGCTTCGCCTTTTTGCACAGGTGGCCGAGGAGGGCTCGTGGGTCAGCGCGCGCATCGATCCCGCGCAACCCGATCGCAAGCCGTTACCGCGTTCCGACATCCGCTCCATGATGCGGCCGCTGGGTACGGTTGCGGTTTTCGGCGCCAGCAATTTTCCCCTGGCGTTTTCCGTGGCCGGCGGCGATACGGCTGCTGCGTTTGCCGCAGGCAATCCCGTGATCGTGAAGGCGCACCACGCGCATCCCGGCACCAGCGAGATGGTGGGCCAGGTGATTGCGCGCAGCGTGAAGGAGTGCGGCCTGCCGCCGGGCGTGTTTGCGCTGCTCTTCGGAGCGGGTTCTGAGATTGGCGCGGCGCTGGTCGACCACCCCAAGGTGAAGGCGGTGGGTTTTACCGGCTCGCTTGCGGCGGGCAAGGCCCTGATGCAGCGGGCGGCGGCGCGGCCTGAGCCCATCCCGTGCTTCATGGAGATGAGCAGCGTGAATCCCCTCTTTGTGCTGCCTGATGCGCTGTACTCGCGTGGCGAAGAGATTGCACGCGGACTGTTTGGCTCGTTCACGCTCGGGGTGGGCCAGTTCTGCACCAAGCCGGGACTGATTTTTCTGCCGCGCGATGTGACCGGGGACATTTTCGTCGCCGAGTTGAAGGCGCAGGTGGAAAAGGCCGGCACGGCAGCAATGCTGACTGAGGGAATCGCAAAAAGCTATCGCTCGGGCGTGGCCGGACGGCAATCCAGTGTGGAAACGGTGGCGCAGGCTCCGTCGGAAGCGGCGGCCAGCACTTATGCCGCGCCGGTGGTGATGCAAGTCGGGGCCAAAGACCTGCTGCGCGACCCGGAACTCGCAACCGAAGTTTTTGGGCCTAGCGCGCTCGTCATTCGTTACGATAACCGTGAAGAGTTGCTCATGCTGGCGCGCTCGCTGGAGGGTCAGCTGACCGCAACCTTGCACGGGTCGGAGCGCGATCTCGCCGCGTTTGCCGATTTGATTGCGATTCTGGAGCGCAAGGCAGGAAGGCTTATTGTGAATGGTTTTCCCACCGGCGTGGAAGTGTGCCACGCCATGGTGCATGGCGGCCCGTACCCGGCCACCAGCGACAGCCGCGCAACCTCGGTGGGTACATACTCGATCTACCGCTTCGCGCGCCCCGTCTGCTATCAGGATTTTCCGCAGGCGGCGCTGCCGGAAGAACTGAAGAACCAGAATCCGCTGACCATTTTGCGGCTTGTCGACGGCGAGTTTACGCGCGATGCGTTGACCGCCGAGTCGAAGGCAGGCACAGCGTAATCGCTCCGGCAACAATGAGCGCCATGGACATGGAAAGGTAGCCGGCGCGCGCGTTTCCGGTGAGCGCCTGCAACCAGCCCACCAGCCAGGTGCCGGCAAACCCGCCCAGAGCGCCAAAGGTGTTCACCAGCGCCATGACCTTGCCGGCGACCTTGCTGGGCAGCATTTCCGGAAAGACGGCCCAGAACGGCCCGTAGGGCGCATACATGGCGCCCCCCGCCACGATCAAGAAAAAGTAGGCAAACCAGAAGTGGCTGCCCGCGGCGGCGAACGAGCCGAACAAAGCCGCGCCCGAGAGCATGAGGAACGGCCATACGAACAATTTGCGGTGCTGCGCGCGATCGGAGAAATGGGCGACCGCGAGCATGAGCACCACGCCCAGCAGAAACGGCGCCGCGCTCAACATCCCGACCTGCTCGATGCCGCGCGCCGATCCGGAACGAATCATGGCCGGAATCCAGAGCACCAGGCCGTAGACGCCGAAGCTCCAGCAGAAGAATTGCAAGCAAAGAAGCAGTACGCCGGGCACGCGCAATGCCGAGCGTAGATCGGTGGTGGTGGGCAGGGAAGTTTGCTCGCGGACGAGCGATTCGGTGAGTTGGCTGCTGCACTCTTCTGGTAACCAGCGTGCCTGCTGGGGGTGATCGCGCGCCACCAGAAACCAGACCAGTGCCCATAGCACCGAGGGAATGCCCTCGATCACAAACGTCATTTGCCAGCCGACTGCGTGGATCAGGAATCCCGTGACGGCGGCCATCCACGTGACGGTAACGGGATTGCCGAGAATGAGAATGGCGTTGGCCCGTGAGCGCTCGGCGCGCGTGAACCAGTGGGTGAGCAGAATCAGCATCGAAGGAAAAATGAGGCTTTCCGCAACGCCGAGCAGGAGCCGGTCCGCAACGAGAAGCCAGAAATTGCGGATGATCCCGGTCAGTCCGGAAAGAATGCCCCAACTGATGAGCGCGAAAAAGATCAGCCGGGTGGCGCCGTGGCGCACCGCGTACGCGGCCGCCGGAACCTGGAAGAGAAAGTAGCCGAGAAAGAAGACCGAGCCGAGAAAGGCCGCGCGGGACTCGGTAATATGCAGCGATTGCGCCAGGCCAGCGGCTGCGCCGAAGCCGAAGTTGGAGCGGCCCAGGTAGGCGAGGCTATAGGTGACGAAGACCACCGGCATCAGGTAAAGCCAGCGGCGGCGCAGGCCAGCCTGAACTTGCGCTGCCTGAATTTGCGCAGCGTGAGCCTGTGTTGTATCGTCCGATGGGCTGCCGGGCACATCACTTTATAGCACTCCGCTGCGTCGGTAGTCGGCTAGTTTGAAGCCGTCGTGAAAGGGCACGACTTTAGTCGTGCCAGAAAAAGCGCAAAAAACCACGGCGGGCTTTGGCCCCTGAGGAACTGTTTCCTTGAAGCCGGCCTGCTGCCGCTCCAACCAAAGGCGCGGCCAGCCCACTATACTGATCTCCGGAAAGGGCTCTCCCATCTCAAACATTCCTCTCAGTTCGGTGTTGGAGAGCGACGACCCTCACCCGCTCAGTGTGAACACGCATGCGGCCGGCCCCGCGGGCGTATTGCCGCTTTCGCCGGAGATGCTGCTCGCCGAGCCCTCTGGTAATCTCTTCGGTCTGACCCAAAATGCCGGCATGGGGTGGGAGCCTTCGCGACTGCTCGATCCGGAATTTCTGATCCTGAGTACCCACGGCGGCTTGCGCGCGGAAAACGGCGAAGCCATTGCGCTGGGCTTTCACACCGGCCACTGGGAGGTGGGCCTGCTGGTGGCCGAAGCCGCGCGGGAGCTGAAAGCGCTGCGCGCCACGCCCTTCGCGGGCGCGTGCACCGATCCCTGCGACGGCCGCACGCAGGGCACCACCGGCATGATGGACTCGCTGCCGTATCGCAACGATGCCGCAACAGTTCTTCGCAGATTGACGCGCTCGCTGCCCACTGCCAAAGGCGTGATGGGCGTGGCCACGTGCGACAAGGGACTGCCCGCGATGATGATGGCGCTGGCGTCGTTGGGCGCGAAGCCCGCGGTGCTGGTTCCAGGCGGGGTCACTTTGCTGCCCGAGTCGGGCGAGGACGCGGCCAAGGTGCAGAGCATCGGCGCACGCTTTGCGCAGCAGCAAATCACGCTCGAATATGCCGCTGAAGTGGGTTGCCGCGCCTGTGCGTCGCCCGGCGGAGGCTGCCAGTTTCTGGGCACGGCAGCTACGGCGCAGGTCGTCGGCGAGGCGCTGGGGCTCTCGTTGCCGCACAGCGCGCTTGCGCCCTCGGGCCAACCGGTTTGGCTCGACGCCGCGCGCCGCTCGGCTCGCGCGCTGTTGCGCCTGCATCAACTGGGATGTGGTGTGCGCGACATTCTTACGCCCGCGGCCATCAGAAATGCGATGGTCTTGCACGCCGCGTTCGGCGGATCGACGAATCTGCTCATCCATCTACCTGCCATTGCCTACGCGGCGGGATTGCCAAGGCTCACGGTCGAAGATTGGGCCGAGGTCAATCGCGAGGTGCCGCGCCTGGTGGACGCGCTGCCCAACGGCCCGCGTAATTTTGCCACGGTGCAGGTGTTTCTGGCGGGGGGTGTGCCGGAAGTGATGCTGGCATTGCGTGCTGCAGGGCTTTTGGATGAGAGCGTGCGTACGGTGAGCGGCGAAACGCTGGGCACGTGTCTCGACTGGTGGCGCGGCAGCGAGCGGCGCACCGCATTGCGCCGCAGATTGCAGGAACTCGACGGCATCGATCCCGACGACGTGATCATGTCGCCCGATCGTGCGCGGTCCCATGGGCTCACTTCGACAGTCTGTTTCCCCATGGGCAATCTGGCGCCAGAGGGTGCGGTGATCAAGAGCACCGCGATCGATCCGTCGCTGGTGGGCGAGGATCATGTGTACCGGCACACCGGTCCGGCGCGCGTGTTTGTAACTGAGGCCGCGGCGATTCATGCCATCAAGTCGGACGGGATCGCTCAGGGCGACGTGATCGTCCTCATCTGCAGCGGGCCCGCGGGCGCGGGCATGCAGGAGATTTACCAGATCACTTCCGCGCTCAAGCAACTGCCGCATTGCAAACACGTGGCATTGCTGACCGACGGGCGCTTCAGCGGCGTTTCCACCGGCGCATGCATCGGCCATATCTCGCCCGAGGCATTGGCCGGTGGCGTCATCGGCAAAGTGCGCGATGGCGACCAGATTGAAATCGTGATTGACCGCGTGGGGCTTGCCGGATCGGTCAATTTTGTGGGCGAAGCGGGCGAGAGTTTTGGCGCCGAGGAGGGCGCGCGACGGTTGGCGCAGCGCAGTCCGCGAGCCGACCTCAAGCCGCATCCCGAATTGCCCGCCGATACGAAGCTGTGGGCGGCACTGGTACAGGCCAGCGGCGGCGTCTGGGGCGGCTGCGTCTACGATGTGGATCAGATTGTTGCACGACTGGAGAAGCGCGCGTGAAACTTTACCGAACCGCACAGAGCCACGGCCGAATCGCGAATGTGAGCTATGTGGAACACGAGGGACGACACTATCGCATCCCAATCGAGCGCTGGGACGCGATTGTGAACCATCCCGATCTTGCGGGATTTCTGGTGTCGCTGGTGGCGGGCGCGAAGCCGGCCGAGAAGTTCGATCCGCGAAAAGTGATAGCGCCGGTCGAAAGCCAGAGCGTGTGGGCCGCGGGCGTGACCTACTATCGCAGCCGCAGCGCGCGTATGGCCGAGGCAAAGGATGCGGGAGGCGGCGATTTTTACGACCGCGTGTACACGGCGAAGCGTCCGGAGCTTTTCTTCAAATCCAGCCCCGAACACGTAGCGGGGCCGGGCCAGCACGTGCACGTCCGGCGTGACGCGAAGTGGTCGGTTCCCGAGCCCGAGTTGACGGTGCTTCTTGACGCGCGCGGCCGGATTGTTGGCTACACCGTGGGCAACGACATGAGCTCGCGCGACATCGAAGGCGAGAATCCGCTCTATCTTCCCCAGGCCAAGGTCTACGACCGCAGTTGCGCGCTGGGCCCGTGCATTCTGGTGGGGAGCGAACCGCTGCCAAAGGAAACACCCATCGGTGTGGAGATTGAGCGCGGGGGATTGACGGTATTCAGCGGGTCGACAAATCTGGCTGAGCTCAAGCGCCCGATCGCTGAACTGGCAGAGTATCTCTTCCGCGAAAACAGCTTTCCTCGCGGCGTGTTTCTAATGACAGGAACCGGCATTGTGCCGCCGGACGAATTTTCGCTGGCTGCGGGCGACAGGATTCGCATCACCATCGATCCCATCGGCACGCTGGAAAACGACGTGGTGCAGAACGGGCCGCTCACGGCCAACGGCAAGACGCAATTACAAGGTTGACGCCGGTGTAGTGTCTCTTAAATGGCTACACACAAAAGCTGGTCATCCTGAGCGGAGTTTGCCGCGTTTTGTGCGGCAAACGGAGTCGAAGGACCTGCATTTTGGAATGTTCCCATGTGTCAACGAATTTCTGAAACACTACCCTAGGAGAGATGGTGGAAACAGACGAGACGATTGCGCCAACGCATGTGCCCGGCCGGCGCTGGCGCATCGCGTGGCTGCTCGGCATCGGCATTCTTGTCAACTACTTCGACCGCGTCAATCTCTCGGTATCGCACAATGCGCTGATCGGTGCCTTCGGCATCTCCGATGTGGCGTTCGGCTATCTTTCGAGCGCGTATAACTGGACCTACGCCGCGTGCCAGCTTCCCATCGGCGTGATTCTCGACAAATTCGGCGTGCGGCGCGTGGGGCGCGTGGGAACTTTACTCTGGAGCGCGGCTTCGTTTGCGGCGGCGGCTACGCCCAACCTGGGCGGTTTCTTTGGAGCGCGCCTTCTGCTCGGCGTGGGCGAGGCACCGGCATTTCCTGCGAACGCCAAGGCCATCGGCCTCTGGTTTCCGGCGCGCGAGCGGAGTTTCGCCACAGCGCTCTCCGATGCCGCCGCAAAGTTTGCCTCGGCCATCGGGGTCCCGCTGATCGGGATCGTGCTGATCCACGCCGGATGGCGCTGGAGCTTCGCGTTTACCGGAGCCATCAGCTTCGCCTACTTTGTTTATTTCTCGCGCGTCTATCGCGATCCCGACGACGACCCGAAATTGACCGAGATCGAACGCCGTTACATTGAATACCGCAACAGTCCGCAGGGCGCGCGGGAACACGATGAAGAAAAAGCGTCTTCGCTGGGCCAGCTGATTGCGCAGCGCAAGGTGCTGGGTCTCGCGCTGGGTATGGGCGCGTATAACTACGTGTTTTATCTACTGCTCTATTGGCTGCCGACGTATTTGTCTTCGACCCTGCATATCGATCTGCTGCATTCGTTTGCTTACACCAGCGTGCCCTGGATCTTCGCCACCGCGACCGACCTTGCGATCGGTGGCTGGCTGGTGGACTTCCTGGTGAAGCGCGGCTGGAATGCAAGCGCGGTGCGCCGCGTGGTGTTGATCGGCGGAACGGCATTCGGGCTGGGCATTCTGGGCGCGGCTCGTGCGCACAATGCCACCCAGGCCCTGGTGTGGATCAGCATTTCGATTGGCGGGCTGGCGGCGGCGGCGCCGGTGGCCTGGTCGCTGCCCTCGCTGATCGCGGTGCGCGGCAACGTGGGGAAAGTGGGCGGAATCATCAATTTCTGCGGGCAGATTTCCGGAATTACCGCCTCGATTTTGACGGGTTACCTGGTGTCGGCGTTCCACTCCTATGCGTGGGCGTTTGCCGTTGCGGGCGCATACTTGGCAGTCGGCATCGCAGGGTATATGTTCCTGCTGGGCAAGATCGAATTGCCCCAAAGACCTGCGGGTACCCAGCCGGCCGGTGCGGCGTAGAACCAGATGCATAAACCGAGCTTCGTGAAAGGGCACGACTTTAGTCGTGCCGAAAAAGGCCAAAAAGAATGGGGGTTTTAACCCCTGAGGGAGGTTCCTTCACCGCCCGGTCCGCAGGTGCCGGATTGGGACCCGTTCCGCCGGGTATACCACTTCTGGTGCATGCACGGAAATTTGTTCTCCTGTAATCTTGCTTGATGCACAATGGGGAGATGGAGGGAAGACTGTAGTGCCGCGTATTCACTTTCATCAGCAGTTGGCTGAACTCAAGGACAAGCTTCTGGCCATGGCCGCGCTGGCGCAGCAGGCCGTCGAGTCCGCGCTGGAAGCCTATCTGCGGCGCGACAAGGGCCTGTGCAAATTTGTAAAGCAGAACGAAAGGGCGATCGACACCGCGCAGCGCGAGCTGGACGAGATGGCCTACGAGCTGTTGGCCAAGCAACAGCCAATGGCTATCGATTTGAGATTTATTCTGGCGGTGATCAAGATCAACGGCGACCTGGAGCGGATCGGCGATCAATCCATGAGCATCACGCGCCGGACCAAGGAGATTCTGCCCCTCGACGATGTCGAGCTGCCGGCGGATTTTGCCGCCATGGGAGAGTTTGCCGGGGAGATGATCCGCACTGCGCTGCAGGCGCTGCTGGATGGCGACGCGCGCCTGGCCGAAACCGTGCGCGGGATGGACGACGAGATCGACCGCATGAACCGCCGCGCGCATAGCGATCTGCTCAGGGTGATCGAGGAAAAGCCGCAGTTTACGCAGCAGGCGATGAACGGCATCCTGGTGGCGAAAAATTTAGAACGGATTGCCGACCACGCGTCGAATATCGCTACCGACGTGATTTTTTGGGTTCGCGGCGCAGATCTGCGCCACGAATTGAGCTTGGTGATCGATTGAGAAAACAGCTTCTAGCTTCTAGCCTCTAGCTTCTAGCCTCCAGCTTTCATCGTTGCTTGCATAAGGAACGTCCTGGCCAGCCGCGCCGTAGGCGCAGTGTTTGTTAGCCCCGCGCTTCAGCGTGGGGAAAGCGGTCCCACAAATGCACTCCGGAGTCCCGTAGGGACGGCGCAAGGACATTTCGTTCGCAGGGCCAATCGCTGCTAACGATTCAAACGATTGCGGCGCGCACGGATCGCAAAATGCGCGCCGCTTCTTATTTCGGTCCCGCCGCGCCTACACGCCGATGACCGCGCAAAGCTCCTTCACGGCCGCTGCGCTCTTTTTGAGCGCGGCATCTTCCTCCGGCGTTAGCTTGATTTCGACAATCTGCTCGAGGCCGCCCGCGCCCAGCTTGCAGGGCACGCCGATGTAGTAGCCGGAGATGCCGTACTCGCCTTCGAGATAGGCCGCGCAGGGCAGAATCTTCTTCTTGTCTTTGAGAATGGCTTCAGCCATCTCAACCGCAGCCGCGCCCGGCGCGTAGTAGGCGCTGCCGGTCTTGAGATGCTTTACGATCTCTGCGCCGCCGTCGCGTGTGCGCTGGATGAGCTGCTCCAGCCGCTCGGGCGCGATGAGTTCGGTGATGGGGATTCCGGCGACCGTGGAGTAGCGCGCCAGGGGCACCATGGTGTCGCCATGGCCGCCCAGCACAAAGGCCGTCACGTTTTCCACGCTCACGTTCAACTCCGCAGCAATGAAGCTGCGGAAGCGTGCCGAGTCCAGCACGCCGGCCATGCCGATGACGCGCTCGCGATTGAATCCGGCCTGACGGAAAGCGGCCTGGGCCATGGCGTCCAGCGGATTCGAGACGATGATGAGAATCGACTCCGGCGACTGTGCGACCACCTTCTGCACCACGTCGGACATGATTTTGAAGTTGGTGTGCAGCAAGTCGTCGCGGCTCATGCCGGGCTTGCGGGCGATGCCCGCGGTGATGATGACGATGTCGGAGTTGGCCGTGGCCGCGTAGTCGTTGGAGCCGGCGATGGCCACGTCGCGCTTCTCGATGGGCATGGCTTCGAGCAGGTCGAGAGCCTTGCCTTGCGGCACGCCTTCCACCACGTCAACTAAAACCACGTCGGCCAGTTCCTTGGCCGCAATCCAGTGCGCGCAAGTGGCGCCCACATTGCCCGCGCCGACGATACTTACTTTTTTACGCATGTCCATTTCTCCTTGGAGCATCTTGAATCTGTGGTCAGTGGTCTGTCTTGAAAGGGCACGGCTTCAGCCGTGCCGCAAGACCCGAAAAATGAAGGCGGGCTTTAGCCCCTGAGGGAATGCGGCTCGCCAGGAAGACATTCAAATCAAATCTGACGCTTAAGCTCATCAATCAGCCTGGTATGACGCTTGATTTCATCCTGCTCGCGCATGATCTGTTGATCGTAATACTTGACCCTTTCGCTCTTTTCGCGCTCAAGTCGCGAAATGTTTGATTGGTGATTTGAGATCGTGCGGCTGATTTCCTGAATCTTCCTAGCCGCCTCAGCAGATTTTCTTGCATCCACCATGACGCTTTCCACCTTTCCAAAGCTGTTAGACCGTAATGAGCCCTCTTCAGTTCCTGTTCAACCCCATTTCGCGGCTTTGAAGCTTGTCCTTCCACCTGGATTCCATTTTCAGAATGTCATCGATATTCGAACTGCTCCCAGCCACTTCGAGAATAGAAACCTGATAGTCGCTGTATTCACGACTTTTCAGCGCGATATTGCCACCGTGACCGGACACGACGTATTCCATCCATCGATGCCAAAAACCCTCTTCTCCGGTGGCTGAGCCGACGTATTGCTCCTTCGTCTTAGGGCAAGTCAATAAGTAGACCCCTTTAGCGTGCTTGAGATTCTCGATCCATGTTTTCGGAAGTCCCTCCACCTTGGACAAGGGCTCAGTGAAATTCAGAAATCCGGGGAAGTCACGTTCCTTGAATTCGGATCGCAGTTCTATGATTGGCTTGTTCTGATTATCGGCCCGCTGCACCCAGGCTCGTGTCCCGTCTCCCCATTCGATGAAAAGCTTGCCCCTCAAATCCGCCAACCGTTCGTCGAGCCGCAGATCGTATTTGTCACAGCTTCCAGCCGAATCAACCCCTTCACATTGCGGCTTTGGAGTGTCTTCCGCCAGCACGCCGAGATATTCCGCGGCATAGAGCCCCACAAACATTGTTGCGCCGTCCGGCGTTGCCACGAACGAAGCCCAATTACGCGCTCGCGAAAACTTTGGCCTGTTTTCGAAGCTCTGAATGGACTGGTAGCATTCGAAGGCAGGAGGGGCATCTCGCCATAATTCGTAAGGTGTACGTCCACGCGCAGCCCTTTTGTCCTGGTGACGAAGCAGGATGACGTTCTCAGGCTTGACTTCAATCTGCGCTAGCAGCGAATTAAACAAAACAGGCACTATGATCCCTCAGCGGCTAAAGCCCGTCTCCGTCTCTGGGCACTTGCGGCACGGCCGAAGTCGTGTCCTTTCAAAACTGATCGCTGTCTACTCGCTTCTACATATTCCCGATAATCCTCGTAGCAAACTCGCTCGTCCCCACCTTCGTCGCGCCGGAAAGTTGCCGCTCGAAGTCGTAGGTGACGAATTTCTGCTGGATGGTTTTCTCCATGGCGCTCTCGATCATGTGCGCCGCTTCCTTCCAGCCGATGAACTCGAGCAGCATCGCGCCGGACAGAATCACCGAGCCGGGATTGATCACGTCCTTATCGGCGTACTTGGGAGCGGTGCCGTGCGTGGCTTCGAAGACTGCGTAGCCGTCGCCGATGTTGGCGCCGGGCGCGATGCCGAGGCCGCCTACCTGCGCCGCGGCTGCGTCGGAGATGTAATCGCCGTTCAGGTTGGGCGTGGCCAGAATGCTGTAGTCCGACGGGCGAATGATGATCTGCTGGAAGATGGAGTCGGCGATGCGATCGTTCACCAGAATCTTCGACTTCCACGCGCCGTTGCCGTGCGTCTTGCCGATGGAATCAAGAACGCCCTTGATCTCAGCATAGATCGCATCGCGGAATGCCTGGTTGCCGAATTCAAGGCCCGGCTCGATCAGCGCGGCGTTCTCCTCGACAGTGATGCCGGGCTTCGCGTCGACGTTGCCGAGAATCCAGCTCTCACGTTCGGTCACAGTCTGGTTGCGGAACTCCTCCGTGGCCACCTCGTAGCCCCACTCGCGGAATGCGCCCTCGGTGAACTTCTGAATGTTGCCCTTGTGCACCAGCGTCACCGTCTTGCGGCCGGATTCCAAGGCATGTTTGATGGCCGCGCGCACCAGCCGCTTGGTGCCGAAGATCGAAATGGGCTTGATGCCCACGCCGGAATCCGTGCGCACTCTTTTCTTGGTTTTCGCCAGGAGATCGTCATTCAAAAACGCGATCAACCGCGCGGCGTCTTCCGAGCCCTCTTTGAACTCAATGCCCGCGTACACATCCTCCGTGTTCTCGCGAAAGATGACGATATCGACCTGTTCGGGATGCTTCACCGGGCTGGGCACTCCCTGGTAGTACTTCACCGGGCGTACGCAGGAGTACAGATCGAGAATCTGACGCAGCGCTACATTCAACGAACGAATCCCGCCGCCGACCGGCGTGGTCAGAGGTCCCTTGATGGAGACGCGCAGGTCGCGGGCCGCGGCCACGGAGTCGTCGGGCAGCCAGTTGGAGAATTGCCGAAAGGCTTTTTCGCCGGCAAAAATCTCAAACCAGCGGATGGCGCGCTTGCCGCCATAGGCTTTTTCTACGGCGGCATCAAAGACCCGCTGCGACGCCTTCCAGATGTCGCGCCCCGTGCCGTCGCCTTCAATGAAGGGAATGATGGGATGGTCGGGAACGGAAAATTGCCCGTCCTTGTAGTCGATCGGCTGGCCGTTTTTCGGCAGTTCGAGCCCGTTGTAGGTGCTTTGCATGTCGTTCGGTTGAGCCCCTTCTCGGAATAGTCCAAAGTTGAGGCTAACACCCGCAAATTAGGGGTGGCAACGGCGCCCTGGAGCGCGAAGGGGACAAGGGCAAGAGGAATGGCATCGGACTCCGCTTGACATCATGATGTCTATGATGAGAGCATCATGATGTGCGAACCACTCTCACCCTCGACGACGACGTAGCCGCTCTGGTACGGCAGGAGCTGCGCCGCTCCGGCGCCTCCTTCAAAACCACCGTGAACAATCTTCTCCGCAAGGGTCTGGCGAACGGCAATGGAGAAGGGCGCAAGCCATTCGTTGTGACACCCTTGCCGATCGGCACCGGGTTGGGAACCCGCTACGAGACAGTCAAAGACCTGATTGAGGCGATCGAAGGGCCGAATCATCGATGATCGTTATCGATGTCAACCTGCTCATCTATGCGTACGACAGCACGACGCCTTCGCATGTGGAGGCAAAAGCGTGGATCGAGGAGGTATTTTCATCCGGCAACGCATTCGGTCTTCCCTGGCAAAATATCGCGGCATTCATCCGTGTCCTCACCTATCCCGGTTTACACGGCGAGCGCTTTTCGCGTGACCAGGCGTTGTTCATTGTCGAGCAGTGGTTGGCGATGCCGCACATGCGAGCTCTAGCCCCCGGCGAAAGACACTGGCCACTCTTCCGCGAGATGCTTATCAAGGGCGACGTACGCGGCAAGTTGACCACCGATGCCCAACTTGCCGCTCTCACCATCGAATACGGGGGCGTGCTGCACACCACGGACCGCGACTTCGCCCGCTTTCCGGGACTGCGTTGGATGAATCCGCTCGCACCTTGACGCCGCGGTCCCACGGGCGGTCCGCTTCTCATGCTACGGATGCAGCTGCACTGGGTGCGAAAACATCACGCGCAGCACGTCTTTGTTTTTTGCGTAGTTGGCGTGCGCGGCGCTGGGCGACTCGAAGAGCCCAAACCACCGATGTGCATTGTGCACGTAGAGATTCACCACGTCCACATCGCCGATTTTCGGAACGCGGAAGGTGATTACGTCGCTGGGGTCGCTCCAGGCCACCACCTGCACCTTCTTCCGTGCCGCTTCATCGCCGGGGT
The DNA here is from genome assembly GCA_050012895.1 of Occallatibacter sp. GTDB lineage: Bacteria > Acidobacteriota > Terriglobia > Terriglobales > Acidobacteriaceae > Telmatobacter. Next base: position 20,043 of record JBEKGH010000070.1, read on the forward strand.
GCAGGGCGGTTTGAAAATCCGTCTGCATCTGCTTCCAGCGGTTGACGAGGGCCCTGAAATTTTCGGCAGGCGCCGTGGGGATCGGCGGCGCATCAAGCCCGAGCGGCTGGAAAACTGGAACCTGCGGCTGCGACGTGGTCTCCAGATTGGTGATCTCGAGCATTTGAATCTGGTTGGCGAAGAAATAAACCAGCGTAGTCCGCTCAAAAATGTATTGCACTGCGGAATCGTCGTCGGCGTCCATGGCGGTCTGATCGGCCGATTGCACCGGCGAATGCGCATCGGGATTGAGCGCGTTGAAAAAGAGATAAGAGCCGAGGCTGTGCGTGACGCCGACGAACTCCTGGTCGAGGGTCTTGCCGTTGCCGAGTTGCGCCTTCCAGTTGTAGGGCTTGCCGGCCTGGCCTGCGTTCAGCGACGCGCCAGTCTGGTTGGGATCGAATGCGGCAGATTTGGCCATGAGTTGTCGAATGCCGTCGCGCAAAATGCCGTCGAGCTGTCCGGTGGCGAGCAGCACATCGGCAAGTCCCCAGTCGACGAGACTGTCCTTCAGAGCCCGGTTGAGCCAGACGCTCTGCGGCTTCAATTTTTCGAGTTGCGCGGCGTCTTCGGGCGTGATCCAGGCATAAAACCGGCCCAATCCGTCCGGCGCCTGCGCATTCTGATCCGAGCAAAGCTGCAGAAGGTCCCGATCGGGTCCGGCAAGATACGATTCGGGGGCCATCACGCGGCGGCACTTGAGCGAAAGCAGCAGCGGCCACCAGTTGATCTCGTCCACGACGAGCACGGAGGCGTGCCCGCGGAGATGCACCACCCAATGCACAACAAACGGCGCGGCGGCATGCCACTCGTCGGCGCTCTTCCACACCGGGCTGCCCAGGTAGGCAAGCGTGGGCGGATTGACGGCATCGGCAAACTCACCGCGATCGGGAAATTCCACGCCCGCGTTTTTCCAGTCCTTGATGTCGCAGAGCTTGAGTCGCGTGCAAATCGACTCGCGCAGCAGCGAGGAATCGCCGGAGCCAATCTGGTTGATGCCGTGCACGTAGAGAATGTGCACGGGATGATGGTCAGGCGCATCCAGCGCATCGCCAATGCTGGTGAGGATTGCGAGAGACCCACTCGCATCTTCAATGATCTTGGCATGCGCCGGCGTGGCGCACCCAACCGCCGCCCCAAACGCCGTTATGACGAGGAGGATCGAGATCAGCTTGCCAGTCGGCATCGATCGAAAACTCCGGTAGAAATCTACGCCTGACTATAGCATTTTCGTTTTGCCAGGTCTCGAAGCTGACTGGAGCGCCGTGCCGGGGCGTAATATTTTTCCGCGTCCGCAACGGTCTGGATGGGGCAAGTTTTGTTTCCCGCACTCGCCGACGGAATCAACCGCTGATAAATTTGCCCCGAAACCCTGTTCGCACCCGCCCAGATGCGATAGACTCATGCGGGAACGCAAGAAAACTGTCACAACTTTCAAACCCACGGAGGGTACATAGAAATTGGGAAAAAGCATGGTCCCGAAGAAGCTTTTCTTCACCAAAGGCGTCGGCAAACACAAGGAGCGGTTGACATCGTTTGAGCTGGCCCTTCGGGATGCGGGCATCGCCTCACAGAACCTGGTGCGCGTCTCTTCCATCTTTCCGCCGCAGTGCAAGATGATTCCGCGCAAGGAAGGCCTCAAGTATCTGCATGACGGCGAGGTCGTGTTCGCAGTGATTGCAGAAAACTCCACGCGCGAGGCGCACCGGCTTGTCGCTGCGAGCATTGGCGTGGCCATTCCGGCCGACCGCAATACCTACGGCTACCTGAGCGAGCATCACAGCTTTGGCGAGACCGAAGACCAGGCGGGCGAGTACGCCGAGGAGCTGGCTGCCGAAATGCTGGCCACCACGCTCGACGTGGAATTCGATCCCGATACCAGCTGGGACGAGAAAAAGGAGATTTACCGCATCTCCAACAAGATCGTCCGCACCAGCAACGTCACCCAGTCGGCGGTAGGCGACAAACGCGGCAAGTGGACGACAACCATCGCCGCGGCGGTGCTGATCCTGGAAGAGTAACGGCCGGCAGTTTTAGGGCGTGTTTCAAAACCGGCTTCGTGAAAGGGCACGACTTCAGTCGTGCCGTATGCCGCAAAAGGTGCGTGGGCTTTAGCCCCTGAGGGAACTCAGCCGAAGCCTGTTGAACCATTTTTGAAACACGATGCACAGGAATCGGAGGCCAATTCCGCCAGCGCGGGGTTGGCCTTGCTGTCTGGGCCGTAGCCTACAGGAGAGGATCGAGAGACAGAGCATGACCACAGCGCCTAAATTTACCGTCGCCCTTGTGCAGATGCGCATGGGCGCTGACCCGGAGGCAAACTTTTCGTCCGCGGTCAAACACATCCGCGAAGCGGCTCGGCTCGGCGCGCAGATCGTCTGCCTGCCGGAACTGTTCCGCACGCAATACTTCTGCCAGCGCGAGGATTTGAAGCTGTTCAATCTGGCGGAGGTGATACCCGGCCCGTCGACGAAAAAGCTGGCGGATGTAGCTCGCGAGGCCCATGTGGCGATTGTGGCGTCGTTGTTTGAGCGGCGTGCGCCGGGGCTTTATCACAACACCGCGGTCACGCTGAATGCCGACGGACGAATCGCCGGCGTCTACCGCAAGATGCACATACCGGACGATCCTCTCTATTACGAAAAATATTACTTCACACTGGGCGACCTCGGTTTTCAGGCCGTGGACACGAGCGCAGGCCGCGTGGGTACTTTGGTCTGCTGGGACCAGTGGTATCCCGAAGGCGCGCGGCTCACGGCGCTGCAGGGAGCCGAGGTGCTGTTCTATCCCACGGCCATCGGCTGGCACCCGGCGGAAAAGGATGAGTTTGGCGCCGCGCAGTTCGACGCGTGGAGGACCATCCAGCGGGCGCATGCCATCGCCAACGGCGTGTATGTGGCAGCGGTGAACCGCGTGGGTCTCGAGTATGGCGAGGTGCTGGGCAATCGTGCAACGGGGCCGGGACTCGAGTTCTGGGGCGGCAGCTTTATCGCCGATCCCTTCGGCCGCATCGTGGCCCAGGCCGGGCACGACGCCGAGGAGATCGTGCTCGGCGAGGTCGACCGGGCGCTGATCGAGGAGACGCGCCGCAACTGGCCCTTCCTGCGCGACCGCCGCGTGGACGCCTACGCCGGGATTACCCAACGCTTTCTCGATGCCGCGCCCTCGACTGAGAAATGATCTGAGGGTTGATTCAACACATTTTTGAAAGGGCGAGAGATAGGCCATTCCAAAACCTTGTTTTGAAAGGGCACGACTTCTAGCCTGCCCTGAGCGAAGTCGAAGGGTGCCGACCCAAGCCCATAGATTGAGCCCGGGCTTTAGCCCCTGAGGGATTTTTGAACGAATCGACAAAGACGCCCCGCGCACTCGGCTACCGCATGCCCGCCGAGTGGGAGCCGCACGAGGCCACTTGGCTTGCCTGGCCGCATAATCCCGAGGATTGGCCGGGCAAGTTTGCGGCGATTCCGTGGCTCTATGTGGAGATCGTGCGCCTTCTCGCCCCGCACGAGCGCGTGCATCTGATCGTGGAAGACGCCGCAATGGAACAGCGCGTTGTGAGCATGTTGAAGCGCGCGTGCGCTGACCTCGATCGAGTAAGTTTTCATCGCTGGCCTACCGATCGCGGATGGACGCGGGACTCCGGTCCGATTTTTGTGCGCAATGCCAAGGGGAAGATCGGCCTCACTAACTGGCGCTTCAATGCGTGGGCCAAGTACGACGACTGGCATCTCGACGACAAGCTGCCCGGCCGCGTGGCGATACTGCTCGGTTGTCCGCATTGGCAGCCCTGTATTGAAGACATGCGCGGCGCGCAGTGCAGAATGGTCCTTGAAGGCGGTTCGATCGACGTCAACGGCCAAGGCGTTCTGCTCACCACCGAAGAGTGCCTGCTGAGCGAGGTGCAGCAGCGTAATCCCGGCCTGAGCCGCGCGCAACTGGAGCGTGCGTTCCACGACTTTCTCGGCATCGACCAGGTGATCTGGCTGGGCCGCGGCATTGCCGGCGACGACACCCACGGCCATGTAGACGACATTGCGCGCTTCGCCGGGCCGGCGACGATTGTAGCCGCAGTCGAGCCCGATACGAGTGACCCCAACCACGCGCCGCTGGCCGAAAATCTCGCGCAACTGAAGGCCGCGCGCACGGCCGACGGAAAGCAGTTCACGATTGTGGAATTGCCCATGCCGCGCCCGGTGGTTTTCCGCGGGCAGCGGCTTCCGGCTAGCTACGCCAATTTCTACGTCGCCAACGGAGTGGTGCTGGCGCCCACGTTTCACGATCCCAACGACCGCGTGGCGCTGAACCTGCTGGCCGAGGTTTTCCCCGACCGCGAGGTGATCGGCGTGCACTCGATGGACCTGATCTGGGGACTGGGCGCGCTGCACTGCATGACCCAGCAGCAGCCGGCGGGGGCCAATTTGGTTTCGAGGTAGAATAATTGCTAAGGGGAACTTGCATGTTGAACCCACGCGAGGCATCACAAAAAGCTCTCGGTTACATTCAAGAAATCATGCCCAATCTGGCTGAAACACAGGACATTCGGCTGGAAGAGGTCGAGTCGGAGACAATTGAGACGGCTGAACGGGCTAAGTTGCCAATATGGAAGCTGACCTTCAGCATCGGTGATCCGGAAACCGCAAAGTTTCTAGGCCAACAGGTTACTCCCTTTGGTTTCAAACGAGTTGCCAAGGTTGTCACGTTAAATGCCGAAGATGGCGGCCTTATCGCAATCAAGCAGTACGCTGCATGAGGATTCTGGCCCATCCGCTGCTCGACCCCTATCTGGGCTGGCCGGTCGTACTCGACTCTAATCTTCTCCTTTTGCATTGGTGCAGCAGCTTCGATCCGTCCCTGATAAGAACATTTAAGCGTTTGAATGCATTCGAGCCCAATGACCTGTACGTTCTGGCCGAAACCCTTGCAGAGCTCGGCGAATTGCAAACGACCCCGCATGTCCTGACTGAGGTTTCCAATCTCGCCGGTTCCTTGCCCTCATGGAGAAAACCAGCTTGGAGCGTCCATATTTCAGGTGGAATTGCGCTGATCCCTGAGTTTTACGAGCCCGCCGCCCAAATCATGGCTGACCAAGGATCAAGTGAGTTTGGCCTCACCGACGCAGCGCTTGTGCGCCTTGCTGCCGAACGCGTGATTTTGACAATAGATTGGCGCTTGGCGAGCATGCTCAATTCTCGCGGGCTTGCTGGAATCAACTTCAAGCATCTGCGTCCGGGCAGAGATTTCGCATGGCCGACCTAGATTTCATGCAAGCCGCATTAGCCGAGGCGCGCCTTGCGGCCGAAGGCGGCGAGGTGCCCATCGGCGCGGTAGTAGTTCGCGAGGGCGCCATCGTTGCCCGCGGGCAGAATCGCGTGCTGCGCGATGTGGATCCCACGGCTCACGCGGAAATCGTTGCGTTGCGCGCGGCAGCCGCGGCGATGGGCAATTATCGACTCGCCGGGTGCACGCTCTATGTGACGCTCGAGCCCTGCGCCATGTGCGCCGGAGCCATGATTCACGCACGCATTGACCGCCTGGTGTTCGCCACCGCCGATCCCAAGGCGGGAGCGTGCGGGTCGGTGCTCGAAGTGTTGAACCATCCGCAGCTCAACCACCACATGCAAGTGGAACAGGGAATTGGCGCTGAAGAATCCGCTGAATTGCTGCGGGGATTCTTTAAAGAGCGGCGATAGAATTGGGCAATGACCCAATCGTAGGTGAACTGTCGTAGGTGAACGGTTCGGCGATGTGTCCTTGCCAATCAATCTCGCTTTGAAAGCGGCTGCGAAATGCGATACAGGTTTCAATCTCTTGCGCTAATTATGTTTCTTGTGACGGCTCAAAACGGTATGAGCCAGTTGCATATCGATCGACCTTCACTCTGTAAGCTCCAAGCGAACGCAAGAGAGGGAGAGCGACAAGAGGTGCAAGTGGAAGGAGTGCTTCTTGCGGGTATGGAAGGGGCGTACTTGGTTGTTGCGCATTGCTCCGGCCAGGCCACGATGTTGGATTTTGAGCAAGTGCAAGACCACAAGAAATTAGATCGTATGTGGCGAATGGTGGATAAGCAAAATATTGCCAGAGGGGTCCATGGCGACGGGGCGCCGGTTTTGGTCGTATTCGAAGGGGAATTCTACGGGCCACCGGTTCCAGACCAGAGACTACCTGAGCCCATTAAGAAGGTCTATCATCCGGGCTGGGATAACAATGCAACTACGAAGCTCGTTGTACATCGAGTTTTGAGCGTGAGGGAACTTCCCGCAAACGACCCTTGCAAACCGGCGAAGTCGAATCCAACTGATTGGCCGTGTTTCCAGAAGGACTGAACGGCCGGAACCCTCCTGATTAAGGCCTGCGAACTCCAGCACAGCGTCTTCAAACACGCGACGCGTCTAACTCCGCGTCAAGCTCCGAATCCTCTTCGTTTCCGCCGGCCACTTTGCCGCCAATTCCGCGTAACTTCCGCTCTCGTAATCCGCAAAATCGAAGCCCGGGGTAACAGTGCAACCGAAGAGCGCCAGTTTGCCGCCTTCCAAGAGCCGCTCGCCTTGCCACACGCCCGCGGGAACCAGGATTTGAGGCTTTTGTCCAGCCTCCAAATCCGGTCCAAAAGTTAGAAGCGCGGAGCGCCCCGAGGGGTAGAGGAGAAGCATTTCCACGGGATCGCCGAGGTAGAAGTGGAAGATTTCGTCGGAGGCGACCCTGTGCATCTCCGAGAAGGTTCCTTCTTCGAGCAGGTAGTAGATGGCCGTGCCCTGGGCGCGCACGCCGCGCTCGAGCTCCACATTGCATTCAGACGTGTAGGTGCGGCGGTACCACCCGCCCTCGACCGGGTGCGGCTCCAGTTTGAGCAGCGCCTTAATCTCTTCTGCGGTCATCGCTCTCGTCATTTTTCTGAGTGGGCTTCATCACAGAGCATAGCAGCGAGGCGGCGGTAAAATGCGCCTATGACAGTGCAGTTGTACGCCACGAACTGGTGCCGCGATTGCCGCGCGGCCAAGCAGTTCCTGAATGCGCACGGCATTCAGTACACCGAGATCGACGTGGACGCGAAGGCCGCGGGCTGTTGGTGGAAGAACTTCACCTGCGGCTGGGAATCCCTCGCGAATAAACGCCTTAGCCTCGTACAATTTATAGTGGACGTGCGGTGAAAAAACCCTGCGCTAAGTATTACCTTTTTGTCATTTCTTGGTCTGTAGCCGGGTGCCCCACCTTCGGCGCGTCTTTGTTTTTGCGCCTAAGGTGGGAAACCACGAACCCACGCGGTCCAGAGCTAGCAGCTAGCAGCTAGGAGCTAACGTTGATCGAACGCTACACGCGCCCGGCGATGGGCGACATCTGGACGGAAGAGAACAAGTACCGCTGCTGGTTGCAAGTGGAGTCGGCGGCGAGCACGGTGC